>JAGDZR010000016.1:0-83396 GCA_049115695.1 Cyclobacteriaceae bacterium | reverse complement strand
ATTTGACCAAGATTTATGGTTCGGAAAACCCAACATTGACATATTCATATGATGGATTTGTGTTGGACGATGATTCACTGGACTTGGACAATCCACCTGTTATTACAACTGAAGTAGAGATTGGCAGTGGAGTAGGTATATATCCAATTGTCCTTTCTTCTGGAGACGATGATAAATATGAATTCAGCTATGTGTCCGGAGCACTTGATGTGACCAAGGCATTACTAACAGTCACCGCTACAAATTTGACCAAGATTTATGGTTCCGAAAACCCAGAATTGACATATTCTTATGACGGCTTTGTGTTAGATGATGATTCACTGGATTTGGACAATCCACCTGCCATTACAACTGATGCGGTGGTTGGCAGTGGAGTAGGTATATATTCAATCAACCCTTCTTCCGGAGAGGACAATAATTATAACTTCAGCTATGTGTCCGGAGCACTTGAAGTGACCAAAGCATCCCTGATGGTTACAGCTGCAGATTTGAGTAAGACTTATGGTTCCCTAAACCCGGAATTGACCTATTCTTATGAAGGTTTTGTGTTAGACGATGATTCACTGGATTTGGATAATCCACCTGTCATTACAACTGAAGCTGAGATTGGCAGTGGAGTAGATGTATATCCAATTGTCCTTTCTTCTGGAGAGGACAATAATTATAACTTCAGCTATGTGTCCGGAGCACTTAATGTGACCAAGGCTCCCCTGACGGTTACAGCAAAAGATTTGACCAAGACTTATGGTTCCGAAAACCCAGAATTGAAGTATTCATATGATGGCTTTGTATTGGATGACGACTCATTGGATTTGGATAGTGATCCTTTGATTTTGACTACTTGTGTTGACACAAGTTCGGTCGGGAGTTATGCAATTGTACTTTCACAAATGACTGATAATAACTATGTGATTGACCTTGTCAATGGGACTCTTTTTGTAGGCAAAGCAAGCCAGGAAATTACCTTTGATTTATCTGATACGGTTGATCTGTCATTAGGGTCAGTGATTCTGAATGCCCATTCTTCCTCTGGCCTACCTATTACATATAAAAGTTCGAATGATCGCATTGCAAGTATAACTGATCAAACTCTTAACCTTTTGGATGCTGGTCATATTGAAGTATCAGCTTTCCAAAAAGGAAATTCTAACTACTTCCCTTCGGATACTGTTGGTCAGCAAGTGTTTATAGAAAAATTGGTTGAACTTGGTATTCAGCGCGCGTTCACAGAAGGGCTCGTTTTTCCTAATCCGTCTGACGATTTTATCAGATTGAGCATTCCTCTTTATGATATTCGAATCGTTGATATTCACGGTAGAGTAATGAAGTCAATCTCACAGAAAGTAAATATGATTAATGTTTCAGACTTACGTGAAGGTCTTTTCTTCATTATGGGTACCAATGAGAATGCCAATGAGTTGATGACTAAAATTTTAATTTATCGACAATGAACACCCGTATATTGATGTCAACCAGTGCCATTTGGAATGGTATTGTAGGAGCTGGGTTTTTATTTGTTTCGGCAGAAATAATGGCATTGATTGATATCCAAACCAATCAGGCTATGGAGCTGATTATGCAGGCATTTGGTGCCGCATTGCTAGGGTGGGCGATGCTGAACTGGATGGCGAAGGGCATATTGATTGGGGGTATTTATGCAAGACCTGTAGCACTTGGAAATTTTCTGAGCTTTACGGCCCCATTCATTTCCTTGTTCAAGTTTGATCTGGATATTTATCCATTTGGGTGGGTACTACTTCCAGTTTATGGCTTCTTTGCCATTTCCTTTGCAAAAGTGCTGTTTACCCATCCCAAAACTGCCAATCCTGATTCAAATACTTAACCCCATTTAGTGACTGACATTAGTTCAGGTATATCGACCAGTGCCCACAGCTTATTGCCATTTGTCAAACACCTTTGTATGGGTTCATAACACCTTCGTATTTTCATGTGAATAGGACTAATAAACAATAGCATGAGAATAATTGCATTAGCTTTTTTGGTGGTGGCACTATTTACCATTAGTTGCCAGGAATCAGCAACCACCCAAGTTGAAACGATACCTGGACTGGATATCTCACAAATGGATACCACGGTGAATCCAAAAGCAGATTTTTATCAATTTGCGAACGGAAATTGGTTGAAAAATACTGAAATCCCGGAAGACGAAGGTCGATGGGGAGGCTTTGGAGAACTGAGAGATCGGAACAATGATTTGGTCCTTGATATCATGAACAAGGCAGCCGAAAACCCAGAATTTGTAGCAGGAAGCGATGAGCGAAAGGCAATTGATTTTTTCGCCGTTGGAATGGATTCTTCCCTGGCCGAAACTGTGGGTACCCAGCCTATCAAAAAATGGTTGGATAAAATTGATGCGCTAGAAAGCAATGAAGAGATTCAGGGCTTATTGGCGGAAATGCACCCCTATGGATACAACTCGTTCAGTGGAGGTATTGGGGTTTTTCCACATCTGAAGAAAAGTGATGTCAATGCGCTTTACATCGGATCCGATGGCCTTGGACTTCCTAATAGAGATTACTATACAAAGGAGGATGAGAAGTCTATTGAGATTAGAAATAAGTACGTTGCGCATATTGAGCGAATGTTGGGATTGGTATATGGTGAAGGTGATTTCTCGGACATGGCAAAGCAGGTGATGTCCATTGAGACGCAATTGGCACTTGCTACATTAACACCTATCGAGCAAAGAAATCTGGAGTTGATGTATAATCCGATGACGATTGCAGAAGTTCAGGAAAGTGCCCCATCCATCGATTGGAGAGCTTACTTTGATGCAATGGGGATTACTCAAGATTCTCTGATCAACATGGAGCCTAAGTTTATTACTGAAGTAAGTAATATGTTCAGCAATAGATCTTTAGATGAGTTAAAAGCCTATCTCAGATGGAATACAATCGACCAGTCCGCCAACTATCTCAACAAAAATGTAGTCGAGGCTAACTTTGATTTTTACGGGAAGGTGCTTCGAGGGACCAATGAAATGACCCCACGATGGGAAAGAGTATTAGGTAGTACCAATAGAGCGCTGGGCGAGGCAATTGGCAAAGTGTATGTAGCAGAAACCTTTCCTCCGGAAGCCAAAGCGACAGCAGAGGAAATGGTGAGTGACTTGATGAAGGCTTTTGAAAAAAGAATTGGAGCACTTGAGTGGATGTCAGATTCAACCAAAGAGCAGGCTATTGCCAAGTTGAATGCTCTGGGGGTAAAGATTGGCTACCCTGACAAATGGAGAGATTATGCTGAGCTTGAAGTGAACGCCTCCGGTGAGCTTTATAGTTATTATGACAATATTGAAAATACCCGAAAGTTTCAATTTGAAAGAGACAAAGCTGATATTGGTAAGGATGTTGACAAGAGCAGATGGGGAATGTCGCCTCAGACAGTGAATGCATATTTCCATCCATTGAACAATGAAATTGTATTTCCGGCAGCCATTCTACAACCACCATTTTACAATTATCAAGCTGATGCGGCAGTTAATTATGGCGCCATGGGAGCTGTGATCGGTCATGAAATATCACATGGATTTGATGATAGTGGAAGCCGATTTGACGCAAATGGGAATATGGTGAACTGGTGGACCTCTGAAGATAAGGAGCGATTTGAGGAGCGTACTGCGTTGTTGGTTGCACAATTCGATGCTTATGAGCCATTGGATTCTGTAAACGTACAGGGAAAGCTTACTTTAGGTGAAAATATTGGTGACTTAGGAGGATTAAACGCAGCATATGATGCTTTACAGCTGTATTATGAACGAAATGGAAGACAAGAGAACATTGATGGTTTTACACCCGAACAACGATTTTTTCTAAGTTGGGCGACCATCTGGCGTACGAAATATCGTGATGAGTCTTTGAGAAATCAGATACTCTCTGACCCTCATAGTCCGGGAATGTTCAGGGCGATTGGACCGCTTGTGAACATGCAGACGTTTTTTGACGCTTTCGATATCACAGAGGGTGATCCACTGTGGAAGGCGGATGAAGATCGAGTGAAAATCTGGTAAATTGAATGGGCCTTCGATTAAGTGTCGAAGGCCTTTTTTTTAATGATCATTTTGAGGTGGGAACAATAAAACTGACAGTTGTGCCATTTCCCGGATCGCTTTCCACCGTCAATCGACCATTATTCATGACCATTAGATCATAGGATAATAACAATCCTATACCTGATCCTTTTTCCTTCCTGGTGCCAGCCTGTGATACTACAGCTCCTTTGAAAAGTTTGCCAGTTGTCTCCTTGTTGATGCCTTTACCCGTATCCTGAAATGACACAATAAGATCATTGTCTTTTTGCGCAATCGAAATAGTGATTCTACCACAAATGGGAGTGTATTTGACGGCATTAGACATGATATTATTGATCACAATACAAAGCATATTGGGGTCTGCAAATGCCATTGATTGAGCACTCTTTTGGATGTCGACAATCTGCCCTTTTTGATTGGCCTGCTCCATAAGTGGCTCAATGCACTGCTTGATTAAATCACTGAGATCTATTTCCTCACCATTTACGTGCATATGATCCAGCTGGCTTCTTGACCATTTGAGCAGGTTTTCTATTTGAGACGTCAACCTTTTGGTCGAATTCAACATTGTGCTGGCATAGTTCCTGAAGTCCTCCGGGTTGATCACTTCTTCCTTTGCCAGACTAAGAATTCCTGTTATACTGGTAATTGGGTTTTTCAGGTCATGACTCAAGGAGGCAAATAGCTTGTTTTTTGCTGTATTTAGTTGTTTGAGGTCGTCACGTTGTTTTTCAATTTTCAACTTGGCACGACTAAGTTGCTTTTTGCCGCGATATATCCAATAGGCCAATACGCTTACAATCAGCAGCAGCGTTAATACAAAAATTAGCGTTGCACTTCTGATTCGAAGTTTGGCATTTCTAGTTTCGACACTGGTTGCTAGCTTGGCTTTTACTATGTCATCTTCAGCGTTCTTCTTCAATGAATTCAATGCAATCTGCTGGGTAACTTTGGTGATTTCTCCCAACCGTTTCTCTTCTTCTTCACCCTTTTCAAAGAAATCAAGTGCCAGCTTGTAGTTGCCAAATTGCTTAGTCGCACAGTACAGTACGGTGTAGGCAAAGTCCTTGTCAATGTCAATCTTTGTGTCATTCATTAAGCCAAGTGATTCATCAGCAATGTCGATTGCATTTTGATATTCACCTGTCAGGTATAGTCTTCTGGCATCAATTAATGCGATATTGATCAGGTCCCAGTTATTGCCGTGTTTTTGTGCAAGAGAATGAGCGGTTTGTAACAATCCATCTGCTTGCTCATATTCCTTTCTGGTAATCGCAATATTGGCTTGTTGTGCAGTCAGGAAGCTACCCAAAGTAGCATCATGCTTGATCATATCAGGATCTACCAGATTATAGTAATGACTTGCTGAATCTAGTTCTTCCAGTAGTTGAAAATGGTACCCGAAATAGACATTCACATCATTACGGACCAAATCATCCTCGGGGAGAAGCTGCGCTTTAGATTTATCTAACAAATCTTTGGCGAGTACATGCATGCCGACTCTATCGTAGGTGTACGCTATATTTAGCATTGCGCCTATTAGGTGCTTTCGACTGTTCACGTTTTTAGCAGAATCATAAGCAATTAGATAAAGCTGTAAAGCACTGTCAAGCTTACCCATGAAGTACTGAGCATGTCCGCTTAGGGTGATGCCATTTATATAGGCTACTTTATCGCCTGTCTTTCGACTGGTTTCCATGATTTGATCGGCATGTTTGTTGCCAAGGATAGGATTGTTAAAGACAACCAGTCGAGCACTATCAACTGAAATGGCAGTGTTTTGCCCATTGGAAATTGAAATAAGGCTGGTAAAAAATACTAAGGTAAAGGTGAGTCGCACGGTTATAATCTAAATGAACAAGTAACTTATATAAATAATGAATCTTAATGATGCGTCAAATGTGTGATACAAGCTATTGGATGGTCAGCTGGAATTAATTCAGCATGATCCAGTGCGGACATTTGTTAAAAAATATTAATGAAGTAACCGATCATCAACTAAAAAGTAGTCCCGTTGGATTGGAGTTATTAAATTGTTGGGAATCAAAGGTCAAAATACATGTTAAAAAGTTACTTCCTGGTGGCCATCCGCCACCTTAAAAGACAGCCGGGGTATGCCAGTCTCAATATTTTGGGATTGACCATCGGTATCGTTTCCGCACTCATGATTGCGCTGTATCTCAATCAGGAATTGTCATTTGACAATTATCAGGAGAATGCTGATAGACTCTACAGAGTTTCCTCAAGGATCAGCGAACCGGATAATTCCTTTAATTGGGCCGTCACACAGATGCCACTTGGCCGTACTGTAAAGAATGAATTTACAGAGGTTGAGCAGTATGTCAGGTTTGTGCGGAGTGGTCAGGTGAGGTTTCGGAAACAGGATGATGAGTCTTCCTACTTTGTCGATGACACATATCTGGTAGATTCTACCATTTTTGACGTCTTTACCTATGATTTCATCATGGGTGATCCTGAAAATGCCTTGAACGAGCCAAACTCAATCGTTTTGAGTAAGAGCAATGCAGATAAAATATTCAAAGGTGAAAATCCCATGGGGCAGATGCTCCGGTCTGAGCAAAACTCTTACAAGGTAACTGGTGTCTATGCAGATCAACCAAGCAATTCGCATCTCATTGCAGGATCGTTGGCTTCATTGAGCACGCTTGATCGACTTTATTCTTCGCAAAACTGGGGTGGATTTAGCATTTTCACCTATTTGCTGCTCAACAGTCCTGCAGATAAGCAGGTGGTTGAGGATCGATTGAATAAGGAGATCATAGATACCCATGTTGCAGTAATTTTCGACCAGTTCGATATTGAGATTGTGTACGAAATGATCAATGTTCGGGATATTCACCTGTACTCTGATTTTGAAGGCGAACCTGTGCCTCCGGGATCCATTGAATATATCTACATATTCTCGGCAGTGGGACTTTTCCTCGTTCTAATCGCCTGCATCAACTACATGAATCTTGCTACAGCTAGATCGGTTCGCAGGTCATTGGAAGTCGGATTGCGAAAAGTTATGGGAGCTCAACGCTCTTCCCTCATTGGGCAGTTTATTACAGAGAGTATCATCATCACGTTGGTGGCATTGTTTTGTGGTGTGCTACTGCTCGTTCTTCTAGTGCCATTTATTAACAATTTGGTGGGAACATCGCTAGATACCAGTCAATTGTTAGAGCCGGAATTAATCTCTATTGTTTTAGGGCTGCTGTTGGTGACTGGAGTGCTGAGTGGTTCTTACCCTGCCTTTTACTTGTCCGCATTCAAGCCCATACAGGCACTGCGAGGAGGGAAATCAGGTCAATCAGGTAATATTTGGCTGAGACGTGTGCTAGTGGGATTACAATTCGCGATTTCAATTTTCATGTTGGTGAGCACCTTTGTGATCTACGATCAGATGCAATTCGTGCGTGAAGCTGATCTGGGATTTGACAAGGATCAAGTTGTTACTTTTTCGATGAATCAGCAGACACGTGACAAATGGCAAATACTGAAACGAGAGCTGTTGCAACATCCATCCATAAGCGCTGCGGCTACTGCTACCACCACTCCGGGGAATGGGTATGGTAAAAATGTCATGAGTGTTGAGACCAAGGAAGGTACCATGGAGGACTATGGAGTAGATAGTTATGGTGTCGATTATGAATATTTTAATACGCTCGGGATTGAAGTTGTGCAGGGAAGAAATTTTTCGACAGAATTTGTGATGGACACTGCCAATGCTGTTATGATCAATGAAGCCATGGTACGAAGACTAGGTTGGACCGATCCGATTGGGAAAAGATTCCAATTTGATAGAGACAGTACAGTCTTCCATAAAGTGGTAGGCGTAGTGAAGGACTTTCATCAACAATCACTTTACGATCCAATTAGCGCCTTGATGTTTCAGCCTGGGTTTGATTACTCACAAGCCTTGGTGAAAATAGGAGGTAGTATACCTGAGGCCATCAATCATATTGAAAGCAGTTGGAATGAACTGTTTCCCAACATACCGCTCGAGTATCAATTCCTTGATCAACAGTTTATGGAGGAGTATGAGTCTGATCAGTTAAGAGGCAAAATGTTCCTTGGTTTTTCGTTGATGATGATTGTAATCTCATGTCTGGGTTTACTCGGTCTGGCTTCATTTATTGCGGAACAACGCACCAAGGAAATTAGCATAAGAAAGGTCCTGGGAGCAGAAGTTAATGCACTGGTTGTTTTGCTTGTGAAGGATTTCGTATGGTTAGTGCTAATTGGAGCTGTTCCTGCTTTTGTTGCAGGATATGTACTGATGAATCAATGGTTGGACACATTTCAGTATCATGTGAATTTGGATGCTATGTTGTTTTTGGTTGTTCTTTTTATCATTCTACTCATGACAACCCTGACGACCGGATATCATGCCTACAAAGCTGCCATTACCAATCCTTCGGACAACTTGAAGTACGAATAAACAATTTGAGAATTTAAAGAATCCCCCTATTGTGTATATTTGACACAATATAAGCTGGAAGTCTGTTCACCGTTCATTGAAGTTCGGAATACGTCAATGAGTAATGCTGATTTCCTGATTATTGGAATATTGAATTAAATTGAAGACATGAAGAAGTATTTTATTGGAGCGATCCTGATCATGCTCGTTATGGGCTACTATGTATTTTTCGGAGGGTCCGAGGAATCATTTATGCGTGTTTTGGTCTTTTCAAAGACAGAGGCATTCCGGCATGACTCTATTGAGAAAGGTCAGGTTACCATAAAAAGTATAGGCGAAAAGAATGGCTATGAGGTCGTTGTTACCGAAGATGCCGAGATGTTCAAAGAGAAAGTACTCAAGGATTTTAATGTTATTGTATTTCTTAACACCACCGGAGATGTGCTGAATGATGCCCAGCAGCTGGAAATGAATCGATTTATTCAAGCGGGTGGCGGTTATGTAGGCATCCATGCTGCCGCGGATACTGAGTACGACTGGCCATGGTACAATGAGTTGGTTGGCGCGTGGTTTGAAAGTCACCCAAGTGATCCCAATGTACAGGAAGGATCAATTGATAAGGTAGACAAGGAGAATGAGACAGTGTCTCACTTGCCAGAGCGATGGACCATTACCGATGAGTTTTATAGCTATAAGGACATTCAGCCGGATATCAAAGTTTTGCTCAATCTGGATGAATCAACATATGAAGGGGGTACTAATGGTGAAAACCACCCGATTACCTGGTACAAGGAGTTTGATGGTGGAAGAAGCTGGTACACCGGATTGGGACATGAGCCGGCTGTATTTGATCTTGAAGAGTATGTTGCCATGCTCGAAAAAGGGATTGATTATGCAGCTGGGGCGAAGACTCGCGTGAACTATGACAATGCAAATGTAGCACCTGATGAAAGCAGATTTACCAAGGAAGTTTTTCTGGATAATCTCAACGAGCCTATGGAGTTGGAAATGCTTCCAAATGGTAATTTGATTTTTGTTCAGCGCCATGGTGAGGTGATCCTCTATGATGTAAATTCAAAGGAGAAGAAAACCATTCAGGAAGTAGAAGTTTTCTCAGAATTGGAGGACGGATTGCTCGGGATTACAATTGACCCTGAAGTAGCGAGTAACCGATATATCTATCTTTTCTATTCTCATCCGGTTGATACCATGCAGGTGATATCCAGGTTCACCATGTCTGAAGATTTTAGTTCCATCGACATGCAATCTGAAGTGCAGTTACTGACTGTAAAGACACAGCGTAACGAGTGCTGCCATGCAGCAGGTTCTATTGAGTTTGGAAACGATCGTCAATTATTCATCGCTACTGGCGACAATACGAGTCCAAGAGCAACAGGCTACAATCCAATTGATGAGCGACCAGGAAGATCTCCATGGGATGCACAAAAGTCTTCAGGCAATGCAAATGATCTGAGAGGGAAGATTCTTCGCATTTCAGTCGCGCTTGATGGTACTGTTTCGATACCAGATGGTAATCTATTTCCCAAAGATGGTTCTCAGGGCAGACCTGAAATCTATGTGATGGGTTGTCGTAACCCATATAGGATTTCAATTGATAAGCGAACAGGTGATTTGTATTGGGGAGATGTTGGACCTGATGCGGGAGAGGATAGCACTACTCGAGGACCGAAAGGTCATGATGAAGTCAATAAAGCTGTTGCCGCAGGTAATTTTGGTTGGCCTTACTTCATTGGAGACAACAAAGCTTATAACAAGTTTGATTTTGAGACGGAGGTTAGCGGAGAGAAGTTTGATCCTGCTAAACCTGTGAATAATTCTCCGAACAACACGGGCGTAAACACTTTGCCTCCTGCTCAGCCTGCCTTCATTTGGTACGGTTATGATGGATCCGATGAGTTTCCATTATTAGGAGATGGAGGGCGAACCGCAATGGCCGGACCTGTTTATTACAAGGATGATTATCCTGAGACGGAAAAACGCTTTCCTGACTACTTCGATGGCAAGCTGTTCATCTACGAATGGATGAGGGGCTGGATGATTGCAGTAACGATGGACGAAGCAGGTAATTATGCCAGAATGGAAAGATTCATGCCCGGAACTAAGTTTAACAACCCAACAGATATCATCATGGGGCCTGATGGAGACATGTACATGTTGGAATATGGAACTGCCTGGTTTAGGCAAAATGAAGACGCAAGGTTGGTGAGGATCAAATATATCGCCGGAAACCGGAAACCGGTTGCGAAAATTCAGACAGGTAGTCCATATGGAAAGACACCATTTAATGTTGAGTTTTCGTCTGCAGGTTCCAAGGATTTTGACGGTGATGATCTGACCTATTCCTGGTCAATAGCAGGTAGTGAGGTGTCAACTGAACCGGATTTCGCGTACACTTTCGAAAACGCAGGGGAGTTTGATGTTTCACTTAAAGTAGCTGATCCTGATGGAGAGACAGATGAGACCTCTTTGGTCATTAAAGCCGGAAATGCAATGCCAGTCGTTAAGTGGGAATTCACTGGGAATCAATCGTTCTACTGGGACAATAGCTCAATTGATTATAAGGTAGTTGTAACGGATGAAGAGGATGGTTCCTTAGGGAATGGTATTGATCCGGCTGACGTAGAGATCGCCATTGATTACCTGGAAAGAGGAATGGACATGAACGAGGTGATCATGGGGCATGAAGCCATGGCCTCCTTCTCTTTGGGTCAATCACTGATAGAAGGATCGGATTGTATGGCCTGTCACCAAATGAACAGCAAATCTGTAGGTCCGAGCTATGTGGAAATAGCAGCGAAGTATAAGGATCAGGACAAGCGCGATTACCTGGCCGACAAAATCATAAAAGGGGGTAGTGGAGTATGGGGAGACCTGGCCATGGCAGCTCACCCTCAAATGACCATGGAAGAAGCAGGCTATATTGTTGATTATATTCTGAGTCAATCCGGTACGCCTAAATCGAATGTTCCTGGGTCAGGAACCTACACTTTTGAAAAACATATCGGTAAAGGCATTGAAGGGACTTATATCCTGAGTGCTTCTTATACTGACAAAGGCGGTAATGAAATCGGTCCATTGGCAAGTGGAGACGTAGTTATGCTCAAGTCCCCATGGGTGCTTGCGGCTACAGCAAGTGCGCTTGAGAAAACACAGAAATTTGATCTGGAAGCTGGTGCTGCTCCTGGTGTTGAGCAGGACATGACGCTGCTGATTGGTGCACATGGTGGTTGGGCCAAATTTGATGCTATTGATTTTACACGTGTGAACAGCATGATGCTGGGCATAGCCCAGTTTCCGAATTATTTCAAGGGAGGTGAAATCGAATTGAGGATTGATGGTCCAACAGGAGAAGTGGTAGGATCAGTTGATGTGGTTCAAGGGCTGACTGATATGGGTGAGAAGAAGATTACACTCGAACTATCTGATGTATCAGGAGTACATGATCTGTACTATGTGTTTGATGGTATTGATCAGGGACCTGTTTGTGCTTTAGTGTACATGGTCTTCAATCCAGATCAAATTAAGATGTAGCCCTGCACTTTATAAAATTCACTAGCCGATGTGGGAAACTGCATCGGCTTTTTTTGTAGCCATTTACCATTCATAATTGTCAAATAATCACCCTAATTGGGTATTGAGCTTAAGGTTAACAATTGTTTTCTTTGATTGCTATGTAACGAAAATAACTGGTGCAATTAGCCTCTATGGAGGTATTGCGAAACAATTATTTTTCAAAACGTCAATAAATCTTTTATCTTTTATGCTTCAACCAATCACTAGAACAAAATCCAAACTATGACTTCTTTAAAAAAATTCCTCTCCTTAAGCCTGTTATTATTAGGCTTATTGGCTATGTCACAGTCAGCAAAACTGCCGTTTCAGGGTAAATTGTTGGAAGACGGATTGCCAGTAAATGGTCAACGAACATTGGCCTTCAGTATGTCAACATACGGATGGACTGAAACACACGAAAACATTCAAATTGTAAATGGTTTTTACAGTGCGATCCTGGGGAGTAAAACCCCACTGCCTACCAATTTATTCGTCGATAGTCCCGAGACTCAGCTTGGGATTAGTGTAAACGGCACGGCATTGTCACCAGTGACTATTTATGCAGCATTGGCAGTTAAACAAGATGTTGTGTTTCTGGACTCTATATATATGAAGAACGCCAGTAATGATACGACTGTGATTATCAATAGTGGAGGTTCTGGAAACGTAAGCATCAAAGGAACATTTGTAGGGAATACGGAAAACAGAAGAGCCATTTCAGCAGGCGTAAATCTCACAGATCCTGAGTTGTTTACTGCGGCACAATTAAGTTGGATCAATGGTAACTCTAATGTAGGCGGAAGAGTAATTCAAGGTCAGTATACAGCAACCGGAACAGGTGGTGGTGTAGGTGTCGCCGGTTATTCTGGCGGTGGTGGTCAAAACTGGGGAGTTTGGGGTCGAGCTAACTCCAATCAAGTAGGAGGAGACACACTTACTCAAATAGCGGTCAGAGGTAGAGCATACGGATCTGGTAATTCAGAACATATCGGGGCAGAAGGAATAGCTGAGGGAGCCGGTAGAAACATAGGTGTTCGAGGACATGCGCAAAACGGCACGGAAAACTGGGCCGGTTGGTTTGATGGGGATGTGATGATTACAGGCAAGTTGCAATCATCAGGTTCTGATCGATATGAAGTAAGAGATGAAAATGGAAGCGTTGTGGGTGATTATTTTGCTGAAACAGACACAGCAAATAACACCTCCGTTGGAAGATTGGACTTGAGACGAGATTCAATCTCGATGGCGGCATTGGATGGTTATGGTAACCTGAGGTTGGGTAATCCAGATGGTCATAAATCGTCCTTATCGACAGGGTGGCTTAATCTTGGTGCTCCTGATTCAGCAAACAATATCGTGATGGGGGGCAACTGGCAGGATGGTGGTACACCGGCAATGAGTAGAGCTGGTATCTGGTTGTTGACCAACAAGGCTGAATGGCAAAGCAAAGGCATTAATGATCGGATGGTAGATATCACAGTGGCTGATGATGGATTTGGTGGTGGAGTTGGGCGCATGCGTTTGATGGGTCCACATGCATCTAATCAGGGAGGTCAGAACGTGAATCTTGTGGAAATGGGAGGTTACTCCGATGATGGCGGATTCCATTTTGGTAAATTCGAATTGCGTAATTCTAACCAGGATACAACGATTATGTTAAATGGTGCAACCGGTGATGTACACATTAAAGGTAATTTGATGGTCGATGGGAATGCTCCGGTAGGAAATTTCGTCAAGCATGCGCTAGTAAATGATTCCACTAAGAATTGGACGTTTGAAACACAACTGGTTAACGATGAAAATGATTCATTTCCCAACGCTACCAATTGGGATGCTGCGATAAGAGGTATGTCCTCAACAGGCAATATTCAAACGGGTGTTTACGGTCTTGGGCAGCAGCGAGCCGGACAGCAAAGCTTTACAACAGGGGTCTACGGGGTGGCAGCTGGTAATGAACCTCAGCTAAAGTACGGTGTGAGGGCCGAAGTATTTGGAGCGAGTGAATCGCTGACCTATGGATTTCGAGGTATTAATCAAAATAATGCTGGTAACTCCACCAACTTTGGAGCTGATCTAAGCGTGCAGGGAAATCAGGACTCGTCTTTCACCAATACTAACTATGGCCTTAGAGCAAGAGTGAGCGGTGTAACTGGTAATAACAATTATGGCGTTTACGGCTGGGTCAATGCCACAGGTAACAACAACTATGGTGTCTATGGAAAAGCTGAAGGAAGCGCTAATAACTGGGCTGGGTATTTTGATGGAGATTTACATGTCACAGGAAACCTAACGGTAGATGGTAATGCTCCCGGAGGTGGCTTACCAGCGGGAATTAACGCATTCAGTAATGATAGAAATGGAACACCTTTTGGTCAGATGAACTTCGAAGGTGCTGATGATGGATTAGCAAATGGCGGCACCAACAGAGTGGACATAGGGGTAGATAGTTCTGCGAATATTGGATCGACAGGATTTATCAATATTAATACTGGTGTCGATAATGGGAGTGGAGATCCAAGAACAATGATTGGCTTGGCTATATCCGATGATGGTAATCCAGGAGAAGGATCAGGTCAAATAACCCTAGGTGATCAGAATGGAGATCGTGTATTTATTGATGCATTTGACTCAAGGCTGGAGCTCTTTGGAAGTACGGATACTACCTGGCTAGGTGGTGGTCATGGACATTTTCAGGGAGATGTTACCATCGATGGTAATCTAAATGCTCCTAATTTCGGATTGCCAGCAATTGATTTTGCAAGCCAGGATCGCAATGGAATACCTTTTGGTGAAATTCATCTGTATGGATCTGATGATGGCTTGTCTAGTGGATGGGTACATCGAGCATCCATTGGGGTAGATAGCTCAGGAAATATTGGCTCATATGGGTATTTGAATTTGTTAAGTGGAATAGACAATGGAAGTGGAGAGCCAAAAACTATGGTCAGTATGAATATCATCAATGATCAGAGTGCAGATCCTACCGGAGGTGCTGGTCAGATTAACCTGAATGGCACTAGCACACCAAACGTTTTAATTGGTGCTCAGTCCTGGGTCAGTCATGATTTGGGTAACATATCTCTATACGGAGATAGCGATGATGGTGGTACTTGGTTTCAGACAAATGTTGATATGTTCGTGAGTAAAGACACCACAAGTAGCGTGGGTAATTTGAATTTAGTAAGCACTGATGTTGGTGGTTTGCAAGGAGGAAGTGTAAATCTTACTAGTAATCTTTACGGAAGTGGAGGCGGAGGCATAGAGTTGCAGGATAATGCCGGTACCAGTACCTTGGGATTATCAGCACAAAATGGCGGTTATTTGACCATGCACGATCCTGCAGGAAGTTTAAGATTTGAGTTAAACGGAAGCAACAGCTATTTCGCTATAACCAATGCCACAGAAGAAGGAACATTTGTGATAGATGGACAAAATGGAGGAGGATGGATATCCAATGAGTTTAGCGTTGGAGACATCAATGATACCGCAGTGCAAATCTACAAGGAACGTATTGAGTTTGTTACAGCTGGTATGGGCGCAGATGATGGTTGGTCAACCGCCTATATGACCAGCAATATGTATGGATCAGGTGGTGGTGGTCTTGGTTTATCAGACAATACAGGTGCGGGTACGATTGAGTTAAACGGACAGGACGGAAGCGCTCAGATTGGAGGTATTCAAATCAACCCGGGAAATGGGAATTACATTGCGATGGATGATGGCAGTGGAGGTTTTGGTGTTCAAATTAATGGATCTGGAGATGCTGAATTCCTGAGTAGTGTAGTTACTGGAAATGCGTGGGATACCGCTGCTCATATTGGTAAAGAGAGTATTCAATTAATCAATGGTGGCACTGTTGATAATGGTGCTGTTAGAGTTTCTCTTGAAAGTAACTATGGAACTGACGGACAGGGAAGGCTTACGTTGGCAGACCCAACTGGAACGACGTATATGGAAATGAAGACAGAAGATGATGGTGGTAGTAACTATTTTGGGCAACTGGTAGCGAGTAATAGTGTAAGTCAGGCTGGTGTGGAAATCTCCGGGGGAGGTGGAGTTAGGGTCTACCGAGCAAATGGAACAAACTATTCTGTAGAAATAAATGATAATGCGAGCAGTGGAGAAATAGTTATTTCCGATGCATCCAACACTACTATTTCAATGACTGGTAGTACTGGAGAAATAGATGCAGATACAATTTGGGCAACCAATCTTAATTATACTGGAGCACTCAATAACGTGTCTGATAGAAGGTTTAAGAAATCCATCACAAATATCCCAAGTGCATTGAACAAGACATTAGCGCTAAATGGGGTAACCTATTATTGGAATAAGAAGGCTGAAGAAGTTAAGGGCATAACAGAGACACGTCAACGAGTCGGTGTAATAGCGCAGGAAGTTGAAGCAGTGATGCCGCAGCTCGTCAAGACTGGTGCTGATGGATATAAGTCGGTTGATTATGTTTCCATGACGGCTTTATTGATTGAGGCAGTGAAGGAATTGAATGAGAAAATCACAGACCTGGAAGATGAAAATCAAGAGCTTAAAGCCGAGCTGGCCAAATCGAGCGGTTCGGAGATAGATGACTTAAAAGCGGAAATAGCGGCCATCAAGGCCATGATCACAAGTGGCAATCAAAGTGTAAGTAAGTAATTGTTCCTCAAGATGAAATTAGAGATGAGGAATATATTATTCACCATATCACTGATGCTTACAGCATCCCTGGTTTTTGCTCAGGGGGTTGTAACCAGTCAGGGAGGTAGATTGTCCAGTGGGGGCGTCTACCAGCAGATTGGCGTGGTTGGAGATCCAGCTGCTTCGAGTCAGACAGCAACAGGAGGCAACATTACCATGTATGTAGGTTTTGTGCCGGCCAACTTTATCACATCTTCGACAGCTGCCGGTGGAGGTGTCAACAAGACAGATTCTTTGGCACTGGTTGCCTTTTACAAGGAGACATTTGGACAAACCTGGATTGATCATGGAAATTGGTTAGTAGGTCCGGTTGCAGATTGGTTTGGGGTGAGGCTTGATGGAGACCGGGTAGCGGCTCTTGAGTTGCCAGAGAACAACCTGCAGGGTTTTATTCCTGATTCACTGGGATTGCTGACTTCAATGGTTGCTTTGAACCTTAGCAACAATGCTCTGGAGAAAGATATCCCGGCAGGTGTTGGCGATATGCAGAATCTGAGACGACTGAACTTGTCACATAATAAGCTGAGTGGTAATATACCTCCAGCTGTTTCAAATTTGACAAGTTTGGAAACGCTTAACCTATCGAATAATGAATTGGGAGGTTTGATACCCAAAATGCATCGGATGGGATTTCTGGAGGTGATTAGGCTGGATTCAAATAAACTGCGCGGAAACGTGCCTGATAGCCTGGACTTGATACTGGGTCTCAAGGAATTGAATGTGGCCAGTAACTTCCTGGATGGAAGCATCCCTGCTTCGTACGGCAGATTGGATAGTTTAGTCAGGTTCAACATTGCCGGGAATGACCTGACAGGTGCATTTCCTAATATGGGCAGGTCAGCCGGGTTGAAGCAGTTTGTGGTGAGTCACAACCAACTTAGTGGGTCATTGGCTTTCTTGTCCGGTTTTGCGGATTTGCAACGTGTCTTGATCCAGCAAAATAGATTCAGTGTGTTACCCGATCTATCCAGTAGGGCGTTTACGATTACTGAAATTAACGTCTCAGAAAATCAACTTGATTTTGGTGATCTGGAACCTAATATCATTTTGCAGAACTTCACGTATGCCCCACAGGATTCCCTTGGAGTTGGATTGGATACTTTGTTATCAACAGGAGCTTCCATTCAGTTCGGTGAAACAGTGGCGGGTAGCAACAATGTCTACCAGTGGTACAAGGATGGAGAGTTGCAAGGCGATCAGGATTTCGATGTATTTGGTATTCCAGCAGCTTCAGCAGAAGATGAAGGTGAATATGTGTTGGAGATTACAAACATCCAGGTCGGAGACCTAACGCTTCACACTCAGCCATTTGTCATCAGTGTTTCTTCTCGTCGCAGAGATAGTTTGTCTCTGGTGGCAGTGTATGAAGCACTTGATGGTGACAATTGGTCCAATGCATCGAGTTGGTTATCAGGTTCATTGAATGATTGGGAAGGAGTTTCCTTCAATACTGATGGAACACGAGTTGAGAAGTTGGATTTGTCCAATAAAGGACTCAGAGGACGCATGCCTGTTGCAATTCGTAGGATTGGAAACCTGGCAAGCCTTGATATATCTAATAATGATATCACACGACTACCTGACATGTCAGGACATGAAGTGTTGACAGAGCTACGAGTAGCCAGTAACAGGTTGTCGTTTGGTGATCTGGTACCTAATGCTTCAATTGGCACCTTTGACTATGCTCCTCAGAAATCTTATGGGCTGGCATCAAGAGATACCGTAAAAGCGGGTAGTGATGTGGATTTGGTTGCAAATGTGCCTGGTTTGGGTAATAGTTACCAGTGGTATTTTGACACATTGGCAATAGCCGGAGCGACAAATCCACTGCATATCGTTGAGGAAATGGATTTCTTCAAAATGGGGAGTTACAACGTGCAGGTGAAAAATGCGAATTTGCCTGATCTAACACTATCGACCTCTCAGAATCAACTACTTGCAACCGACGATGTATTTGGTCGAGTATTTCTGGATTCTGCGGGCAATCCTTTGCCTGACGGGATAGTGGAGATATTCAGGGTAAAAGATGGTCCGTTTGACTCTGCAGGTGTATCAACTCTTTCTGAAAATGGTGATTATATTTTGGAGGACATTATCCTGGGTGACTATGTAGTGAAAATAGATCGGGGTGTCCCTTTCAAATCACAGGTCATGCAGACCTGGTACAAAAGTTCGGCGAACTGGGTGTTTGCAGATATTTTGGAGTTGAGAACGAAGACAGAGGGGATTGATATTGTGATGATTCCTAACCCGGGTAATTTCGAGCCTAAACCTGAGAATACAGGTAGAATTGGTGGTGTACTTGAAGAGGAAATATCAGATACTGACCCAGGCTCAAGACCCGAATCAAGGAGACGAGTGAAGAAAGCTGCCTGTTCTTTGAGAAGAAGGACGACAGGAGGTGGTGGTAGAGTAGATGAAGAGGAGCTCGAGTTGGTAGCCTATGTGGAATCAGATGATGAAGGTAATTTCGAATTCAGCAATATTCCAGATGGTATTTACTTATTGAACATTCAGTATCCGGGTGTTGCCATGGATGAAAGCACGGCCATTGAATTTGAGATTGGTGCCGGAGGGACGACCGAAGATAATTCATTCCAGTTGGCAGCTGTGATTACAGAAGAGGGTATTCAGGTGGAAGTGGTTGAGGAGCTTTATTCCATAAAGCCATTCCTGAAGGACATTGTCGTCTATCCAAATCCAACAGATGGTGTATTATCATTTGACTATCGTGTTTATCGAAAGCTCGATCAATTGCAAGCTGAATTGTTTGATATCAATGGTGTTCGCCTAATGCAGCAAACTATCAGCCATGCCATGGGTGTGCAGTCTGCTACCATCGATTTGATATCACAGACGGGTGGAGTTTACTTCATGCAACTCACGGATGGGGGTGTGCCCGTGACGAATACGATTAAGATTATTAAAAAATAGCACTTGATTAGTTATGTTTTAAAAAGGCCTCTTCGGAGGTCTTTTTTTGTGTCAAAATACCCAATTCTGGGTATTGATTGAGGGTCGGTTTTCAAATACCTTAGTGATGTCATTTTGATTATCCATAATTTATTGAGTCACCACTTCAGCTAAAATGCCTCTGCAAAGAGGCATTTTTTTATGACAATCCTCAGGAATTCAATCCAATTGATGTCAGTTACTTGATCTCCAGATAATTCTATTTTTGTGGTTGATGGATAAACTACGAAAGCCTAAAACTGAAGTGCTATCATGCTATCACTGTGGGGAAGCGGTAAAGCCAAACGCTCAGATCTTATATGATGCGTACGTTTTTTGCTGTGATGGATGTAAGTCAGTTTATCAAATCATCAACGAATCGAATCTTTGTGATTTTTATGAGCTCGATGAAAAAGTAAAAACGGTTAACAAGACCAAAGGAGCAGAGCTGAAGTATAAGGCATTGGATCTGCCTGAAATCGCGGCTGAGTTTATTGAGTTTGAACATGAAGGGCTTTCCAAAGCAAACTTTTTTTTACCTACAATTCACTGTAGTTCATGCATTTGGTTGCTTGAACATATCTCGAAAATCAATTCAGCTGTTGTAAAGTCCACAGTTAATTTCGTTACCAAGGAGGTGACCTTGATGTACTACTCAGATAAGTTATCTCTTAAAGCGTTGGCTGTATTATTGGACACAATTGGTTATCCGCCAGCTATTGAGCTCAACAAACAAAAAACTCAAAAATCCGATCTGGTCATCCGACTTGCTGTTGCGGGATTCTTCTTTGGGAACTCCATGCTCATCAGCATTCCAGAATATCTGGATTTCAACTATCAGTTGCCTACCCAGTTTCTGGAGCTTTTCGGTTACCTGAATTTGCTGTTTGCGCTACCCGTCTTTTTTTATAGTAGTAATGTATACTTCCAATCTGCCTGGAAAGGCCTCAAACATAAATTCGTCAATATTGATGTACCCATTTCCATCGGTATTTTGACCCTATTTGTCAGAAGTTTAGTGGATATACTGCTGCTGGATGGTGGAGGCTATGTAGACTCACTCAACGGCTTGGTTTTCTTCCTGTTGATCGGTAGATGGTACCAGCACAAGTCTTATCAGGCACTCTCTTTTGAAAGGGATGTGAGCTCCTTTTTTCCAATTGCAGTATCCAAGCTGGAGAATGGAAAGGAAGTGGTTACCAAGATCGAAAGTCTTGATGTTGGCGATCACATTGTCGTGCATAATCAGGAGCTCATACCTGCAGACGCTGTGATTGAAGAAGGAGTAGGTAACATTGACTATAGTTTTGTAACCGGTGAATCAGTACCAGTATCGAAGCAGCCTGGCGAACAAGTATTTGCTGGAGGACGGCATCTGGGAACGCCTATAACGTTGACCTTAAATAAATCGGTAGACAACAGTCACTTAACAAAACTTTGGAATCAAAGCGACAAAGGGGGAGGTACACTGAACAACATCACAGACCGTATCAGTAAGTATTTTACTATTGTCATACTCGGACTGGCATTTCTAGGAGGCGGTATCTGGTTGCTTATAGATCCGGCGCTTTCACTCAATGTATTTACCTCGATATTGATAGTAGCCTGTCCTTGCGCTCTTGCTTTGGCAGTTCCATTTACGTATGGCCATACCATGCGACTTTTTGGTCGATCGGGGATGTACCTGAAAAATGCGAATGTGATTGAGTCCATTGCCGCAGCGGAGAAAATCGTTTTTGATAAAACCGGAACCTTATCAAAACCACTTCCTGAAAATGTTCAATACATCGGTAGTAGACTTACAGATGCCGAGCGCATGTTGGTGTTTTCAGCGGTCTCTTCTTCTATTCATCCATTGAGCAAATTGCTGGCAAGCCATCTTGAGACCGGAGGGAGGGTAGACTTGAGCGAATTTGAGGAGTTGGTAGGAAAGGGTATTTATGCAAGTACAGGTGACCGATACATTCGCCTGGGTGCTGCAGAGTGGCTCAATCAACCGAAAGTTGAGCAGACTGCCGTGTTTGTGGAAATTGATGGTGTAATGATGGGAAGATTTGAGTTTCACCAGACTTACCGGGAAGGTGCTTTTGATGAGCTTCAGAAGCTGAGACAGAACCATGAATTGTACCTCCTTTCAGGAGACAATCATGTGGAAAAAGTACGCCTTGATCCATATTTTAACGAAACAAGGTTTAACCAAACACCGGAAGACAAACTCAATTTTGTAGAAGGGATAGGTGCTGATGCTGATGTCATGATGGTCGGAGATGGCTTAAATGATGCCGGAGCACTACAGAAAAGCAAGGTAGGTATTTCGATATCAGATGATGTCTACATGTTTTCACCGGCCAGTGATGCGATTCTTCAATCCGAAAGTCTGTCAAGGTTTAGTAATTTCCTTTCCTTTTCAAAAGTGGCAGTACGCACGGTGTGGATTGCTTTTGCCATTTCATTTTCGTACAATCTGGTTGGTCTTTCGTTTGCATTTACAGGACTACTGACTCCACTTGTTTCTTCATTGTTAATGCCAATTAGCTCGGTCTCGGTAGTTGGATTTATTACGCTGTATATTAACTTCAAGGCAAAGGCTTTAAGTGAAAAAAATGTTCCCAACCAAGTGGTGGGTGCATGACAAATATCATTTTGGGTTTTGACTGCTCTCATGACCCTCTGCGAACATTGAACTTAATATTGCAGGATGAGTGTAATTTTTCTACTAATTGGTGTCAGCCTACTGGTTGCCTTGGGATTCCTCGGCTTATTTATATGGGCTTCCCGTTCAGGTCAGTACGATGATGATTACACTCCTTCAGTTCGTATATTATTCGACGACAAACCGACATCTCAAAAAAGTAAAACCTAACATTTATGTCTGAAGATTTAGCACAATCCAAATCTGGCGGATTGGAAACTTTTAACTATGACAATAAGATTGTCCGGATGTTTATCATAGCATCGGCGATTTTTGGCGTGGTAGGTATGCTGGTAGGACTGCTCATAGCGCTACAGCTGGTTTTTCCGCAACTCAATTTTAGCCTGGCCTATACGACCTTTGGTCGTATTCGACCGCTCCATACCAATGCAGTGATTTTTGCATTCGTAGGAAATGGAATTTTCGCCGGCGTTTATTACTCCTTGCAACGGCTTTGCAAGTCGAGGATGTATAGCGACCTGTTAAGTAATATCAACTTCTGGGGCTGGCAACTGATTATTCTGGCTGCCGCAATCACCCTGCCATTGGGTATTAGCTCCGGGAAAGAATATGCTGAACTCGAATGGCCGATTGATATCGCCATTGCACTAATGTGGGTGGTATTTGGTTTGAATATGTTCATGACCATTCTGAAACGTCGTGAAAGACACCTATACGTCGCGATATGGTTCTACATCGCCACATTCGTAACTGTTGCGGTGTTGCATATTGTCAACTCGTTTGAGTTGCCAATCAGTTTATTCAAGAGTTATTCAGTTTATGCGGGTGTACAGGATGCACTGGTTCAGTGGTGGTATGGTCATAATGCGGTGGCATTCTTCCTGACCACTCCTTATCTGGGGTTGATGTACTATTTTGTGCCTAAGGCAGCAAATAGACCTGTCTATTCTTATAGATTGTCTATTATTCATTTCTGGGCATTGATCTTTATCTATATCTGGGCCGGACCTCACCACTTGTTGTATAACGCATTACCAGATTGGGCACAGTCTCTTGGAGTAGTATTCTCCATTATGCTGATTGCTCCGAGCTGGGGAGGTATGTTGAATGGATTGCTTACCCTTAGAGGGGCTTGGGATCGAGTGAGAGAAGATCCTGTGTTGAAGTTCATGGTGGTCGCAGTGACATGTTATGGAATGGCCACATTTGAAGGTCCTATGATGTCATTGAAAAATGTCAACGCGATCAGTCACTTTACGGACTGGACCATTGCACACGTTCACATAGGAGGATTGGGATGGAATGGATTCCTGACATTTGGAATGCTCTATTATCTAATACCGAAATTATACGGAACTAAAATATTCTCATTGAAGCTGGCTAACTGGCATTTTTGGTTGGGTACGCTTGGTATTATCTTCTACGCGTTACCTATGTACTGGGCTGGATTCACGCAAAGTTTGATGTGGAAACAGTTTACCGATACAGGTCTATTAGCTTATCCTAACTTCCTTGAGACTGTTACGCAGTTGAAGCCAATGTATGCACTGAGGGCATTTGGTGGAGCCATTTACCTTGGAGGTGTTTTCGTGATGATTTACAACCTGGTTAAAACTGCTGGAGTTGGAAAATTTATACCAGAAGAAGCAGCAGAGGCTGCTCCATTGTCTGCTGATTATCAGCCGTCTAAACATGAGCACTGGCACAGAAGAATGTTCGAATGGAGACCGGTCAATATGTTGGTCTGGAGTTTGATCGCAATTCTGATCGGTGGTATTGTTGAGATGGTACCGACATTCCTTGTGAAGTCAAATGTTCCGACCATTGAGAGTGTCAAGCCATATTCGGTGCTGGAGTTACACGGGCGAGATATTTATATCCGAGAAGGATGTAGCAATTGTCATTCACAGATGATTCGACCTTTCAGGTCAGAGACCGAACGTTATGGTGAATATGCCAAAGCTGGAGAGTTTGTCTATGATCATCCATTCTTATGGGGATCGAAGCGAACAGGTCCGGATCTTTTAAGAGAAGGTGGAAAATATCCTGATAGCTGGCATTATCATCATATGCTGGATCCAGAATCTATGTCTCCTGGTTCGATCATGCCGCCGTATCCATGGCTCTATGAGAATGATCTGGATGCTGGCACAACACAGGCTAAGGTTTCAGCCATGAGAACATTGGGTGTACCTTATGCAGATGGTTATGAAGATCAGGCAATGGCCGATTTGTCAAAGCAACAGCAAGTTGTGGTAGACAACCTGAAGGACAATGGTATTCAAGTAAGCAAAGACAAGGAGATCATCGCGTTGATAGCGTATCTCCAGCGATTGGGAACTGATATTAAAGCAAAAGACTAATCGCTATGCTAAAGTTTATCAAACATCATATGGAGACCATCATAGGGATTGAAATATATCCCATGATCTCTTTCCTCATATTCTTCATTTTCTTTTTGGTATTGTTGGTATGGGTGTTCCGTACAGATAAAAATGAATTGAACGAAATCGCTCAAATGCCATTGGATGAAGGCAATTCTCAACCTAAAAAACTGATTCAATGAAAAAGATATTCAAATATATACCGGTACTTTTTCTGTCACTGGCCGCCACGAGCAAAGGTGCTGCTCAGGCCAGTGATGCTTCCGGTTTTAGCACCTTAGAGGCTGTAGCTACTACAGCTCTGGTCATTAGCATCCTGGTAATGCTCTTGTTGGTATTTGTGCTTAGGGCATTGCAGACATTCGTCAATAGCAAACGAGCTGAAGCCCTTGCTGAGGCTAAGGCCAGGGGCGAGGAGCTCACTTTTGAAGATGAAGGTGGTTTCTGGGCCAAATTTCATGATGTTGTACCGATTGAAAAAGAGGATGAAATCCTTACTGATCATGCTTACGATGGTATTCGTGAATTGGATAACAATTTGCCTCCATGGTGGAGATACATGTTTTATATCACCATTGTGTTTGGTGTGATTTATCTGTTGCATTATCACGTGTTAGGTACAGGTCAGTTGAGTGCTGAAGAGTATGAAACAGAAATGGCAATTGCCGAAGCGCAAGTAGCTGCGGCCAAAGAAGCCAGCGGAGGAGATGAAGTAATGGTCGATGAAAGCACAGTTGCGCTCGTTACGGATGAAGCAAGACTAAAGGCAGGTAAAACCATGTATGTTACCTATTGTGCTGCCTGTCATGCTGCTGATGGTGGAGGTGGTGTTGGGCCCAATTTCACCGACAACTACTGGATGCATGGAGGCAGTGTAGGAGATATATTTTCCTCCATCAAATATGGTATTCCCGATAAAGGGATGATCGCCTGGGGAAATCAGTTGACGCCTGCAGAGATGGAAAATCTCGCCAGTGTTGTACTTGGGTTTGTAGGTCAGACTGCAGCTAACCCAAAGGAGCCTCAGGGTGAGTTGTACGAGCCAGAGGGCGAGTAGAAGAACAGAATAATTAAGTGAACAAGGACTGGTGTCGCACCTATTAGCTGGTCCTTGTTTATCAATTACTTATGGAAGCACTAGAAAAAGTAGACAACCTTTACGAGGAGGAGGATGCCTTTCGTGACCAACTGTCCACGATGGATGAGGATGGCAATCGAAAGTGGATCTTTCCAAAAAAACCTTCAGGGCGATATTATACCGCGCGTAAGTGGGTAAGTTATTTATTGCTGACGATTCTGTTTGGCGGTCCGTTCCTGAAAATTGATGGCGAGGCTTTCCTGTTGTTCAATGTGTTCGATCGGAAGTTTGTCATTTTCGGACAAGTTTTCTGGCCTCAGGATTTTCATTTGTTTGCGTTTGCCCTCATCACGTTTGTAGTATTTGTTGTCTTGTTCACTGTAATCTGGGGGCGCATATTTTGTGGTTGGATATGTCCGCAAACCATTTTTCTAGAAATGGTTTTTCGACGTTTGGAGTACCTGATAGAAGGGGATTATACTGCGCAAAAGAAACTTAAAAATGCGCCTTTGAATGGAGAGAAGATTTGGAAGTATGGATTGAAGCATACTTTGTTTATTATTATATCCGCCTTAATCATGCATACCTTCATGGCATACATGATTAGTGTTGAGGGCGTTTGGGATATTATTCAATCCAATCCCGTTGATAGAATTGGAGGCTTTATTGCCATGGTGGTCTTTACAGGCCTGTTTTATTTTGTTTTCGCATTTTTCAGAGAACAAGCCTGTACCAACGTGTGCCCATATGGCCGATTGCAAGGTGTTTTGCTTGATAGAAGCTCCGTTGTTGTTGGGTATGATCATGTGAGAGGAGAAAGTAGAAGTAAGTTCCGAAAGGGAGAAGACAGAGCTTCAGCTGACAAAGGAGATTGCATTGACTGCAAACAATGTGTCTATGTATGCCCAACAGGAATAGATATTAGAAATGGGACTCAGCTAGAATGCGTGAATTGTACCGCTTGTATGGATGCATGTGATGATATCATGGATAGGGTTGGGATGGATCGCGGGTTGATACGCTACGCATCTGAAGACGAGATTGAAACCGGAAGCTCATTTAAGTTCACAACCCGAATGAAAGCTTACACTGGCGTGCTGGTCGTGCTGCTAGGCGTGATGGTTACACTGTTGGTAATGAGATCTGATTTCGAAACCTCAATACTTCGTACGCCTGGTGTGATGTATCAGGAGCAAGCCGATGGACGGTTGAGTAATTTGTATAATATCAAAGTGATAAATAAAACCAACAAAGACATGCCCCTTGAATTGAGAGTGATTGGTGGAGAAGGAGAAGTCAAGCCAGTAGGGGACTTTAGTGTAGTGGAGGGGAATGGCGTGAAAGATGGCGCAATGTTCATTTACCTTGACAAGAGCGCTTTGAGTGGGATTAAAACAGAAGTAAAAATTGGAGTATACTCTGGTGACGAGCTTATTGAGACAGTGCGAACAACATTTTTAGGGCCTGCAATCTAATTAATTATGAAACTGAACTGGGGACACTATATCACAATTGCTTTACTCCTGTTTTTTGCGTTTATCATGTATATGGTCATCGGGAGTTTTAATCAAAACATTGACCTGGTGTCCGATGATTACTACAAGCAGGAAATTGCTTATGAGGATCGGATTCAACAGATCAAAAATCAGCAGGAAGCGAAACTCAGTATTTCAGCAAAGGCATCTGAAACGGGAATCACCATTAACTATCCGATCGCAAATGCACAGGGAAAGATTCAATTGTATAGGCCCTCTGAGGCCAAAGAAGATAAATTCTATAAAATTTCAGGGAATGAGCAGTTCATTGCTAAAAAAGACCTGAGCAAAGGAAGATACATTCTGAAGATTGAATGGGGAGATGGTGTAGAATCGTACTATCAGGAGATTGACTTGTTTGTGCCATGAATATCATTTGGACCGGATTTGTATTGGGGATGATGGGCAGTGTGCACTGTGTGGGGATGTGCGGTCCTCTAGCTGCTGCTGTTCCTTCCAAGCCCGATCGGCCGATGATTTCGGCCCTGCTCTTTAATGGAGGTCGTGTGCTTACCTATGGATTTATAGGAGTTGTCCTGGGGCTTGTTGGATTTGGGATCAACCTTATGGGTTTGCAATCCTACTTATCCGTTTTTACCGGAATCTTGTTGTTAGGAGCGTTAGTATATCCTCAGCTTCTCAAAGGAAAACTTGGGAGAAATCCTCTGGCCAAAAAGATCAACCTATGGATGGTGGCACGGATGAAGCAATTATCGTTCGGCTCCATATTTACATTGGGAATGCTAAACGGATTATTGCCTTGCGGTCTGATATGGGTGGCCTTAGCTGGAGCAATGGAGACCGGCTATGTGGAAACGGCAGGCTTGTACATGGTGCTATTTGGTATTGGCAACTCTATTCCACTATTTATGATCAAGGTATCCAAAGACTTCTTTCTTAAACTCACTGCCTGGAGACCAAAGAGAATGGTCCCTTATTTGAGTTTTGGTCTTGCCGTTTTTTTCATACTGAGAGGTTCGGTAATGATGCTACCGGCGGATCAGGCTAACTCTCGCACAATTGAATTTCTTCAAACAATTACCCTTTGCAATGGATACTAATCTCGTAAAGAAATACAATGTACCCGGTCCTAGATACACTAGCTATCCAACAGTGCCATATTGGGATCAGGATACTTTTTCAGTTGAAAACTGGAAGAAGGAACTATCAGTAATCAATGCCTCTGATGGGGTGTCCATTTACATTCACCTGCCCTTTTGCGAAAGCCTTTGTACCTACTGTGGATGCACTACGCGAATCACCAAAAATCATCAAGTCGAAGGGCCATATATTGATGCCCTTCTCAAGGAGTGGGACATGTACAAGGTACATTTAGGGAACGAATTGGTAATCAAAGAAATACATATGGGAGGCGGAACACCTACCTTCTTTTCCCCAGAAAACCTGCATCGATTGATTACAAAATTAACGTCGGGTCAAGATATACAGCCTGATGTGAGTGTTGAGGCGCACCCTAACAATACGACAGTTGAGCATTTACAATTATTGTTCGATGTTGGATGCAGGAGATTGAGTTTTGGAATTCAGGATTTTAACCCAACAGTTCAGGAGCTGATCAACCGTAGACAGTCCTATGAACAGGTTGAGACCGTGGTGAATCAAGCCAGAAAGATTGGCTATCAATCTATCAACTTTGATTTGATCTATGGACTACCAGGTCAAACCATTGCAACCATTGACGATACGATTGATAAAACCATTCAGTTGAGACCGGATAGGATTGCGTTTTATAGTTATGCTCATGTGCCTTGGATGAAGCCGGCACAAAAGTCATTCGAGTCTAAATTGCCGACCTCCGATCAAAAACGTGCCTTTTACGAACATGGCAAAGGAGTCCTGAGTAGTCATGGATATGAAGAGATTGGTATGGACCATTTTGCACTTTCTAATGATAGTCTGACTGTGTCCCATCATAACGGTTCCCTGCATCGAAATTTCATGGGCTATACCACCCAGCATACCAATTATGTAATTGGGCTGGGGGTGTCAGCGATCAGCGACCTTTGGACAGCATTTGCTCAAAATGAAAAGAAGGTTGAAAAGTACATTGAGGATATTGAAGATGGCCAGTTTGCCTTTATACGCGGACATGTGTTGAATGCTGAAGACCTGGAATACAGACAACACATACTCGACTTAATGTGTCGCTTTGAAACGACAGTAGAAGATCCACTGGCTGAATCTGAGGCTAAGGAAATGCTCCTTGAAATGGAGGCGGATGGACTGATTAAATGGCGAGAGAATACTTTATTGGTTCAGGAAGCAGGTCAACCCTACGTGCGTAATATATGCATGAGTTTTGATCGGCGAATGCTCAGAGACAAACCTGCCACAGCAATCTTCAGTCAGACTGTCTGAGTCCCCTTTTCAATTTGCTGTCATCTCCTGATGTCACCCAGCCTATTCAAACTTTAGGCTTACAGCAGGATTGGACTGGCTAATTTTAAGTGTATGTATGAATGTCACTCCCACTATTGGTAAGATACTTATGAGGCCAGCAATGAACACCCACTGAAAATTGAACTCCAGTCGGTAGTGAAAATTGTTAAGCCACTGATTACTTAGATACCATGCCACACCCGATCCTATTAAGATGGTAACTGCCATATTGATCATAAATCCTTTAAACATTAGCACAACCAAGGAGGAGTTGTTTGCTCCACATACTTTTCTAATGGCTATTTCTTTTGAACGTTTCATGGCTAAGTCAACCGACAGACCTATTTGACCCAACATGGCTATCAGGATAATCATAAAACACCCAATCACAAGCAGGTGGTATAGGTTTACTTCAGCTTCATGGAGCAAATTTAGCTCATCTGTCATGTAAGCGTAAATCATTGGATATCCATCGACATTGTCATTCCATATTTGTTTGATCCGGGTTAATTCGTTCGACGGAGCGCTTACAATCAAGTTATTACGCTTGCCATCGCGATATCCAATTGCCATTCCTTGAGTCTTTTCATGAGCAGATCCAAGACTGAAATTTTCGACAACTCCAACAATCCACCTTTCTGTTGATTCATTGTCATTAAATCTCATTCTGACTTTGCTGAAGTTGTTTATGTCGATTTGATGTTTGTCAGCCAGGCGTTGATTGATCAGCACACCCCGATAATGATTGTCTCTTTTGTCCAATGGTCTGCCAGCCAAAAGTTTAAGCCCCATAGTAGAGAGGTAGTCATCACCAACGGCGATGGTTTGTGATGGAGTGGATGTAAACTTTCCTTCTGGAGCTTGGATTTGAAATGTGAATTCATTTATGCCTGTCAACGGTGTTTCATCTGCTAATGAGACGCCATTGATGCTCGCATGTGATCTCAAATCATTGATTAGACCTGTCAGCTCATTTTTAAACTGAATGCCTTCAATGTTGATTATCAGTAGGTTATCACTTTCAAAGCCATGATCTCTATTTTGTACGAATTGTATTTGAGCAAAAACTACCAATGTAAAAGTCACAATCGAAAATGCCAGTACCTGCTGCAGTGTCGTAATTGTACGTCTGGATCTAAAGAAGTATTGAGCAGATGATCGAAGGGTGTATTGACTTGTTCGTGAGTTGATTATGGCAGGGACAATCGCTGCAATCACTGAACAAATTACCGCAATCAATGCGATTTCAAGTAGCCATAGATGCCTGCCAATTCGCTCCAAGCTCGCCGTTAGATTAAAATATTGAGAAAATGCGGGAACTAACGCAGCCAATAATGCGATTGAATGAAGGGCTCCTAAAAGCCACATATAGGCAGACTCAATCAAGTCCGATTTAATGAGATCGGATCTTCGTGCCCCGAAAGCTTTTTTAGTTGCCACATGAGACATGTCTTTGAAGGTACTACTTAGTGAAAGGTTAATTTGGTTAAAACAGGCCATTACCAGAAGGAATATGGCAATTGCTCCGAAGATGATCAAATTGGATTTGTTTCCATGGGGGTATGGTTCCCAGATTAGTGGTTTTGCCAGATGAATGTCCGTCACCGGTTGAAAGATGATTTTGGCCTGACCGTTGAGGGGCTCGAGTGTACTCTTGAAGTACTTGTTGTGAAATGTATCCCAGTCATTATAGACTGTTTTAGGGTTAAAAGTCTCAGTAGTCAGTACGTAGGTGTATACATGTCCACCAAACCACCATTTTTCAGTATTCTCTGTATCAAAATAGGTAGAATAGGAGACCAGTGCTTCAAACGGAAGATGGGTTGAGTTATCTGAGTCCTTTATTACTGCCTTTATTTCAACCTTGACATTGTCTTCAAGTGTTATGATTTGTCCCATTGGAGGTGCTTCACCAAAAAGCTTTTTCGCAAGTGACTGGGTGATGACTATGCTGTTTGGTTCCTTTAGTGCATCTTTAGTTCCACTGATTAACTCCTGATCAAACACTTCGAAAAATGTTGCTTCAGAAGCAAACAATTGTTTAGATCGAATTGAGCTTCCGTTTACGTTTAGATAACCAGAATGATTTTGGAGTCCGTTGAATCCAATTATTTTGACTGATGCGACAATGCCGGGATATTCCCGGACCAGCGCTGCTCCCACAGGTCTAGGTGTGTTGGCATATCGATCTGATTGACCCTCAAAAGTAAAATCGGAAGTGAGTCGATAAACACGATTTTTATTTGTGTGGTGTTCATCATAACTGAGTTCATTTGATATGTGTGAATAGATGACATATGAAAAACAAAGACTCAGTGTAATGCCAACCAGATTGAAAATGTATTTTGATGGGTGTCGCAGGAATTTACGCAGGAAAATTTTGGGTGAATACATTGTTTGACTATTTGACTTTCAGCAAATAAATGCATTTGAAACACTCAGAACGACTCATTTTTTTTTTGAGACTAATTAATCAAGGTTTTATGACTTGATTGCGAAACTCTCTTGGAGATATACCTGTATGACGCTTGAATATTCGATTGAATGTAGCCTTTGAGTTAAATCCTGATTGGTAGGCTAGTTCTATTAATGTTGCTTTTGGATCGGTAGTTGGACTTTGCATCAGGCGCTTTACTTCATTGACCCGATACTCATTCACAATGTCATTGAAGTTTTTACCCATGCGATTGCTCATGAATGCTGATAGTTCAGACGACTTCATATTCAGATGTAATGACAACTCATGGACGGTCAAGTCAGGCGTTTTGTAGAGCTTGTGGGTAGCCAAAGCTATTTCTATTTTTCTTTTGATCCATTCGTCGTAGTTCGGTGATTCAAGCGAGACTGGGATTGAGACGGGACGAACGGATTGAATACTAAATGCGCTGAGTACGATGAAAAATCCTCCTGAACAAAGATGAAAAATGAGCAACACCATTTCTTGATCAAGGACAAAGAGTGGTGTTAACCATCTGATAAAATAGATTGTGAGTAGTCCGACTAGCATTGTATTTCGTTCTGCCTTTCGAAGAGTGGAGGCCATATTCCAAATATTTCGAATGATCATTAATCCGAAAACGCTAAATGTCATTAGATAAATGAAATCGAAGAACCAACTATATACTGATTGCATCAAAAAGATTCCAAAGAGAGGCAGAAGAAGATAGATGGAGGTCACTGCTCTTAGTCTGGTGTTTGAAAGGGACAAATAAACAGCTGGCCAAATAAGTAAGTAAATGGGTTGGATGTTAAAGGGTAAATCCAAATTATTTACCAATAGGATTGCAGACAGGGATCCCGTAGCAATAAAAGTGAAGACTGACTTAGCGTTTTGACTTTTGATAATGCTGATGCCTGAGAATATCAGAAGATATCCTCCAATTATGGTAGCCAAAAGCAGTAGTAAATCCATCGATACAGAGGGCAATAGTTCAAATCTAGTCACTGTGATTTAAATCCTTAGAAAAACTAACTATGGTTCCTTTAGGAATGATGGCTTAATTCCAGAGTAGCAATGTTGGTCCTCGTTTTTATATGTTGATAGAATTAGGTAATTTATTTTCATATTTCTAAAACATGATAAGAAAATTCCTAAGAACAGCAATCACTACAGCACTAATGTTATGCACGTGGATTTCATTTTCACAAAGTGCGCAAGACGCATACTATACTGGTGTGAGAGCGCTCAATAAGGGCGATTTTGAGAATGCGATCAACAAATTGAAAGAGGCTGTAAATATTAAGAATGATTACCAGGATGCATGGTATTCCTTGGCACAAGCCTTCAATTATACAAAAAGATGGGATGAGGCGGTTTATTCTTTTGATCGACTGAAAACAATCAATCCTAATTATAGCCCAAAGATGTATTTTGATGAATGCAAAGCCTTGATTGAATCAGAGAAATGGGAGGAAGCAAAGGCCGCTGCAAATCAATATTTGGCCAGGGTGAAGGACATTCCTGAAAACAAACAAAAGAGACATCAGGGCATTTACAGGCTTAATTATGCAAGTGAAAGTGCTGCCATTAGGGCAATGGCAGCTACAATGGAGGATCCAATTCTTTTGACTGCTATCAACAGTGCCTCTGGAGATTATATGCCTCAGGTATCACCGACAGGCACCCGGCTGTATTTCACTAGTGTCAGACAGGGAGGTTTTGATGATCCGGATGCCAACTCGCCAATGGATTTTGGGGAGGACCTGTACTACTCACAATTGGTAGATAGCCTTTGGAGCGCACCGCAATTGTTACCCGAACCACTCAACTCAATTGGAGATGATTTTGGTTCTGCATTTACTGGTGACGGACAAACTATGGTTTATGTACGATGTGGACCAGAGGTGGAAATTGGTAATTGTGACCTATACATTACTCAGTTGGTGGGAACTGAATGGACCAACCCAGTGAATATGGGTAATGTTGTGAACAGCGAAGGGTGGGATTCTCAACCTTCAATCAGCTCTGACGGTATGAAGATCGTTTTTACCTCGGCCAGAAATGGGGGATATGGAGGATCTGATCTGTACGTTGTGGAGAAAAATCATTTGGGTGTATGGGGAGTTCCTCAAAATCTGGGAGGTTTTGTCAATACCCCATTTAGCGAAAATAGTCCATACCTCGCACCTGATGGTAAGACCCTTTATTATGCCTCAAGCGGTCATCCCGGTTATGGTGGCATGGACATATTCTATAGCAAATTCGAAAAGGGAAAATGGTCCAAACCCATCAATCTTGGTGCTCCGCTAAACTCAAAGGGAGATGACACTAATTTCAGCATTACAGCTGAAGGTATCGGGTATTTTTCTTCATCCCGATTGGACCCGGACAATTATGATATTTTTCAAATAGAGCTTCCTGATGAGCTCAAACCTAAACCAACAGTGGTAGTACAAGGGATTGTTTCAAATGTAAAAACTCAAGAGCCGATTGGGGCTGTTGTATTGATCGAGGACATTAACACAGGAGAGCTGCTGAGTGTGAACAAGAGTAATTCTTCCAGTGGAGAGTACCTGGTAGTGCTGCCTGCTGGAAGAGACTATAGTGTGTCTGCCAGTAGTAAAGGCTTCTTCTTCTTTTCACAGAGTTTTGAGCTGCCTGCTGATACTAGTTATCAGGAGATTGTCAATGACATAGCCCTGGAGCCAATTGAGAAAGGCACCAAGGTAATCCTAAACAACATTTTCTTTGAAAGCGGGAGAGCTGAGTTAAAGCCGATCAGTTACGTGGAGCTGAATAAGGCTGTTGATCTGCTTGAAGATAATGGCACGATGGTGATCGAAATCGGTGGCCATACGGATAACCTTGGATCTGACGAGCTCAATCTTAAATTGTCAGAAAAGAGAGCTGAGGCCGTTCAGCAATATCTTGTGCTCGCGGGCATTGAGGAAACACGTGTAAGATTTGTGGGGTATGGAGAAACTCAACCTATTGCCGACAATACTACGGATGACGGTAGAGCCAAAAACAGGCGTACCGAATTTGAGATTGTGGAGTTTTAAGTTTGATTTTATCGGTTCAAAGAAAAGGTCCCGCAAATGCGAGACCTTTTATGCAATGCTTCTGATTATCCACATTTTGTAAACCCACAACTCTTGCATTTCAGGCAACCCTCTTCATAAACCAGTCCCTCAGAGTCTCCACAATGTTCACAATAGTGATCTTTGCTTCTGGTGCCATTGGGGATAAAAGTCCGTAAGGCTCGATTCACACCATTCTTCCAGGTGTTGATGTAGTCTCTGTCTAGGTTCAAATTATCAATTAAGTGTACGACATCTTTCATTGGCATGCCATGTCTGAGGATACCTGAAATGAGCTTTGCGTAATTCCAGAACTCCTCTGAAAAACTTCTACTCAATCCTTCTATTGTGACATTATAACCTTGACTGTCAACGTATCTAAAATCATACCGTGACTTGTTCTCTTGGTCTTTGCTCTTGATGATCCAGCCATTGTCCACATATGGAGGGAGGGCAAATGAATCCTCTGCACGACCTGTGAAGATTTCATATGGTCGGTCATTCATCATGCCTATGAACGCCATCCAATTGTCTTTTTCATTTCTGAATCGTACAATTTTCGCATCCAATTCAATTGGTCTTTTGGGCGCGATGCGATCTACGATTTTATGTTCGTCTTCTTTTTCTTTATGATCGCTCTTTACCAGTACTCCCGCCCTCGAACCATCACGATAAACAGTGATGCCCTTCAGTCCTTTGCGCCAGGCTTCCATGTAGATCTTATTGGTTGTTGAAACGGGTGTGTTGGATGGTAAATTAATCGTCGAGCTGATCGAATGCGTAACATATTGCTGAATGATGCTTTGTATTTCAACGCGCTTGGACCAACTAATTTCATTAGCCGTGGCACCCTGATATGGATTTTCATCGAAATCCTTTTCAGGATAGAGTGCCATCCATTCTTTCAGTTTTGGATGATAAACATCAAACTCTTCCCACTGGTCACCCATCTCATCTGTAAAGGAAATATCAGCATTCTCCGGATCCACTACTTTTCTCCTTCGCTTATAGCTCAGCATAAATACCGGTTCTATCCCGGACGAAGTTTGGGCCATGAGTGATACGGTACCTGTTGGTGCTACCGTCGAAATTGAAATATTTCTGCGTCCATATTTGATCATTCTTTTGTAGGTGTCAGGAAATTTCGTTTTGAAAAAGTCTACAAATGTCGATTGTTCTTCAATTTGGGGATCGTACCCTTCAAAGCTTCCACGCTCAATCGACATATCGATACTACTGTCAAATTCAGCGTTGCACTTAGTTGCCATGATCTCGTCGATTGTCGAAATGGCTTTGTCAGAGTCAAATTTGATGCCCAAAGCAGCCATGGCATCAGCCAATGCCGTAAAGCCAAGGCCCGTCCGGCGACCCTTTTTTCCATTTTCATATAACATTTTCCAAGTATCCTGTTCAACCTTTTTGATCAAATCAGCTTCAGCGTCTCCGTCGATTTTCGATAAGATTTTCTCTACAGACTCTAATTCAAGAGATACCAGATCATCCATGAGCCGCTGCGCTTCATAGGTAATTTGATAGAACTTTTCGAAATCAAATGTAGCTTCTGAGGTAAATGGTTGATTGACGAAACTGAATAGATTGAGCGCCATCAAACGACAACTGTCACCTCCTTGCATGGCAATTTCCGAACATGGATTGGTGGAGTCATTGCGATATGCGGGATAAATGGATGAAGTTGAGTAATGGTGCTGCTGATCCCAGAAAATGATCCCAGGTTCTGCAGAAGTATGCGCACATGTAATTACTTTACTCCAAAGCTGTTGTGCATTAACTTCCTTGGTAAGTGATGGAGACTCGGCATCAATTGGCCAACGCAACGTAAAGGTGTCGTCTGTCTCAACTGCCTGCATAAATTCGTCGGAAACTCTAATCGAAATATTTGCTCCCGTGACTTTGGTCAAGTCCTTTTTTGACTCAATGAAGGATTCAATGTCAGGGTGTCGGATATCCATGGTTAGCATAAGTGCGCCCCGTCTTCCGTTCTGACTTACTTCCCTTGTGGTATTAGAAAAACGATCCATAAATGATACTACACCACTTGAAGAACCAGCAGCATTCTGGACCGGAAGGCCTTTTGGGCGTATACTAGATATGTCAAATCCAACACCGCAGCGTCGCTTGCATAATTGAGCTATCTGTTGATCGGTATATAGGATACCGCCATATGAATCTGCTGGAGATTTGATGACCACACAATTGCTCAATGAGCCAATGGCGGCACTATTGCCTAAGAGTGCCATTACACTGCCCTGAGGGATGACGTATTTAAAATCCTGAAAGAGTCGATGAATGATTTCCTGAGTCAGAGGTTTGCGTTGCTGTCCATATTTGGAGAATTTTTTAGTGACTTTTGAAGATTGATGTTGTGATTCAATGCGAGCAAATTCCTTTGCCATGCGCAAGTGCATGTCGGCCGGCGTGAGCTCAAGGTACTGACCGTTTTGGTCTTGCAAACAGTACTTATTGATCCATGTTGTGGCGGCAAGCTCATCGCCAGCGAAGTAATCCAGACTAGTTACTAACACTTCTTCCCGGGAGTAGGTAGTAGGTTTTACATTCGTTTCAGTCATTTGGTTTTGGTTTAAATAAGTAATAAAGAGCTTAAACTCTTAAATGGATTCAAATTTTTTTCGTTTAGTAGGGTTCACCTAGTTCTGAAAGACCAATACGGCCTTCCAGTTTAGATAAAGTGCCAATTGAACTTTCGTCTAGTCTGTCTTTAAGTTGTGTTTTGATGTCTGTCCAGAAATCATGAGCAGGGCACGGGCTATCATTACTACAGCCAGGTAATCCTAACATACAATCATCAAAAAAGCCCATTCCTTCAAATAGGAGCACTATTTGGCTTAAGATAATATCATGTGTGCTTTTCTGAAGTCGTACACCACCGCTAGGTCCTCGAGAAGAACTAATGATGCCATTTTTGTTAAGAGTCTGCAGTATTTTGGTCAGGAAATGAAAGCTGATGTTCAGCTTGTCAGAAATCTCATTGATGCTAGTGTACTCATCCTTAAGCCCATAGCGATCAATATAGAGTAAAGCTCTGATGGCATAAATTGAACTGCGATTAAGTACTTTCAATGGTTTAACAACTTAATTAAGACTTGCGACTCTTAAAATTAAAAGATTATTGATTTAAAATTATAAAGATATCCACATAGTTATCCACATTCTTAAATGGTAAATTTTGTGGATTGATGAATTACCCGCCTGCCATCAATTGAGTCAGGATAAAATCGGCTGCCAATACAGAAATGCAGCACTTAATGACCGCTCTGGTGCTTGACTTCCCAACCTCCAGGGCTCCACCAGAGGTGTGGTAACCTTCGTAACTCGAGATCGCTGGGATCATGATCGAATAGACGAGCGATTTCACCAGGATGATCGTTATTATAAAATCATTGAAATCTGCCCTGATCCCTGTAATGTAATCTTGTTCTGAAATAATCGAACCAAGCGTCGATGCTACGTACCCTCCATAAATAGACATAAAACATCCGATGATAATCAGCATAGGAAACATGACCAAAGAAGCTAGGATTTTGGGAAGTACCAGAAAAGACTTACTGTTGATTCCCATGACCTCCAATGCATCAATTTGCTCAGAGATCTGCATGGTACCCAGTTCACTCGACATATGAGAACCTACTTTACCTGCATATACCAACGCAATCAAAGTGGGAATCAAAGAAAAGGTTGAATCTCGGACCACCATTGCAACGATGTAATCCTGTATCCAGGGTGAAGTAAGGTTAAAGGCTGTTTGAATGACACTGACGGCACCCGTAAAGGTGGAAATGATTACGACTATGAATAATGATTTGTAACCTACCTTAATACATTCCTCTACAAAACTTCTCATCAGGCTAAGGAAGCTTTCGATTTGACGATGAGTATCGTAAAGAAATATGAGAAAATGTCCTAATGCTTTCATCGAGATCAAATATAATCATTCATGAAGCACTGCAATGCCATCACTATTAATTGCTTCAAATCTATAACCATGTTGCTCGAATAAGGCTTCACAAGCTTGCTTATCCGAATCACTGAGGTGCATCATTTCAAAGCAAACAATGCGAGGTTTTATAAAATCAAAGTCAATGGTCTTTATGATCTCAAAATCATAACCTTCCGTATCAATCTGTAGGAGGTCAAGTTTTTCAAATTTGTGTTTCTTCAGCAGGTGGGTAATGGTAGTACATGCTACTTCCTCATGAACTATATAATCATCCGTATTGCTCGGTGTGGACAGTCCATCCCTGCTGGCACGTCTGTCCACGTAGTTTCTTTCTATTTGATTGACCAGCGTTTCACGATCAAATGTAGCCAATCCGGTGGCCCAACGAGCATCGGTGATGGACAGCTTATACAATTTTTTTGTACCTGGTTCCTTATCAATGGCCACATGTTCGAGTTTGACGCGACTATCATTGAGATAGGTTCTCTTGAGCCGATTGTTAAACACCCATGTTTGGGGTTCCACAATAACACCCGACCAGTTGTATTTCTTAATCAGCTTGAAAATTGGATCATTGATAAAACCATCATTACCACCTATTTGCAGAAAAGTAAAGTCGCTGATCTGCCTAGCTGATTCATTGATTTTGAATGATGTAGTGTTTGGGGTTGGAGAATAGAAAAGGCGATAATACAATCGGGTAATGCCTGGGATTTTTCCCAGTATGGATGCAAGGACTGAGTGCCATCTTTCTTTGAATGTTGAAAATCTCATTGTGAGCAAAACTAACAATTGGGAGCATTCAAAACTTGTCCCAGGCTGATTCTGTCAATTTGAGATTGAAGGTGTTTTTGATTTTTTCGGAATCGATCAATTGGCGAATGGATTCAAAACGTTCTGGACTTTGTAGAAAAGAGTGTTTATGGTACCGTTTAAAATACTCGTATTTATCACAGACTTGTCGTTAATTCATGGCGCAGAATTGCATTTATTTCTCTGGCTCTTGTCAGGGCCATCATATGTGATCCTCCTTCGATTACATAGTCACAGTTGATGTTAGCAATGGGAAGTGTATGATCCTTCGCTCCATGGATATGTATGATGCCAGGAGGATAGTCATCTCTTTCCCAATTGATGATCATGTCGACGGTACGTTTTAGATAAGCAGCATCTCTCGAACTGAGCATTGCTTTGAATGTTTCCTTTTCTTTATTTCGGTCCGGCTCTACAAGCGGTTGAGCGATTAAGGCGCCTCCTTTGATTACCTTTTTTGGTACAATATCATTGATTGGCACATGATGCATAAATCGATACAGAGGAGGAAGTTCAGATCTTTGCTTAGCACTTGACAGAATGATGACTTTTTGAGGATGCAAAGTGTCAGCCAACTCCGTGGCGATCATTCCTCCTATAGATTGTCCTATGAATATATAGGGGGTCGAAGTATCTATTTCTGCTATGAATGAATGCGCAAACTCCTGTAAGCTGACATTTCGTTCAGGTGTGGGATAGTCTATGAAAATGGCTTTATGTCCATCTGGTAACTCAATGTCTCGATAGATTCTGTAATCAGAACCCTGTCCGGGAAAGAAGTAGACGTTGACTTGTCCGAACAGTAAACAAGGGAGAAGCAAAAGAAATCCGAAAAAAGCACTTTTCATTCTAATAGCTTAGTGTTTATATAATGACAATGACTAGTTGAGATAGTTTCTGTTTAGTTCATGTTTTATGCGATTTTAACTATCTTCCTAACTGACCTGTCTATATGTTCATTCGATCATTCTTGATATTAATGTTAGGGTTTGGCTTGTCAGTTTCCTTGAAAAGTCAATCCGCGGAAATTGATAGCCTGGAAAGCCTGTTAAGGCAACATAAAGTCCAGGATAGCAGATATGTTGAGTATCTGCATCAGCTCTCATTCTTGTATCGTCAACTTAATACAGACACATCTCTTTGGCTTGCCAATAGGTCCTTGGCTATTGCTGACAGTCTTGGTGATGAACTCGGCATGGCCTGGGCACTGAATCGTGTGTCGAGCGCATACTGGATGAAAGGCAAATATCCGGAGGCGCTGAAGTTTTCGTATGAGGCACTCGAAATCTTTGAAGCACTGGAAGACATTGTTGGGATAGCACAAAGCTACAATAGCATAGCCAATACTTACAATATGGAAGGGGAGCACCATAAGGCGCTTGAATTCTACGATAAATCCATTGAAAAGTACGAAGTGTTGGAAGATGAATTCAATATCAATAGAGCCTATTCGAATATTGGGAGAACCTATTACATGATGGGCCAAAATGAGCAAGGCCTTACCTATATCAGAAGAGTGATAGATGCCTTAATAGATAATAAACAGCATTTTATGTATCCAATAGCTAGGAATACTGAAGGAGACATTTTGCAGGCACAGCGACAATGGAACAATGCGCTGACAAGTTATCAGGAGGCATATCGTATTACTCAAGCAATTAACAACCCCCGGGTGATGACCTACAGTACAAGAGGAATGAGCGAAATATATCGCGAATTGAATGATTTATTGCGGAGCAATGAATTTGCTTTGGAAACCTTGACGATTTCAGAAGAGATGGGGTACTTGGAGAATGTCAAAAATGCGTCAAAAATTTTATCAGAGAACTATGAACAATTAGGGAATAATAAACTTGCTCTAAAGTATTACAAACAATACAGTGACACGAAGGATCAGATGTTCAATGATAGCAAGGAAAGGGAGTTGACAGCTCTAAAAGAGAGTTTTGAAATAAGTCAGCAGGCAAAGGAAATTGAACTATTAACGATTCAGGGTCAAGCTCAGGAGCAAGAGAGTCAGAAGCAAAAAGTGATCATGTATTCACTGATAATAGTTTTGGTATTGATCGCGATTCTAGTTTTTTCTCTTTACTTGACGAATCGTGAAAAAACTAGAATCAATAGCGTGCTCAGGAAACAGAAAGAGGAGCTGTCAAATAAAAATATAGAGATATTGAAGCAAAGAGAGGAGATTTTGGAGCAATCACGTAAGCTTGATCTAGCCAACAAAACCAAGGATAAAATGTTCTCAATAGTTTCGCATGACCTTAGATCACCAATGCACTCGTTACTAGGGTTTGTTGAGGTTCTAGACAGAATTGGCGAGTTTCCGGCCAACCAGTTGGCTCGTATTCGGCAGGAGATGAAAATGAAATTGCAGTCTTTATCCGAATTAGTTAACAATCTGCTCCACTGGTCGCAGCAACAGTTCAAAGGTGTTGAGCTATCGCCAGATCGGATTTCGGTTAAGGAAATTATTCATCGCAATGCAAATGCGCTTGCCATTGTGGCTGACCTCAAAGATGTAAAAATAGAGGTTGAAGAGAGAGATGATTTGGCCGGGTTTGCGGATCCGGGTCAAGCAAGTAGTATCGTAAGGAACCTCATTGGCAATGCCATCAAGTTCAGCAATCCAGGTGATAGCGTCAAAGTTTCCTATCAAGCCAAAGGGAAGTTTATACAGGTGTCAGTTGCAGATAAAGGTGTCGGCATGTCGGATGAGCGGCTTGATTCTTTATTTAGCGAGGAACCAATGGAGACTCAGATGGGGACTTCAAAAGAAACGGGTACAGGTCTGGGCTTACGTATTTGCAAAGAATTAACTGAGGCCAATGGTGGCGAAATTTGGGCAGAAAGTGAATTGGAAGTTGGCTCAGTATTTCATTTCACTGTACCTCTGGCAAAATTGAAATCGTAGGTTTCCAAAGCTTTAATCTGCTGAACGCTTTTACACTCAAACAAGACACCAAAGAAGTAAAGAAAAGTGAGTGATTTTGACATAGTTAATCATTTACATAGTCAACGACAAAACCATGCACTTGGGGTTTCGGGTCCACTAATTTTCTAACTTCCGCTTCTTAATTTTTCGTTTTCAACAGCAATCCGTTCCTTCTGCTCATCAGACAGTCTTTGCTGATAGTGGATTTCAGGACTGAATTTGACCGAATGCTTTTTCATTTGCGGATCATCGACATCCAGACTTAAGTCACAATCGAAGCGAGTTAGCACGGCGTGATTCTCCCGCCAATTTCCGCTGTAATTAGTGAAATGGGACAATCCCCAGGTAATGCCACGTCCATCTTTGGTATTGGTAAATGCATCCGGAATGAAAGGGCCAGGCGCAACAGGTATCAACTCGGTGATAGCCGCAATATCAAAGTTGACTCCATCAGGAGCATACTGTATAGTAAAATGCTCATTGCCATCTCGATAAACCAGTGCGGCCATTCCAGTTTGAAATGGGAACATGGTTGTCTCATGTCCAGAATTAAGTACTGGGTTGAGTGGGTGCTTGGTAAAGGGGCCCAGGGGGTGATTTGCTGTGGCTAGCCCCTGCATTCTGATAAGTCTTGGATCGCCATCAAAATCAGACTTGTAGTAAAGGTAGATCTTGTCCTTGTATACAATCGGATAGGGGTCATGAATCGAGAATTGGTCCCATTCACCTTCAGCTCCATTAGGGATGACGATTTCATTGTGTGCAGTCCATGGGCCATCGGGAGAGTCGGCATATGAAACCGCAACCGGGCAATCGTCACCACGAGTACCACTTGCTTCCATAAATCCTTGATAATACAAATAGTACTTGCCTTCCCAGATCAAAATATCAGTAGTGGTAACAGATCGCCATCCTACTGCCGGTTTGGGTGGTCTGGGGACCGCCACGCCTTGCTCTTCCCAGGTAAAACCATCTTTGCTGGTTGCATACCAAATATCTGCCAGGTCCCAATCAGCAGACGGTATCGTGTCATTGCTGTTTTTTGCGCCCTGAGGGGGAGTAGGAGTATCTCGTTTGGTATACCAGATGTAGTATTGATCATTTTCGAAAATAATCTTGGATGGGTCTCGACGTGTTATGGTGCCGTCATGATCATTGTAGTCGAACCCTTTAAGCTCGGTGTACTTGAATTGAGAATACAACTCATTCCACTCTGGTCGTGGAGCCAAATACTGATCATAGTTTCGCTCCATAGCACTGCTCAATGGTCGATCAGGTTTTGAAGCGGGTAATACAAAAGGAAAACCCTCATTTGGAGGGCTTTGCTCTTTACATGAAAATCCAGCAAGGATCACTGTTGCGAGAGCTACCTTATTCATCAAGTTTATCTTCATTATCCGGAAACTGTTACTTTGAATACGGTTGCCATATCATCCACTGGCTGTGCAGGTGCTTTGACCAACAATCCTGTTTCAGCATCAAATGACCATTCTACTTCATTGGATGAGCCTAATATTTCAACTTTTTCAATCATGTTGGTATCAAGAATGTATTCTTTGGCAAATGACTTCATCAGGATTTCCTGACCTGGTTCCGTTTCACCCATGACTATGCCGTAAATGTTGTAGTCTTTGGTCGTGTACCTGATGTCCTGATTAGTGTATTTGATTTTATGGAATGCTTTATGGTTACTGAAGTGCCCTCCGGGCTCTTTTGTCGGTCCTTCTCCAAAAGAATACCAGGCTTCTGTTCCATATATCGCTTCACCATACTTTTCGAGCCATGCTCCCATTTTCAGTAGACCTTCGGTTTGATTTTCTGGAATCGTACCATCGGCCTTGGGCGAAACGTTCAACAGTAAAACGCCATTCTTACTCGTAATGTCTATCAACATATGTAGTACATCAACAGCTTTCTTTACACCGAGATTCTCAGTATAACACCAGCTGCCATCACTTATGGTAGCGTCCGTCATCCAGGTTTTTGTGCCAATCACATTCTTACGTGATTGCTCCAGGTCATCTACACTCATGGATAGCGGAAGGTCGTGTTGCTTCCGCACAATGACTACCTCCTTGTCCCATTTAGCCGCTTCGTTGAGATAATAAGCAGCGTATTCTTGTCTTAAGTTTTCAGGGATTTGCTCAAGTATATAATCAAACCACATGATGTCCGGTTGATACTTGTCGATTACCTCCTTTAGTTTTCCCAGCCAAACTTCTTTGTGCCATTTGTCCGGGTCCATGTTGCCGTACATGTATTGCAACTCAGGATCATCTGAACTTGGTGGCATTCCTTCGAAATAGGGGTAATGACTTTTCTTGTTTTCAACTCCCAGTTCGGTACTTCTCTGAAGCTGTTTAGCATGGTGAAAGGCGGTGATGAATTTCATGCCTCTTGCTGTAATTGTTTTTTGCAGTTCGCCCGTGATATCTCTTTTAGGTCCTTTATCCATTACATTCCAGGGTGTGATTTCACTGTCCCACATGGAGAATCCATCATGATGCTCGGCAACAGGGCCGGCAAATTGTGCACCGGCTTTTTTAAACAAATCGGCCCATGCCTCAGGATCAAATTTTTCAGCTTTGAACATTGGTACAAAGTCGTGATAACCAAACTCTGACGGATGGCCATATTTTTCTACATGATGCTTGTAAATTTTGTTATCCTCAAAATGCATCCACCTTGGATACCATTCACTTCCAAATGCAGGAACAGAATACACCCCCCAGTGGAAATAGATGCCCAGCTTGGCATTTTTAAACCAATCAGGTGATTCATTGTGTTTGCCAAGTGATTCCCAGTTTGGTTCATAGGGAGGTTTTACACTATTTGGCACTACGGGTGCTTGTTCTGCACCAGGGGTGCAGGCGGCAAGTGCCAGTAGTATTGATAATGTGAATGTACTCAGATACTTCATGGTGTTTTAGGCTTTGCTCCAACATTAAAAGGACTTTAAACTAATCTAGCTCACATGCCTGACACTGAGAAATCGATTGATCAATTGTTACTTTAGTTGACTAATTTCAAATAGATGTCCATCAGGATCGGGGAAGAAGCATCTAAGTTCTGGTCCCCAATCATAAGGAGGAGTGATGAACTCGGCACCTCTGTCTTTTAGAATTTCATAAGATTTCTGACAATCACTAACCCTAATGGTAAAAGAATGGTTGATTTCATTTTTAGTTCTGGGGGGCTTGAATGAAACGTTAGGCTTATCATCGGTAGGACCACCTGCTGTTACAAGCAAAATCCAGGAATTGAGAAACTCAAAGACTATAGAAGTGCCTCCATAATCGCGAAAAATTTTTGCCCCAAGAACATTGAGATAAAATTGCTTTGATTTTTCCATATCACTCACCACCAAAATGGTGGTGAGTGCCATATCTTCCTCTGGAAACGTGTTATTCATTTCCTTAATTTATTGAATTATTTACGAAACTAACACTGGAACATAGTGAAGGCTATTATGAATAATGAAAGCCTGTTCCAATGGTATTCATATTGTTTATGCTACCACGGTCCTTTTAATCAAACTTTCTATCCCCTGAATACCCATATTGCCAATTATGGTCAGATGTTCCTTGGCTTCATCCTCGTCAGAAGCTTCAACATCATAGTTCCATGACCATTCGATGGTCGCTTTACCGTTATTTTCCAGAACTTTCATTTCTCCTTTGATATCACTCACTGGAATCATGTTTTGCGTTGGTATACCATACTGGAAAATTTGATTGTCATGATCTACTTTGATAATGTCTTCCTCAAAAGAACCTTGTTCAGTTGTGCAAATTCTTTTGTCTCCTTCGATTCGACAGTCAGTGATTGGTGCAAGCCAATTGTTTACTCCTGAAACAGCTCCTATTATTTCCCAGGCCTGAGCAGGTGTTGCATCGATAGTTGACGAGATTTTGTGATTTGATCTTTTCATCTTCATTAAAGTTTGAATGTTAATAATGATGTAAAAATCACTTGATGCAAGATGCTTCTTTTGGTCAGCAGGACCAACTATTTGTGTATAGCGTCCATCCGATATTTTGAGGGAGAAAGATTGAATTGAGCCTTAAAAGATTTAGTAAAATGAGCCAGGTCATTGTAACCACATTGGTAGGCAATGTGGCTTATGGATTCATCTGATTGGTTAAGAAGATCAGCTGCTTTCTGAAGTCGCTTCTTTCTTTGATAATTCATGGGAGTGTCACTGTAAATCTTCTTGAACTCTCGTTTGAAAGTGGACAGGCTCATATTCGTTAGCCCTGCTAGCTCCGTTGGACTGATTGCATGATAAATATGTGACTCGATTACTTCCTTGAAAGTATAAGTTCTCTTTGAAAACAGATTAGTGAGGATTTCCATCACCTGAGGAGCACTTTCTGTTTGCAGAAGCAATAGTATGATTTCCTTCAACTTTAAAATCAGGATGTCCTCAGTGACCAACGCTGGATTCTGAAAATAGAATAGCATGCTGTCAATGTATTTGACAACAAGTTTGGACGCTTCCATTTTAACCATGTTGGTGTTGAATTGGAAGTTGTTTTCTTTCAAAAATGAAGGTAACTCATTGTCGTAAATTTTTTTGAGTACTTCTGGATAGAAATGAACAGCGATCGCTTCATAATTTGATTGCTTCGAATTTGAAAGCATCCTTGACATGTAACTGCCGCATTTCATCAATACTGTTTCGCCCTGATTTACCGGTAGGATTTCATTTTCAGCGACTGAGTTATAGGTCCCCTCAATCACATAGAGGAAACAAGCCTCATCATGCATATGGTTTGACTTGTAAAAAGGAGGTTCTATGATGGCTTTTTCAAAAAGCATCTTGCCAAACAAATCGAACTTTTGATGATCGAGAATCATTGGGCAAATCTATCGATCAGTGATTCAATTCATTTGTATTTAAGGTCCATTATTTTGTAATGGCAGGCTAAATAAAAGCGTGAAAATTCGACTTAGTGACCCAGATAGATCAAAATCCCAATAGTCCAGAGCAACATCCACTGTCCAAGCTTTAAATAATTTCTAGACCACTGCTTTGATATGGCAATGGTAACCAACCAGGACAAGCCATAACCAAAGCAGTAGATGGTAAGAATATTGAGTAAAGTGTCCTTCTCATCGAAATAGGAGGTGTGGTTGATCAACCCTAGTAGAATGGAAATAAATAGTAAATCAAAGGAAATCCAGTGCCAACCACATCGACTCATGGTCCAGAGACCTTGTTTGTAGCTTCGTTGCGGGTCTTCCTTTAAGGGTTGTAGCAATAAGATTTCCTTGTCCCCACCGAATGTATGCAGAAAGAAGGCACCTGCTGTCAATAAATTAGCAAAGAGTAAAAAGATGTTCATGCGATTAGTATTTATTGCAAACATCTGAACAGTCATCCGGAATGAACTTGATCTATATCAAGAAGTGGCGTTGGATCTAAGACGACTTAAGGTTTCAGGCGTAATACCAAGAAAAGAAGCAATGTCTTGCAAAGGAACTCTTAGCTCAATGTCGGGAAACCTGTCAAGAAGATGCTGATATCGCTCTTGTGCTGTTTCGAATTGGAGCGAAACAATCCGCTGCTGCAGCTGAAGCATGGTTCGCGTTACACTGACACTTCCCAGATGTTCAAAGTCGTGATGTTGTTGACACAACTCGAGAATATCTGCTCTTTTGGTCTCTAGCAATACTGAATCCTCCAAAGTCTCAATAAAGTGGGTGTTTGGGATTTCCAGGAAATAACTATTGATGGCGCACATGAAACTTCCTTCGAAAGCAAACCAATCCGAGATAGATTTTCCATCCTTGAGGTAATAGGCTTTTACTCCACCCCTGACAATGTACCAAAGCTTGTCGCAATGACTTCCTGCAGTTGTAAGTTTTGTTCCCTTTGAAATAGCCTTTAGGGAGCATCGATGTTGCCAGTCAGCAATGGCATTATCAGAAAGCTCACAGTATTCTTGTACAATAGACTGAATGATGTTGTCAAAAGAAATGTCATACATAGTGTTAACAACCGTTAAGATTCTCTGGGCAGTAGATTTTGGATACGCTCTCTGATTACTTCTTAACAGGAATTTTATCAGGAAAATGATCTTCTAACGGATCTTTGATCGTCAACGAAAGTCTGATGTCAGGGTCACCTTTCATATTCGGTATATAGGGGATATGCTTAGGCCTGTTAACCATTGGGTGATCAACTAGAAGTGACGCTCTCAATGATTTTTTCTCGTCTTCGCTTAAAGACCTGGAGAGCCTGGTTGCTCTTACAATTGGAGGCGGTGATTCTAATTTTGGGGGTAGTTGTAGAAGTTGGCCTTCTTGTGAAAACAAGATGTTCTCCTTAGGTAGCTCGAATGACTTATTCCTTTCAAAAAACTGTGCATTACTAGCTGAGCAAATCAAAAGAGCAATTAATACAGTGAGCGTTTTCATGAATATAAAGATATGGACTTGTGCGTTATGAGTAATGGTTTTTTAACATTGGATAACGAAGTTTAACATTGTGTGGAAGTTTAGCTCTTGGTAAATTGATCGCATGAGTGAGAAGCAAAACATCGTATTCATCGCACGTAGCATTGATGGGTATATTTCTGATAAAAATGATGACTTGGCTTGGTTAGATATTATCCCGGGTTTGGATGGAGTGGAGATGGGTTATACACCGTTGATGGAGCGAATTGACGGGATTGTCATGGGCCGAAAGTCGTTTGAAGTGGTCCTGGGTTTTGGTATTGAGTGGCCCTATACGAAACCAGTGTTTGTGCTTAGCACTACCTTAAAGACTATCCCAAAAAACCTTGAAGGAAAAGTAGAATTAGTAAACGGCTCAATACCTGAAGTGCTTGATCAACTGCACCAGCGTGAATTTCTAAAATTGTACATCGATGGAGGCACTACAATTCAGAGTTTCTTAAAGGAAGATCTGATTGACGAAATGATCATAACAACAATTCCTATCTTGCTTGGAGGAGGAGCACCACTGTTTGGTGAGTTGCCAAAAACACTTCGCTTTGATCATGTCAAATCCGAAGTGTTTCTGGATCAGGTAATTCAGGATCATTATGCTAGGCGCAGATCATGAACCCCCTCTTCATTCGTTTTTTAGATAATCATATGTTTTAAAAAGTAATACCACCTCAAGAATTGTGGCGGGAACGAGCATGATCATTCCTACAAACGCAAGGATGAAGGTAATGAAAAACATACCTGCTACGATCTCAAAACCTCCGGCTACTCTGGATGCCAATCCAAGTTGATGCAGTTGTAACAATGCAATGCCAAAAATGATATCCGTACCTCCAAAGGCGACTGACTCAATCCCCTTTACAAAAAGGAACTCGTCTTCAGTAAGCCCTGAGAAAATGGTGATAATATCATAGATTTCAATGATGCACATAGCTCCGAGCATTAGAAATGCGCCAATTTTAAGGAGCGAATGTTTGAACATTTTGCCTATTTCGACAAAACCCAACATCATCGATATGTAACCCGCCAAGACGATGAGCTTGACAGTGGTGTATAGAAATGGGAAATAATTCGGGAGGTCATAGTCGAAGCGTACGGTATCTACGATGGCCTCAATTACTCCTAAAACAAAATAGATAATTCCAGCGATCCAGGCGATTTGAAGCGTAGCAATAGCGCTTTGTTTTTGAATAGAATCAACTACTTCTTCCATTTTGTAGTCCAGTGCTGAGAAAATTGCTTTGATGGTGTAGTCGCGGGGAGTGACCTCTCCAGCTTCTATTCTCTGTAAGGTTCTAACATTGAGGTTGCACATCTCAACCAATTCTTCCTGTGTCAATTGCTTGTCCTGTCTTAGTGACTGAATGGTAATTCCAAGTTCCGGCTGTTTCATTTTCGTTTGCTTTTTAGGCAATTGTACGGAAGTGGATTTTCTCATGGTGATAATCGGATTGACTTAGACACGGCATTGACCCGACATTTGCTAAAATAGCTTTAAAATCAAAAAGAAGGCCATTTTGACCTTCTTTTTAATGACTATTAAGACGTCATTGCGAGTGAAGCGAAGCAATCTCCATGTATTTCATTTCCTTAAATATCATACTTCAGCGACACATAGAAATACCTGGGCAACACGAAGTAATCAAATGTACTGATCAGGCTTTCAGAGAAATTGTCTCGTCGAATACTATTTGTGTTAAGGAGATTGTTTCCTTTGAGGCTCAATTGCCATGGCGACTGGTCTTTTTGAAAATAGATTGCGGCATTTAGAAAATCATAAGTCGAGCGACTAGATCCGGTGCTGCTTTGATAATGGTTGTAGTTGTAGTCAGCGGTGATGGATAGCCACTTGCCAATATTCAATTCGGTCTCAATGAAAGGTTGATGGTTGGTGAATTGATTCGCAAAACTTCCACCTTCGTATTGATTGAATGTGATCTGATAACCGGTTTCGAGAGTCCAGGTCTTCCATAATCGTGTTTCAACTGAAATGTCATATTGTTGGGTAAAGGAGTTGTTTCGGTTTTCAAAGTCATTGATCATATTGGTAGTAGATGATTCCATCACCCGAATGCGTGTGTCAATTTTGAAGTTGCTGAAGGTCTTGGTGCCACTTCCGAAAATCATTAGGCTCTCATTTGGAGCATTTACATTAATGGGTGTACTACTTCTTTCAAGGCCCTGATAGCTCACTGATGAGGTGATGTCGCGATATTTTCGCTGATAGTTAAGACCCGCAAAAAAGTTGTAGTGACTGAACATGCTAAAGCTCATATAGGTCAAGTCCAAGGTGTGGTAGAGACTGTGATTTAATCCCCTATTGCCAATGTAGACGTTGTTATAGTTGCGGATTTGGATTTGGGAGGCAAGTCGTCGTGCATCCGCAAAGGCCGCAGAAGCAGCATATTGCAATCGAATGTTGTGAGAACTCTTTTCGTAAGCAATTCCCATTTGTGGAAGCAATAAAGTGGTTTGAGTGCTCGACTTGCTTTCTTGCCAATCTGTTAGGCTGTACCGATGAAGATTGACCGCCGGGTCGAATTCTACCTTTCCCAGTTTGGTCCGATACCTTACGCCAGCGTACAAGTCGCTTAATGTATAATTAACATTATTGCTCAGAGACTGATTGCCCGCTGGTTGATGAAGTTCGCTTGTCAGTAGTTGTTGGGTAAACTGATTTCCAAAATTGAAATTGACATGATTTGTTCTGTTGAGGATGTGATACCAGTTAAAGACAGCACTTTGCTGATGACTGGACTGGTTGCTTGATTGAGTCAATGCCTGGTTCATCGTTCCAAATGGTAAAATGCTGTTGAACAGGCTCAAGTCAGACTGTATGCTAAGGGTAGGATCAGCCATGGTTACTTCATAGCTACCTTCGAGTGAATAGACATTTACCTCATCGGGTGCCCAGAATGATTCTAAATAATGGGTGACACTTGTAGGTCTTTGATCTGTGGCCGAGAGAATATCATTTTGGTTACCAAGATTGTTGGTTATTCGTTCTTCTGAACCTTCTTGTTGGGCCCATTTGGAAAATATTTCATAGCCAATATGTAGTTGGTCTGATGGTGTGTAGGTCAAGCCAAATTTACCAAGGAGGTTGGTGTTGATTTGATGATCTGTTACCTCAACATGCTCAGTGGAGTTGTCAGTATTGATGTAGGTCCGATTGCTCGTAGTGCTCAATAGGTAATCTGATTTAGCTCCTATGCCAAAACCAGTCAATTTCCAGGTGTCATTGGGTGTGTGGTTGAAATTGACAGCACTCATGGCATTGGTCATGCCGGCAGCTGTATTGTTGAGTAATTGAGTGAACCCTAAATCGTTCTGGTTGACAATCATCATTGAGCCGGATCTTTGTCCCATATTACGCATGCCACCAGTAAAGCGGAAATAGTCGTTTGCCGTGAAGGACTGACGCCCTACGTTGTTGGCATCTCCAATGAAGTTTAACGTTGTTTTTGGATTGTAGTAAAAGAGATTGGCATGACCAAAATACCTTTTGTCTAAACCATAGCCAGCTTCCAGATCGCCAAATAACATGTTTTTCTTACCTTCTTCAAGTGTAATGTTCAGCGCGATGCGATCGTCACTGTCGTTCAGCCCATTCATCGGAGAAATATCATTCTGATTACGCAAAACCTGAACTCGGTCTACTGCATTTGCTGGTATGTTTTGAGTTGCCAGTTTAGTATCACCGTCGAAGAACTCCTTGCCTTCTACCATGATTTTTTCCACTTGTTTTCCCTGCACTCTGACACCACCTTCATCATCTACTTCAAAACCAGGAAGGTCTTCAAGGATATCCTCGAGTTTTCGCTCAGTTCCATCAGTAAAGGCATCCGCCAGATAGCTAATCGTGTCACCTGAGATCATTACCGGAAATTCATCGACAATTTCCAGTGCTGCAAGTTCAGTTAGATTGGGTTTCAATGTGATTGTCACGGGACTGCTAAGATTTTGTCTACCTTTTATGTTCTCTTGATAGTCTTCAAACCCTACAAAGGTGATTTTCAGTGAGTAGGTTTTGCCTTCTTCAATCTTTAGGACAAATCGACCTAAATAGTCAGTGACACCAAATGAAGCGTAGGCGCCAGTTTCTTGATCGATGGCCACCACATTGGCGAGTTCGACAGCATTTCCGATGCTGTCTTTTACAAATCCGGTAAACTTCACAGGGCTTTGACCATACCCCGTGAAGGCTACCAGATTAAGAAAGAGGATGAGATAAATGCGCATATTCGTTATTTTGAGTGATGGCTTAGCCTCCAATTCTTATGGTCATGTTTCCACCTTCACGACCTCTGTATTGCTCCATCATTTCCTGCATCTTTTCTTCCTGAAGAACTCTGAATGATTCTCGGTCAATTTCCTTTCCTTCGTCAGGCACCTCTATCGTGATACCTTCCTCCGGGTTGAGCACTACTTTTGAACAGACAAATGTGAAAGTGCCATTGTTGACTTCCATGATTAATCCGGGCAATCCCCAATATTCATCTGGGCCATGGTTTACCGGAATCTCAGGAGTGAACCAGGCAATCACTTCTATACTGTCAATCACTTCAACCGGTTCATTGTCATCCGTGACTTCCATCGTTTTGGAAGCCCGCATGTAGGTAGCTTTTTGACAACTGTACTTGCCAATTTGCTTTTGCTCCGTTCCAATTGTCCAGTTTAGTTTTTCAGGTTCATCCACAATCAAAAATGGTTTCCCAAAAAGGTCTGCACTTTCCTTCCCTGAGTTTTCTTTGGTGTTTCTATAGATGACACCACCACCTCCCATGACGCGAACCATGACGCCACCTGATTGGGCAGTTGTGGAGTTGTCCAGTTTTTCCATTTGCTTAAATGAGGATTCATATGTGTTGAATGCGAGCGAATAGTCATTTTGCATGGCTTTGGCTAGTTGAGCTTTCACTGCAGCCTGATCACCATGGGATACTTCTTCATTGGTTCGTATTTTGACCGTAGCTGCACTCTTATAGGTGGCAATTCCACTGAATTGTGCCTGCGAAATGAATCCTGCTAACAGGAAAATCAAAAAGAATTGTATTTGCTTATTCATGATACAGATGTTGTGTTTGTGAAGTAGCAAAACAATATTGGTAGAGATGTAAAGAATGTTATCCAGTGTTAACGTGTGTTAACAGATGGGTGTGGTGGCTGTTCGCTGAGTTATCTTTGAATAGTGAAAAAAGACCGATTCAAGGCCATATCGATTATTGTGGTGATCGCTATTTTGATCATGATACTGGCACAAGGCTATTGGAACTACCAGAGCTATGTGACGAACAAGACTCAATTTCATAGAGACATACAGGTAGCATTAGACAACTCTGTAGAGGCGTATTATGCGGATTTGGCTAAGGTGAACATGATGGCCATGGTTTCTGATGATTCACTCGACGTGCATGTCTTTCAGCATGACACGATGATATGGCAAGACAGACCTGACACCATGGTGTTCGCCTTTCACGATTCAAAGGTGATGTCCACTAATATCAGGAAGCTAAAATTTAGCTCGGATAGTCAAGAGAGAAGAATAGTTAGACAATCAAGAGATGGAAGCTTTACTCAGATCAATCGCTTCAATCTTCACGACAGTGTAGAATTGAAAATAGAAGACCTTGCAGCCAAAATCGTAGTTTCTCTTGAAAGCGATGATGTAGATTTCGCTAAACTCAAAGCGTTGCTTTCAGATGAGTTGGGTCGTAAGCAATTAAGTATTAATCATACTTTGCAAACCACCTTTTCAATCGGGTCAGAACCACCTACTCTTGAGATTGAGGAACCCAATGTGATTTATGCCAATACATCTTATTTGCCGCCAGGGATGTCGGTCGTCCTGAGTTTTGAGCATGCAACTGTTCAAATTCTGAAAAGAGGATTGGTAGGTTTGATGATATCATTGGTCATCACAGGTATGTTGATCTATGTGCTTTATTATCTCTATCGTACGATTAAGGATCAAAAGGAACTGGCCGAGATCAAAAATGACCTGATCAGTAATATCACGCATGAGTTCAAAACACCCATTGCCACTATCTCAACTGCTTTAGAGGGGATTAGTAAATTCAATCAGGATGGTGATCAGCAGAAGACTGAAAAATATTTGTCCATTTCGGGTGATCAATTGAGTAAACTAAATGGAATGGTTGAGCAACTCCTGGAGACTGCTACGATGGAGGGTAATGATTGGCAATTACATAAAGAAGAAGTGGAGTTCAATGGATGGATGATTGAGCTCATTGAAAAGTATCGTGTTCGGTTTTCAGATAAGATCATTGATTGGACGGGAGTTGCACTAACATTATCAATTGACAAATATGTGATGGAGAGTGTAGTTGGCAACTTGCTTGACAATGCAGGAAAATATGGGGGAGAGCGCATAGCAGTATCGCTCACTACTGGTTCACAGTCTGTTAAAATTGAAGTTTGTGATAATGGAGTGGGAATCGATAAGTCCCAGCAGGACAAAATATTCGAAAAATTTTATCGTGTGCCTACTGGTAATACGCACGATGTGAAAGGATATGGAATTGGTCTTTTTCAAGCGCAAAAAGGAGTTGAACGGCATGGAGGAAGCTTGGTGGTAAGTTCCAGACCTGGAAATACTTGTTTCATTATAACGCTTCCAAATGAATCCTAAGGCACATATCCTGTTTGCTGAAGATGAGTCCTCATTGGGCTTGATTGTGAAGGAGAGCCTGGAATCGCGAGACTTTAAAGTGACCTGGGTGGAAAATGGAGAAGATGCGCTTCACCAGTACGAACGTTTAAGGCCTGATGTATTGGTGCTGGACGTGATGATGCCAAAGAAAGATGGCTTTTCTCTGGCTAAGGAAATCAGAAAAAAGGATGATCTAACACCCATTATATTCCTAACGGCCAAGTCTCAGACTCAGGATGTAGTGGATGGGTTTGAGCTAGGGGGTAATGACTATTTGAAGAAACCGTTCAGCATGGAGGAGTTGATCGTCCGAGTCAACGAATTGATGGCTAGACAAAAGAGGAAGACGGCTCAAGATCAGATTGCGATTGGAAAGTTCTTTTTTATGGTGTCCAAACAGCAATTGGTAATGGATGGTAGTGAGCAATTGCTGACTCATCGAGAGGCACAGGTTTTGAAAAAGCTAGCCTTGCAACCCAATCAGCTCGTGGATAGGGCTCTGATGCTGGATGAGATTTGGGGGGAAGACGACTTTTTCAATGCGCGCAGCATGGATGTATTCATCACTAAACTGAGGAAGAAACTAGCCGCTGATCCGGAAGTTCAGATCCTGAATGTGCGTGGTTTTGGGTATAAGTTGGTGTGTTAAGTAGTACATGAGGTACAAATACTGACGATTGTTCATCTCCTTTAATACCCACTCCTGCAGTCATTCCCGAAAGGAATCTTTTAAGGTCATTACGATAATGAAAGGTCACGGATTATAAATCCACACCAGGAGGTTCAAAGAGAACCCATTCTGCAACATAACTGACGATTGTTCATCCCCTTTATTCCCACCCCTGCAGTCATTCCCGAAGGGAATCTTTTTAGACATTACCAAGTGAAAGGTCACGGATTATAAATCCGCGCCAGAGGGAGGTTTGGGTATAAGTTGGTATGTTGAGTCACGATAGTATCGTAATTAAATACTATCTTTGATGTATGATTGAAAGTTTCGGATGCAAATACACTGAAAAAGTGTGGAAGGCAGAAAGAACGAAAAAATGGAGCGATGAAGTAGTGAATAGGGCTCTCAGAAAGATGTTCATGTTGAATGCTGCTACAGACATTAAAGACCTGATGATTCCTCCGTCTAATAAGCTTCATAAACTGAGGGGTAATTTCAAAGATTATTGGTCAGTTAGTATCAATGTCCAATGGCGATTGATTTTTAAATGGGAGGGCAATAATGCTCATGAGGTACAAGTAATTGATTATCACTAATGGTAAAGAATAACATACACCCGGGAGAAATATTAATGGAGGAATTTTTGATTCCAATGGACTTGACAGCCTATAAGCTATCTAGGTCCATTGGTGTACAGCAAACCAGAATTAGTCAGATTATAAAGGAAAGAAGATCAATTAGTGCAGATACTGCGATTAGGTTTTCGAAATTTTTCGATACGACTCCTGAGTTTTGGATGAACCTACAAACTGAATATGACCTCAGAAAGGCAAAAGCAGATAAGCAAACGGAATTTGATCAGATTCAAAAATTTGAAGCTGCATGAATATGCACTCCCGGACAATAGGTTAAACGAATAGCGTAAGGATTGCAAAATATATTTCAGCGGAACGAGGTAGCTCCCCATTTTATACCCACCCCTGTAGTCATTCCATAAGGGAATCTTTTGAGGTCATTACGATAATGAAAGGTCACGGATTATAAATCTGCGCCAGAGGAGTTCAAATAGCACTCATTCTGCAACTAACTGACGATTGTTCATCCCTTTATCCTCACTCCTGCAGTCATTCCCGAAGGGAATCTTTTTAGGAATTACCATAGTGAAGGTCAGGATTATAAATCCGCGCTAAAGGAAGCCTATTCTGCAACATAACTGACGGTTGTTCATCTCTTTTATACCCACCCCTGCAGTCATTCCCGAAGGGAATCTTTTTAGACATTACCATAGTGAAGGTCAGGATTATAAATCCGCGCTAGAGGAAGCCTATTCTGCAACATAACTGACGGTTGTTCATCTCTTTTATCCCCACCCCTGCAGTCATTCCGAAGGGAATCTTTTTAGACATTACCAAAGTGAAAGGTCATGGATTATAAATCCACACCAGAGAGTATATCCCGATTAAATCAGGACTAAGCATCAAGTTGTTTTATCCCCTCCCAAATCTCCTTGTCCACGGGAATACCCAATTCCAAATTTTCTTCTCTTGTCATCATGGATTTTTCCCCTGGGTAATAAATAGGTTGGTTTTCATCTCGCCTTTTTGCGTTTTTGATGTTATCCACCATATCATCCAGTTTGTCTTCAGACCAATCATCCAGTGCTTCAGGATTAATAGCAATAAATGTCTGTGACAATCCGGTCTCATGTGTTTCAGTACCAATCTCCATGGTCGATCGTCCATTTGAGATCATGGTCGCCATCATGTCCAGAACTATTGAAAGTCCAGAACCTTTCCAGTAGCCGATCGGAAGGGCGAGCTCCCTTTCGATAATAATTTTTGGGTCATGGGTAATATTGCCTGAATCATCAAACCCTGCCGGGTATGGCATTTCCATTCCTTCCCTTTGGTACTCTTTCATTTTCCCATATGAAAACTGAGACATAGAAGTGTCTATGACAATGTGACCCTTTATTCGGGGGATGGCAATAACCATCGGATTATTACCCGTTTTGGGTTCCAGGGCACCCCACGGGACGAGATTGGGCTTGGTATTGCCAAAGCAAATGCCGATGACTCCCTGATCAGCTGCCTGCCAGCCGAAATTTCCAGCCCTCATCCAATGATTGGTATTTCGTAGGCCAATACATGCAATTCCATGCTGTCTCGAGAGATCAATTGCACGCTGCATGGCAAATAGGGCATTATTGGGGCCAGACCCATATCGTCCATCCCAGCGTTCCAGACCGCCGATTCCCCCGACTTGTTTGGGAGTATTCTTGGGAAGAATAACGCCTTGTTTGATCCATGAAACAAATTCTATAAATCGATTGACACCATGACTGTAAACTCCATCAAGACTGGCTTTTGTGAGAAGATCAGCACATTGAGTAGCTGCTTCATCACTGTAGTCGTGTTGCATTAGTATATGCTTGAAGCGGCTGGTCATGGTCTCCTGATCAATTCTCATCAGTATTATTTGGTTTGTCTGATTATTCATACTAATCTAAGGCTAGCACGACTCTGTTTATCAATAACGGACTATATTTTAGATATGAGAGTTTTTATTCTAGTTATATATTTAGCCCGAATATCCTGTAGCCCAAAGCAATCCAAACCAGAATATAGGACGGAGGGTATAAGTAGTGATGTCTTAGTGGCTTCCTTGCTAGAGCCAGACGAACAGGACAGATGCAGATTTGCTAGCGGTCCATATGGCAGACGGGTCTAAGCTTTTAGGGTGGAAAATGGGAGGTACAGCTACGAACGACCCTGAACAATTTGATCCGATTTTCGGATATGTATTGGATCGGAATATGATTCAGCAGGAAACAGTGATAGGTGGTTTTCCGGACGGAGATGCATTTTTGGAAGCTGAGATCGGCTTTGCGTTGAAAACCAATTTGCCTAATGGGGTTGCAACAATTGATGAGTTAAAAGAGTCAATAGACTATGTAGTAGGCGCTGTTGAATTTGCAAAGTCAGTAGCCCTTCCTCCAAACGACGGAAGTCTTGAAATCAATCATGTGCTCGCAACTGGAACTGGGCAAGAAGGAACGATTATCGGGGATGTCAAGCTGTCATTTGATGCGTTAGATTTGACCAAAGAGTCTGCAAGATGCTTCCTGGTTGGTGAAGAAGTTGCCATGGGAATTGGATCAAATATTTTTGGAGGACCACTCAACGCTTTGTTCAAATTGGCAAATTTGTTACCCAAACAAGGTAGACAGTTGCGCAGGGGCCAATTTGTGATTACTGGCTCATTATACACAAATCCTGTCTTAGATAGCACGGCTAATGTTCAGGTTGTGTTTGATAATCTGGGTGAGATCAGCTTTGAAAGTCAGAAATGAGCTTTCAATACTCTTTGATATATATATTGCGATACCATAGTTCTGCTCCTTCAGCCTGAAACAAAATCTTCCCCTTAGTTAGTGGCTCCCAGCTTTCGGAGGACGTGTCCCAGTACTTCATATCATTGGCCTCATTGACCAGTTTGCCATTTACATAGAATTTAGCATCAGCCCCTCGCACCTCTAGTTTCACAGTGTTCCATCCAGGAACTTCCCAGAAGTAGCCTCGATGAAACCGATTGTATTTTTGATCACCTCCTCCACGAGTCACTTCCTGGCCATTGGGATCGTAATTGCGAATTGTTTGATTCACTTTAGATGTGACCTTAGTGCCTACTATCCACACATCACCTGTATCGCCTTCCTGAATCTGACACTCAACAGCGTTTGGCCATATTATCTCTTCTCCATGCACATGAAATAGGATGCCCGCATCTCGGACAAAATCATGTCTGGGTTTGAATTTGTTTTCACCCCATTTGAATTCAAATGTGATGTCATAGTCAGCATATTCTTTTAGCGTAGTTAACCCGGCAAATGTTTGTTCCGAGAGGTGTGCCTGGGTCGGATAAACGTGAATCATTTTGTTTTCCACTTTGAATAGATCTGTGCCATCGGTTCCGTCTTGTGTATAAACCGTCCAGTCATCGAAATCTTCATTATTGAACAACAGGCGATAACCTTCTTCTGGCGTAGATTGTGAGTAGGTGTTTGTTGCCATTAGCACGAGCATTGAGGTAATTAGGAAGAAGCATTTCATATAGTGAAGTTAAACAAGTTCACCGGTTGAATCCCTGACTTTGGAGTCCACTGTCCAATGCTTCATAAAGGAGAGGAAGTCTCCCATTGTCAATTCCGGCATAGGTCATTTGAGCATCAGGTTGATTGTTGGCGTCCTTGAACAAATAGCCAGGTTTGGGAATAGCCATGGCATGCCCCATAATTTTGATGTAAGCCGCCAATGGACTGATTGATTGACGGAGAGCTCTTGTGATATACTGAATCGTTTCATCAACAATTCTTTTCTTATTTTCTTCAATAGTAGTGAGATAGGCTCTATCAGATGGCTTTAGACAATAATATGCTGTGAATATTCGATAGGGTGCTGCAGTATCCTGGACCGAAGAGTCAATGAATCCTAAAAAAGAAGGATTTTCTCCCAGGAATTCATTCTGCCAAAATCCATATACGCCTTCTTCTTTTGGACATACAATATTGATCACCATCCATGGAGCATAGTCATTATTAAAGCGCCTTGACTCTTCCTCGAAGATGTATTTCAGGGCATGCTTTTGGCCTGCATAGACTATTTTATTAGCGTTGATTATGTAGCGATATTTTTGATTGACGTCAAGCACTTCTGCTTGATAACGTTCGCCTGACTTGACGATGGATTTCACCAGTTGATGGGTTCTGATTTTTTCAGGTGATAGCTGTGCTAACATCCGATTGATGAAGTAGGCGTTACCTACGGGCGGAGAAAAAAGATCTACGGTTTGTTGGTAATAGGGTCTGCACATGAAGTAGTGGATCCCAGCAAAAGCGGATACCTGATGGCAGGTTCCACCATAGTCATCCATCATGTGATAATCCAGTCCTCTTATGAATGAGGGAGACAAGTTTAGCGGACTTAAGAATTGAGTAAAAGTGATATCGTTAAGCAATCTTTCATTCTCAGAGGCAAGCCTTGACGGAAGCGGCATTTTATCACGGTATTGTGAGAGGAAATCCAAAAAGCGCATTTTCTCAGCACCATCAGGCAATACATCCGTTGTTATTTCTCCATTGATAAAGCATTGCTGTCTTCGCTGATATGGAATGATGTGTTGGCTATCGGTGAAGGTCCATAACTTTCTCCAGCTTTCGTATTTAATAATATTAAGCGATTCAAGCAATTGCAAAACCTCCTCACCATAGTTGTCAGGATAAGCTAGTTCATAGTGTGCGCCCTGACAGATTTGGGTGCCTCGATGATTGACGGTTCCGGCTGTTCCACCCATTCGATTGCTCAACTCCACTAGCAAATAATCCTGTTTTCTATGAGCGTATGCAGCTGCAACACCACTGGCTCCACCACCAACAATGAGCACATCTGTTTCAATCGGTTTTCGTTTCATCCAATCAGCGGACTCCATGATCAAATGACCGGCTTCATAATCAGACTGAACATCAATTGGAAATGAATCCGCCGAGATAGAATCACAAGCCTGTAGCCAAAATGGTAAAGTTGCTCCTGCAATAGAATGATGTATGAATTTTCTTCGTTTCAATTGCCAGTGAGTAGATGTGTGGTCCCTATTGAAATAACGGTATCGGATGTATATCCGAAATATGAAGCCTTGCCATGACCAAGCATCATTTGCATGGCCTCATTGTTCCACCACTTGGTAGGTATTAGCGGTGAAAGTGATTTTGTTTTGGCGGTCAACTCATCAGCTGACATGTCCTTTACACCGATAGCCCATCCCCATTGACCAATGGTTGGTATTTGTGCAAAGTAATCGATAGTCACAAATGAATTCACTGCGAGTGTCCGATGCAATGAAGCATAGTCCTGAGGAGTAGTATATGGATTGCCTAGTTGAATAACTATCCCGCCATTAGCCTTGAGTATACGATGACACTTATCATAAAACTCTCTGGTATAGTATTGTGCGTATTCCGGGTGCTGTGGGTCCGGTACATCTACAATGATCAAATCGTATAATTGATCAGTTTGATTGACCAACTCCCAAATGGTCATTTTTTGAATCGCTATTTTGTCAGACTTTTTGATTTCAATTAGGGGCTGAATACGCATGAAATTTGAAAATGCTGTATCATAAGGAACTATGTCAATCGAGACTTCATCCCATTGACTCAATGTATGCTCAATAAGCCCATTGTCTCCACCGATGAGCAAAATGTTATTTGGTTTGATTAGGTGCATAGCTGGCATGACAAACGCTTCGGCGTACACATGTCGATCTACTGTGCTGTACTGCAACTGATTGTTGTAATGAAGCCAGTAATCGTTTTTCCATTGCGTAATATGGATTTCACCCTGTCGTGTTTGTTTTGTAGCTACAAGACGATCAAAATATCCGGATTGTGCCTCATTATGATCATACATTGCATAGGTCAGCAAGGCTGAAGTCAAGTAAGCCAGGGATGAGAACTTGAGTTCACTAAGTGTGAAGCTGAGAAGGGCAAGTACGATGGCTATTGCGTAAATGATTAACCATGCATAGTGTGAATGGATTAGGGTCAATGAAATTGATTGATATGAACCGGCAACCAAACCAATAGAGGCCGGAAGGCTTAACCAGCTTCCGGATTTTATTTTAAACTTGAAAGACAAAATGGCTGCAATGAGCATTAACGCCAATATCCCAAGTCCATCTTGAATGCGGAAATCAAAAAACAGTTTGTATAGGTGACAAAGCCATAACCAGCTGCCAATCAGGAATAACCAATTAATGATCCTGCTGATCATCCTCATCCTCAAGTTCTTTTTCTTTGATCTTTCGGCTTATTTCCGATTCGAATCCAGCAGCAATGATACCTGCTGGAAGGGCGAAAATACCAACACCAAGTATGGCAATAAAAGCTCCCAGAACACGTCCAAGGCCCGTTATCGGATAAACATCTCCATAGCCCACGGTAGTGAGTGTCGCTACTCCCCACCACATAGTTGCAGGTATGCTGCTGAAGTTATCGGGCTGTGCTTCATTCTCCACGTAAAACATCAAACTAGATGAAAGAATCAGCATCACCAGCACAATGGTTAGTGTGATGAGTAATTCCTCTTTTCGTTTGGTGATAACGGCCACAATCATGTTGAAAGCGGTCGAATATCGTCCCATTTTAAAAATTCTGACTACTCTGAACAATCGAAGTATCCTTAGGAATCTTCCATCCACGGTCATGATGAGAGGAAGATAAAATGGTAAGATTGCAAGCAGATCGATCAACGCAATAAACGAAAACATGAAGCGTATTCTACCCCAGATCGGATGCTTGTACTTCGGGTAATACGTACAGGTCCAGACTCTGGCAAGATATTCCAAAGTGAATATTACGACAGAGATAATTTCAAAGTAATAGAACCATATTTCAAAGGCATTAAAGAAATCATCAACTGTTTCGGTTATCACGGCAAAAACATTCATTAAAATGAGTACCATGATGAAGAGATCAAAACGACGACTCAGGGTGCTGTCCCCGTCATCCTTTTCGATCATGTCGAAAAGCTTCAATTTTATTTTTTCCATTCGGCGGTCCAGGTTTTAAAAGCGGTGATAAAATTGATATACATTTCAGTGTTGCAACTGCTGAGTTCGAGATAACTTTTATTCTCTTCAGGAAAGGTGTGCAAGGCACAATGGCTTTCGGCCAGCAACCAGACAGCTGTGTAACCCTGTGGGGTGAAATGATGCTCCATGAAGTTTAATACTGAAAACCCTGCATTCGTTAACAGATTTTCGATAGCAGGCTTCAGGTCTGCGTGCTTGGCATCACTGACCCAGGTGGAGAAATGATCAATTTTGGCTTCCAATAGTGATTTGATTTAGCTCAAAATAAATCAATCAATTGCTCATAAATCGTAAATACATCGGTTTTGTCACTTCATTGTGAAGCCGGCTAATAGGATAAGGGTAATTCCTACCATTTTTATGGTAGATGATGACATCAATTGATTAGTAATGTTTATAATTAAAATGGACTTACATTAAGAGCATTTGTCAATATGAGAAACCACTGCGTGCGAGTATTATGGTTTAGCATCTTTCTATTAGTATTTGATCAACTACTTGCTCAGGATTTTAAGTTTGAAGGAAGCGAGTTGACCAAATCATTAGAGCGTGTCAAGGTCGCTTTGCTCGAGGAGGATGAACTACCAGTAGATCTATTAGAGGAGTTATTGACTCATGTCGACAATTCTGATCAAAAAGACCAGATTTTGTTTGAGCTGGGACGGTTTCTTACAGACAATTACAAATACTATGCAGCGCAGCAGTATTTGGGGCAAGTGCTGGATAAATCTGAAGATCCAAAACTGTTGGCGGACGCTCACTTTCAGCTTGGATTGGGTTACATGTTTCGATATGCGCATGCCAGATCCATTGGGGAATTTCAATCGGCATTGGGCCAATACGAATCAATAAATGATTCCCTCGGCATGGGTATCGCATTGGATCGCATTGCAGATAGTTATAATTACATTGGGGACCATGAGATTGCCCGGCCGTTTTACGATAGAGGATTGGCCATATTTAAAGCCATTAAGAATTATTCGAGGCTTTCAAACATCATAGGAAACATTGGGGGTATGATGGAAGAGGAAGGCATTCTCGACTCAGCGCATTGGTACTACACAGAGGCCATCGAGTTTGACAGGATTGCTAAAGACAGCTCAACATTACGATCACATATCTCCGGTTTGGCAATGGTACTTGAAAAGCAAGGTGATAACGAAGCATCATTGCAACGTCATTATGAGGCATTTGATTTAGGTCAGCAAACGAAAAATCCGATTGATGTAGCCTTCACTCATCAGCATTTAGGATATTTCTACCACAGAGTTCATAACTATGATTCGGCGCTGCATTACATGAGAATTACTAATCAATTGGGAGAAGAAATGAATCACGCTCAATTGATTGAGAATTCTTTGGAGGTGTTGAAAGACATTTATGAGAAGCGTAAAATGTACAAAGAAGCATTGGAGGTGTATCGCAGGGAAGTTGCACTCAATGACAGTATTGGTGCACTTCAAAATGCAGAGTTGGTAGAAGAACTTCGTGCTCAATATGAAGTGGAAAAGGCTGAAACAGAGAATGAAGCCTTAAGAGAACAGGCCGAACTCCGTGAAACAGTAATCCTAAATCAGAAGCGTACTACGGCTATTTTGTCGATTGGAACAATTCTTTTGGTAGCCGCCATTATCATTTTGTTTTTATTGAATACAAGTCGACGTAGAAAGAACCTCATCATACGAAAGGATCGAGATTTAATTCGTCAGCAAGCAGATAAACTGGCAGAAATTGATGCTTATAAATCACGCTTTTTTGCCAATATATCACACGACTTCCGAACACCACTTACTTTGATTCAGGGCTATCTGGATATGATCACCAGGGAGGAAAATCATCTTACAACACGTTCTGAACAAGCGCTTTCCCACTTGAATGAAAATGTTGATCGACTAAGAAGCATGACAGATGAAATTCGAGATTTGATTAAGCTAGAGGAGAAAAAGGTGAATCTTAAGTTTATCAAAATCAATGTGAACACCTTCTTTCAAATGCTGGCTGAGATGTTCAGGTCTACTGCCTCATCAAAGGGAATCAATGTTGTTTTTGAATCCAATGTGTCCGAGAGACAAGATATTCACACAGATAAATACGCAATAGAAAAGGTAATATTCAATCTGGTTGACAATTCTTTAAAGTACAATACATCAGGAAAACTGCTGAAGATTGCATTAGTTCATCTCGATGATCATGTACGTGTAGATGTGTGTGATGATGGACCTGGTATCGACAAGGCCAAAATTCCATACGTTTTTGAAAGATATTTTCAGACAAACGAGACAGGTCATAAGTTGATTGAAGGCCAGGGAATAGGCCTCTCAGTTGTCAAAGAATATGTTGAGTTGCTCGGTGGGCAAATTACCGTTAGGTCTACTCCGTTTACTGAAACTGTTTTTTCGCTCACACTTCCTTACTATCACGAACCAAATGCCGAAGAGGTGGCCGAGGTAGATCAGGTACCTGATGAAAGGTTGGAACAGCGCCTGGAGCTTCATCATAAAAAGGAGAAGAAACCCTTGCAAGATGACAATCTTGCCACGGCTGCACGTGGAGGCACTGATAAAAAGCAAATTCTAGTAGTAGATGATCATCCTGATATTAGGACATTCGTTAAGGATCTTTTGCAGCATGAGTATTCAGTACTGGAAGCTGCTGATGGTAACGATGCGTGGTTTGTACTTGAATCAACCGAAGGAATAAGTTTGGTTGTAACAGATCTTATGATGCCATGGTTGGATGGATTTGATTTGATTGACAAGATCAAGGATAATCCCAAACTACATCATATTCCAATTTTGGTGGTCAGTGCCAGAGCTGGAGATGAAGATAAGTTGAATGCATTAGGGAAAGGTGTAAGTGGTTTTCTAAGTAAACCATTCAATGGTGATGAGCTAAAGGTGCGGGTTGCTAATTTGATTGGTGAAAGCGCTGAACAAAAGATCGAGACCTGGGTATCATTGGTCTCCGAGTCTAACAAGGAAGAGGTTGGTAGAGGAATTCTGGGTCAAATCGATGAGCTCATCGTTGAGAACATAGGCAATGGAGATTTGTCGGTTTTGGATATTGCTAATGCAATCTCTGCAAGCGAACGTAAGACTTATAGATTAATCCAGCGACTTACAGGTAAAACCCCTTTGGAGTACATCAAACTAATAAGATATCAGTATGTAGAAGAGCTGATTAGAAATGACAAGGTCGATTCGCTCACTGAAGCCGCCAGGGCTATTGGGATGAATAATGTCACTCAATTTGGTAAGCAGTTTGAGCGTTATCGCGGTGTTTCAGCCGCCAGCTTACTCAAATAATCTAATGTTTTTGTTTTGTATTTTCGGCTGACCGGTATTTCATGATCAGTTAAAGTAATGGATTCCCGGGTGTAGGATTGTATCATACTCGCATTGACAATGAATGATCTATGAACCCTGATAAATTGATCCGGAAGTCTATCCTCAAGGGAACTAATTTTTTCTTTGGTAATAAGGGAGTCATTCAAGGTATGTACTTTGACATAGTCGCCCATTGATTCGATAAACATTAATTCATCTAGTCTCACGGGGTGATTTTCTCGATTGGCTCTAATGTCAATATGCGATATTGCGTTTCTGGAAACATCCGCTTCCAACTGTGCCAATTTTATTTCACCACTCATTTGCATCTTAACCAGTATTATAAAGGAGTTGGCGAACACCAGAAAGTATAGCACCAATCCCATAGCCAATATGTCAAATACTACAGGATTGAGATTGTCATAGTTATAGTTGGCCAGGTAAATGAATGATAACAGTCCGATAAGGGATGATGCCCAGATGGAGATGATGGTCAGGTAAATGGAATAGATTACAAATCTTAAATACCGCTTAGTAAATAAATACCTCGGTACTAAAAATGAATTAAAAACCCAGGAAGTTGCTATTGCAACAGGTAGCAACATACTAGAGTAGTAAAATGCATGAGTAGAGCTGGTCCATTTTTGACCAAAAAAAATGATCAAACCTGTTAGGGAAAGAATCCAAAAAACGACTTGAGATTTTATTTTCATTGATAGTGCGTCCTAATTAACTAGGTTGCTAAAATGTTTAAAATTTGGCTGTTTTAACTGTTTTGTCGACAAACTACAAGTTTTTAGCCGGATTCTACATTGACAAACAGCCAATGCTCATCATAGCTTTGCTTCATGGTTTTATCTAAAAATGAAAAGAAATGATTGAATTATTTTACATGGGAGGTCCATTGTTTATGGGCATTATTTCAATAGTAGGTTTGACGATGATCATCTTAGCTGTACGCAGTGGGATGCTCGTAATGAAAGGAGACGATCAGGGGAGAAAGGTACTGCCAATGGTCAAAGAGGCAGGATTGCTTGCGATGGTCATGGGCATACTGGGAACGTTGATTGGCATGTACAGTGCTTTTGCAGCAATTGAACAAGTGGTTGATATTTCACCTGCGATGTTAGCTGGTGGATTTAAAGTGGCGATGATCACCACACTTTATGGTATATTCATCTACGTGTTTTCCTTGTTGATATCCTTGGGTTTAGGCTGGAAAGCAAGGCAGTAAACAGTTAAATAGGCCTGCTGAAAAATGTCTTCGTTGGCATTTTTCTTTATTCTAGTGCTTCCTGATCGATTCACATAGCTTGAGTTTATCAACAAGTACAAGGTTTTTTGGACAAGTATGTAATTTCCCATGCTAGTCTCAAGCACACCACCTGCTTCCCAGGCTCATTTTCGAGGTATACTAATACATCATCAATTCGCCTGATTGCATCTGACGTACCTGAGACTTTTTCAGCAGACCCTGAATAAGGCGGCCATTATTGTCGATGACAATAATGGCTGCCTTTGTTCAAAAGATTTTGATAAAAATTACTTTTCTCCTTTGCTATCCTCTTCGTCAAGTGCAAACATAATCGGCAAGACCATTTTCACTCTGGCGAGCTTGCCTTGATGCTTTCCAGGAATAAAGTCGGACAATAGCCCAATCACTCTCTCAGCTTCCTGGTCCAATGCCTTATCGACTCCTTTGACGGTCTCAATGTTTGATAACGAACCATCCTTCTCAACAATGAATGAGACGAAAACCTTACCTGTAATGCCAGCTGCAGAAGCCGTTTTAGGATAAGAAATTTCATCTGCAAGAAATGCTATCATCTCATCGAATCCTCCTTGGTATTGGGGAAGTTGATCTACTTTCTCATAGAGCTTATCCTCTTGCTCTTGTCCGTATGAGAGCGACATCATCAGCATGCCTAGCACGCCAATCATGTTTTTGACAGAACTAGTTCTCACTGCTTTTTATCTACAGCTTTACCAACTACAACTATTTGAGAAAGCTCTTCACTTTTCTCCTCATGAATCTCCTTGAGCTTGACTTGTTGTATTTGAGGCTTTTCATCAATCACTTCAACTTTCATTGGAGGAGGTGGAGGCACATCGCCTGACAATTGGTTATTGTCATCAGATAATGCAAAGACAATCGGAATCACCATTCGGACTCTTACAGGTTTACCATCTACACTACCCGGTTGAAAATTTGGGGAGGTGGCAATGACTTTTTCAGCTTCTGTGTCCAGCTCGGGAGAAACTCCTTTGACTGTTTGGACATTGGAAACAGAGCCATCCTTTTCTACTACAAATTGAACAAATACTCTTCCTGAAGTACCTGCTTGCCGTGCTTGCTTTGGATACGTAATGGTGCTACCCACGTACTTGTAGAATTCGGTCATTCCACCCTCAAATTCAGGTATTTGATCGACAACAGTATAGACTTGTTCATTGCCGTCAATTGACAGCAGCGATTTATGGACAAATTGATCCATTTCGCCACCTGCCTGAACGATGATGGTTGCTTTTTCATTTTTCTCATCAATTGACAGGTGCTTTACAGCTGAAATATTGAAATTGGCTAATTCGGATTTAATCTTGGCCTTATCAATTTCATTCAGCTCTATTACCGTAAAGGTATTGTCCGGGTATTCATTTCTCAATTCGACAAGCTTGTCAACCACCTCATCTGAATAGTTCACCGCCATGTTGGCGTTTTGAGCTAGTTCCGTAAGTTGCTGGTCCATTTCTTCACTACATGAGAATGTAACTACTACTGTGGCCACCAGCATACCTAGTATGCTGATCTTCCATTTACTGATTTGTTTTTGTGTTTTTTTCATTGCGTTTAAGCGTTTTGTGAGGGCTCCCTCATGGAAGGAACTGGCCAAGTTCCACCCAAGAGATGCCATCGAGGCACTGATCAGTATTTTTCGATATTCATCGATATTTTCTTCTTTGGTAGCTGCTGCATCGGCTTGAAACTCATGCACCAACTTGATTTCTTTGAGCGCACTCCATGTGATAGGTGACATCCAGAGCATTGCACGCGTAAACTGAAATAATAGAATGTCAGCGCTGTGCCATAATCTGACATGTGCCAATTCATGTCTCAGTATTGCCGGATGCACATCCTGAACAAAGACCCAGTTGAAAAAAGAGAAGCTCTCTTTGATAGAGGGGTGCTGTCGAACTGTGACACCATTTGCGACGGTCGACTTTGATTTTTTGAATAGGCTTAGCAACTGGATGAGCGATTGTAGAATCGTTCCGATTAGTATACATGCAATTGCAGAATACCCAATTGTTGCGATGATTGACCAATTGATTGATGATATTTCCTTGTTGGAGGATACTTGCGCTTGTTCACCTACAACTAATTCATCCAAATAGTAGGCGGGTAGATTGTTTTGAGCGAAAGAAATTGCCACCTCGGGTACAGGAATCTGAACGAAGGGAATCGTCATCGAGATAATGGTCATACCAATCAGGTAGGTTCGTCGCATATCGTAATCTGATTCCTTACGCAAAAACAACCAGTAAATGCAGTACAGGACAGAGTGGGCGAGAATTGCTTTGAGTATAAATGCGATCATTACTCTTTATCTTTTAGTTCTTTCATAATCTCTTCTAACTCCGATGCGCTCATGTCATTTTCATTCGCAAAGAATGAAACCATTTGCTGATAGCTCCCGCTAAAAAATCGTGAAACAAAGCCGTTCATGAATTTGCGACTATACTCTTCCTTAGAAATAAGTGGAAAGTACTTATGAGACTTTCCTACAGGCTCATGTCCAACAAACTCTTTTTGCTGAAGAATCCTCACTATGGTTGAAACTGTGTTATATGCAGGTTTGGGTTCAGGAAGCTTTTCTATTATCTCCTTTACAAAGGCTTTACCAAGTTGCCACATGACTTGCATGATCTGCTCTTCTGCGCGCGTTAATTCTTTCATTTTGTTATAATGAACTAAGATTATAGTTCAAAACTAAGACTTCAGTTTTAAGAAACAAATTTTTTCAACTAAATAATTAGTTGATGTGCTATTTTTTTTCAAATCGGGTATTTAAGTACCCTAAAACTGGTAAATGAAGATGCACTATTTGTATACACTTAACGGATTGATGAAATTATGTCTGTTATGTTCAAATGGGCACCATTTCCATTTATTCGATTTTGCCTGATACTCATTGGAGGCATCATTTTCTATGATCAATTTTGGATAGAACACTGGGGTAATCCAATCATCTTTTGTGGGGTATTGATGGGATGTTATCTAGTACTTATCCTTGGAAGGATCAGAAGGGTCCTTGTTGGTATTGTTGGAGTTTGTCTCATTTTCATGATGGGTGTCGGATTGGCCTATTACAAATGTGATCTCAACGATGGTCAACATTACACTCACGTTTCCGGCAAGGTGAGTGCTTTTTCAGGGGAGATTACCAGCGATTATTTAGAGAAGGACAAGTATTTTCGATTTGAAGTGACCCTGGATAGAGTATTGGTTGAGAAAGAGCAAAGCGTAAGGGGGAAAATTCATTTGTACATCAAAAAGCCAGTCACGTTTCTTCCAGAGTATGGTGATCACATATTGGTATCCAGTTCCTTTTCACCCATTCCCGAGCCACTCAATCCTGGAGAATTTAACTATCGTGAGTACATAAGTAAGTCACAAATTTATGGTCAATGCTTTGTTACAACTGATCAGGTAGCCATTGAGATAAATGATAAGTTTAGCTTGATGAACCTTGCGATTGACTTGCGTCGCAAGTCAATCGCAAGGTTAAGACAACTGATTACTTCTGAGCGGGAGTCAAGCATAGCGATCGCATTGATCCTGGGTGTTAAGGACTATTTAGATAATGATATCAAAACTGCCTATTCATCGGCAGGGGCTATGCATGTACTTGCGGTTTCAGGTTTGCATGTCGGGATTGTTTTTTTAATGATAAACGGCTTGTTTCGTGCATTTGGCTCGAGTAAGCTTCTTATGACTATTAGGTGTTGCTTCTTAATCATCTCTGTTTGGTCATTTGCATTGTTAACAGGATTGTCTCCGTCCGTTACGCGAGCGGCAACCATGTTTTCGGTTTTAGCAGTTAAGGATGTACTGGGCGAGAGAACAAATATTTACAACTCACTAGGCTTTGCAGCTTTCATTATTTTAATTTTCGAACCTTATCACATCTACTCAGTTGGCTTTCAACTGTCCTTTATCGCTGTATTTGGGATCGTGTATTTCTATCCCTTGATTTATCAGCTGTTCAGCATTTCCAATTATCTGGGTGATTTGATTTGGTCCATTACCTGCATATCTATTGCAGCTCAGCTGGCAACTTTCCCGTTGACCAGCTATTATTTCCATCAATTCCCTACCTATTTTATGATTTCCAATCTGGCGGTCATTCCGGGCGCTTATGTTGTTTTGATTTCAGGTTTAATGCTGCTTGTTTTTGGCTGGTTCGCCCCATTGGTAAAGATTTTTGCATGGATCACAGGTGGTGCCATTTATTTATTGAATGAGGGGGTAATGCTGGTTAAAGACATTCCGAATAGTTTAATCTCCTGGTTATACCTGGATCAGATGGAAGTCGTACTGATTTATCTGACCATCATTTTTTTATTTACAGGTATCAACTATCGCTCATTCGTTGTTTTGTCAATGTCAGCAGTTTGTTTGATAGGAACAACATCTTCAATTCAAGCCCGATATCTACAAAGCAATGATCAATTCCAAATACTCATTTATGAGATAAAGGGTAAAACAGCGATTGATGTTGTTGAAGGTAGAAATGCTCACTTGTTTGTTTCTGACTTGCAAGAGCATGAAATGGAACTTTTGAAATATCAGATAGACCCTTATCGGTTATTAGCAGGACTACCAAGCATTGGTGGTACTCTTTCTGATATGAAGAGCCTGCTGGAGGATGATCCGATTACATTGTTCAATTGGCGCGGGAAGCGATTTGGGATACTGAATGGTGGTGAATTCAAGCGGTCCTTTAAGCAGCCACTGAATCTGGATTTCCTGATAATTTCCAAACGCACAGATGATTTGATGAAATGGCTGGAGCAGATGAACACGCAAGAAATCATTTTTACTTCGGGTTGTAATAATTGGTGGATTAGGAAGATGATGTTTGAATTAAATGACAATCCTATCAGGGTTCATTGCATACCTTTCCATGGATTTTGGAAATTAGCGATAGTAGAGGGAGATTTATCACATGGAAAACGTACTGCTGGAAATCAAAGAGCGAATAGGGTTCATAACCCTCAATCGGGCCAATAAGAGAAATGCATTATCAATTGAATTGGTGAAGGAGCTGGATGCTTCGTTAGCGGAGTGTGAAATCAATCCAGAAGTACGTGTATTGATTATTCGAGCTAAGGGTAAAGCATTTTGTGCAGGGGCTGATCTGGCAGATATTCAAAAGCTCCAGACCAATACTTACAATGAGAACCTTGAAGATTCTCAATACCTAAAAAAATTATTTTATCGCATATATAAGTTTAGCAAACCAATTATTGCACAGATTCAGGGACATGCTATTGCCGGAGGTGCCGGACTTGCTGCGGTTTGTGACTTTTCTTTTGCTGTTCCTGAAGCGAAGTTTGGATATACGGAAGTGAAAATTGGTTTTATACCAGCAATTGTCTCCGTTTTTCTACTTCGCAAAATTGGTGAGGGGCACGCACGTGAAATGTTGGTAGGGGGTAGGCTGTATTCAGCTGAGGATGTTAGGCAGATGGGGATGATTAATAAAGTGGTGCCAGCCGAAAATTTGGAGTCATTTACCTATGAATTTGCCAAAGATCTGATCAAAAGCAATTCGGGTGAGTCGATGATGAAAACTAAGCTGCTAATTGCCACCATTCAGGAGATGACGTTAGAGGCAGGTTTGGACACAGCAGCAGAATTGAATGCCAGGATGAGAGGAAGTGATGATTGTAAAAAGGGTGTCGGAGCATTTTTGAATAAGGAAGATCTAGTTTGGTAAACCCACAAGACATATTAAAACAGTTCTGGGGATTCTCGGAGTTCAGAACGCTTCAAAAGGACATTGTTGATTCAGTGATTGAGGGTAATGATACGCTTGCACTTATGCCCACTGGAGGTGGTAAGTCGATCTGTTTTCAGGTGCCCACTATGACGATGGATGGACTTTGTATAGTGGTAACTCCGCTCATTGCGCTGATGAGAGATCAGGTAGATCAGTTACAAAAAAGAAAAATTAAGTCAGCCGCTATTTATGCAGGAATGTCGGCAAAAGAAATTGACCTTACCCTTGATAACTGTATCTATGGAGATTTTAAATTTCTGTACGTTTCTCCCGAGAGATTGAAAGCGCCACTGTTTCGGGAGAGGGCTGAGAAAATGAAGATATGCTTGCTGGCCATTGATGAGGCGCATTGTATATCGCAATGGGGGTATGATTTCAGGCCTTCCTATTTAGAGATTGCAGATTTTAGAGATGAGTTGGAAATTAGTAGAACCATTGCCCTTACGGCAACAGCTACTCCTGATATACAAAAGGACATTGTCAAGCAACTGAGACTTGAAAACCCTCAGGTTTTCCAAAAGAGTTTCGCAAGGTCAAATCTTAGTTATGCTGTATTTGAGTTAGAAAACAAATTCCAGAAGATTTTTGAAATATTGGATCGGGTAGAGGGATCGAGTATTGTGTATGCTTCGACCCGTAAGCGCACAGTTGAAATTGCCTCACAAATTTATAAGCATGGTATTTCAGCAGAGTATTATCATGCGGGCTTGTCAGCTGCTGAACGTAATGCCCGGCAAACCAGGTGGATTCAGGGTGAGACAAGAGTGATTGTGTCTACCAATGCCTTCGGAATGGGGATTGATAAGCCTAATGTGAGAACTGTCATACATTATGATATCCCAGATTGTTTGGAAGCTTACTATCAGGAAGCAGGACGAGCGGGAAGAGATGAGCAAAAGGCTTATGCCGTGTTGCTGTTCAATAAGGCTGATATTGCCGATCAGCAAAAAAGAATAGCTCAATCTCAGGTAAGCATTGAATTGGTTCATCGTGTTTATCAAGCATTGGCCAATCAATACAAGCTGGCAATTGGTAGTGGAGAAAACACGTCCTACCCGTTTATATATAAACAATTCACTGAGAACTTTAATCTTCCTGTGATAGATACTTTTCATGCATTAAAGCGTTTGGAAGACGCAGGTGTATTACATATGTCTGAGGGTGTTTTCCAATTATCAAAAGTGATGATCACAGTCAGTCACAAGGAGATTTATCAATTTCAGGTAGCACACGCACAGCTTGATCCTTTGATAAAATCAATGCTCAGGCTGTACGGGGGTGAGTTGCACAGCGAGTTCACGGATATCAAGGAAAATGAAATAGCCCAACTGGCAAAAATATCCGTGACCGATGTAGTTCGGGGACTCGAACTTTTAGAGCAATACAATTTAATTGTATATCGAAAATCCAATAAAAATCCTCAATTGGATTACCTGACACCACGGATGAACCCCGCCAGTTTGCCAATAGATGGAGCACAATTGAAACAACGAAGAGAAAATGCGCTTCTGTTGTTTGAAAAAATGGGCAGCTATGCGCTGAGCAAGACTAGCTGTAGGACGAGAACTTTTCAGACATACTTTGGTGAGGAGGTGGATCATGATTGTGGTGTTTGCGACTATTGTATACGTAGGAAGAAAACTGATCCGATTGAAAACAGCAAGGTGCTCGATCTGGTCCCTGAAGAAGGTATTAAGATTACTCAACTGGTATTAAAAACTAATTTACCCGAAGAATTAAGCGTTGAGAAAATTCAACAGTTGATTGATGATGAATTGCTAATGTTGGAAGGTGCTGATCTTCTGAAGCGTAAATAATCTTTTGTGGGCTAAAACAAAAAAAAGGCCATCTATAGTGATGACCTTTAAGTCTTAGGAATTTTGTTAACCTATTCCGTCTCTTCAAGTGCTGCTACACCAGGAAGTACTTTACCTTCCATATACTCCAGTAATGCTCCTCCACCTGTAGATACATAAGAGACTTTGTCTCCATATCCGAGGTTGTTGATTGCTGATGCTGAGTCTCCACCACCAATCAATGAAAAGCCTCCACCTTCTGTTGCTGCAACGACTGCTTCAGCAATGGCGTCAGTTCCTTTGGCAAAGTTTTCGAACTCAAAAACGCCCATTGGGCCATTCCAGAGAATGGTTTTTGATTGATTGACAATTTTGGAAAACAGTTGAATAGAATCCTCTCCAATATCAAGCCCTTCCCAGTTATCCGGAATCTGTCCCGATTTTACCGTCTTTCTGTTGGCATCATTTGAAAAATCATCAGCTATGACCGTGTCTGAAGGAAGCACAAGATTTACACCTTTTTCTTTGGCTTTGATTTGAAGTTGCTTGGTCAGTTCAAGTTTCTCCTCTTCACAGAGTGAATTTCCAATGTTTCCACCCTCTGCTTTGGAGAATGTGTATGACATTCCACCTCCAATGATCAGGTTGTCAACTTTATCCAATAGTTTCTCGATGATCAATATCTTATCTGAAACCTTGGCTCCACCCATGATAGCAGTAAATGGACGCTCAGGAGATTCCAATATTTTTTTAGCATTGTTCAGCTCGCTAGACATGATGTATCCACAGCATTTATCCTCGAAGAACTTGGCTGCAACGGTGGTGGATGCATGCGCTCTGTGAGCTGTTCCGAATGCATCATTTACATAAATGTCACCCAGTTTGGCCAACTTTTCTGCAAAAGATTCATCACCTTTCGTTTCTTCTTTATAAAATCTTACGTTTTCAAGCAGAAGCACTTGACCATTGCCAAGTGTTTTGGCTGTCTCGGCTGCCTGATCTCCAACACAATCATCAGCAAACTTTACGTTTACGCCCAACTTTTCAGATAGGTTGGCGACAATGTGTTGCAACGAAAATTTATGTTCCGGTCCAGTCTTTGGTCGACCCAAATGGCTCATTAGAATTGCGGCACCACCTTCATCGATAATTTTTTTAATCGTAGGGATTGCTGCTTTAATCCTTGTCTCGTCTGTGACGTTAAAATCTCCGTCTAAAGGAACATTAAAATCAACCCTGATCAGAGCCTTTCTATTCCTGAAATTAAAATCGTCAATGGTTTTCATTTCCTCTACAAATTTTTGCGGCTGCTAAGTTGATGGCTTTTAGCCAGAATGCAAAGTAAACGGCCTCTTAACTCACTGAAGCACGACGTAGGCGATCGTTAATGGCTCGGCCCAATCCTTCGTCGGGCATCAACTCAGTCAGAATAATATCAATGTTGGGGTCGTCCATCAATCTTAACGCCGCGAATATGTTCCTTCCTGCTTCATGCAAATCGGCTCTTTCAGAAAGTACAGCAGAACGAAATACTTTATACGAAGCTGTAAAGCTGATCACACCAATGTTTTGATCATTATATTGAGCAATGAGCTCTGGGATATTTCCAATGATCAATTTTCGGCCTGGTGAATAATGAGACTTGAGCATGCCAGGTGCTATAGGGTTGCTGCTTTGATTGAGATGCTGTACAATCGAACCATATTCTTTAAGTTCCTCTAAAGCTAATCCGCCTAGTCTGTGCGCGATGATTTGCTCTCGATCAAAGCTGATGATGGTTGACTCGAGTCCTACTTTAGTGGGTCCGCCATCAAGGATATAGTCGACTTTATTGCCCAGTTGGTCATTCACATGCTGTGCCGTGGTGGGCGACACATATCCAAATGGGTTGGCACTTGGTGCGGCTAGGGGATAAGTGAGCTCGGTCAATAGCTGATGGGTGAGTTCATGTCTGGGAACTCTTATGGCCATGGTTGCAAGTCCGGACGTTACCAGGTCTGGAATGGTTGATTTTTTTGGAAGGAGAATTGTCAGAGGTCCTGGCCAATGATCCGCAGCAATTTTCCTGGCGATTGCAGGAAATTCAGTGGTGTAGTTTGTTATTTGATCAATGTCAGCGACATGTGATATAAGTGGATCAAAACTAGGTCTGTTTTTTGCCTCAAATATTTTAACAACTGCATCCCTGTTGAGTGCATTGGCCGCTAATCCATACACTGTTTCGGTGGGTATGGCAACCAATCCTCCACAATCAAGGATATTTTTTGCTTGCTCTATGTTTTGTCCTATTTCGGCCATGCTGGAATTTGTGCAGCAATTTCGTGAAATATGAATAAATGGCTAGCTTGATAATTTCAATTATCTTTTTAAAGCTGAGCTATTCATTTCTCTAGCTCTTATCCAAAGTTACTCGTGAGTCCATTTGGGATGTTGGGATATTTCATATTCCAATTTTTCTTTAATTAGTCGTTCATTTTCTGTAAGCGAATCTTCTGCTAACTTATTAAGCTCCAATACGTCTTCTTTTAAATCATAGAAACTTCCGTCTTGATATAGCTTATATCTTTTTGTCCTTGCAAATTGATTTCGATGTTTGTTGATATTTTCGTTCCATTTTGGGTCATAGTGTACAAATACAGTTTCCCTAACCACATGTTTTTTTTCCCCATTGAGAAATTTCAAGAAACTCTTTCCATCTAATTCGATTTCGTTGTTGCTTGTCAGATCGTAGAAAGTAGCGTAAAAGTCATTAAAATCAATAAGTTCATCATATTCAAAAGATTCTTTGATTTGTCCTTTCCAATTAATTATTAACGGGACATGAGTTCCTGCATTTGTAGTACGACCTTTGCCTCCTTGTATTATCCCATAATTGGTAGTTGAATATATATTGGGATGTGTTCCATTGTCTGCTGTAAATATGACTATGGTTTCATCTTCGATGTTTAGTTCCTCTAATTTGGTATTAATTTTCCCAACAATTTTGTCCGTATATTCCACCATATCTTTGAAATAAGCGGTGTCATTTTTATAACGTTTTGATTCTGTTTTCCACTCTTCAGAATCTGGAGTAGGGACAAATGGGGCATGAACCAGCACCATTGGATAGTATACAAAAAATGGTCCGTTGTGTTTCCTTTCAATGAAATCCAGAACGAATTGGCTGAACACGTCTGGACCATATTGATTATTATCTCTTGGAAGTGTTTTGCCGTTTTGTTCTATCAACGGGTTAGCGAATCTTTCACCTTCATTTCTTGGCTTGGACAATTGCCATAAACTATATTCATCAAATCCAAAATGATGCGGACGAGAAGAGTCCTGCCAGTCAATGATCTCATCTTTATATGATAGTCCATTTAGTTGCCATTTTCCAGCTATACAGGTAGCGTATCCTTTTTCTTGGAACAAATTGCCGAAAGTATATTGATCTGAATTAAGGTGTCCAAAATGATTATAGTTGCGATAATTATATGATCCAGTCATAATCTTAACTCGCGAAGGGGTACATAGCGGTTGTGATATGCAATTTTTAAACAAAATGCCGCTAGAGGCCATTTTGTCAATATTTGGAGTGCTATTAAGAAGATTTCCGTAGCTACCTAGAGCCTCGACTCCCATATCGTCAACCATGATCAGTATTACGTTTGGAGGTTTACGATTTACATTTATAGAACAAGATGAAAGTATTATGAAGCTTAATAAACAGAGGTAATATTGTTGAATTTTATTTTTCATTAATCTCATCTTAATTAAGGTCGAAGATAGTGACAATCTAGTAATCAGCGGTCCAACAGAATTGCGGCACCACCTTCTTCTCTGCAGTAATTGTAGAATAAAAAAACACACTCACCTAACTTGAGCTCCCGTGCCGCGAATTTTCATTGACGAGCTAGGATATGTTTGAAATTGATGATTATACCCCAAAAAATTGAGCAGTAAATTTAGTTTCAATTTGAAAACTAAATTTACTGATATGACTAGTGTATCGTTTCTTTATATGAAATTGTCTCAGTAATTAAAGACTTATTGCGGGCACTTACTTTTCGTAGTTTTGCAAACGTCTTTGCAAATAGAACTGAAATCCCGATAGGAGGAATGAAAAATAAATAAACTCTTTCGAATTTAGTTCAACTAGTAGCAGTACAAATAGAAACGGTCCTCCAAAAATTATTGGATAGAGGTACTTGAGAATTAAGGTCAGTAATGAACTTGAATGCACGGCTATTGTGTGTAACATCTAGACATAGCATGTGCCTCTGAATTATTTAGCATCCACTAAAGTATCGGATTTGCAGAACAGTTTCAAGAAGCTACTTAGAGGCATTTGCCATATCGATTGTTATGAGCATTTTAAACAATGCTAACTCCGAAATAAATCTTCACCTTTTGGTTGAAAAAAGACAAGGCCAGAGAAATAATCCCAATCAATACTCCAATGTAGGCACCTGCTGGAATAGCTATGAGAATGTTTAGAATAAAAATTATCCGCGAACCAATTAATTTTCGGTTTGAAAGAAAGTAAACGAGCGGGATAAAACTAATTATGTATGCAATTCCAGTGTATACCATCCACATCGGATTAAGGTCTCCAACTGTTATGTCGTAAGTAGTGAAAACAAAATAAAAGACGAATGGGAGAATCATCATTAGTGCATTAAGAATGAAAACGACTCTTAGAGGTGCTGGCTTTTGGATTTGATTGTTTGTGCTTTGCATCATAGTATAATTTAAAAGTTACTTAATGCAAAAGTTGTTAGAAGTGGGAGCCTAATTCCGGTAAAAAAGCTCTTTATTTTGTCAATTTAGCTCATAGGCTTTTTTCGATATTCCGAGGGGGAAAGACCATAGGTTTTCTTGAAGGCTTTGGAGAAATTATCGATACTGCCAAATCCGGAAGTGATACAAATGCTTAGTATACTGTCATCAGAAACTTGTAACATTTGTGCGGATCGTTCCAATCTCTTTTCCCTAATAAACGCGGCTGGGCTCATATCAAATATTTCTTTGAACCTTCGCTTGAAGGTAGCTAAGCTACAGTTGGTTAAGTGTGCCATTTCCTCCAGCGAAAGGTTTTCATATAGATTATCTTCTATTGTTTTTTTAAAGTTGACTGTAGTGGGGTTGAATAAATCTCCAAGTAGTTTTCTGATATTGTTGCCGTCAAACTTGTAAAGTAGGTTAAGCAATTCCTTTACTTTAAGAATGATGATGTCCTCATCGACAATTTCGGGATGATTGAAGTAGTACAATAGACTTTCGATATAAGGTTTGATTAACTCACTTTTATCTATGACCTGAAAATCTATGGGTTCTTTTTGATTATCAGATATTAAAAAAGCAGGCACACTACCCTGATAGACGTACTGAATAACATCAGGATAAAAATGAATGGCTATCGCTTCATTCTGCGTCTCTTCTTTATTAAAATGCCAATGGTTGAAATAATTTCCACATTTCATTAACACTCCGTTATCTGATTGAATATTGTACTTTTTACTTACTCCATATAGGGTAGCATTTCCAACTAATGAGTAGAGTAGGCAGGCTTCATCATCCAATTTCTCATTTAACCGAAGGGGAGGTGTAAATAAAACCCTTTCCAAAATGATTTTACCGAGCAAGTCAAAGTGTTGGTGATTGTGTATCAAAATTTAGTGTCTTTTTGCTCATAACGCCTATGCATGGCGCTGTAGCCTCCGAGCTTAATTAATTATACTAAAAGTAGCTTATCTGCCGGTGCATTCAAAGTATCAGACTGGCACTGCGCCATGCAGATTAAAAACTCCCACGAGCAGAAGAAGGTATAAAGCACTTCAGTTTCTTGGCGGCAGATGAGCGGGATGTTTTGCAGATTCTTAGCAGGTAGCCAAGTAGGCCATGCGCCATCATCGTTTGTTAGCGATCTACGCTGTTCAGTTTAATTAAAATTTTACATCTTTATTTGATGAAAGATCAGGCATATCTATCCAAATGAAGAACATGAAATATAGAATATCACTTTTGTCTCGAAGTAGACTTTACGGACAATCGCTTGTTCTAGCAATATTACAATTATCACTTGCATTGTTCGTTTCTCAATACGTTTATAATGAATATCAAGGTTCAGCAACCTATGTGATTTTAGCACTCATAGTTGTTGCTATGACTTTGATCACTTTGAGCTTTGCATTCATTCTTGAGCGGTTGGGCACACACAAGAGGTTGATGCTCTTAATTTACATCTTAGTGATCTTGATGCTGCTTGTTGGTGCTTCTCCATTATTTAATATGGATTTTCTTGGAGATTATAAGCCAATTGTTTTTTCACTTTTTCATGTGTTTCTTTTTGGTCTGGAAGCTCTACTTTTTGTTAGGATATTGGCTGATATCTTTCAATCTCATGAAACAGAGGCTGATCACATCTGGGGTGCCATTCTATGCTATTTTATGATCCTTTACATGTTTGGTGAATTATATGAAGTAATTACCCTTTTTAATCCGACCTATCTTGGAGCAGTATTCGAGATGGGGTTACCAAATTACGTGAATTGTATTGTATACAGTTTAAATACACTTTCAGGATTAGACTCATTGTACCCTGATGCGCATGGTATGATGAAGCGCATAGCTTCGCTCGAGAGTGTGATCGGAAATTTGTTCTTGGTAGTTGTCTTGGGAAGACTTTTGTCTCATCCTGTCAATTTCAAAAAAACAGTATAGCAAGCAGGCTAAGATTCAACGGACATATGCCAATGATATGCACAATTGATCGCTAAGCTAGCAGGAGTGCGCCC
>JAGDZR010000015.1:0-125824 GCA_049115695.1 Cyclobacteriaceae bacterium | reverse complement strand
CACAGATTTTCCGCTTGATCCCAGATTTTCCGCTTGATCCAGCTTTTGAAAAGGCATAAAAAAAGCAGCTATATTTCTATAACTGCTTCTGATTGTAGCGGGAAAGTCCCAAATCTCGAACTTTTTAGAGGAAGACCTGGAGCTGATTTCAGGGTATTTCGAACTTGAATTGCTTGCGTCATGAGGGGAAACGAAAGCAATAAAATCCAGCAATTCTTTGTTGAAGAAGTTTGGACTTACAGGACATTTCTGCTGTTGATCATTACCGGAGCTATGATCAATAATCTTGAGCATAGTGCGGATCTGTATAAGAAGATCAGCGAAGACGTAAATGACTATCAGGCTTACTCGGTCGTAATTATTTTCGATTTGATTATCGTTGCTCTTATAGCAATAGGAGATTCTAAAGCTATCATTTTTGCATTCTCAGTGTTCCTAATTAATCAGTTGGCATGGGATGGACTAATAGTCTTTTATTCGATATTCAAGGGAGCTACATATCACTTGACTTCTGCCACAAAAAGTTATCTCGAATTGATTCAGAGAGGTGTCACTATGCTTATTTACGGAGGAACATTCGCTTTTACGGTACATCATTTCAGCTATCTTTTCAAACAGCAGCTACTGAGGCAAAAGAAACTCAACAAAATAGTTATGAAACTTCGAAGTGCACTAGCTGAACTTTCTGCTGAGAATGCAAAACTGTCAGCTGACAATCGGAGTATGAAAAGTAAGCTTGCTGTTCAAGTTGGTATTGCATCTGAAGGTGAGCTGAAGTTGATAGCAGCAGAGAAGGAACTATCAGAAAGGTATGCTGACATAAAAAATATGTCAGCTGAACTAGAAGAACTCCGATCCTTCAAATCAGCTAAGCTTGCAGAACTGACTTGTATCTGCGGAAAAGAGTTTGATGACATTGGAGCTATGTTTGGCCATCAGCGAAAGTGTGAGGTGTATAAAGCTTCGAAAAGAGCTGATCCAAAAAGCACCATATAGTATAATTAAGGAATGTGTTGCAATTCGTCCATTGATGGTACATATCTGGCTTATATGTACCAAAATACATATTTTTGGTACATATAAAGAAAATATGGGACAAAACACACCGCATTATTACGCTCTTGACAAACTACCTCCTGACAGAGAGAAGGTGGAAACAATTGAAATCCTTCGACAAACGAACAAAGCCACAGCTGCGTTAGCGGAATTGAAAGGAGTCGCTAAAACCATACCCAATCAAGCTATGCTGATCAATGCGATAGTTCTGCAAGAAGCCAAGGATAGCTCCGAGATTGAGAATATCATTACAACTGAAGATGAGCTTTACAAGGCGCTGACTGTCAAAAAAATCAGTACATCTGCCGATACTAAGGAAGTTGTGGATTATCGGAAAGCAATATTTCATGGATTTAATCTTGTCAGTGAACAGGGTTTTCTAAGAGTAAACGATATTATTACCATCCAGCAACAACTCATAGACAATCAGGCTGGAATTAGAAATACTTCAGGAACGGTACTGAAAAATGAGAAGACCGGAGAGATCGTTTATACTCCACCACAGGAAAAAACTGAAATTCTTAATCTATTGGACAATTTCATCAAGCATTTCAATCAAGCAAGTGACCTGTCTCCATTGATCAACTTGGCCATTCTACATTATCAGTTCGAAAGCATTCACCCTTTCTATGATGGGAATGGCAGAACAGGAAGAATCTTGAACATACTTCATTTGATACTTAACAAACTAATTGATGTTCCTATTTTGTACCTAAGCTCTTACATTATAGATCATAAGCCTGAGTACTACAGACTACTTAATCAAACCAACCGAACTGGTGAGTGGGAAGAGTGGATTATGTTTATGCTTCGAGCTGTAGAAAGCACCTCGAAGGACACGATTACCAGGATTTCATCTATCAAAAAACAACTAGATACAACAATCCAGAGGGTTCAGGAGAAAGCCCCTAAGATTTACAGAAAGGAGTTGGTAGAGCTACTCTTTGAGCAACCTTATTCTAAGATCGACTTTGTAGTAAATAAGCTAGGTGTAGAACGGAAGGCGGCTTCAAGATATCTAAAGGAGCTTGAAAACATTGGGGTATTGAAATCTCAGAAAGTTGGCCGGGAAACTTTGTATATAAACAAAAGCTTGATTGAAATTTTGAAGAAGTAAGCGCAAACCTGTTTTGAAGTTCAGGGTTACATTTCCCATTCCTTTTTGTCTTAATCGCTGGCAGAATTTCACTCCGAATTAATTATTTTGACATCCAATGAAGCACCATATCAATAAAGTCGAAAAGAACCAGCAAGAATTTCTGATCAATATTCCTGAGGATTCAGAGCGTCTAATTCATGCACAGCTATTTCGTATAGGAAACGCAGCGCTGCATTACCATCAGCAGGCCAGTATCAATAGCGAGCCAACCGAAGAAGATTTCTCGGAATGGTTGGAAGGATTGCCAAAACATATTGCGGTAAAACTGAAAGAGTCTGGACTTCAAAAGTGTAAAACACATTTTCCCTTTACACGCTACCTGATGGAAAAACAAGATGTAGGTATGGACGCTTGGATGAGAAAAAATCTATCTGAAGAAGACTTCACACATTGGAAGAAACAGGCATGAAACTACATTGTATTGGTCGTAAAAAAATCTATTTTTCAGCATTAGTCAAATATTAGTAATCAATAAAATCTGACCTCAAAAATGACTGAACTTGAAAAAACACAACGAAAAAGACGATTTTACCTCTGGTTTGCTCTTACCGTGATATTTGGAGTTGCCTGTTTTTATAGCGGCTATCAAACAGGAAAAATGAATAGCAATACTGTCTCTAAAGACGAGTTCTTTGCCCTATCGAACTCAAAGCCCTAGTCAAGAGAACGATTGAATAAGACCCCCAAGGTTTTTGTTTTGAGACCATAATGCCATATACATGTTGTATAGGTTTGAGAAACAACTTACTTTTCTGTTTAAACTGAACCAGCTATGAGTAATAAAGAACAAAGATCAATTGAACAGATAGGAGAAGACGGAGAAAAGCTATTCAAAGAATGGCTAGATAAATCGGGACTAGCATACCTGTACGTAAAACAAGACCCTGACCAATATGCCACACTATTCGGTAATCAAAACGTCAAAAGACCAGATTTCTTAGTCCTTCTCGATTCCATAGGACTAATAGCAGTAGATGTCAAAAACTACCAATTGTCACAAGACAATTGTTATACGCTCAACACCGAAAAAGAAATTATTCCGGCTCTGAATTTCGAAAGACTCCTTAGACTTCCTATGTGGTACGCATACTGCGATGAAGAGAGTGAATCCTGGTACTGGATTAGTGCGCTAAAAGCAATTAGCGTTGATGTTGCCAAGAAGAGAACCAAAAAAGAGAACGGTGAATCGTTTTTAGCAATAAAAAGGAAAGAGTTTGTTGAGATTAAAGAAAACGACGATATAGGTCTGCTATTTGCGCAAAGGATCGGAAAGACATCAATAGAATCATTTGTAGCAGCTACATAAAGAGCACATGGAATTACTCAAGTTAGAAATAAAAAACTTTAGAGGTATCAAAGAAGGTACTATCTTCTTTAATAGTCACACTCTACTAATTGGTGGAAATAATGTTGGAAAATCAACCATTTGTGAAGCCATTGACTTAATACTTGGGCCTGAAAGATTATCGAGATCATCTGTTCTCAATGAAAATGACTTTTACAACAGACAATATCTAGACGATAATAAAGAGCCAATCATTATTGAGATAAATGCGATCATAGCATCGCTTTCTACAGAAGTACTTATAAAGTTTAGAGCCAACCATAGGTATTGGGATACTGCATTAGAGACTTTGGTTGATATAGACGCGACCCCTGAAGATACGGATCGTGAGGGTGCTGTACCTGTCCTTCCAGTCACATTTAAGGGCTTTTACGACAAAGATGATGATGAATTCAAAGCAGAAACATCTTTTTTACACCCACTTAAAGATGAAAGCCAGCCTTTGGATTCATTTAGAAGAACTCACAAAAGAAACTTTGGGTTTCTATTCTTAAGAACCTTGCGAACAGGAAGTAGAGCTCTCAGCATGGAAAAAGGCTCACTTTTGGATGTCATCTTAAGGTTAAAGGAAGATGACAAAACAGAAATGTGGGAAAAATCAATTAAAGCGCTGGAGACACTTGAACCTCCAATCCATTCCTTAGATCAACTATCGGTAATTCTTGATCAGGTAGAAAATAGAATTAACAACTTCATCAAGTTAGGCGGAGCAGAACAAAAACTTGGCTTCTTTGTCTCCAACTTAACAAGAGAGAAATTACGTAGCATCATCACATTTTTTGCTACCTCAGAATACAACGATACACTAGTCCCATTTCATCAACTAGGTACAGGGGCTATCAACACACTTGTGTTCTCTATGCTTACGTTCATTGCCGACCTAAAGAGTCAAACTGGTGGAAACGTGATTTTCGCTATGGAAGAGCCAGAAATAGCTTTGCCCCCACATACACAACGTAGAATCATCAGATATGTCTTGAAAGATATGGATCAAGCCATATTCACGACCCATTCACCTTACGTTATTGAACAGTTTGCACCTGAAAACATCGTCATTCTTTCTAAATCAAATGATGGTATCATTTCTAGTAAACCTTTGAATCTAGAAGGAGTAAGAGCACATACATTTAAAGGAGGAATCAAGCATAAGTATGCTGAAGCGCTTTTAGGTAAAGGAGTGCTTCTTGTAGAGGGTAAAACTGAAGAAGATATGTTTCCAGCCCTATCTGACGTCATCGAACAAGCAGATCCCGAATTTTTAGGACTGGACATAGCAGGCATTACGGTTGTTGAAGTTCATGGTGACGGCCAGCTGATTAAGCATGCTAAATTGTTTATTGGATTTGGTCTTGACGTTTTCGCATTCTACGATAAGCAAAGTGATTCATCGAGGAAAGAAGAATTAGAAAAGTGCACCTCAATTCAGTTAGAGATTGATTATGATAGTATTGAGAAATTACTAGTTGAAGAAATTCCAATTAGTAGGTTAAAATCATTCTTAGATGAAATAAAAGAAAGAAGCGATTTCCCTAAAAACCATCTAATTGATTGGTCTCCATTCTCTGATGACGAACTTAAGGATTTGACTTACAAAGTTCTTAAGGCAAGAAAAGGCTATGGGTACGCTGCTCTCCTCATCCACCAATCGACTCCTTATGAAATACCTCTGAGTCTTTCAAATTTTATACAAAGTCTAATTGCTCCATACAAATTCGTTGCTAAGAAACCTTTTCAATAGTAGCATATGGAAATTGACGATACTAGGCAGCAAATAATAGATCAAAAAGGGCACATCTTAGTAAAAGGTGGCCCAGGGTCTGGTAAGACAACTATTGCTTTAGAAAAAGTCAGAAGATCATTCGAAACACTTAAGAATAATCAAAAAATACTGTTTTTGAGTTTTTCCAAGGCAGCCATTAAGCAGATAGCAGATCGAGCAGCACAAGTACTTGAGAGTGAAAATAAATCTCTTCTTGTCATGCAAACCTATCATTCATTTTGTTGGGAAATACTTAAGAGTCATTTCTACTTACTCTCAAAATCAAGAAACATTCAAATTGTTCCGCCACATTCTGAGGCAATTCTTAAAAACACATACAAAGGAAATGACTGGGAACAACATTTGGAGGATCAGTTCATCGATAACGGCCAAACAACATACAATCACTTTGCACCTAAGACACTTGAGCTATTCACTAGATCTAAAAGCCTTTTACAAATCTACTCAAGAACCTTCCCATTAATCATTGTTGATGAGTTTCAGGATAGTGACCAAGACCAATGGGGGATTGTACGGTTACTCTCTGAAAATTCACAAATACTTTGCCTGGCAGATCCTGACCAACGAATTTTTGATTGGCGTCCAAGTGTTAATTTAAAGCGAATTGAAGAAGTAGAAAATTTACTAAAACCAGCATCTTTCAATTTTGAAAATCAAAATTTCAGAAGCCCTAATAGTGGTGTTTTACAATTTGCCAATTCACTTCTTTTGAACGACACCCCAATTGACTATCCTAATGATGGTTCATTAAAGAAAATCAACTACCAATTTGGACAACTACCTTCTTATGTCAAAATCAGTTTATATAAACTGATAGAAAAAGTATCTCTGGAAAAAGAAGATTGGTCGATTGCTATACTAACCAAAACAAACAAAATGGTCCGCTCGGTAAGCAATGGTCTTGACGAGGAGCAAGTCTTTTTAAGAAGAAAACTCCCTCCCTTCTCACATTCTGTTGTCATTGATGAACAAGCTGTTGTTCTAGCAGGGCGTATTATAGCTTACCTTCTTCAACCCAGAAAAACAGAAGAAAAAGAAGATTTAGCTAGCTTAATTCTTCTTTTAATGGATATCTCCAATGCAAAAAAGATAACTAACACAAGTGTTGCAATGGCTGCCAAACTTGATAAAGCTAGGAAAGAGCTTCTTGAAGGAAAGGCGATTAAAATAAAATTGGTAAAAGAGCTAAAACGCATTAGAGATATCGTTCTTCAGAGTGGTTATTACTCTGGAGAACCTTTTAATGATTGGCTAAAAGTAAGAGCTGAACTTGAAAACTCCGAAGACATTGAGATATCTAGGCTCTCAAAAACGGCACGACAAATGCGCTATTTAAGAAGAGGCACTCAAATTACGGATACACTCACAAATGATTGGAGGCAAAATAAATGCTACTTAAATGCACTAAAGGACTTTGACGGAGCTGTTTTTCAAGCTCAAATTTCTGAAAGTCATATCCCATTTACTGGAGTTGTTGTTATGAATATGCATAAGTCAAAAGGCAAAGAGTTTGATGGTGTTATCGTAATAGACGGACAATACGGAGATGCCTTAATTGCCTTCGATAAGCCTCCATATTCAAAGTCTAAGAGACTCGTCAGAGTAGCGCTCACCAGAGCAAAAAAAGCTGCATATGTTCTCACAAGTAATAATGAACCATGTCCGCTTTTTCCCTAGCAATTAGACAATTGTCAATATAATTAGCATCAATTCCTTTCTACATATCATTACCAATTGAAAAACGATCCATTGTCTTTTTCCACCATTTCTTTCAAATAGATATCATTTAAAAAGCTAAATATATTAGCAAATAGGCCTTACTTTGCTAATATAAATAGTTTTTTATGATGGATAGACAGGTCGTACACATGGATTTGGATGCATTTTACGTTAGCTGCACACTGCTTAAAATGCCAGAACTCATTGGAAAGCCTTTGATAATTGGAGGTTTAAGCAATCGTGGTGTGGTCACCTCGGCTTCCTATGAAGCTAGAAAATACGGAGTGCAGTCCGCCATGCCTACCGGATATGCAAAGAGACTATGCCCGGATGCCATTGTATTACAAGGTGATTTTGACATGTTCACTGATTACTCCAATATAGTCAACGAAATCATTCAGGAGCAAGCTCCCCTACTCGAAAGAGCCTCTATAGATGAATTCTATATGGACATGACTGGAATGGATCGGTTCTTTGGCTGCTATCAATTCACCGTTGAACTAATGGATCGCGTCAAGAAAGAAACAGGTCTCCCAATGTCGTTTGGCTTAAGTGTGAACAAGACTGTAGCTAAGATGTGTACCAACTTCTCAAAGCCCAATGGTCAGCTTCAGGTAGCCCTGAAAGAAGTACAACCCTTTCTCGATCCACAGTCTATCCGAAAGATACCGTCCGTTGGCGATGCTACCTTCAGGCTGTTGCGAAGACTCAGCATCAAGGTCATACAGACACTTCGTCAGCTTCCAGTGGAGTCAATGGACGAATTACTCGGCAAAAATGGAATCTCTATCTGGAAAAAAGCCAATGGCATTGACAACACTCCGGTAGTACCCTTTAGTGACCGTAAATCCATCTCTACCGAACGTACCTTTGATAAGGATACGCAAAACATCAAGGAGCTTAAAGCCCTCTTGGTTGCAATGGTTGAGAAAGTGGCCTTTCAAATGCGTGATTCAAACATGCTTTGTTCAACCATCGCAGTTAGAATCAGATACTCGAATCGAGATACTGAAATCAAACAAGCTAAAGTACCTTTTACATCCAATGATGACGTTTTGATCCAAAAAGCACATGAGTTGTTTGACAAGCTCTACAACCGTCGGATGCTTCTTCGTCTTGTTGGTGTCAAGCTATCACATTTCATCTACGGCAATAGACAGATTGACATCTTCCAGGATACGACCAAGATGATTAACCTTTATCAAGCGATGGATCGAATGAAAAAACGATTCGATAATCCAACGTTGATACGCAGAGCGACAGGGTTCACAGCCCGTGAATCAAAAAAGAAAAAGAGGTGAGCCATGTACTTAAACTGCCATTCGAACTACTCGCTACGGTATGGAACAATACCCGTTGACAGCCTCATTGAGCAAGCCAAAAGATGCAACGCTGAGTATCTGGCCTTGACAGACATTAATTGCTCAACTGGAATTTTTGATTTTGTCAAAGCCTGCAAAGAGAACGGAATTCAACCAATCGCAGGTATGGAGTTTAGACAAGATGGCAAACTTCTCTACATTGGATTGGCACAAAACTTTCATGGCTTTAGAGAGCTTAACGAACTGATTACGCGACACAATCTTGGAGAAAGTGAGCTATCCAAGCAGTCACCGGACGTTTCCAATGCCTATATCATTTACCCATCGAGTAACATACCCGATGAGTTGAAAGAGCACGAGTACATTGGAGTTGCCCGTGCAGATCTAGCCATTTTCAATAACCCAATTCTGAAGAAAACCAACAAGCTGGTATGTCTTCAGCCAGTAACCTACAGCAATCAAACAGAATACCATCTTCACAAACTCCTGAGATGCATTGATCACAATATCATACTTGCAAGACTATCCACGGGTCAACATGCAACAGCAGGAGAAATTATGCTCCCAATGGATCAAATTCTTAAGGAGTTTCAAAGCATACCTCAAGCCATTCGAAATACAAATGAATTGGCTGATAGTTGTTCATTCGATTTTGACCCCAATGTTTCTAAGAACAAAAAGACTTTCACTGGAAGCTACTATGAAGACAAAATCTTGCTTGAATCCCTGGCATTGGAAGGCTTAAAAACACGTTATGCACCCAATGACAAAGGAGCAAGAGAAAGACTCATTCAAGAGCTGGATGTTATTGACAAGCTCCAGTTTGCTTGCTACTTCTTAATCACGTGGGATATTGTTCGACACAGCATGGGGAATGGCTACTTTCATGTTGGCAGAGGTAGTGGAGCGAACTCCATTGTAGCCTATTGTCTTCACATTACGGAAGTCGATCCCATAGAATTGAACCTCTATTTTGCTCGATTTTTAAATACCAAGCGCTCAAGTCCTCCTGATTTTGATATTGATTGGAGCTGGAAAGATCGCGACGACATCATCGCTTATATCTTCAAACGATTCGGAAGGGATTACACAGGCTTTTGCGGTACGGTAACCGACTTTCAATACCGCTCAACTATAAGAGAGCTAGGAAAGGTTTATGGACTCCCAAAGGAAGAAATGGATATCTTGACCAGACAAGCGCAGGATCTACATAACCCTAGTGAGGTAATAAGCCAAATTCACAAATTTGGAAATATGCTAGATGGATTTCCTAACCAGTACTCCATGCATTCCTGTGGTATCTTCATTACAGAGTTACCTATTTCATATTATACGACCATGAATGTCTATCAAAAGGGCGTTCCCACGTGTGAGATAGACATGTACATAGCAGAATCCATCAAATTGGAAAAGGTTGATATTCTCTCCCAAAGAGGGCTTGGTCATATCAAAGATGCCGTTGAGCTTATTAAGACAAATAAGGGTATTGACATTGATATTACGAAAGCCAATGATTTCAAAAAAGATGCGAAATGCAATGAGATGCTGGCCAAGGGTAAAACCCTTGGCTGCTTTTACATAGAAAGTCCTGCCATGCGAGGACTGCTTAGAAGACTCAAGTGTGCCGACTATGAAACCCTGGTCGCTGCAAGTTCAATCATTCGACCTGGAGTAGCCCAGAGTGGTATGATGCGCGAGTACGTTGAGCGGCATAGGGATGCAAGCAAAATCAAATACTTCCACAAAGTTTTTGAAGAACAACTAAGCGATACCTATGGCGTAATGGTCTATCAAGAGGACGTAATCAAGATTGCCCACCACTTTGCCAAAATGGAAATGGATGAAGCCGATATATTAAGGCGTGGCATGTCGGGTAAAACGCGATCTTCTAAAGAGATTCAGCTTGTTCAAGAAAAATTCTTTAAGAACTGTAAGGAGCTTGGCTATTCAGATGAAGTGACCAACGAGGTATACAGACAGATTGCATCCTTTGCTGGTTACAGCTTTTGTAAAAGCCATAGCGCATCCTATGCAGTGGAGAGCTATCAAAGCCTATACCTGAAGGCATATCATCCGCTGGAGTTCATCACAGCCGTGATTAACAATAATGGTGGGTTTTATAGGCCAGAAGTATACATCAATGAAGGCCGAGTGCTTGGCGCTGAAATCAAGCCTCCAGATATCAATACAAGTGAGCAGCTTACCAACATTAGTGGTACAACCATACATTTAGGCTTAAGACATGTGATCAACCTTGCGACATCCATGAAAAAGCGTATTCCTGAAGAACGCAAGCGAAATGGAAAGTACACCAGTTTAGAGAATCTCATTACAAGGACAGGGATTAAGCAAGACAATCTGGAGCAGCTTATTTATGTCGGGGCGCTTAGCAGTTTGGATGTTTCAAAAAGCGAATTGATCATCCAATCCAGGAGGCACTTTAACCACCAGACGAAACAGTATTTTGAGCAGTCGCTTTTTCAAATAGAATCAAAACCACTCAAGCTACCAGAGCTAGACCGAAACTCAATGGAAGATGCTTTTGACGAGCTGGAGGGTTTGGGCTTTCCCGTCTCTATCAGTCCATTCGACCTTCTAAAAACTTCCTATCGAGGTAGCATATTCGTTAAGGATCTCATCGAGCATGAAAACAAAATTGTGAAGATGTTGGGCTATCTCGTTTCGATCAAAGATGTACCTATCAAGAGAAAAGATGGCAAGCTAAAAATGAACTTCGGTACATGGATAGATATCAATGGGGGTTACTTTGATACCACGCACTTTCCCCCAACACTTAAGCAATATCCCTTCAAAGGACTCGGTTGTTATTTACTATTGGGAAAGGTGGTGATTGACTTTGATTTTCCTAGTATTGAAATCATTAAAATGGCCAAGATGCCCATGATTCCTGACCCTAGATACAGTGACGAAAATGATCCTAACTATCAGGTTTGGAATAAAATGAAAGTGGCACATAGTAAGACAGCCAGAGCGCCATATCCCTCAAAAGGTGAACTCGATGAATTGTATGGTCGTCAACCCGCTTCGGAGAAGTCTCCACAAGAGGGTAAATCAGTGAAGGGACTGATGTCTTTGGGAGGGAAAGGCTGAGGGATAAACCTCCAAATACTTCAAAAAGAGTTTATAAGCCAGAATAAATAATAATCACACTTGGTAAATCGAAATGATTAGAATTGAACCATAAAAGTAAATAATCATTGTATATAGCTTTTAACATTACCTGTGATCTGGTCAAAGTGACTAGACATTAACTATACAAGTAACAATTAATTACTGCCTAACGTACATTGCTGTAGCATTCCCACTGTGTAATACTTCTATATTGCCAGAAAATATCTAACTGAACCTTTACTACTAAGAAAGTTAAAAGTTGATATATGCAATTTAAAGTAGTCATTCTTGTTCTCTCTATACTTTTCCAATCTCAAATCTCAATGGGACAATCTGAATCTCATCAAGAGAATACAGGGGATTTGTCCATAAACCTATTTCTAGATCTTTTAGGATTTAATGGTCAAAGACATTGTCAATTTACTTACACACTTGAATCTGATACGAAAGTCTACGAAAAAACAAACCAGGAGTCCAGTGTATACTTTCGAAACTTGCCACAAGGTCAGTATAAATTAAGTCTTCAATTGGAAGAATCAGACCTTAGTTGTGTTGTTGGTGAGTTGAATATACTGAAAGACAGCTTGCTATTCTTGCCTTTGAATGGTTTCATCTTAAGCTTTCAGATTGAAGAAAATGACAAATTCTACATGAAAAGAGGAGAACTGAAGGACGGGTGGATACAATGTGAAGCGCAGTTGAATCTCGACACTCATATTACAGACTTGGCTCCTTCCGATGTTTCCTTCACCAAATTTAACATTAGAGCATTAGGCTATTCAATTTCGAATGGTCAAAATTTATGGCTAGAAAAGAAAATTGAACTTAATGAGGATGGAAAAGGCACAGTCTCCCTTCCTCCTGGAGTTTATCGCTTGGAAAGTAGTTTCGGAATCCCGAATCGTCTCAATAGGTATAGCTACTATGACATTTACGATGTAGTTGTTTTACCCAACATAGGATCATTAGTAACCTTTCAAACCATTATAGAACGCTTTGATGTTTCAGACCTTGATATTGGAACGAATGGATATGTACCATCTAAATGGGTTCTATCCTTTAGCGACTAAAACCATGTAGAGAACGAACACAAATTTTATTTAACCTATTTCTTATCTAAACAATCTGACCTATGAAAAAAATAGTTTTAACCCTCCTGTGTCTATACTTTATTGACACTTTAGGGGTCTTTGCACAACATTCTGAATCAAGAAGAGCCAGAATAGACCCCTACCTTGCTCAATCATATCGGAGTTTAACACAAAATCAATCAAGCAGTGGTAATTCCAATTCTAGGAAACTCAAATCCAATACAAATCATTTTCAAAAGTCTATCAAAAATCATTTTCATATTGAGTTAGAAAATGAAAGTTATAAAGTTCACTGCATTCTGGAGTTCAAGGGAAATGTAAGTGAATTAAGAAAACATGGAGTCGTCATAAGATCCAAAATTGGAAATTTCTATACTGCCAGTTTTGATCTGGAGGCTCTCGAAAAAATTAGAAGTATTGACGGGCTTTTGGAGATTGAAATGTCGAGAGCTCTTAAACCTGAATTAGATGCTGCAAGAGAAGCTATTGATCTGGGCGAGGCATTCAACAACCACAGCTACCGTGGAAATGGGGTGATTATCGGCATTGTCGATACAGGCATAGATATCACTCATCCATCCTTCCAAAAAACAAATGGGGATACCAGGATATTACATATTTGGGATCAGGCAAAAGACGGTGATAATCCCCCTTCAGGATTTAACTATGGTCAAGAGTGGAATGCTTCTCATATTAATAATGAGCAATGCACTCATTTGGATCGATCAGGAGCCGGTTTCAAAACTCATGGTACTCATGTAGCAGGTATTGCTGCTGGAAATGGCAGGGGTGCGAGTGGTGTTACTCCCTATGTCGGTGTAGCACCAGAAGCTGATATTATCATGGTAGCTTACAAGCAAGCTTTTGGAACAAATCTAGAGAAGCATCCAGTCTTTGTAGATAGTGTGATTGATGGAATAGCCTATATCGCGAAAAAAGCCAAAGATGCGGGAAAACCTTGGGTGGTAAATTTAAGCTTGGGCGCAGAAGGTGGCCCTAGAAATGGAACAAGTCTATTAGAAAGAGCCATAAATGAAGTAGCAAACGATATTTCACTCGGTTCTGGAAGAATTGTAGTGAAATCTGCTGGAAATGATGGATATATTTCTTCAAACTCTGCATCACGTTTGGAGCCAGAAAACAGGATACATGCAGACGCTACCGGAACGGCCACTAAAGTATTTGCAATAGACAGAAAGAGAACGGAAAAAGGTCATGTCTTTTTAGAAATCTACACTCAGCCCGGACACAATTATTCAGTAACACTAAGAAGCCCAGGTGGTGTAGAGTATGGACCAATTCAAAAGGGAGAATTTTTTGCTTCTGAAGACACTCCTGAAGGGTTCATTTTTATAAACAATGACGGAGAAGACTTTGTATATAATGGCACTGATGATCAAATATTTATTACCATTAATGACTTTGATTCAGATGGAAACGGAGTTGTAGACGATTGGATTCCTCACGGAAACTGGAGAGTTACCTTAAATGGGAACGGGGCAGAATGGGATGCTTATGTTATCTCCACACCTGCAACTCCTGCATACTTTTCAAGCACTTCTTTTTCTAATCGAAACATCATTTCTGAACCTGGAAATGCTCATAATGTAATTACTGTTGGTTCGATAAACACAAAGAACACCTGGCCTAGCCTTGGCACAACTGCTGGTGGTTATAGCTTAGGAACAACTAGCTGGTTCTCAAGTCCTGGGCCAACTCGATCAGGTCTAAATAAACCAGATCTAAAAGCTCCGGGTGCATTCATTGCTTCTGCTAAAGCAGTAAATTCTACAGATGAGAGTATAATGAATGCTAGTGATGCCAAATATGTACACAAAGCAGGAACAAGCATGTCTGCTGCTTTTGTATCAGGTGCTGCCGCATTACTGCTTCAAAAATGGAATGTTGAAAGACAAGAAAACTTTACTCATTTTCAGATAAAAGATATTTTATTTCAAACAAGCCTTCCGAGCAATATATTGAATGTCGATGAGGCACTAGCATTGAATGATGGTATAGTAGTTGGCATTGAAGACAGAGTCAAAATTACCGATCCAAAAGGCTGGCCAAAAGTAATAAACAGAGGCACCAGATACACTTATAAGGGTAGATTCACCGATGAGTGGCCATATGGAGACTACGCACTGTCCTTCAATTGGAAAATCAAGCTTTTCCATAGCGAAGGTGAGCACTTGGTTGCTTCTAAAAATATTAACCCTGGTGGTAGTGATTTCACCACGTGGACACACACTTTTCCAAACAACCTGCCAACTCGAAATTGGAATAGAGATAGTGACAATAATATTATGGGAGAGGTGATTTTAACAGCCAGAGACAACGACGGATTTACACATACTTACACACTGGAGATCTCTGTACCATTCAAGCCAAATCCTCCAATAATTTATTCACATGAGGTGGTAAATCAGTCGTCTATAAATCTGTCATATGTAGGTGCAGGAGCAGATTCCTATAGAATCTATTACGATTATGACCCTGATCCTACTAATGCAAATTATGTCACGACCACAGAAAAAAATTACAGCTTACCTGCTGGTGGTTTGAGATATGTCAGTTACGCCGTTTGGGTTGCAGGCGTTAATAGTGCTGGAGTCGGGCCTAAAAGTGAGCCTATATATGTTCATAGAGAAGGTAGAATCCCACCAAAAGGGCACTCAATAGAAAATCCTGTCGACTTAGGAACAATTGCTGGAGGAAGCATTTCGGAAGATTATTCCTATACATCATCAAGAAACACTAATCCGTTTTACAGATATGGTAATAACTTTAATAGCCCATACAATCAAAGTACTGATGATGTGTTTTTCAAATTTGACTTGCAATTCGAGTCGGAAATTGATATTTCTACCTGTGACTTCCCAACCATTTCCAACACTGTTCTACACCTACTGAATGCCGATGGCCAACCTATTGTCGGTTTTCAGGATTATGGCTCTAATTGCCAAAACGGAGGACATGCGTTCATTCATAGAACACTTTCCCCTGGCAAATACTACATCGTATTAGAAAGCAATGAGGGTCAGTCCTATGATCTAACTCTGAAGATCGATGTGGACATAGAACCAAAGAGATATCCTATAACTTGGACGGACAAGGTAAATGCATTTCAGCATGGTCAATCTTTGGTGAAAAGTTCTATGGTTAATGATTGGAATTCGGGAGGAGCATCATTGAATGTAATACCTGCGAATAAAGATGGGTTCGTTGAATTTGAAGTACCCAATAGAGGGCAGGTCATGTATGGTTTATCATATTCCAATGATGATCAAGACTTCAGAACGATAGACTTCGCGATGTTCACGGCTTCAGGTATTTTGCATGCATATCAGAGAGGAAGCTATAGGAAGAGACTTGGCAGTTACAATACAGGAGATATACTGAAACTTGAAAGAGTTGGATCAAATGTCAATTTTAAGAAGAATGGAACGATACTTTACTCGCTACCTGCCAATAATTCTGCTCCCATGATAGCAGATGTCAGTATGAGATCACCATTCGTTGGTTTGTCCAATGGAGTTGTCCTAAATGCAAAATGTTCTCATATAGCTACATCTGGTCTCAGAGGTGTTGAGCAGAATGAAAGTCAAATTGTAAACACTCCTAGCCCTAACCCTGTTCAAGTGTACCCTAACCCATTCGAAAATGAGATTACAATTTCTGGAGGACAAATAATGGAGACCGTTGATTTCGTTCGCGTTTTTGATAGTGCAGGAAGCTTAGTCTATAGTCAGGCTTTGAACGTCGGGGAATCTGGTGATGTCAAGTTGATTGGTATAGTTGGCGGTCATGGACTGTACTTTATTAATCTATACTCGCCAAAAGGAAAAGTACTTGAGACATTAAAGGTTTTCAAAAAGTAATGGTTATTCAAAAGGTTTGACAACTTAAACCTATATCCATTAAATATTAGAAAAGGCCGCTCATATCTAATGAGTGGCCTTATTGCTTATAGTGTATTTGTGCATCAGCCATTTTTACTTCTTGAGGCTCGTATTGGATCTTACCTATTTCATATCCACTATAGAAGCACACAGCCTCGAACAAGAGGGTAAAAAAGAACCATAGCCAAAACCGTCTTTTCCTCTGTATTTTCTCTAATTCAGTCATTGGTAGGGTATTGAAAGTATTCTGCAAATAGACACAAATCCTCACTAAAGTATCACAGATACTTCAATGTTTCCCCATTCCCATTAATGGTATCTCCTCGGTTTATGTCACAAGCTGTATTGCCACCAAGGTACAAAAATCGTCCTTGTCCTCACTTCCATCCAGACTCACCTTGCGAGTCCAAGGGTTTAAAGACCCTCGAAAAAAGGAGTTCAAATCAAATACTTAAACAATGGCAGAAGGAAAAGATCTCGCTTGGATGCAATGGGCAATATGTGGTGCCGCTCTACTCGCTGGAGTCGCCGCTGGCACATGGGTAGTAGCCCCCATGCTAAACAAGGAAAAGTCTAAAAAAGAGACAAAAAAGGAGACAACTCAACCCAAAAAATGAGGAGTCAGTAGCTAGTCAGTTCATTGGGTTCTCCAGTGAGCCTGACCCTCTCCTCAATATTTCACTAATCAAAAAATTTAGTTAGATGGATTACGAAGATGAATTAGAGCACTTCGAGGAAGATGCTGAAGATCGTTACGACGATTACGATGAAGATTACGAAGACGAATTCTACGATGACGAAGATGAGTTCGATACGGGATTTGACGGCATGGAAGACGATTACGACGATGACGAGGAATTCGAGGAAATAGAATACTTGCCAGCGATGGATGATGATGATTATAGTGATGAGTACGACAGCTATAAGAGTGCATCCGTTGGTCGCATCGATCCCAATGATCGAACACTTACCATAGTCGTGACCAATACAAGTGGAGCAGCAGCAGAGGCTATCGTATTTGGCGGAAATGAAGGAGCTGCACAGGCCGCCGGAGTGACGGTAACCGTAGCAGAGTCCAGTCATAAGGAAGTGAGAGAGGAATCGAAAGCTAACCCTTTCAAGATAGCAGGTATGAAGATGTCTGTGAGTGATCCCCTCCAGTTCGACAATGTGTTGAAGGTGACTCGAAGGACGGCAACAGGTTCAAATTCTGTTAGAGTATGGCAACCAAGAAATGCCACAAGCCCTCAGAATTTCACCTCTCAGCTCGTGGATTCTCAAGATTTTGAGGCTGATGTGACCGGACAAGACTCCATTCGATTTATCGTCAAGGATGGCGTGACCGTGGTGTTCACATTCACGATCAAAGCCAGAGCAAACATGGGCAACTTGCTCAAAGGACAGAATGTTGCAGAACTATCTACAACACCAAGACCTACAGGTTTGCCACAGCTTGATCTCATTCAAAAGAAGAAGCGACAAGCTTCAAGAAGACGCTCAAGACCGACATCCAGAAGAGTCGTGAGACGGAGGTCTAAGAGACCCAGAAGAGGACGTTCGAGAAGACGTCCATTTCTGAGAAGAAGAAGTAGAAGAAGGTAAAATCTACGATAATCAGGCTTTGTAAAATAGACAGCCAAAGTCGAGTCATGCTCACTTTGGCTGTTTTTGGTTAACCAATATGAGGTAATATGCACACCACAAAAAGATCAAAACATGCACAAAACCGAATTGCTTATATCGTATATAGCAATCCACATCTGGTAAGAAGGCTACTTAGAAAATCAGGTTATGAACCACCTCAGCATATTCATGACCTCCTAAGTGTCACCAAGGAACTGGTAAGAAAAAGAAGACGAGCCGTAGTTAAAGAACTACTGGCCATACACCCAGACAAAAAGGCCATTTTAGCACTATCCACATCGCAGGAAAGCAACTACTGTGGAGCTTGCAGCAGCCACTCCTATAACGCCGAGGATAAAGCATGCCATACCTGTGGGCATTTTTCATACACAGGAGGAAGCCAGGCCGAATTCCTTGGACAACTCGCCGACAGAAGCATCGAGGAACTTGATACGCTTTATAAGAATACCGTAAAGAAGGCCAATAGTAAACCTGAAGACGAAAATCTAGCTGATGAAGTCCGCATGATCTGGAATGAGCTTCGCATAAGAAAAAAAGAAGGATCAGCAAAAAAAGCGGATGACGATGATGCGAAAGACCGCATAAAAGAGGGGTTCACTGTTCGACCAAAAGAAGCTGTAGTCATACTTGGACTTGTCCTTGTTTCAGGCGTTTTGATCGGTTCTACCATTCAAGTCAAAACGGCCTCCTGATGGTAAGAATCATTCAACAACCACTACCCAAAAGGCTTCCCAAGAAGTTCAAATCGTTTTTTGAGCTATTAGGGGTTTTCATTGTTGACTACCCTGATCGGGTGGTTAGACTCCTGAACAAACACGCCATTCCGGTCTCACCCAAAGCAAGTGGCCAAGAAATGATTGGGAAGCTTATCAACGCCTTCGAAGTTGGCAACAAGGCATTTCAAACTGACCTTTCTAAAATGCTGGAATCTGAGGTAGCTGAGCCAAACGACTCATTTGTAGGCGCAATAGCAGGAGCAGTTGGTTCCGTGGCTGGAGTATTTGGAGCAAAACAACAGGCGAAAGCGGCAAGGGCTCAAAGCGGAGCACTTAAAGACCAGGCGAGGCAGCAAACCCTGCAAGCCATGCTCGCCTATAAAGCGTCAAAAGAAACGCAGCAGGCGATGGACGCTCAATCAGGGAAAGCGCAGCTTCATCAGGAAAAAATGTTAAAGCTGGCTGGAGCAGGCATTGCTATAGCCATAGTGGGTTGGTATTTAATCAGTCAGCAGACAAAGTCCGTGCCCCCATCAGTAACCAGAAATACTATCACATGAAAATTCAAAATAGCAATTTCGGATTATCAGGTCTTCCAGATCAGGAAGAAGATGATTTCATCGGAAAGAAGGCCAGACGGAGAAGAAGGAAAAGAAGAAAGCGGAGAAGAGAAGGTCGGCGTAAAAAACGCCGCATGAAGAATGAAAAGAAGCAGCTCTCCAATGATCACAATCGTGCCGATCTGGAATCCAAAAAAGCGCAAACAGAGATCATGAAATCCATGATGGGCGGAGATTCAGGTGTACCGCAGAATGCGCAGTTAAATGCACAAAGACCCAATACGCAGCAAGCGGGAATGGGTGGAAATGTGCTCTATATCGTATTGGGTGTCCTGCTTGTTGGAGGATATTTTATATCCAGTAAGAAGAAGAAAAAAGTTGTCGACATACCTGTTAAGTAGAGCCGATTAGTAAGTGATGAAAGACCTCAAGGATGATTGATTTAGAACCATTAGAAGAATATTACGATGAGTACCTACAACCTGTAGATGATGAAGATGAATTCTTCAGCAAGAAATCCAGGCGCAGGGTCAGAAGATTTGGCAAGAGAGCCATAAGAGGTAAGACGATGCTTACTCCTGGGGTCAATCTGATATACAAAGGAAAGAAGGCCGCCAAAAGCAAAGCGTTTAGGAAGACCAGAAGATGGGTAGGTAAAAACACAAGGAATGGACTTCTTGCTTTAAGCCCTGCACATCGTGCATTGGCACTTGCTCAGATGGCTAAGGAGAAAAAGGCGAAGAAAAAGAAGAAAGCCACAAGCTCCAGCTCACAGGTAAAACCAAGAACTCAAGTAGATGCGCTATCAGAAACGCCGAAAAAACCAGCATCAGAAACGCAAGCAAGAGAGACCACAACCAAGAAGCCTGGTAGTCGCAGAGCCGCCAAAAACGCTCCGTCGCAATCCAAGGCGAAGATGGAAGAACACATAGCAGCAACCAAGCACCAGTCAGAAACACCAGCGAAAGAAGGAACAATTGAAGAAAAGAACCTACTGCTATCTACCAAAGGTCTAATCGCAATGGGTGTACTCCTTGGAGGTGGGCTGGTCGTCTACATGGTCGTCAGTAACAAAAACAGTCAGTAACCAAAAAGCACTTAAGTGCCAATTAAAACAAGAAGCAATGGACATTCTTGCCAATATAACGGAGGAAGATGTAACGGATACCAACGGAGAAATACCCGGCGGTTTCCTCTTTGCCTCAATCAAAAATGTGGGAAATCAGGAAGCCCTGGTAAATGATGTAGCGCTCTCCGCAGGCGAAGCAAAAAGCTACCCATTTGTAGGCAAGGGATATGTGGCAGTACCCTATGAGGTCACTGACCAGACCACCCTTAGAATAATGTACGTGATATAAATACAGCAAACAATGATTGCAGGTGAAACCGAAAATATAGTTGGACTCGATGACAGTGATTCATTCTATGAATATGACGAGTGGTGGGGTTCTAAGAAGGAGAAAAACCCCAAGAAAGTAACGATCAAAACAGCGGACTATGTAGCTGAGAAAAGAAAAAATAGAAGTCAGTTTGGGAAAGGTATTGGGAACTTTTTCAAGAGCAATGGCGGACTCGAAGGAGTCACCGGATCAGTTGGAAATTTGGTGGGAATCTTTCGTGGGGACTCCACAGCCCAGACTCAAAACACAGCAACCCCTGGACAAGCCAATTTTCAAGTGGGGCTTAATGGTCAGAATCCACCACCACAAGACAAAAAGCCGATTGAATTATACATAGTAGGCGGAGCAGTCGTACTCGGCCTTCTGGTAGTTGGAGTAAAAACACTTGGTAAAGGAAAATCAACCCCGATAACGGTAGCAAACTGATATGGTGATTCCCATACCATCGAAAAACAAACGATTCGTCATTACGATAGGAATCAAAGGACTAGCACCAGCCTTAGTGGGCATTGTGCTATACGATCCGACTGTTCGCAACGCTGACTACCTCCGTAGGAAGGTGACCTTTAGTGCCCAATCACTAAAAAGTGAACGGTCGAGCTATCGTGAGATACAAATCCCCGTTCCTGTAAGCCCAAAGAGACTCGTACTGGAGGTTTACAACAAAGAGACCGGAGATGAATATGGGTTTGAAATTACCAAGTTTGACATGGGCAAGCTTCCAACATTAGACATCTGGTCTAGTCCGGAGCGACATCGATTTATGGACTTTGCCATACGATTTGCACAACGAGCAGGACATGCAAGACCAGGATTCTACCAATCCCCTGATCATGAATTCCTGATTCAGTATCTGCCTACGATCAGAGATTCAATGGGCATTGAATTGGTGACTCCTGCCAGGATACACAAACAAATGCCGAGGGTGCAGATTTCCCAGAAGATGTTTAAGCAGTTCTCTATTCCTGTGAGAGTCGCCATCCTTTCCCATGAAGGCTGTCACTACTTCATGAATACAAGGAGTGAGAAAAATGCTGACCTGTGTGGCATCCAGTATTACCTCGACTATGGATTTCCAACCATTGAAGCAGTATATGCCGCTACTAAGGTTTTCAAGCGGGGAGCGGAAACAAGTTCGGTGAGTAAAGTTCACCTGAAGAGAACAGCAGACATCATCAATTTCATTGACGATTACAAAAAACTAAAAGCATCATGAAGTTAGGTTGGAAAGTATCCATATCGGCGGCAACGGGTATCCTATTGGGATTATGGACACGTGGTAAGTTTGATTCTGACCCTATTTGTGAGTGCGCCAATGAAAAGGGCGAGGTACGAAAATCAATCCAACCAACCGATGACAACATTACTGAAGAAGAACAAATTCAGGAACTCAAAACAGAAGTAGCCACTTCGGTTTTAAGGAGCAATAACCCAAGACTTAAAGATTTGGCAAAATGGGGTACGAAGTGTGGTATCATAGAAGTCTCTGACCTTCTGGACAAAAAGCGACTGATCAAGAAGCTCGAAAAGGTGCAGCAGGGAAGAATCGAGTCCGTAGGTCAATCTTCACATTTGAAAAAGGTTGACAGCTATCTCACAGACCTCAAAAAATGGGGTACTACCGAAGGAATCATAGAAGTCTCCAACGACGAAAAACTAGCAAAGAAGAAAGACAAGCTACTGAAAGGCATGTCTGATCAAGGCCAGAAGGTTACCGAGAAGTACCTGAATGCAAAAAAGGATGAGTTCCGTTCTCAGGGCAAACAAGTCAACACTTCTCAGCAACTGATCGATGAAATACAGAAGGACTATGAAGTCACCCAGGTCACCATAACCAACCGTTCAGATATAGAAAGACCAGTGACTTTGTGGGAAGCTAACAGGACGGTGAGCGTGAGCCCCCCAGCCCCTACTGATGTTGAAGATCATGAAGTGCTGAACTCGACAGTCATTGGAGATGCTGTACACCCCCAGGGAATGGCGTACAATCCTGCCAATTCACTTGCATATAGTGTCAACCAGCTATCTAATAATGTTTCTGTCATTGGCGCTGAAGGACAGCTCATCATGCAAATACAGCTTGAGCCTTCCGCCTTTCCAGGGCTCTATTCGCCCGTTGATATTGCTGTCAATACCAATATTCAAAGCCCCAATTATGGTACAGTGTATGTCATTGGATCAGTGTCCAACACCCTCTCCGTCATTGACCTGGACTTTCAGGTTACCAACATTGTCGCGGTAGGTAACAGACCAGTGGCCATCGCCTTCAACCCAATCAATGAAAACCTATACATCAGCAACTACGCCGAAGACCGACTCTCAATTGTAGACACCAATACGCTCAACGTTGAGATCCTCAACACTGGAAGCCAGCCTCGCGGAATTGGTGTCAATACTCGTACTGGTACAGTCTATATCGCTAACTCTGGCGAAGATACCATTCTGGTACTTGACTCAAATAATGTCACCGTTGGAGCAGTAAACCTGGCAGGATCAATGCCTTCAAACATTACCTATCATCCAACAACCGACCAACTATATGTAGTGGCTTCTACAAGCGATGAAGTCATTCCTGTTAATGCCAATAACCTGCAAGTGGGAAACCCGATACCTGTAGGCGATGATCCTTATGTCATGCTGTACAACCCAAACAATGACTACCTATATGTGGCGAATCGGGAATCTGATGATGTAACCGTGATCGCTCCTGATCAAAGTATCGTGACCACACTCGACCTTGGAGAGATCAACAATGGCTTCACGTTAAATCCTGCTCAAAACACCCTTTTCACCTCATCGGTTTCCTCGGGATCTGTGCAGGTTATCGGCTACTCACCAGAAAGCAGCTCGATCACCATTGACGAAGACTTTGAGGAGAAACGACAGGACTTCCAGCACAACCCCGTAGTGGTGAAACATGCCAAATTCATCTTTTCAGACGAACAGCGATTCAATGTACTGAAACTTAGAGAAGGGAATGCAACAGGAAATTTCAAGGCTATGGCCGTCTCGCTGAGAGACTACAACAGTCCACAAAACATTCAGAATATTTCTGAGGTGAACGGTTTAGAAGGCGCTGTTATAGATGGATCGAACGGGTGGGGTTTTACCATCGCTCCCCATCAAAGTATCACCATGATGATCTATTTCAGGCAGTTCGACATGTACAGCCTGTTACCAGAAACTTCAAGGAAATCCATAGGTGTAGAAATGAGCAAGGGGCTATCTAAAAAGCTGACGGATCGATCACACCACTATAACCCAATAACCTAAATATCATTTTTAACATAAAACAAGAATCAAGATGAAGACACCAGATTATTTAATCATTGTTAGCACAAAAACCGGAGAAGGAAAACCCATAAGCAAGGATGATATCATCAAGCACCATACGCAGCTTCGGGCGCATGGAGGACTGGAGTTTAATCGACCAGCCTTCGACTACCTGGTCAAAATCAACGGTGACCTGGAAACCATCCTACCTGAAGGTGCGCCGAATGAAGTTGACCTGCTCGGAATTAGTGAAGGAACCGAAGGGTTAAACGGCACACCTAAGTATCTCGCATACGCAGGTGGAATGACGGAAAAAGCCACGAAGGAAAAAGACACAAGAACGGATGAGCAAAAGGAAACCCTGGCCTCCGTAGTTCAATTCTATATCAAGCGTTTTCCTGGGATTCAGGTCTTTGGCTGGAATCAGATCCCTGCTCGAAAAGAGGATAAGAACCCTGCTTTCAATGTGAAAGCGTGGTTGGAAGAAATTGGGATTCCATCAAAGAATCACCTTCAAATGCAAGTAGAAACCACCAACTAAACCAAGATGCCATGAAAACAATACTATCGTTGGCCGTAGGCTTCTGGCTGGGTCGTCAAATCTACATCCAGTACGACAAAGAAGAAGCACTCCTGAAGGAGAAAGCAGTCAAGAAAAAGATGCGTGCATTTCTGGAAGAGAATGGGTTTACCAAAACGGAAGCCAAAGAACAGACCAGTGAACTTCTGGATGTTGCTGATTAAGTGATGTGGGAGTTTTATGTAGCGTTAGTGATTGGATTTCTTCTGGGATGGACAGTAAAACACCGGCTTTCCATCGCTTCCAGAAAAACACTGCCAATCACCAAAGGAGAATCATTGACAGTTAACAGACCTCAAGGCAAGCACGAAGAAGATGGCTCAGATAACAATTAAAAATAAGACTTTCATCATTCCTGAATCTGATAGTCCCTGCGACTTGTGGAAGTCTTATTTCACACAATTGAAAAGTGAAATGGGGCAAGAAAACGCACGTACCATATGGCTTGTTACCTGGGGGGAACGAGGCGCTATTTCCTGCACCACCAATCCAGCTTTTAACAAGTGGCTTGGCAAAGAAGGAATCAATGTGTCCAACGCAGGTACAAGAGCCATTGCAGACTTGTCCTCCATCGGGAGTAACATCCTTGGGTTTAGCAAGAACATGACCCGAATGATCTCAATAGGTGCTCCAATACTATTAGGTGGAATTTCACTCGCCATTCTATTGGTTTTGATCAACACCGCAAAGAAGAGTGACATCACCGATGTAGCCGCGCTGCATCCAGTGGGCAAGGCTGCCAAACTAGGTCAGGGACTTAAACTTTTGAACCAATGAACAAAACGTTGATAGTTGCAGGAGTTCTCACTGCATCCGGTTGTGCGCTTTCCTTATATGTGGTGCTCAGAAATCGGGGGCAGGACAAGTTAGCTTCAGAGCTGCTTAGAGAACTCAACAAGCGGTTACACCCTAAAACTTCTGGACTTCTCGGCGAAGCAGCTTTTGACATCCACTACAAGGACGAACTCATCAGGGAAGGCAGACAAATTCGGGCGATCAAACCGCAAGTAGCAAGTGACTATGCCAACGAAATTCATTCAGCATGGAATAGCAAAAGCTTCTGGAGAGACGACATCAATAAAATTTTGGGAACATTCAGCAAACTTCAAAATAAGGTCGCGGTATCACAGGTAGCCAAAGCTTACCTGAGCAACCATGGCATCAACCTGACAGACCAGTTAACTAAAAATCTTGATAAAGAAGCGATCAGTAAGATTTTGAAAATCGTCACACCGCTTCCCCCATATCAATAAGTACAGCATGAATACAACAGGACAAAAGAACACCCAGATAGCCTGGTGGGTTGGTGGTACATTTTTAACCCTTGCCACAGGCGCTACCATCTACTTTCTTGTCATCAAAAAGAATGAGAAGAAGTATAGATATAGAAGCACTCCAGGTAAACAGGACTATACTGATTCCAATTCAAGAAGCAGTGGTAAAGGCACAGTCATTACCGAACCAGCGTGGAATCGCCCCTTTGATATGAACTATGCCGCTGACGTTCGCAATTGGCTCAAAAAAGAGATCAAGACCTTGCCGTTGACCGATGCAAAGCGAATGGCCAATACCCTGTTCAAGGCAAAAGGAAACGGGTGGCTCAGCGACGATGACGAGGGTGCAGTCAAAAAGATTTTTATGAAACAACTGCAAGACAAAGTGCAAGTCTCAAACCTATCCGCAGCATTTTGGAACAACCACAATCAGAGAGATATGTGGGAACACCTGCGAAGCTTTCTAAGCGATTGGGAGTTGGAAAACTATGTAAGCAAGCCAGTGGCTAAACTTGATAATTACAGACTGGCTTAAACGCAAAAATTATGACAGAATCAAAAACTACAGCAATCAAAACGACCCCTGATGGACGTGAAAAAGCCTCTAGTGAACTGCTTTGGATTGGAGGTGGAGCTATTCTGGTTCTCATCTGTGGATCGGCCATTTGGTACATTCGAAAGAAGAAAAACGAGCAACAAGTCCAAAACAGCATTGCCTCAAAATCCGCAGGATCGAGAAGCGCACGGTCATCTACTTCAGGGTTTAAATGTATAAACAGCAAATACCCGCTATCACATGGCACTTGTCATGAGGATGTGAAGATCCTGCAAAGATACCTGAAGAACTTCAAAATGAATCTGGGTTCAAGTGGAGTCAACAAAGACGGTGTGGATGGCCAATTCGGTAACAAGACCAGGAGTGCGGCACTCAAGGTGCTCAAGAAAGACACATTCTTCGAGGCAGACATCAAGGGATTAAAGCAGTCACTAGCATTCGCAGGAAAATGAAAAACAAGGAAATCTTTCAGGTAGGCTTAGTAGTAGGTGGAGCCATTGCGCTCACGGCTTTGGCCTATGCACTTCTTAAATACCGTGAAGACAAGGAAGAAGCCACAGAACCCTTTAAGAAGCGCAAAACCGCCAAAAGAACAGCTCCAACCGTCCAAAAGCAAATTGCCCCTACTCCGGTAGCAGCACCCGTTGAAGAGATTGTTGAAAAAAAGGAAGAACCAGCACCTTCGACTATTGAAACAGATGATCAACCGCTTGCAGATGAATTCCCACTGCGCCTGGGAAGTAATGGTGAACGGATCGAGCGGCTCAAAATCTGGCTGATGAGGAACTACGGTGCATTTGGAGCGATCAATCAGTGCTTCGATGAGCAGACCCTTGATTTAGTCAGGAAACATTTGAAGGTCGAGCAGATCGACGAAAAGATTTATAACAAGTACAAAATGGGAAACCATGTAACAGAACAGAAGATCGTTAGATAGTATGTCAGATAGCAAGAAAAAGAACCTCAAAGGATTTCTCGACTCTCTCGTCGACGAAGATGGGTTGAAGACGGAGGTTACCGTGACGCTCACCGACAGGACGTTAATCAAAACATCGGCCTATATAGTCGGAACTGTGATTGCAGGTAGCATCCTGTACTTTTCAATTAGGGGTGTGTTCAACTCCACGTGACCTGACCAACTGAAGAAAGCGATCAGTAATTGAAATCCGAAAACTGTGAAAAACCTAAAATATTATCTCATCCCCATCATATGCCTCTTCTACTTCTCTTGTTTCTATTTCTTCGGCATCGATCAGGAAAGAAGAACGCAACCAGAAGTAAAGTCTCAAGTATTCGAACAGGAAATCGACTCGGTGCTTGAAGTGCCATGTGTACAGATCCCTGGAAATAAGTAATGCCTGCCTAAGCGTAATGACACGAATTCAGTAAGAGAAAAACAATCGGACATGAACGGATATGAAAGCGATATTGACCTACAAAACCTAAGATTCACTGGAGACATTCCGGCTGCCAATAACATTGGTAATTTTGGAGTTGCCACATCCGGGCCAGAGGGATACGTACTCACGCTGATTCCCCCGTTGACGACCTACAGGGTAGGCTTAGAATTACGCGTACTATTTGACGGGCCGCTCACACAACCTCAAATTGAGGTGGATAATCAAATACCGATTCCATTAAGAAAATACGAAAACGGGGCATTGCAAGACCTGCTTCCAGAAGATATCAATGAGGTCAGGGTGTATTCCTTACGCTTTGACGGCAGTGCTTTCCAGGTCGACGTGCCTTTAGCATTCGAACCATAATCAGGTGCGATAAAATTAATTTATAAACCAAACCGATCATTCAAAAAGAAACCAAAAATGACAACAGCAAGTGGATACCAAAGTGATGCAGACCTACAGGACATCCAATTCATCGGTGATATTCCAGTGGACAACACAGTCGGAGGATATGGGCTGGCGGCTGGACAAAATGATGATTTTGAACTAAACCTTGACCCACCCTTAACGGCCTATAGAGACGGGCTGGAGCTACAAGTTCGATTTGACCAATCAAACGTTGGTGATACCAGAATCAATGTCAATCAACTTGGCTTAGTACCTCTGGTCAAACCTCACAATGGACAATTGCTGGAGTTAAATGCCAATGACCTTGACGATACCAGAGTTTACACCCTCATTTACGATGGCGCACTTTTTCAGGTGAATATTCCGACAATCAACCAGGCGACCACCAGTGAGACAGGGGTCGTAAGGTTTGCAAGCGAAGATGATCTGGCAGAAGATGAGCTAGAAGATAATCTGGCTGTCTCTTCCAAGTTGCTGGCTACATCATTCAACAGCTCACTGTTCAAAACGTTCGAGCCCACATCGGCTCCACTTATTGCCACCACCAATGAAGTGGAGTTAGAAGAAACGTATGAAATGCCTGCTGAGACCATCAGGTTGAATCAGGGGATTAAAATCCAACTCATCGGAAATTTCAGACACTCATTTCCGCCCCTTCCGAACGCCACAGACAAGGTGTTCAGGGTTTATGTTGGTGACGATCTTGTGTTTTCTAACCAGCTTGATCCTGCCCCTATTGGCGAATTTAGGCTGGAGATAGACCTCTATGGCATTGATGGCGATTTCGCTACCCAGGTTGGTTGGTCAAAATTTGAAATGCATGATAAGCCCGCCGAGTTAAGACGCATCTTTCTTTCCAATCACAATTGGGAATTTGACGATGTAGTCATACGCTCCACTATTCAAACCAATACACCTGGCCAATCTGAACTGGTCGAGCGATTTATCTGGACAGTATCAAAAATTCAATAAGATGGACTTTACAAAAATTTTGATCCTGGTGCTCAGTGCCACGGGCTTTTGGAAACTACTCGACTCTATTATTAAAATAGTCAGTGAAAAAAAGCTTAACAAGGCGCAATCGGAGAACCTCTTTGCTCAAGCCAATAAAGAAGTAGTGAACAGTTTCCTCCAGCTTTCCGACAAGCTCAAAAAGGAGATTCAGGAGCAAGAAGAACGAATAGACAAGCTTGAACTACTTGTAGAAAGTGAGCGGAAGCGCAATAACGAGTTGGAAGAACTGGTGGTAAAACTGGAAGCTCGAAATAAAGAGTTGGAAGAAGAACTTAATAAACTGAAGAATGGCAAGTGAAAAGAGTAAGCTACTCAGCGTCCTTTTGGGAATTTCAATAGTTGTTGGAACAGCTTTCACGGTGACAAAATTTTACTGGATGCACCAAGACCGAAAAAAGAAAAGTGACTGCAAGTGTCAGGAGAAGAAGCAACAAGCCTAATCGCCCATGCAAAGCAAATACATATATTTTGGTATCGGAGCTAGTGTGACCCTGACCTTGGGGATCATTATCGCCTACTGGCAACGGGAGCGGATCTACAGTGTATTTGACTATAAAACCAACATACTGCTGCTCACGCTGGAAAAGGATGTGCAGAAGAAAGTCAAGGTGCTGCTTAGCAGAGCCAAGAAGCAAGGCATTGAGCTCCGCATTACTTCAGCATACAGAAGTTGTGAAGAACAAGACCAACTATTTGCCCAAGGTCGCACAGCTCCTGGTCGCAAGGTGACCAATGCGCGCTGTGGCCAGAGCGCACACAATCATAGAATTGCCGTAGACGTGGTTGAGTTTCAAGAAGGCGAGCCCATTTGGGAAAATCCCCGATGGGAAACCATTGGAGCTATTGGTGAATCCGCTGGCTTGAAGTGGGGAGGCCGTTGGAAAAATTTTAAGGATCGTCCTCACTTCTACGATCCAACGTACAGTTAAATAATATTCATGGGACAGCAAACAAGACCGAACCCCTATCCTTATGGAAACTTTGCACTAACGCTTGACTTCCTGGAGGAACTTATTTCGATAGTCAGTAAGGAAAAAGGACTGGTGGCTATCCCCGAATCGGCAGGAGGTTATGAGGATATTGTCTATGATGACTTTATTGCAGCAAGCCTTAACCCTCCCGACGAGGCAGTTTCCGCAACGATTATGGTTGAAAATCTATCAGGCTCATCCACAGAGCCCTTGATTCGTTTCAAAGAGAATGGAACAGACCCTACAACCACATCAGGGTTTCCACTAAGTCATGGTGATATCTTTGAACTCATTGGCTACGACAATCTCCGCACCTTCAGAGCGCTCAATCTCAACGACGATATCGCCATCAGAGTTCAGTACTACAGAAGTGCAAAGAATTTACCCGAAACACCAGTTAATGAAACTAATGATGATGGAGATGTGCCGCCTGGAGGCGGATTGGGAGTGGGAATTGGAGGCTAAATGAGGGTAATTAGACATACCAGATTCATTAAGGGAAGTGGTGCTGTAGCCTCTCCCGCGACCACCAGGAAGACCATAGAACTACAGCTCTCCAGCTCAGCGAGAATTTTAAGTATCATCAGTGCTGATACACTGGACGTTGAGCATGTAAGTGTCGAAGCAAAAAAAGAGGGAATAGTGATCATTCAGAATTCTTCCGGAGGAGTCAATGATGGTGTAAACCAGGTTGTATCCGTCACTGACCTGTCAGATACCGTGTCCAGAGTTAAGCTGAAAAGAAGCATGCTCAGACAAGCACCTGGACAAGCAGGGCAGATTCTCTTTGCGAAACATGTCGTCATTATACACGACCTCGGTACAAAGGATCTCAATCTCAACGTCCGAGATACTGTCAATGGCATTTTATATCAGCTCAATCACGAAATACCAGATCAAAACACTTTGATACTGAAGCCCGATGTACCTATCGAGGGTAGTTTTCGGGTAACAGTTAGTTCATAAAACAACTTAGTAGTAACCCTTAAACCTTTCAAGTAATGACAAAATACATGCAGACATGAAAAATTTAAGCGTATTAACAATACCCATTGCAACGCCACCTAAAACCCCACCACCTGTAGGGCAGGTGTACGTTTTCTTTGATACGGAAGACCAACTACAGATTATGGGAGCAGATGGAATGGTCGAGCCATTACACCTGAAAAAACACACCGCTCAAGTCACACTTACAGAAAGCTTTGATATCATTGATGTCATAGATAGAAATGAGCTTGTTGTAGCTGGAGACGTAACGGACAAAATAGAAAATAGAACAGTAATCTTAATCAATGGGTCGACCGCAGGCACCAATGACAGTGTTAAAATAGTTCGATCCACTATCGTCGAATCAGGGAACACCAAACTCACGATAAGGCGTGGTAATTTAGATGCAAATCTTGCCGAAGATGGACAAGTGCATATTGCCAAAGAAGTCAATATCGAACATTTCCTTGGGACGAAGGCCATCACATTTTCGTTAAGAAATGTAGCTACCGGAGAAAGTGTCGACACCTCCGACAAGGTGATTGATGAAGACAACCTGGTATTGATGCCAAGTTCGCCTTCACTGGGTGATTATTTAGTAACTATTGTAGCATAAACTCTGAGGCTATCTATCAAGCGTAGGTAGCCTCTTCGTAGTTTCAAGTTAAATATTCCCTCATGAAATTATTGCCTTTCAGAACAATACGAACTAATACTGTCAAACTACAATTACATGAATAAAACGCTATTTGTAAATTTTATTTACAAAACACATTCTATTTACCAATAATATATATATCATTGGTAACGTATTTAAATGACCTGCAAACCTGATATCAGCATGGCATCTGTTCCATTTAGGACTCTGCCTCCCTGTACCTCGGCTTTTTTAGGTCTTAAAGTCAATATCTGACCTTACCTAATGAGCAACATATATACTCGGCTGGTCATAATAAAAAGATAGCTGGTTAATATCAATAACATCTGATTTGGTTAGTCAGTTGGAATTGAGATTCTTGGGGAGGCGGTAGCCAAAATCTTGGCTACCTCCCTACCTCAGAGTAAATCAACCAGTAATAAATTTTTCAGGTTTCAACCGCCTACGCTATGATAGAAAAAATAACCTGTGTTGCCAGACACAGAGTGGCAATTAATGATTTCGTACGAAAGCACTTCAGTGCATTCCGCTCATTAATTAAACCTACTTCCAGACCAACTTTGAACCATCGGTCAATAAATATTCCCATTCCAGCCTTTGACCTGGTACATAAAATGTTGCATGCAGTAATAATTATACTAATTATTGCATCTGGAGCTAATTCTGCACCTCGTTACTTCGTCGACCACAGTTCTCTTCATTTACTCACGGTAAGCCCAAGCCAATCCATATCTCAAGGATGGGGACATAGTGCCATATGGCTTGTTGACAGTGCTAATAACATCGATTTTGTTTTTGAGTATACCTCTACTGAAAAAGCAACATGGCTAGGCAACATTAGGGTACTCTTGGGAAAAGACAAGTATCAGCTAAGAGCTACAAACTTCGAACAGTTCGAAAAAGAGCTGAGTGAACCTGACCAAGAAATTTCACTTGCTTTGATATCCAAGGATACTAACATCATACAAACCATATATCAAAATCTTGCTAGTGAAATAGGAAGCAAACAAGTTCAGGTTTATCGCTCTTCCACCAATAACTGCTCAACACTAATCGCAGAACACTTACACCCTTATATCTCATTTTTAAGGCGTCCTCGATTTGAAAAATCTATCCGCGAAACATTTAGAGATCATAGTCAACTTTCATTTTTTGCCGAAGTAATGATCGTCGATGTATTGACCTCTGGTTTCGCGGACTTCGTATCACCAAGCATGTTGCCTTATACCCCAATCAGCCTTCAAGCTGCTTTAGACGGCAGACAGTATAGAAGTTATAGTAACACATTCAAGATGCAGAACAACCTCGAATATTTAGGGCTGGTAATCGTCATCTTAATTCTTGCAGTATTAAGCAAAAAGTACACAAATGCAGTCCTGACAACATTTTTCATTATCAACGGACTCTTAGGAATATTGATGATTGTGATCCTACTAAGCTCAAGCGATCCACTATTCTATGGCAATCATCAGGTGTTGTACCTAAACCCACTTGGTCTGCTTTACCCAATTGCAGACAGAAAAACCAAGCAGAGCTTTTGCGCCCTGTTTACCGTGCTCATCATTTTCTCAAGTGCATGGTCATTTTTCAACGGACACCTGAATCCCGTAAGCCTGACCTTAATGGGTTTATTCATAGTAGTTCAACTTAGGACATCAACTAATTTTTTTCACAAACAAATAACTAAATAAGATGAAAAGTAAATTCAACCTATTACGACTCGCATGTGTATTAGCATATACGCTTGCGATGTTCTCATGCGCAACTGAAGATGAGATAATTCCAGACAACACTGAGATTTCTGATGAAATTCCTGCAAGACAAAAGCTGATTCTAGATAAAGAAGGGTACAATCCGTACACACCAGATAAAATGCAGATGGCATTCGACTCTTTAAAAGCAAAACTTTATCAGAATTTTCCTGGAGCACGAGTCACAACGGAGGAGATAGAAATTGACCTAACACCAAATAATAAGTATATTCGTTACTTGCCTGCCGACACTTTAGAATATGATTCTCTAATGGGATATGAAGATATAGCCTTTTTCAACTATCCGATCGACCTTCCAGTTGTTCAGCAGGGTGAGTATGAACCAGAACCTGACAATGCGGAAGGGTTTAGTTGGTTATATGCTGTAGTACCGATGGATTTCGAATTTCCATCTTTTGAACATGAAGTCATTAATGATGTCTTTATTCCAGATTATCCAGAAATCACGCAGGTTCAACCAGAAGAGGAATCCGCAAGAACGCTTAATGATGCATCTGTAGATTCGCTGGAGGCATACGGTTTGCTAATGGGAGTAGAATTATACTCACTTTACCTATCAGGTCATATGTCTGAAGCTGAAGCCGATGAATATTTGGCCTTATTGGAAGGAGATGAATCAGCCTTCGATGATGAAGATTCCCAAACTGAAAGAACAATCCAGAGCACGTGGGATAGTTTCATTGAGTCCTTAAAATCTGTCAAAAAATACTCTCTTCTTGATCTTTTTGTGACACCTGCTTATGCTAAAAAAGCAAATCCTGTAAAATGGTGTTATACATGTATATGGAACAAAAGCTGGACACCAAATGGAACAGTTCGGTTCAAGTATAATAATGGTAGTTTTGATCGTACTGTACCAATGAAAGGTGCTACGGTTGTTATCAATTATAGCCTTCGCACTGCCAGAGTCTCAACCAGCTATGACGGTAAGTTTTCGGCGGGTAAAAAATTTGGCACAAGCGTCAACTATAAGCTCGAATACACCCACAAAAAATTCGATATCAAGCGAGGGAGTAATCTCTATGTCTATAAGACAAATCTAAAAACAAACACAAGAACAGATAACTTAGTTTACACTTTTGATTTGGCAAATAATGGGGGAAGGATTGAAGGAGAAAAAGAGCTTGCTGCAACCGTTTTCGTGGCAGCTAATTATTTCCACGAACAAGTTAAATATAGAAGACCGGGAAGTTTTGGGATTCGAATATCAACAGGAAGAGGAACGGGGACACATTCGGCGTGGAAAAATTTCATTCCATTCGGTAATCCTATAAAAATATATGGCAAAACCAATCGTGGAACTACAAAGACTGTCAGGACAGTATTCGGTACCACACTTCATGAAATGGGGCATGCAAGCCATTTTTGGTTAGACAGATCCCTTCCTAATGCATTCATGACTCGAAATGATGAGATGACTATACTAAAGGAAAGTTGGGCAGAGTATATCGAACAAGATTTGACGAGTATTTGGTTTCGAAACTACATCACAAGTGGTTCCTCGGCACGAAATATAACATTTACCCAAATGAATAGAGCCAACTCAGATGGAGGAAGGGACGGAAAGTACACTTCACTTTTCTTTGACCTAGCAGATACTAACGACCAAAGTCAAAATGGTTCAATCCAAGACATGCCAAGAGACCGAGTTCAACGGTATACTTTTATACAAATGCAAGCTGCCTTAACAAACGCATCTTCAATGAATCAGTTCAGAGATAGACTTATGGGTTTGTACTCCAACAATACAGAACAGCATGTTCCTGCATTATTAAATTCTTATCGAGATAACTTAAATCCAAGATGAAAAAATTATTCCTAGTTATAGCCATTACCAGTCTAGCAATAACCTCCTGCAAGGATGTAAACCATGAGGGTTGTGATGGTTTACTCCTAGAAAATTGTGATATTTTATGTACAGAGGATTGTGAAGAGCTAGGAGTAATCAAATACTTCATACTGAATGATCTCGATGTTGAGATAAGGTTAGAGTCATATGGATCTACTTTTTCAAATGAAGAAGAATTTATTCCTAATCAGACTGAGTCATTTCAGCTAAACCCTTCGGATACTTCGGAAATTTGGTCTACCTCTTTTGATGCAATTGGCGACGATGATAGCTATTCCATTTTCTTTAGCGGAACAGGGTTCGAAGGAAGCTATCCGCTAGTCACGGATTCCATTAGCATCTTTATCAATGATCAATTAGTAAATAAGTTTAGCAGAAAAATTGATCGACGGAATAGAGACAGTTCCTCAATATTTTTCTGGGATGCGTACAATCGAATAGTGGAAGGTACATACATGTACACTTTAGACTCAATTACTTTGCTTCTTAAATAAAAATAAGAGCTTACCCATCTTAAATGGGTAAGCTCTTCTATTGCCTGAATTCCCAATTATCACTAGAATTTAAAACCAAGATGAAAAAATTGTTCACACTTGTTATCGTTGTAAGTCTGTCGTTGACCTCTTGTGATGATCTATGTACAGAAGACTGTGGAGATCCAAGTCCTATAGAATACTCCATATTGAATGATCTTGATACCACAATTAGGCTAGAAACATATGGGGCTATAGTTTCAAATCAAGGAGAGTATATTCCTAATCAGACTGAATCAATTCTATTGAATCCCTCAGACACTTCAGAAACGTGGAATACCTACTTCGATGCTGTTGGCGATGATGATAGCTATTCCATTTTATTTAGTGGAACGGGGCTTGAAGGCAGTTATCCACTTTTTGCAGATTCACTCCATATATTTATCAACGATCAGCTGATAAAGAAATTCAACAGAAAAGTTGATAGACAGAACAGAGACAGTACTTCAATATTTTTTTGGGATGCTTATGCCCGTATCGAAGATGGTAATTTCTTATACTCCTTAGATTCGTCGGCTTTGGATCTCAAATAAATTTCAGAGTCTATCGAATTTATGAGGGTAGACACTTGATTATCTTGATTTCCAATTTACGACATGTAGACAAATTAAGTTTAAAACCGTGATTTAGTCTTTTTCTAGGGCATTACTCGAATAACAACCCATTCTTCACATCGTCCTATCTCGATGTATGACACTTATTTTGGAGATTTACTCCTCAAATACATCATGAATCATACACGCCAGCACAAAGAAATTTTAAGTTTAAAATCACTCTCCAATCTGGAGATTCAATCGTTAAATTGATGAATAAGAATAGGGCAGCAAGGCTGCTGCCCTATCTACTAGCTGCTACTTAGGTAACTGTATCACAATCATTATCTAAGTATTCCCAATAACAACTACTCTAATTAACCCCTCTCAACTATTAACTATTATTTTCCCTTGCTGCTAGCTCAAAAAAGAGCGGTGGGGTATGCCACCGCCAGCTACATATAAGTCATAAATCCACCAGCCTGCATACCCAAGCCTAACCAAGCGGAATTACGCTCAAATGACGAAAAACCCTCTAACGCAAACCAGCTTCGCAGTAGATATTAGACCGTCATTTGAAAATTATATTCCCAAAGTTAATACTATTTACAGTATATACATTGCATACACTATTATTTTTTCAAATAACGCTTTATATGATATAGCAGTTAACTACCATAAAGCCAAAGTCATTCCCACTCTACGTACTTTTAGTATAATTTTTTTTAATTAAAACACAATCATTATGAAAAATTCAATGCGAATTACCCTTTTTTCAGTCCTATTATTTGTTGCTATCTCTTCTTGCGAGGAATCAAATGACGAAGAGTTCAAACCGATCGAATCCATTGGTACGGAATCCTTTGAAGATCTGGAGCTTCGCTCAAGAGGAGACGCTGGACAACCACAAGAGCAAGATGATTAATACTTGCTAAAACTCGCAGAATGATGGGTTGAACTAGTTCAACCCATTTATTCTGCACAGTAACAATCATATTTTCAATTTAGATACCGTTATTAGTTATATTTACAGTATTGTTTTTATTTGGAAACAATGTCTGCGAGCAGCATTTGAGAGAACAATTAATTGAACAATAGACATATGACATAACAAACGAGAATGACAACATACCGACTAGCTATCACATTATTCTTCTGCATACTTTTCAACGCAAATGCTCAAGAATCAAACATGCCCATCTATAATCTTCAAGAGCTTATTGAGGTGGGTAATACCCTCTATAAAGAAAATCCTGATTCTGCCCATAGAATTGCCTCACAAGTCAAACGTCTAGCACGCAGCACTAAAGACTACAATGCACTTGCTGAAGCCTATCATCTCGATGGAAAAACATACAGAAGAGTTGATCGAAAAGGAGATAGTGCGCTGGTTTGCCATTATAATGCAATAAACTACTTCAATCGAACAGATAATAATAAGGGGAAAGCAAAAACTTATTTTGCTCTAGGGATGTGTAATTTTAATTCATACAGCTACGAGATTGCAGTCGAACATTTTCTAACAGAACTCACCTATCGTGTAGAAATAGGAGACAAATCGAGGATCGCAAAATGCTACTTCAATATCGGGTTAGCACATACCCTTAATTTCAACTATGACTCAGCACTTGTCTATCTAAAACAGGCAGCTTCAATTAACACCGAAATTAATAAGCCGCAAGTGCTTGCGGAATGCTACTTAACGATCGGAAATTGCTATCACAATAAAGAGGAATTCGCTACGGCGTTGGATTATTATGATCGTTCTTATAAGCTGGCAAGCGAAATCGCAGATAATTACACCTTGGCTCGGGTTAACATGAATAGGGGTAGTGTTTATCTGGAGGAAGGAAATTTCGAATCAGCTATTGAACACTATGAAAAATCACTCACGTACACTGAACTACAGGAAAATAAGTCATCACTGATTCATGTATATCATGACCTTGGTGAGCTTTATTTTAAGACCCAAGATTACAAAAAATCACTTACCTATCTTGAACTGGCCGTAAAAATTGGCCCTTCGGAATATGATGCCGCAATCCTATCTGAATGCTATGAATTACTAGTCAATCTTCATATTGAAATGAAGAATTTCGAGTCTTTAGCTATTGTAAGCAAAACTTCAAGTGCATACAACAAGTCAATGGCTAAGAAATATGAGCGAAATAGAATTCAGTACGAGAAGTTCCAGACAGAGCGTATCGAAATAAACTATGCTCACCAAACATTAGAAGCACAAAACAACACCAATTTGGCCTATTTGAAAGGAGCAATTGCGGCCATTGCCTCATTGGGAATGATACTTCTAATCGTAGGATTCATCCTGCGAAGAAGTCATCAGATGAAAAAAGCTCAAGGGGTGATTATTCGGGATCTAAAGGAGAAGGACAGGTTCTTACAAGTAATCAAAAACGAGTTAAAAGTGGATATTGCAGGGATCGCCAGAATACTGGAGCACCGAAACCCTAGCAACAGTTACAAAAGCATTACTTAGGTATAGCACTCTTGTAACAACATTACAGATCGGTGAACTTTAGCAATTTGTTTTGCAAATCGATGATCATGCCTTTGCAATCGAGTAGCTCCTTTTGGAGATCTTCCTTATTTCGAAGTAGACTTTTAAGTAACTTAATTCGAGTATCATTGGGCATGTCATCGATGTATCCATACTGTTTTACATCTGGCACGAACTGGCTTACGTATTGGAGGTTCACTGGCTTATTCTCTTCAGTGTCCGATGGCACAGCGCCTCGCGACACATCATGAAGTTCCATATCAAGATCACAAAACTTTTCTGGATCTAAGCCATAGTGTTTCATCATATCCAGGTATACCTGCAATTTAGGGTTAGCACCCTTTTCATATGACCTAATATTTGAACCTGATAAGTCAAATAGAGCGCCAAACTGATCAGATGTGTAATCAAGACGTTTTCTTAGCGTTTTTATGTTTTTGCTGATATAATTATGACTCACGAATTATAGTAAAAGATGGTTACTGGAATGACAAAAATGTAGCATGGTAAATTAATACCACCTTAAAAATAATGCATTTCCACAATATCTTGTAAACAACGTATCACTACATAGGTTTTACTGCTTCAGAAACGCAATAATGTCCTGATAATGGGCAGTTCTTGAGCAATTTACTAACAAGGAATCAGCTTGCCTACATGCTTGGTCAGGATAGTTTTAACTCTGCTACTGATCAGCAACTATTATTTCCTCTTCAGCAAGGTGAGCAGAGCCTTCAGCATGCCAACAGTAAAAGTATTTGACCTTAGCTGTAGCTTCTGCTAAGTCAATATAAATAAGCTGACGCTCGAATCTTAGTTCTGCTAGATAGTCAGAAGCTTCATAAGTCCATCATTTTTACTTTCGAGATCAACTGCTAGTTGTCAGCTAGGGTCGAATCCAATTGATTCATTGACAAAGGCTTCAGCCTTCTGTCTTAAGCGTTTAGTGCAGACATCTTTGCTATCGATATTCGCAATGACATGTTCCATTAGTAAAGTCCGCTGATGTCTTCTTCGTGATTCCGTAGGTAGTCTTTTACAAGCTGTAATGTCGCCTCGCTATTGTTCGCATAAACTGGCTTGCCACTCTTGAAGTCCTTCTCATTCATCATCATCCTTATTTTGGAGCTTTCTTCCTGGTCGATGAATTTTTTAGCTGCACGAACAAATGCCGCTTTGCTGCATCCCTTTACTTTGCTTTTTCTCAAGTTGACATAGACAAAAAAGCTGCTTCGCACTTTAAACTCTTTTTGGTCTATCTGTCCGCTCTTATGAGCGTCATAGGCTCTATCGTATTGCTCGTTGACAATGAACTGCGCAATGCGAACAAGCGGATAATTGGGTATTCGATCTTTGTAAGCTTTCGCCTCATCTACCTGATGATGTAGTCTCAGATAGGTACAGTTTTGAAATGCTGTTTTTGAGATTTTACCTATAGATTGATGCGTCATGATGACATCTACTGAATCGTGACAGAGGGAAATGAGGGAAGAAACAAATTCCTGACCTCTTTCAAACACCATGTAGTCATCTATATCATCGAGCAACAGTAGTCCACTTCTAAAATTCCTAAGTACTTTCTTCACGGTTTCCTTCTTCTCCGAATGTGTCATCCGGCTACCGTTCTTGTTGAAAGGACGAATTTTTCGTGGATCTCCAGGCTTTAGTTTGTGTATGTAGTCAGGATCTACTGACTTGTAGCTTGGATAATCCTTGTCCTGATTCGCAAAAGCAAGCACCCTGCCTGCCTTCTTTCTGGTAATATGATTATTACGACAGTAGGTAGCTGCCTCTAATTGATTGCGATAAGACTTCCCTACGTCGGTTTCTCCGCAGGCCACTGTAAGCATCGCCGGACGACCATTTATTGCTGACGACATATCAACTGATTTTGTTAAGCAGCTTGAGGTTCCCCCTCTTGCGTATCTGATTCCTCTGTAACCTCAACTTCCTCCAGGGAATCATCTTCTACATCATCTTGACGTGTTTCCAGAATCAATTGGCGGATACTGCTTTCGAGGACTTTGATCTCGGCTCTATCTTGAGCCATCGTCTGCACTCTTTTAGCCATGCTTGATATGAACAATCCAAGAAACTGTTGCTCGACCGTCAATTTCTTAGCCCGCTTTTTTAATATCTCAGCTAGCAGGGGGCGCATTGCCGCCTTTTCTTCTTTTTCGAACTTGAGGTGCTCGGCATATTTGGCGTTATGTTCATCAATGACCTCAATAACTTCGGGAAAATCAAAGTACTCTTCGTGCTTTTTCACGTTGACAAAGTAACTGCCACCTGCAACGATAAGGTTTTCAACTGTGCTTATAGCGCTATTAGCTGCGAGTTTTGCGTACTCAGGAGGAAGTTCGGCTTCTGCCTCTTCTTCGTTGTTTTCAAGCTCTTCCTCGTCAACTTCATTAATTTCCTGCTCGGGGATCTCATCTTCAACGAACGGTTGCTCTGGTGTACTTTGGTCATCCGCTGGAGCTTGTACCGTGTCTTGAATTTCTTGTTGAGTGAGCGCATCAACTTCTCCAGTTTTGTCCTTTATCGGTTCGGTGAGTGGACTTGTTTCAGCACCTTGGACTTTTTCAAATTCAATCTCATCTGTTGATGTGAGTATTTCTTTGATTTCCTTATCTATTTTTTTATCCTTCTTTTTTGTCATGATTTTTGATCTGTGAGTTTTGAAATGAAATGGATGATCCTTTTTTCAAGTAAATCATACTTCTGGCAGAAATTTTCATAGAAGTAAGAGACGCTCAACCGCTCTTTACACTTCTCGCAACTGTAGAGGACGTTTCTTTTGGTTAATCCAAAGTCCTCTGCAATTTTAGCGTGACTTGCTCCCGTATACTTTTTGATTAGATGATAACACGCCATCCTTGCTTCCCTGTACTCTTGAATTCCAGAGGTAAAAAATAGTTTCTCTTGCAGTTCAAAGACCTTGATTCCTTCCATAATCAGGAATCGACTAACAATCTCCAGTCTTTGAGTCTCCTGCATCGAAACACTGGTGTTATCAATAAAGGAGTCGAGAAGAAAGGCAGCATTATGCAACCCAAGTTTCCCAACAACTGCATCGACCTTCTTTTGAAAGTCGCTGTAATTGAGCTCTTTGGAAGTCTGATTTGCTTGCGAAGATTTTGACATGCTGATAATTGACTGTAAAATCATTGTAAAAGTGATTGTGTATCAGATGTAAAATCCTGCAAAACAAAATGTAAAACATTGAATATCAATCATATACAATATAATGCAGGTAAAAAATATAAACAACTGAACTATGGCTTTATCAGCTTGAAAAGGTACTTGAAGACATGTGTTCGTTTCAGCCGAAAGCCGCCCACATCAATTTCCCATTCCGTATAGTTGGCTTTCAATCCTCTACTATTCAGATAACTTTTGGACAGGTTCTCAGTATTGCCCTCATCGTAGAGTTTTTTCAGAACCAGCTCATTGGGAGTTAGCTTCTGGGCAGGCTTGGCTGGAGGTGATTGTTTCTCTTCGATTTCTTCATTGTTGGCGAGCTGGTCTTCGAACTCCTCTAGCAGGTCATCATAGATCTCCTGATTCAACTCTTCGATTTTTCCCTGAAGTAGTTTTTTGTCTCCCTCTTCTGCTTCTTTAAGGTCTGCTACCATTTTGTAGAATATGGTGATCTTCTTTTGAATGGGTTCTGCCAGTGATTCAACTTTAATCTTGTTGTTCTGGAGAAATTCATTGAATGCTGTTTTCATGCTAATTAGTCTTTTTGGTTTTTTGATTCATCTCTTCCAAAATATATGCTGGTAAGTACTCTTCGATTTGCTCAGTGCTCAGGTTGGATTTCAACATATCAAATGCTTTGTCCTTGTCGTCCTTGTAGAGCTTGATTGCATCGGTGATTTGCCCGACGATTTCTAGAGCTGCTTCTTCCAACAAGTGCTTGTTGTGTTTCTTTTCATAGGCGATGACTTTGTCGGTATTGGGAAGATCATTGCTCCATTTTTTTGCATTATCCTTCTGCTCTAGTTGTTCTGCTTTTTCTTCCATCTCATCGTATTGAGCATCTATGGCAGTTTCCATGTTTTTAAGTTGGTTCATACCCCAATTCGCCATAAGTTTTCTTGCTGTTTCTTTGAGGATTTTTCGATTCTGTACTAGCGTATTGTCGTTGGCTTGTAGGTGCTCTGGAGTAAGCTTGGCGATTGCAATCAGTTTTTCTTTGAGCTTGGTGTATCGTGTTTTTTTAGGTTTTGGAGCCTGACCTTCTTTTTTCTTCTTGTTAAAGTCACGTATGACCGCCCGACATGCTTCTATATCAGCATCATAAATTTTGACTTTTTCGAGAACCTCCTTTGATTTGGCTGCTTTCTCCTTTGGCGTTTTCAGTAGTGGCTCATTTAAGGCTTTAAGCAATTTGTTGATGGAGGTAATGACCTTCTCTGCTAGTTTCGCATCGTCAATGTCATCAACCCAATGTTTCATTTCGGAAGCCTCTCTTCTAACATCGTTCTCAAACTTCTCTTCATTTTCTATTTCCAGTGATTCTTCGAAATGCAAGTATGTTCCTGCAATTATGGCCTCTTCTTCTCCATCCAGATCAATAGTCAAATCAACAAGCTCCTTAACTACCTCTCTTACCAAATTCCTGGATAGGTCTGATTTTTTAGACTTGGTTTTCAGGTCTGTTTTTTCTTGAGATTCTTTAAGCCGCTCGATGATTTCGGCGATTTTCCTCTGAGTTTTCTCATCTGAGGCTTCAAAATTGGTATCATCAAAGTTTTGGATCGCTTGTGCTGCGATTTCTGCAAATACATTATTGTTCGGCTGATCCAATGCATCGTCAAGCTCAAACCTTAGTGTAGCAATTATTTCCTTGTCCTTACCATTCAGATCTGGCTTTAGCTGATTTAGTGCAATTACTGCGCTTTGAGCGGTACTTCGGAGTTTGCTACCTCCAGCATACTTTTTGGGCTTGACTGAGGTCTTTGAAGTGGCTTTGATTTCCAACTCCTCAAGCATGGCATCCACAATCTTGACCGCTTTGTCTCGGTATGTTACATCTGCTTGAAATACACTACCAAATCGAAGCTTCTGATTTTCCTCCAACATTTTGGCCTGAGCATAGAATGGTTTGGTTGCCTCCTTAACCAGTATAGGAATCTCCTCTTCCTTGGCGTTTTCGATGAAGCCATTTAATGACCCTTCAATGTTTTGAAAGAAGCCTTCAAGGTCGTTGCTTTCTGCCTCTGCTTCATAGTTGATGGATAAGTCCAAAAGTGTATTGTGATATTCGAGAACAATGTTTCTATTCTTCCCTTTGATCTTGGGTGAGTTTTTACCTTTTGCATTTGGTGAAGATATTGACTCAGGAGCATGGTCTTTGACCATTTTGTAGAGCGTATCAATACTCTTTTTGGCAGTTTCAATGAAAAGTTCTTTTTCGTCTTCTGCCTGATATCCATCCACAAACTTCTTCACAGAGTCCTTCAGGGCTTTTTGCTTGATTTTTGATAAATCAAGGCTTAAGATGTCTTCAATTTTTGCCATTGTTTTTTGCGTCTTTAGTGTGGTCTATGCTGCTAGTTGAAGTTCCAACTCCAGCAGCTCCAGTTCTCTAATTCTTTCCTGCTGTTGTAGCCTGAGCCTGGCTTTGGTTTTGTCTTCTTTGTCCTGTTTAGGGTCAAAATTCCCTTCTGTAATCACCTTTTCGTTTAGTTGTGCAAACTCCTCAACTCGTTCTTCTACCGTAGCGGATTTGAACTTCTGTTTACTTCGCTCTTCGATAAGCTGCCTAGCAATTGCTTCCACAGCATCATCACCAGTTTGTATGCTCAGATTTTCCTGTATCCGTTGTATTTCCTCGTTGATGGCATTGCTTTCATGGTCGAAATCAAAGGTGATATCCAGCCCTCTGGGGGTAAGTACTTCCTTGATTCCTAGCTGGATTTTGTGGTTGGCTTTTCGAGCTTGATCAAGTGTACTTTCATCATTATAGTATGTTTCGGTTTCCGGATCTTTGAGGTATTCCTTGAAGATTCTAAAGAGCGTCTCTATTTGTCTTGCAGATTGTCCTTCAGCGAGTGGACGATAATTATTGACTACTTCCTTTACTCTCGGAATCTGCTTGTCAAAAGTGGTACGTGCTTGATCTATCACCTTTAAGGTATCTAGTTGAGCTTGCAAGCTGTTGATCTCATCAAGCATTGCTTCCTTTTGATCAATTACAGTTAGTTCTGCCAGTGCGTATGGGTCTGTGATCAAACCCTTCTTTAGTTCGGCGGGGTTTAGTTCCTCCAGCTTAAGCGTATTGGTGTGATCAGCTCTTTGCCATATTTCGTTAATCCTGCTGGTCTTCTCTTCATGTTTCTGAAACCTGAAGATGTCGATGCTGTTTTCTATCAGTGGGAAAGTGACACGGACATTCGAGTAGCGGTTGCCTTGTCTCCAGATTCTTCCTTCAAGTTGCTTTACATCTATTGAATTCCAATCTAGCCATAGCACGTAGAGATCTGTAGCTCGGTACTGCAAGTTCATACCCTCTCTAATGGAAGCACTTCCAAGGAGCACTTTTATTGTACCATCGTTGAATCGGTCTTTGATTTTGTTTTTCTTGTCAGCGTTCATTCCACCACGAATGATGTCGATCTCACTATCCTTAAATCCAACGTACTTTGCCAGATACTCCTTGATCATAGGGAAGTAGTCAACACCTGCATTGCTGTAGATGAGTTGCCCTGGCATCTCCAGTTGATGCTTCTCACAAAAGGTCTTGATAGATCTAATGCACTGCACCGTGTAATTGATCTTTGGTGAGTCTTCGACAAATGCTTTAGGGGTGGGCTTAGTTGGGTTGCAGACAAAAAGGTAAGGACTTAGAGAGATTTGAGATGCAAATGAAATGGCTCTCAGTGTCCGGGCATTGTCTTCCTCATCAGGTGCTATTTGGGCTATTTCAATTTCTTTAGCATCCGCATCGTGTTCCTCATAGCCAGCATCAGTGACGCATAGATCCATTAGATTGATTTGCTCTCTTACGTATAGCTCGACCTGATTCTGGAATTCACGCTGGTCGGCAGTCATAGCCAGATTAGTACTGATTTGTTTGTCGGCAGGAAGGGGTAAAATCTGACCGTCCACTTTCTCTGCTCGAAGCGGCAGTACGATTTTATTGGGGCGACTTACATTGGCATCTTCACCCGTTTTGTAGTTGATATACCGGAAGATCAATTGCTGCAATGAAATGAGATTATTGAAGCCTAGTATTACTTCCTTGCGTTCAGGTTTGAGCTTTGCGTTGATGGTGAGTTCCACGCTGCTTCGAATGAATGTATCAAAGAAGTCCTTGATGTTTTTAACACCTTTCCTTTTCAAGTCTTGAAAGGCAAACAGTGCAAGCATGCTGTAAATTTCCAGCGGAGAGTTTGTGAAGGGCGTTGCAGAAAGCCCAATCACGTTTCGCATGCGGTTGTTTTTAAGGATATACTGAGAAATCATGAAAGCTCGTAGGGCAATCATAGACGGCTCTCCGCTATCGATTTGGTATTGGGTACGAGCACGTTTACCGTTCCCCTCAATAGTTCCTTTCACACGAGTGAAGGACTTTTTCATGTTATGTACCTCGTCATAGACGATGCAGTCAAAGCCCAGGTCTTCGATATTGAGCATGCCGCCTTTGATGCCTCTGCCCATGATTTCTTCGATCTTTTCTCTTAGTTTTTCATTGTCTCTTTCGCTCTCTGTTCCTTGATTGAGAATTTCGTATAATTCATCTTCGATTGAGTTCCAGGTCTGATCATTGAACCCTAGATGATTGAACCCTTGATAGGTCATGACGGTGATGCTGTGTTCTGCTACCTTGTCAGTGTCTCCATTATTTTTTTGGATCAAGGATAAGTAGTCACTCCCTAAGTTGTACAGGTCATTAACTGGATACTGCGGTAGAATTCCAGTAAGAGCAACTTCACCATCCTTGAGGACACCACGTAGTTCGGCCAGCCAGTTGGGATAGGTTTGATTGGGTACAACAATGAGTGGACGCTTGCATTGCCCACTCTCCAGCATTTGAGCTAGAGAAAGTATGGCAGTCATGGTTTTGCCTACTCCCACATCAAATGCGATGCATCCGGCCCCATGTGCCTGGATAAACCCAATACCTTCACGCTGTGCCTCGCGAATGAAAAGCGGCTTGTTTTTGAAAGTTCTGGAAACAGTAAATGCAGTTGGTACTTTGAAGTAGTTGATATCTACATAGGCATTGTAGGTGCTATTCCAGATTTGTTCAAGTCTTAACTGGTCTTCTCGGCTGATGGCTTCAGCAAGAAAATCAGCAAACATCTCTGTACCTTCCTTTTTGGACTTTCGCTTAATTCGTTCTCTTTCGTCCTTATCAAAGCCGCGCCCCACCTGACGATCTTCCAGATAGTTGTAAATAACATTGTAACTACTAGAGAGCTTAAAGGCGTTTTGAGGTAGCGATCGCAACCACTTTTTAAAGGCATCTGTGAGATTTAGATTGATCTCCGTACCATCTGCGAATTCCTTGATTTCATTTTCTTCAGCAAATCTCGATTTGGGATTTAGGATAAGACGGTTTTCCGCAACAGGGTCAGCCAATGTGAGCGGCTTGGGTTTGATGAGTTCTAATCGTTCCCATTGTTTTTGATACTGTGCCTCTCCATACTTCTTCAGAACATTTGGTTTGTCTTTAAGCAGTTGCGATTGCCTCTCATAGATGTTCTCCGCATAGTAAAGAACTGAGGGGACATGCTGACCACTTTGAAAACACATGATACCTTTCTCAACCCACTTTACTAAATGTTTGTCTTGGTGAGATAAGGGAATCACATACTTAGACCATCCATTTTTTGGATTTAGGATGAACTGTTCGTCTTGAAATCCTCCAGATACCCGTTGATACCAAATCCAAGCTTTGATCTCCTCATTGGTGAGATCCTTGTTATAGGAACTAAGGATCTCATCAAAGTTTATAAACTCGCCATTTTCAACCTTTACTGGTTTTTCTCCAATCTTTTCCTGAAACGCCTCTTGCTTTTGTGTCTCCGTAGTTGCTTGGATGACTTGCTCAAGGTTTGACCTTTCCTTTTGGCTCAGCGGTGTTTCCATATTAGCTGAAGAGTTAACCTTGACCGTGTCGCTACCAGCCTTCACTGGTATGTCCATCGGTGGAGCCTCTATTTTTGAAAGTGCATCATCCAGAGATCCTTTGATTTTAATTACCTCCCGGTTGAATTGATTGGTAGTGCTATACGCTTTGCCTAAAACTTTGTCTGGATGTTCACCAAACCATGCTCCACCGGATAACTGCGAGGCTACTTCAGTCTTCATTGAGCCATCTTTGAGTTTTTTGAGCCTTCTGGTTGCTTCCCTGTCGATTTGTTTAAATCCTTTATATCCTTGTGCCATATTACTGAGTTGAGTGACTTAAATCTTGTTCGACCAGCGCGATTACAGAGCCAATAGGCATTGCCTCCTTAATCGCTAATTGTATAATCATAGACTCGATCTTCTGATAGCCTTCTTCGGTGCTCTGAAGTGCGCAGACTTTAGGCCATAGGTCTGGGTCGCATTTGGCCATTTCAATTTTGATGAGCTTTTTGAGCAGTATTATATTACCTGAATCTGTTTGAGCCATTTTTAAGTATTATTTTCTTTTAAGCACAATGATATCAGTGCCTATATCTGTGGTGGGAAATGAACCATTCGGAAGTCTGTAAGCATCTAAAACTGTTGCTATCTTGGAGGCAATCTTATCTTTTACTTTATTGGTTTTTCCCTCCAGAAAGCCTGAGGGTATGATGAACACAAGAAGTCCACCTGGCTTGAGTAAATCAAGTGACCGTGTTATGAAATACTCAACATAGGTGGCAGCCTTTGTCCATCTTTTTTCGCCCAGGCCAGCATACTTTCCAGAAAACTCTCCGTAAGGAGGATTTCCTATGACCAGGTCAAAGTGCTCATGTTTGAAATCATCTTTCAGGTGAATGTTTCCTTTGAAGAAGATTGACTCGAACGATGATAATCTCATATCAGCCCAAGGGTAGAGAATTTCCGCAATTCGATTTGAAGTGTAGTTGGTTTCATAGCCGACAATATTCGCATCGACGGGAGTGTACTTGAGAAAGTTCCCTGTGCCTGCAGATGGCTCTAAAACATCTCCGTCCACATATCCATGCATGTAAGCGAGCTCCCACATTTTTTGCACGATATTGTCAGGAGTGTAGTATTCATAAAGTACTCCCTTTCCTTCAGCTCCTTTTTTTATAAGACCTCCAGATCCTGTGTATTTGGAAAGTAACTCTTTGTCCTCTAATGAGAAGCTGTCTCCGTTGGCATCTTTATCCTTGATGAAATTCTCAACCTGCTGATTTACCTCATGCTGGTTAGGGGTCTTTGCGTCGGTTTTTTTCACTGAGCTTTTCTTGTCACCAATGTCTAAGAACTGATATTTGGCAAGCACTTTTTTTGCATTCTCGTCAGATTCTATTTGGGAGACATAGAAGTCAGCTACAGCTTTCATTGCCTTTTCAATGAGCTTGTCCTTCTTTTCCTGGTTGTTGAGAATATGATCCTTGGATTTGTGCAGGGCGTCAAGTTCTTCAAGCGCATTAGCTAGTGCTGACTCTAGTGCTTCTGATCGTGATACGAACGTTGTACCTCTGATACTAGGAGCGAAACCACTACCAGAGAAGTCACCAAAATTCTTTGTGACATCCAAACCGTATCTAAACAGGCTATCTGATCCTTTTGCTAGCTGGATCTCTACTTCTGTTTTAGCCGTTGAGGGGATGTCGACCTTTACTGTTTCAAGATTATCTCTTGCCGTTTCTTGTGTGTAGACACCATGCTCATTGGCCAATGGGTCGGTTGATTTCTTGCTTTCTTTGGGTTGTTCCTCCTTTTTAGGTTTTTGAGAACTTGAAGCGATGAACGCTTCAACCATTTCTTTGTTGGCAAGGAGTGCATCAATATCAAAAGTTAATTTTCTGTGATTGTCCTTTTCTTTGGTTTTGGGCTTTTTTGTGCCTGGATTGATCGTTTGCTCCCGTAGACTGGAAAGCGTTCCATTCTCAAAGTCAAGGATTTCAAGAGCTTTTTGCGGATCGGCAATCGGCCTCCAGTTTTCAACTGCAGACCACCATTTTCCGTGCTCTACAATCGCTCCAAGAGGTTCCATGCTTCGATACCCTGAATGCACATTAACATATGGGTAGTCTAAATCGGTTGGAAACCCAAGTTCCTGAAATACTGATTCCCCTCGCTTCACCCATTCCTCATGTAAATCTGACCTTCTAACGCTGAAGCCATACTCGTTTGGGTGCGACATCTGGGACAATTCGAAGAGATGGATAGCTGGTGCTTCAGAAATATTATCGGAATTGTATCGGAGGAGTTTAGGGGAAGCTTTATGCAGAAGCTCCGAATCCCCCATGTAGAAATTCTGCGACCAGAAGGGTTCTGATGAGCCTTCAGGAAGTAGGACGTTTTGAATTTTCTTGTCCCTGCCGTCTATTTTTCCGGCCATTGACCTTCCTATTTTGAGCTGTTTAGGTGCTTCGACTTCCTCCTTGACGTTTACAATGTCGAGGATCTCTTTCGCGACTGCTGCTGCATAAACTGGAGTAGGTTGTTCTTCTTTATTAAACCGAGCCTCCAGGTAAGCCCCATTGCTCGGAATCATGATAATACCTTGTGCGTCGGAGGTGGTCATAGCTCCCTGAACTTCCATCTGATAGATTACATCGTTCTCAAATTCGATAATGCTACTATATTGATAGTCGTTGGGTCGTCCTATTTTACCAGAAAGAGCTTGACTTTCTCTGTTTTCGCTTCCTTCAGTGACAAAATCAACCTTATGCCCCTGTTTAATCAGGTTAGTTAGCCATTGGGAGAGGAACTTGTTAAGTTCCGATTTTGCTTTAGTATTAACAAGATTCTTGCCTTTTTCTTCATGATACACTTGTTGGTATCCGTACGTGTCCTGGAAGCTGAGTGCTTCTACAGTTTCTAATTTCGGATTAATGCGAAGCTGCATATCAGGATCAGGAACAAGGTCACCGTTCTGCTCATAATTATGAGCTAGTGCTACAACCATATGACCTTCATCGTCGGTAAAAAGATAGTCGAAGTTCAAATCCATCATACCTTCACCTACTAATACAGACTTACCACTTGTAAAACCATCATTGACCTTTTCGATTAGGTGAGGAATGACCTTTAACAGCTTCCGATAGTTCACTTCGTAAACACTTGCTTTCCTCTTCGGAATTGAACTACTTCGGATGACCTTCACAGAATCACTGTAGTATCCAATCAGGTTTGCCTTGTCTATTTCTGATAGTGATCCATATTGATCCTTCAGCCACTTCTCATACATTTCCACAGGATGTGGGTCACCAATTTTTCTTGATGGTGCATACTCCACAAACCGCCGATAGAATAGGGAATAGTCCTTCTCAGGAATTATGGCTTTTTCTGGATCATTGGATACGATGGCTTGAACTTTGTCATACTCCTTCCAAATTTGCTTTTCGAATGGTAATAGTTCTACATGATTTGTTCTTAGCCAGCCTTTAAATAAAATTGGGAGTTCATGGTCTTCAATCTCAACTTCTGGAAAGTCGGTTTTTCTGGACTCAACAAATTTGCCAAACTCCGTAAGCAATTCGAGACTCTCTTTAGGAGTTGGAGCTTCCACCTTGCTAGAACTCTGATGAGCAGGAGCACGTATGATCTTACCCTCCTTAAAGAGTTTTCGAGCCTTAACGATTTGTGTTCTGGACTGAACCTCAATTCTCGTGTAGGAATCCCCATACTTTTCCTTAGCGAATTCACCAGCAACGAACACCGCCACTTTCTTAAACGGATCGAATACCACATATTCATCTTGCTTAGAAACTTCATCTTCCAGATAAGAAATAGCCACATAGCTAAACTTCTTGGCATTCACATTTTCTAAGGAAGGTTCGTAGGACGGGGAAAGTCTTAAGGAATGTATATCACGATTTCCCTTAAGCGCAGTTTGCAATTCTTTAAGAAAACGTATGTAAGCAGGATGCTCCGGGTACTTGTTGTAGAACTTGGAGGCATTTTTGAAGTCCTTATCAAAACCCACAATTTCCTTAAGGAAATCGGCATCAAGCGTTTTAAGTTTGCTAGAGAAAAGCAAGACCTGACGGTCTTTCTTAGGGTCTTTCGTGATTTGTACTTCCAATCGCTTAGTGGTTTTGATTCAATCCCTTTAGGGATTTTTTGAAGCACTAAATTAGATGGCAACTGTACCGCTGAGAAGGTAAGAAATTGTACTGTGGTACAAGCGACGTAGAAAGGTGGTACCAAGCAATAGGAACATGGTGACCCTGGTCAAGGCTTGGTTTGGAATAGCAACAACACTGTAATTGCAAAGAGGACAACACCCGCTCCCGACTGTAATTACGAAAACATAGCTCTAGGGAACAACTGGGATGTGGACAATGATGGACATCCCTGGAACCCTCCAGTAAATAATGTTATGTCATATACAAATTCCACGTGCCGAAGTGAATTTTCAGACATGCAGATCGGGGCTATGTGGTATTACCTAGAAGAAAAGTTCTTTGGTGAGTTTGAGGGTGAATTTTCTGGACATACGAATCAAATATGTACCTCCGGCACAACGATTTCCCTCAATAATGCACCACCAGCTATGCCATTAACATGGGATATAGAACCGGAGACGCTGATTCATACATCTAATAGAACGGGCGTTGGCACGTCAGCCTTTATAAAGGCAGCAAATTCGAGTTCACAAGGAGCTGCGGTCGTTACCTTTCAAGAACAGCAGAATTGCAATTTCTTCAATACGGCCGTTGAAGTGTGGGTCGGCAAGCCCAAGGTTGAGGGGACGCTATCCAGTGGGCAAAATCTTGTACATGGGGGGCTTACCAATACCATTTGTAAGTACGATCCAATTCAAACGGAGATGACCTTGGGAGGCGCAACTTCAGCTACATGGTCACTTGTAACAGCCAGTCCAAGCAATATTTCATGGGGTCAGAATGAAAATGATTTGTCATTCTACTTATGGCAGACCAACCAAACGGCGACCTTCAGATTAACGACGAGTAATACATGTGGTACTACTACAAAGGACTATAAGTTTAAAGCCCAATCATGTGGTGGCAGTGGTGGATGTAACAACCCCTTTTCATTTTCTGTATCCCCAAACCCTGCAAACCTCAAGATCACAGCAGAAGTGCCGATAACCAACATTACTGCTCCTTGCCCAGGAGGTCTGTTTGTAAGCAAACCGGAGGATTATGAGGCTAGCGCTTTTTCAGATCTCAGACGGATTTACAGATTACCTTTTGCCATTGCCAAAATGCGTGTGTACAGTATCGATGGTAAGGAAGTGCTTTACAAAGAGTTTGACGACCTTAAGAAAGCAGAGTTGGATTTGACCGATTTACGCAAGGGAGTATACATCCTTGAAATTCACAATGCATACGAGGTGCTGGAGACGCATCGTTTTATAATCGACAAGTAGACATTCTATAATGAACGCAATTAGAGCCGTCCGAAAGGGTGGCTCTTTCTGTTTACATCCAGCTTGTCAAGGAATGCCGTAGCTAACTCATTCAGGTTTAGGGCTTAACTTGTTTTCATGTTTCATTAAAATATATAATAACATGAAAAATCTAGTTAAGTACGCGTTGATCGCTGTTTTTAGCATCGCAATCTTCACAGGATGTAGTACAGATGATGTTGATGAACTTACCGTTGACGTTCCTACATTCGAAACTCCATCAAATAACAATCAACCTGGTGGTGGTCATGGTGGTGGTGATTCCGGGCCTGATTAAGGTTTCAATTGATTTCTATTATGGGCTGTCCAATTACTGGACAGCCCTAATCTACCCTTTTTGCGGTATTGACAATATGAAAAAAATAACTGCATTTTACTAATGGTCAAAATATGAGACCGCCTTTCTAATCAGTTGGATTATTTGTTATAAATTACCGTACCACTATTTGAAATACTCCATGAATATTAACACTGATTCAGGGTGTATTTGCCGCTGCTCTTAGTTTAAAGAACCGTTTGACTATGAGAAAAAGATTAGTACTCATTGCCCTAAGTGTAAGTCTATGTCGTTTGATCAGCAGCGCTAGTCCAGCATTCAGTAAGTCAGTATCTGATAAGCTGGAAGAGGTAAAGGAATTGATCGCCACACAACCGAACCAATCGCTTGTTATCACCAACAATCTTCTTGAACTAAAAGAACTTAGCAAGGCCGATTTGGGGGAAATATACTATCAGAGAGGTCGAATATACTTTAAGGGGTTGCATGATAAACATGAATCAATAATCAATCACTACAAGGCGCTAAGGTACTTCCGGCAATTAAATGATGTGGAGAGGCAGTATGCTACCTTAACCTATCTAGGTTTTGCCTACAAAGATTTGTTCAGGTACGACTATGCCCTCGACTATTACAATGAGATTTTGGAGTTGGATATGAATGATGTCAATTCATCTCTCTACACATACTATAACATTGCAAAAACGCTCAGATTGAAAGGATCTTACGATTCCGCAATTACAGTTCATCATGGCTTAATTCCAAGTTTCAAAAGTAGGAATATGGTGGAAGATTTAATGAAGGTCTATCTGGAATTAGGAGCATGTAATATTGAACTTGGCAATTGGCATGAAGCACAGAGTAGTTATGAAAAAGTGTACCAACTGGCATCTGGACATAGTCAGGAACAGCTTTACATGGCAAAAGCAATCAGTAGTCTAGGGTACGTCTATCTACAATTGGAAGAGCTTCCGTTAGCTCAGCAGTATTTGAATCAATCGCTTCCATATTTGCAACAAGAAATAGAAGGGTTGGATTTGGCTATCGGTTACAATAACCTTGGGATGATGGCACTCAGACTTAGTAATGAACAAGCTGCAAGAAAGTACTTTTTGATTGTAGCTGATCTTGATCCAAGCGTTCACAATACTCAAGAGGTCATTTTAGCACTGGGAAAATTGGTAGACCTGAGCAAAGAAATTGGGGAGCTTAATACAGCACTTAAGTACTCTGAACAATTGACGGACGTTATGAATCCCTTCGTAGAACTCGCTAGCAAGCTGGAAATTCTCCATGCGCAATACAAAGCAGAGACCGTTCATATGCAGATACAAGCCTTTGAACTTCAAGAGTCGTTATTGAAATCAAAATTGAAAAACACATACATTTTCATCATTCTAGCACTATTTTGTTTAGTAGGAGGTTTTCTTGCCTACAGAATCAATAGAATGAGAAAAGTTGATGCAGAGGTGATACAGTACTTAAAGAGAAAACTTAATGTAACCTAGCAGCATGTCAAAATCATGCAACAATCGAGAGATATAGGTTATTTATTGTCACCTTTCCGATCCAGCAATTCAAGCAGCCTGGCCTTCAAGGTTAAGTTTTCTTTGAAGAGTTCTCTATTCACATCGCTTAGCTTAACCACACGTTGCTTCAGTTCCTGATCCTCAAACCCATCAAGCAGTCCATAGAACCTTTCATCAGCCACAAGTACACCCACTAGTTCTTCAGCTTTCTTTGCATGATCTGCTGATAGAAGGTCAGTAGAGACATTCTGGTCAAGATAGACGTTGTGAACTTTCATGTCTTTATGAAAGAACTTCACAGGATCAAGCTTAAAATGAGATGTTATTTCAAAGTACTTCTCCAGCTTCGGTAGATTCCCACCATTTTCATAAGCATTTACAGTTGACTTCTTGAGACCAAATAGTCTGGCAAAAACCTCCATAGTAAGACTTTCCTTCTGTCTTAGATACTTGATGTTGTCGGAAAAATTATTCAAAACCGTTGGTAGATAGAAAAACTATTAATACAATTGTGTATTAATAATGTACTTATGTATTTTTATGGTACTAATTATTGTATAACTGGATAAAACTAAAGAATTTATCCTGATGATGAAACATTAGTTAGAGTCCGTTGTGAAGGGACTCATATCAGCGGTGAACCTAGGGCGATCAATGTTGATCGCCCTTGTTGGTTTGATTCGGTTGAGGGATTTAAAAACCCTGATTCAACATTTGATAAAACGTCACTCGATTTGACCTACCAAAGATGAGAGAGAAAATATACAATGTCCTATTTACCTATTTCGGTGAAGCCAACCGTCAGCGCTGCTTTTTCGAAAATATGGACAAGAAATGCGACCTGAGAGCAGCTATGTACGCCTCTTTTGTCAATACTCTCTTGCTACAGGTCATGGAGCTTCTGTGGGACGAAGAAGAAGAGCTGTTGCACCTGATTCACCATCATTATATTGAAAATACAGTCTCTGCTAATCACCCAGAACTAGCACAATTTCAAACTGACAGGAACTGGCTGCTATTGAAACTGGAGGAAACTATCTTTCATTCGCATCCCATATATGAGCAGCTACCTATTGAGGATAGAACTCAAAAGCCAGACATTAAAAAGACATCTGCCATGTTAGAAGTGCTAAGAGAGACGGGAGTCCACTTTAAGACAAATGAAGTTTGGCAATTAGATGATGAAGCTTACCTGATTGGAACTTCACTTGCGGACTCCAGTGATTTCTGGATATACAACTTCGGTCAGATCGAAAGCAACCATATAGTATCGCAGCGGCTTGGGGACTTGTCGATAGATATCCGTCACCTGAAGCAACTACGCTGCTAGCAACGAAAAAGCAATCAAATACTTTTTATATCTAAACAAACCTTTAATCAAATGAAAAACAGAAAATCTAATTACAGTTCCTGGATAGCGCTATTATTCATTGCGGTATTAGCCTATTCATGTCAAGAGTCAGAAAATGAGTTACTCGCGGAAAAAGTACCTTCCCAGAGTTTCAAAGTAGAAAACAATACACTGATATTTAGTGACAAAGAAACTATGGGTTCACTTTTATCAAATTTGTCTGACATGTCATACGAAGAGTATAAAGAATGGTGCATTGATCATAATTTCAGTAGCGCAAGATTGGCCTTTGAAACCTTTCTAAATGAAGAATCTGCAATAGATGATTATTACGAAAAAATTCTGGAAGATGACCCCAATGCTGTCATACCTTCGGATAAAGAACGTTATGCTTCATTGGAAAAGCATTTAAATACGACGGCCTTTACAATAATCGAAGACCCTGATGGTTCATATTATGACTATAATTTCAGACAAGTGAATTTGTCTTCAATCCTTAGTAAGGATCGGAAAACGGTTATCGGTGAGCATGAGTATCGATACGAGTTAGATGCATACTTCGTGAGAAATTTAAAAGATGGTTCTGTGAGCGGCTTTTCATATGGAGTTAAAGAAGTTTCTTCAAATGGAAGAATTGCAACTATTACAAGTCCGGATCATGCGTGGCAATTCTTTGGCACGAACAATAATTCATGGCTGGTTGATAATAAACGAAGATTCCAAGTCTGGATGGAGGGAGCTTCACAAACATATGGAAATAACATAACGGAGGTCAACAACGCTCTGTACGCCAAGAGAATGAAAAAGAGATTCGGAAAGTGGAAGTATAGTGGAACTAACACCTTAAGTACTAATGCATCAGAATTAGTCGCTCACGTTGGCCCTGTCTCTGATCCGTTTGGAGCGTTGTTTGAACCCAATCAATATTTTCCATTAGTAACTAATAGTGTACCACCTGTGTATCGAGCAACAGAAAATAGTCCCTTGACTTGGGTAGGGTCAGTTAATAATATGACCTTACTTTTGTGGCCTCATAACTATGGCGTTTTTGGAAGTAATGGGCCTCTTAGAATTCCCGCTCAACAATCATATGTGAGCATGACTATTTTATTTGGCGGTCATACATTTGTACTAGATCCTAATAATGGCGGATATAACTACTGACAAACACTTTTTTAAGTACTATTTACTCACTCTGGTAGTATTGACAGGGTGTATATCTGAACTAGATATTGACTCAAGGGGAATTGACCACAGTATTGTGGTCAATTCTTACTTTAGCCCGGATGACACAGTTTTTGTTTATGTAACTGAAACCGCAGATATTTTTGAGAACAGCATTTCCACACTTGAAAACGTTGATTTGTCTATCACAGACGGAGCAGATACTTTCAAGTTGCAGTCCCATGCTCTTGGAGGATTCTATTTGGAACCAGGAAAGTTGCTTGTTAACACACAATATCAACTGCTTGGACTATCTCCTTCAGGCCAACCCTTTGGTTCTACGTCAAGTATCCCTAAAGCAGCACGGATTCCCGATGTTCAACAAATATTTCCAGCGGGATTTGATGAATATGGTGATCCATTTACAGAGTACAGTATCAGCATTGAAGACATAAAAGGAGAAGATAATTATTATGAGCTTTTTATTATTTCGATTAGTCCCAATGGTGCTGATGGAATTCATTTAAATGAATTTGCAAACTTCCTTGATCCCATAATAGAGGCTGAAGGGCTTGAAGGATTTGAGAACAATAGCTTTCTATTTAGCGATCAATTATTTGAAGACAGCATTGCGGAAATAAAAATTCGATTCATAAATGCTTCAAGCGGAGCGGAACTTCCACTCTTACCTTCGAAAGACATTAGAGGTCTTCATGTTGTGCTACTTACTGTAAGTGAGGAATACTACAACTTCCGTAGATCATGGGTAGTTCACAAGTTTCATCAGCAGAACAACCCCGATTTGTCATCAGGATCAGATTTGACAGACCTGAGTAAGTTCCTGTTTAAAGGAGATGTTCAAGAGTTGGAAACAAATATTGAGGGTGGCCTGGGTGTTTTTGCTGGATACAATGTAACACTTTACAAAATAGATAGGTGAGTAAGCATTACACATTACTCACAATCTTGGTCTGTGCATTGTGTATCATTGATGCAAAAGCTCAGTCAGTTTTACTAAAGGGTCATGTGATTGACGCCTCTACAAACGAAAGTATCATAGGGGCCCATATCACTACTAAGTATAATGGTACTGTCGCCAACAACTATGGCTACTTTACGCTACAATCAAAAGTAATGAAGGTTCAATTGACCGTGACTGCTATCGGTTTTGAGAGCTTCACCGACTCCATAGTAATTGTTCCGAATCAATTCCTGACTATTAGCCTAAAACCGTCAGCAACCTTGCTTTCACCCGTAGTAATTACTGATAGCTCGGTGGTGAGCAATCAACCAGGCTTAAGCCATATTTCGATGAAGCAGGCAGACCTCTTGAATATGCCTGCCTTTTTCGGAGAGCCCGATATTTTCAAGGCACTTCATAGTACGCCAGGTATTCAGTTCGGAAAAGAAGGCAGCTCAGGACTCTATGTGCGCGGTGGTACTCCAGATCAAAATTTAATACTTCTCGATGACGCTCCACTTTACTCTGTAAACCATCTTGGAGGCTTCTTCTCAGTATTTGAGCCCTATGCCATAAATACACTCACAGTCCATACAGGAGCCTTCCCATCTCGCTTTGGTGGACGCGTTTCCTCGATCCTTGATATACGGATGAAGGAAGCGGACAAAAACCAGTTCAGGGCTCGATACAGGCTTGGATTACTCTCGACAAGTGCCAATCTGGACATTCCCATTAAGAAGAGTAAATCATCGCTGTTATTGAGCTTCAGAAGAGGAAACACGGATTTGATTAGTAGACCACTCACTCTACTGAACTCTAATGGTACTTTTCAGTCGGGGTATACCCTCTATGATATGCATGTTAAGTATCACAGCAGGTTATCTGATCGAGATCAACTGTCCGTCAGCATGTATTTTGGGAATGATCGTTTTTTTGCCAATTCAAAAGACTCTGAGGTAGACGGTGGTGGTACTCCTGCTCCCAATTCGATCGATGCGAGTGATAGTAAGTTCAAAAACAGAAACCAGGTCTACTGGAGGAATTTTGCTGCTTCTATCAAAAGATCGCGCCTTTTTAAGGGTGGGTTGTTCTTTACTAATACTTTTTCAATCTCTCGCTTTCAATATAATATTGAGACAGACACAAGGAGACGAAGCAAGCAAGAGCCATCTTTGAACCTATCTACAATGAGTAGATTCTCTTCAGGCTTATTTGATACTATCCTTCGCTCTGAATTCGAGAAATCAATAGGTAAACATAACTTGAATTTTGGAGTAGTCTTGACTTTGCACAGTTTTCGACCAGGTACTTTCACCTCAAGCGAAAGAGGGGAGACCAACACAAGTAGTAAATTTGGTTCAAAGCATCAATCCGCTTTTGAACACAATGTATTTTTAGAAGATCGACTGGAAATTGGAAATGGATATGTCTTAACCACAGGAATGCACTATGCAACATATACCAACAATGGTAAGACCTATCAATCATTGCAACCAAGAATTAGCTTCAATCGCATTATCAGTAATATTCATGTTGGTCTTTCCTATGCTCGCATGACTCAGTTTACTCATCTGTTAACGAATAGCGGTACCGGAGTTCCTATAGATCTTTGGGTTCCCTCTACATCATCTGTAGCCCCTGTGAATTCTGGAATCTGGACATTGGGGTCAAGTGCCAATTTTAGAAAATTGCAAATCCAAGCAGAAGTGTACTATAAGAAAATGAACAACCTAATTGAATTCAAGGACGGAGCATCATTTTTCGGTGGTGATGGAGATGATTTTCAAGATAAAGTAGAAAAGAAAGGTGTTGGGAGAGTAAAAGGGTTTGAATTTCAGATAAAGAAAAGTCAAGGAAGAAATACTGGATCGATTGCTTACACCCTATCTAAAAACGAGCGTAGATTTAGCGAAATAAATGACGACCAATTCTTTCCTTTTAGGTACGATAGGAGACATCAACTATCAATGCTTTACACACTCAAAATCAGCGACAACATCAAGCTTAACAGCTCATGGACATTCCATTCAGGAGATGCCATAACACTTGCGGTGGCTAAGTATGAGGTGTTCTCTTTTGCGGAAACTGGAGAACCCAACGTACAGTATGATTTTGGGCCTCATGAAGCTCACTTCTATTCAGGTAGAAACCGCTATCGACTGCCTGCATTTCATAGATTAGATTTAAGCCTAAGTATTGAAAAAGAACGAAAGAAGTTTCGGAGGGAATTTAGCGTAGGTATTTACAACGCTTACTTTAGAAAGAACCCGTATTTTGTCTACTTCGATACCAACAATAGTGGGGATGTCAGACTTTACCAAGTAAGCCTATTTCCTTTTGTTCCATCTTTTAGCTGGAATTGGATACTCATTTGATACGGTTTTGTTACGTCTACAGTATCATGGTCAAACCAGATGCCTTTTAGCACACGTAAGCTCCGCTATCAAAGTATTTCATTTATTATCTTACCTAAAAACTTAACCGCTAGATGCATTCTATAAAGCCTACGCCCACATTACTGATCTCAATTCTCTGTCTTGTATTAATCCTTGCTTGCGAAGACGCAGGCAGATGCGATGGGCCGGAGGGGGCTATCTTTCAAGGCCCTACGATCGCTGGAAGCCATTCTGGTTATTCTTTTGAATCGGTGATTTTAGATACTATCAAAATCCCTATAGTTTTTGTAGATCCAGAACCAGTGAAATCAGTTGAACTATACTTTTATAGAGAGTATGTAGATGATACCAAGGCTACAAGCTGGAGGTCAGACATTCATGACGAGGAGTTCCGCTCCATCAGTCCCCTTGACACGATTTGGTTTGCATGTCCTATGCCAGATACCTTAACGCCAACTCCAGGTGTAACATCATTTGGTCGGGTATGGGATGTGATATCACTTAAAGCAGATTACAATTGTGGTAATGTAACAACCACTTTTAATGTAAGACTTTTGGCTGAATGATGAACACACATAGCAACCTATCCTACAGCAGCAAAAAGCTGACCCAGAACACCTACTTGAGGCAACTATGAAATACGTAATAGCAGCGATTTGTTCATTCCTGGTAATTCTTCTTTTTACATATTTAATCGATGACGCCCTCAATTATCGCACCGCATTTGTTGGAGCTGTGTTCTCACTACTTGCATTGATTGCAGGTCTTAGAGTTCAAAAAAAGTCAAAAAAAAAACCAAATGAACCCTGAGCTAATCTTGCCTAACTTACTTCAAGGACAATATAAAAGCGGGCTATGACTAAGATAACCTATCTGACCATTCTTGTATTAGTGCTTCTATCGGGGTGTAAATCTGAGGAGCAAGGTGACGACCTAGATCAGTGCGCTTGTCCTAGGCCCTGGGTGGCGTATTTTTCATTTAAGGTTGTAGATGTCGATTCAGTGGATCTTGTATTTGATCGTGAGGTGTTCAACAAAGAAGACATAAGGCTTTATGCTCCGAATGACCCTAATGATAGACTTACCGTTGGCCCTGTTTCTGATGATGGCCACACGTATTTCACTACCTCAAATTTCGATAATGGTTTCAGTTACACGCTTGAACTTAATGACTCACTTAAGCTTGATCTGTTACTTGATCAAAAACTTATTATACCAGAAAATCAGTGTTGCGGCAACTATCTCATTGACCGATTATGGGTAAATGGCGAAGTAACCTGCTCTGGCTGTGCCTCAGAGAAATTTCTTTACATAGTGGTTGATATGTGATCTAATGTCAATTCTGCTTGAGTTTTTCTTAACCCCATCAATATCTCACTAGAGCCCTCTTAGGATGCTAATGAAACATGCAGGAGCAGACAATACCAAAAGCCGAAATTCTAAAGGACTTTGATAGTGTTAAATAGTCTCAAAACCAAATGCTTCATAGATTGCCTCTCCGAACCAAGATTCCTTGTATTGCACCTTAAAAAGGAAAAAATCCTGATATAGAGCAGCTGACGTAAAAGGACATATGAAGGGTTTGACATTGCCTAACTGCAAGACTACCTCCGAACTAATGTCAATACCCTGAGATTCAAAGATTCTCAGTTTCCCAACAGCCTCTTGCGTACAAACCTCAACATCGTTGTTTTCGAAAGCCAATATTACCTCTCCGTTCATAACCATTATATCGTTCAAAACTACCCCCAAGTCCGACCATCTTGTGTCTGTGGATTGGTTGATGAGCTTTACTAACACTCGAACATCTATGTCTTTCACATTCTCCTCCATATATTCCAGTAATACCCCTAATGTGGCCATTTTTTACTTGTTGATTGATTTTTAAACCATTGTTTTTCGGTATTGTTTCTCAACGAATTGATCATCCATCTCAATCCATAAGAGTCATGTGTAAATTTCCATATAGAGCTTGTAGTTCTGCGCTGTAAACATGTGCTTCAACCATGCATCATGCAAAGCCCTTTCGCCAATGCGCTTTCGCAGCGCTTCATCACTGACGAGAGCATCGATGGCACAAAACCACTGCGAATCATCCTCAGCAAGCAATCCTGTCTTACCTTCCTTGATCTCATCTGAATATGGAGGCAGTTCACTCGCTACCACAGGTATTCCGTACACTGACAGCTCTAAGAACTTAATGGCAGATTTTCCCATAAGATTGTAAAGAGATTTTGAAAGCGGTAGCAATGCTATATCGAGATGCTGCTTACGTAACACATCAAAGTAATCCATAAAACTGACCGATTTCACAGATGTAAACTTTAATCGGTTGCCAATATTCACTTTGTCTGTGTTTCCATCCCAACCAAAGAATACAAATTCCACGTGATCCCCGTACTTAGATTGAATTTGTTCTAATGAGTCCAATATGCAAAATATGTCACTAGCAGATGAACAATTACCAACTAAACCTATTTTGACAACTTCCTTTTCTGAAGGCACAGCAGGCTCTACCTCTTCATAACCATATGGAGAGATTAGATTGGGGATATGAGCTAGCTCAACTCTTGAGGAAGAAAAACGAATGTCCAGGAGAGCATCATAGTACTGTAACAATCCCTCAGTAACCCCTGTTAGAATATCCATTTTGGAAACGTTAAGTAAGAGTTGGGCTTTCATATCCTCGGTAACCTTTGAGTAATCCGGATGAGTTTCAGGAAGCCGATGATAGTTTATGTCAATATCCATCACAAATTGTAAATCGTTGTTGACCTGCTTTATAGCATCAAGAATATAGCTAACATCAGAAAAGATGGCAGGCAAAATAATGTAATCGGCCCATCGAATCAGTCTTTCATCCACAGGGCTGTCATAATCATCAAACTGCTTGTTAAAATCCCAATTATGAATATGATTGACTATTGCGGCATGAGTTGATGTTGTATTAAGCTCTAGCGCAGGAATGATTGCCCTATAATAACCAGTTCCGTTCATACATGGCGAGATGTAGAGCAGATGAGTTTTATTATCCTCCATATCCAGCATAGGATATTTTTTGTGGAAATCTGTGCTCCTCAGTTGTTCAAGGAGCGTATTTATTCTTTTCATTTCTCAGTTTTTCAGTAGTGACATTATTTTTTTTGATCTCGCTATTTTCTAATGTTAGATTTCCACTTCTACCCCATGTACAAACTTTCTAAGAAGCTGTTCATTGGTATTATCATATAGCAGAACCGTTTTGGGGTTGTTTCCATAGGATGTAAGCAGACCAAAGAGTCTTTTTAAACCAAATTCCTCATCTTTCTTTGGCGCATACTTGCCTTTCCAATCGTATGAATACCGAGTAATTCGATTGCCATCCTTGAAGTAAACAACCATTTTGTGCCTCGAATCTCGACCCGGTTTCCATCCACCTTTTGGCGTATCTTTCATTTATTGAAAAAGTCTATGAGATCCGAAACAGGTAATTCTTCTATAAGGCCAGTTTGACTGAAACTTTGAACAACTATTCGATCATTTGTGAATTTGATACACACTAGGAGTTCAGAACTATCAATACTCCTGCGGGAAGTATAATCAGTAATAAAGGCTTTTATTCCGGTGGTTACTTTGACGACTACTTGAGGAAATGATGCCGTTTCAGAACCAACGAAAAAGGTAATCAGCTCATACATCGTCAATTCTCGTTGCATTTGCCCATTAGCGTGCAGAAAGACCCGAATCGTTGCATTTGGCTGTGTTATGTTCACACTTACCTGATTAGATAGAACTTGAAGTTGTACAGCTTCTCCTTCGATGAACTTACCAACACTTTCTGTTACTATTTTTTCATACCCAAAAAGCTCTACCTTAACCTTCTTCATGTACGATCTGATCTCAGATTTTATGTCTCTGCCGCCTACAGACTTGCCTAGTTTACGTTTACTTTTTCGTATCATCTTAATCCTTGTATAGTTGATTCATAGTTTCTTTATCGAGCACTGAAGCATAGAAAAATCTAAGCAGCCTCGTATCCTTCAGCTTGGAGATGCGCTGTTCACATTGTCTGAAAAGAGTTGTTAATGACTCTTGCAGATGAATAGGCCGCTTGAGGTTAGCTGTATATCTTCTTATTTGCTGGTCAGTAATAAGTTTGTTCCGCAGGTGTTTTTTTCTTTGTTCTTCCTTTAGAAAAGGAGCTTTTGTACCTACAAAGCCATGTGGATTGGAAGTGTCAAAATAGTTGTGAGGAAGCAGAACGTACCGCTCCTCGGGTTTTCTCTCAATGCAAGCTGCTTGCCAAGCAATTCTTGCAGCATAGTGATTGTGAATGGTTCCAAGGTTATGCGTTGGTACTGGTTCATAAAGCTTAAAAATTAGCTTTTTGGCATTCTCCTGCTGCCATGCGCTAAGGGATCGTCCCCGATACAGCATTTTAACAGATAAATCCCACAGCATATTTGCATAAAGGGAAAGGGAAGCGGCACGAGCCTGATCTCGGGAGGCATTCATCTCTCCGTTTTGAATATTGGCCGTAATGTGCCGCTCTTTTCCCCCTGCATCTTCAATTTTTTTCGCAACTTTTTCCCCTGCGTCTCCAGTAAAGTCCCCCGTATAGTCTCCCGAATTCGAAAACTCTGTGAGCTTTTGCTCACGCCTTTGAAAAGAGTCACCAGTCTTTTCCACTCCTATTATTAGATTATAGTCTCTAGTAGTGTTACATGAATCTGTATGAGGACAATTTGTACTTTTGTCCATATTAAAAGTGCTATTGCTGAACTTTAGAGCTGTTTTTTCAATAGCATTTTTTGCTTGAGATTTGAGATCATTAACTCCTTTTTTCACCTTTGCTAACAGAATATGTGGGTTTATCCACAGCTCATAACTAGCATTTGATCCGTGCCAGATCTTCTTAGTGATTATACCTGCCTCCAGAAGTCTATTGATATGTCTCTGTGCAGTCCGAGCACTAGAATTGCTCAATACAGCGAGCTGTACGTTATTGGTTTTCAGCGAAGGGAGATCACCCGTTAAATCAGTATCTATTGAGCTTTCTTTTAAAAGTGAGACCCCATATAGTCTTATTAATTCCTTGGCAGTAGAAACCACACTCTGCCTTAATTGGTATGAAACTCGATCCGTTCCTTGATTAAAAGCTTTCACGTAATCATCTAGCGCCTTAAACGCTGTGCTATAGTGTATAACCATTCTTTTGAGATAGATTTAGATTGACAATTATTGAATTCCGTAATTGCTTAAAAGAGCTTGTCTTCCAATTTTTTATCAGAGAGCATCAGGTGAGATCATCGAATGAATCATGATTTTTAAATCTGTTGCTTAAATTTTTCAAGGCTGGGTCGAAAAAAAGCATAAGTGTACTCACTTGAAGAGTATATCAAACCAGAATCTTTGGCTTTCATAAAGAATTCCTTAAACTCACGACTACCATCTATTTTCAGAATTTTCATGGTTTCATTCTGATCAATCCAATTAGATTCCAAGCTCTTTGCTCCTTCGCATGATGTACCAACAAAAACCCTTAATTCCGACTGATTTTCAATACCCTTTGTTCCACACATGATTGATCAATGTTGCTGGTCTGCAGAAGTAGAGTCCGCCACCTTATTGAAACTCCGAACTAAGCTTTTATGTAGTTTCTGCTCTTCAGATATCATTTTGATACAAGTCCTGTAAATCAAATGTTGGTTAAGAAGCATTACATATTCAGACTTCATGAACTTAGTGACCGTAGGTCGGGTTAACCCCGTTCTCTCTACAATGAGGCTAATGAAATTCTTCCCCAGATGTTTGAGCATTTGGTCTCGAAGTTTTTCTATTTCGTGTTTTTGATACATCCCTTTAATTATGATTAAATGTCCATAAGTGTTCCTGATAAGCTCTAAATTCATGTGTTTAGGAGCTTTCAATGAGACAAAGGATGGTATTTTATTCATAATTTTAAAATAATTATGAATAAAAATTAATAAGTGTGTTGAGTTTAGTTAAATTTGCCGGAAAGGAATTGTAAAATCAGATGAAAAGAAGTGTAAAAGTCGGAACAGCTACTTAAGTACTTGTATTAATGACCGTTGCAAGCTATTATCACTTAACTTTGAAAAAAAATCTGCTTTAACTTAAGAAAAATGAAAACTGAGACCGAAGAGAATAGAACAAGATCCAGGTTTATTGAGGTAGTCGATACGGTAATAAGGCTCAATAAGGAGTCAGGTCGAAAACCGGCAACTCAGACGGCATTGAGCGCTATAATCCTCAACGATAAGGATGGTATTTCCAAAATCCGAACAGGGCTTAAAGAGCCGTCCGCAGAGCAAGTTAAGAAGCTCTGTGTGCTTACAGGAGTAGCTTTTGATTTCTTCCTATATGAAAATATCACTCTTAATTACAATCCTGATCAATTTAGCGAGGAGAACCTAAAAATGATCAATGACGGACAACTAATTAGTAGACCGAACATAGAACAAACGAATTCGGGTCAAAACTCCACTGGCATCGTTACGTCTGGCGATTTTTCAGGCAATTATTCCAGGGATAATATTTCTAGCTCTAGCGATACACACTACCATTTTCATCATGCACAAGAGCTGATCAACAAGATACCAGTGGAGTATAGAGAAGAAATGAGTGATGAACTTGCCCGAATTATATCAACTTGTCAAAGTTTAGAGGAGAGCTTAAAAGACAAAACTGAAGAGCTTAAAAAAATCACAGAATTTTATATGGAAGAAAATAGGCAAGCAAGGGACAATTTTAATGTAATTTTTAATGATCTGAGACTAGAAAGAAGCACAAAGGACAAACTTGTTCAAAAATTATTAGATACTCTTAAATAAACATTTATCACTAACAATGCGAGAGGACAGCAATGAAATAGTATCACAACCAAAATTATACGTTAACGTATAATTTTTTGCGCAAATGAATAGCAAAGGAAAATCGTTAATAGAAGCTGCTGAAGCATTAACCTACTTCTCAAAATCTGAAATTGAAGAGGTTGTAAACTATTTCAGCCAAGATGAGCATTTAGATATAAGGAAGTTGCTCAATGAACGAAAATTCAGGTTGAAAAGCTCAACTTATGGTTACCGCACTATAAATCACTGGGAAAGTGTTGGTGCTTTCACAACAGATCGCGGTACGAAAACAAATGGAAAGAAAGGTTGGAGAGAATTTGGTATGATAGAATTGTTATGGATAAGCTGTATTGATTCAATGAGAAACTTTGGACTTCCACTACCTACAATAGTTTTGATCGGAAACCAATTGAGGTTTGGGGAAGGCTCTGAGCATTCAATTCTGGAGTATTTTATCTGGAAAACAATGACAAAACACATTCCGGTATTTCTAAAAATCTACTCAAATGGAGATGTGAAAATAGTATCAGATGAAGACTATCTCGCTTCTTGTGAAGATGAAGGCTCAAGCGATCATTTGATCGTTAGCCTTAGCAAAGCTATGAAGAAACATTTTCCCAGCATTTTCGAAGTTGATCCTATCTATTTCTCCAGGCACAAGCACAGCTTAAAACACGAAGAGTGGGAGTTGATAAAGGAGCTTAGAAATGCCAACTACCAGTCCGTAAAGGTGCGACTAAAGGACGGGGAAATAGAGCTGATAGAGGGGATTGAAAACTTGCAAGTGAAGGAAAGATTGGTTGATATTCTCAAGCAAGGAAGCTTTCAGGATGTGGAACTTAAACAAGTGGCTGGAAGTGTCGTTTCAATCCGCCGAACTAGAAAAAAGAAATTTTAGCTATGAAAAACTTTCAAGCAAATCACATACCTAACAGAGCTACCGAAAGACTTGGAGCATTGTTGTTACAGTTCAACAATGAAAGTAGTAACGGAACAAGAAGAACCCAAAGGAAAAAGACTATCTATTGAAAAATTAAGAGAAAAAGAACCCTACAAGGGATTGACTGATCAACAGCTCCAGCATATAGTTGATCAGTATCATCAACTTGCAGAAATTTTTGTTAAACAAGCAATCTATGAAGAATCTCGATCAGTTCAGAAGCTTCCTTCCAGCAAAAGAAAGTAAGGTATTAGAAGAGCATACAGCTTGGCTCTACACAAGAGTTTCATCTAAGGATCAATTTCTTAACAATAGCCTTGAAAATCAGCATAGCTCAGCTAAAGAGTATTGCAAAGCAAATGATTACAATCTTGCACGAATCTTCGGGGAAACCTATGAGAGTGCAAGCGGTGATTTCACTAGAAAAGAGTTTGCGAATCTGATTAAAACCGTCAAACGTGCCAAGAAAAGACCATTTCTGATTCTGATCTACAAGATGAGCAGGTTCTCCCGAACGGGGGGGAACGCCATTGCACTTGCAACCGAATTGATCGAAAATTTGGGAGTTCACATAGTCGAGATATCTAGCGGTAAAAACACTTTTACAGAACGAGGTAAACTAGAAATCTACGACAGGCTACTTAAAGCCCGTGAGGAGAATCTTGAAAGGCTAGAGATGACTATTCCAGGAATGAAGAGCTTTGTTGCGCAAGGTAACTGGCTAGGTACTGCTCCCAGAGGATATGATCATTACGGCCCAAGAGTTTCTGATCCAAAACGAATAAGTCACGTGCAGAGAATTGTTATCAACGCAGAAGGAAGAATTCTAAAAAAAGCATGGCAGTTGAAATCTAAGGGGTTACTTGACTATCAAATACTAGCCTTTCTAAGAGAAAATGGAGTGAAAATGAATAGAAAGAGCCTTAGTCAGATGTGGCGCAGACCTTTTTATTGTGGAGTGTTAGTGCATAAAATGCTGGATGGTAAAGTTGTTCAAGGCAATCATAAACCTTTGGTTTCTCATGAAGACTTTATAAAGATTAACAAAGACCTGGAGATTGCAAAAGAAGGCCGACGTAGGGGTAACAACAATAATACTGATGACGAAAGCTTACCTCTTCGGAACTTTGTGAGAAGTCAAAGCTGCGGCACTATATACTGCGGTTATGTTGTTAAAGGGAAATGGCTCTTCTACTACAAGAACAACCGTCCGGGAAGTAAAGAAAATATCAGAGCTGAAAAACTGCACGACTGTTTTGTTGAACTTCTTAGACGTTTTGAGATACAAGTTAGCAAGGACTATTTGGAGAATATGAATGCCGCCATATTGGATAAGGTTGAAGAACTGCTTCTTGTTGATACAGATGGGCAAGAAGCAATCCAGCGGAGAGTCGAGACTTTGGGAGAGCAATTAAAAAAGCTAAAGAAAAAATATATTCTGGAGGAGTCAATAGATGAGGATGACTATTTCTTATTTAAGAAGGAACTTGAAAAAGAACAAGCTGACTTGTTGAAGAAAATCAGAGTACAAAAATTTGATAGCTCGAACCTTGTATCCATCATCGAAAAAGCAAGCATCTTAGCAACAAATATTAGCCATGCGTGGCTGAATGGCACATATTCAAATCAAAAATCTTTGCAAGAAATGCTATTTCCAGAGGGGATAGTATTTGACTTTAAAAACAAGCAGGCTCGAACCACTAGAGTGAACACAATTTTTAATTTAACAAATTCATTATCAATGTTTTATGAAGCAAATAAAAAAGGGACAAACATCAATTTTGACGTTTGTCCCTCGGTAGTAGCGGGAACAGGACTCGAACCTGTGACCTTCGGGTTATGAGCCCGACGAGCTACCAACTGCTCCACCCCGCGATATATTCATTTAGACAATCAAAAAACGTTCTTTTTGTGCTAAATGCAATGCAAAGCTAGAAGGCTATAGATTAAAAAACAAGTACCTTTGAACTTTAATTTAACAAATGCATAATACAGATTTTAAATCCGGTTTCGTAAGTATAATTGGCAAACCCAACGTAGGAAAATCCACACTTTTGAACGCCCTGGTCGGAGAAGATTTATCCATCATCACTTCAAAAGCCCAAACGACTCGACATAGAATTATGGGTATCCTGTCCGGTAAGGATTTTCAGATAGTATACTCAGACACTCCCGGCATATTGGAACCTGAATACGAACTTCATAAATCGATGATGAAGTTTGTGAATGAATCCCTTGCGGATGCAGACATCATACTTTTTGTTGTCGATTTGATGGATAAGTATGAAAACGAGCCCATCATAGATATCCTCAATGAAATAGATACACCTGTTATCCTTGTGATGAATAAAACGGACCTAAATGAGGGTAGCCGACTGAAGGATAAAACAGACTATTGGGAGTTGATCATGCCGGATAAGGAGATAATTCCTGTATCAGCTTTAAAAAATGAAAACATCAACCCGCTGCTAGAATCAATTCAATCGAAGTTACCTGTACATCCTCCTTACTTCCCTGAAGACACTCTAACAGACAAGCCAGAAAAATTCTTTGCTGCAGAAATCATCAGAGAGAAAATATTCGAAAACTACAAGCAGGAAGTGCCTTACAGTACGGAGGTGGAAATAGAATCATTTAAGGAAGATGATGATATCATAAGAATAAGGGCTGAAATCTTTGTAGAGCGAAAGACGCAAAAAGGCATTGTCATTGGCAAAGGTGGAGAAGCTATAAAGAAAATGGGCACTGAAGCACGAAAGACCATGGAGCAGTTTTTTGGCAAGAAAATATTCCTGGAAACCTTCGTGAAAGTGGAAGAAAACTGGCGCAAAAGTGAAAGGCAACTCAAGCGATTTGGGTATAAGAACTAATTACGCCACGGTCATTCTTAACACCGCTAAAACCCTAAAGTGTATGCCAATTCTAGAGCAGACTGCAACTCTAGGTGTAGTTTGTAACTACACCCAAATATGAGCATTAATCATTTTAATATCAAAGTGTAGATTCAATCTACACTTAGTGTCTTCTTTTAGTTAATTCTACACCCAGAGCGGGGGAAAGGCAGCTAAAGAGATTCGGCTATAAAAGTTAACATCCAACTTGCTCAAGTCTTCCCATCGCTGGTGCGAACTTGCAGCTCGTACCGCATACATTGGATCTGCTACATTTGATGAGACAGTAATTCTAATCTGGGTTGTAGTTTTCAAAAATGCACAATTTTAAATATAAATACCCCTCTACTCCCCAATCAAAATAAAAGGGGCCCAGTAGTATGGCTTACTGAATCGCTCGTCATTGATCAGTTTTAATTTTGACTTCCTTAGCGCTCCACTAAAAGTATTGTATGAAGAACTGAATAAGTGATTGCGGTAGAAGTCGATCATTAGTTCGGAAGTGGAGGCATCAGATACTGTCCAAAGTGAAACCACAAGGTTTTCTGCCCCAGCGTAGAGCAGGGCCCTGGACAAACCAATCAACCCCTCTCCTTTTGATAATTTGCCTAAGCCTGTCTGGCATGCACTCAAGCACACCAAATCTGCGTTGATATCTATATTATAAATTTCACCTGAATACAGGCTACCGTCCTCACTGGCATTATAGGTTGGTCTCAAGAATATCCTGGACAACTCCGGTTTCGACTCATTCACGATACCATGGGTTGCAAAATGAAGGTACTTATAGCGATGCAACTCTTCGCTCTTCAGGTTGATTTCTGTAGCGTTATCTTCAGTCAACAGATGGGTTTTATGCTCTCTTGCACTGAATAATATCTTAATCTCATCTATCTCAGTCTTTGAACCTGGAAGATCATTCAGTCTTGTAGACATGTTCGCATAATACTCGTCACTGAAATTTACTGGGGCGACAAGAAGTATATCTTCTGTTTCACCTTCATAGTTTTCAATCTCCGTCTTGCGCTGAGCAAACAAAGTAGCTGAGTTATCATAGCTGATATTGAATCGCTTCACCAAAAATGGCAATTGCTGATATTCGAACTCTTCTTCTTTAGGAATTTCGGAAATCAGTGCCTCGAAAGGTATAGTAGCCAGCTTGCCTTCGGGAATGATAATAAGCCTTTGAATGACTGATGGTATTTTTGGTGGCATAAGTTGTCCATACAAACCACTTGCAGCTGTTACAAAATGCTGTTTACTGTCATACTTGATAGAATTTCGCATTCCAGAAATATAATTGTCATATTTCTCCATTTTAGGCTGATCAAATACTTTCAATTTAGAATTAGTGATGTAAAAACAATATACTCTCTCTGCTGTCACAAAATGTGTAATGAATGCAGTTTGATCATCGAGCGCCTTTTGCAGGTCTGCTAACGAAATATATTGTTCATTGAATTTTAGATTATAATACCTGGGGTACTCTTTCTCCAGGTTTAGGATAAAAGCATTGTATTCATTGTTTGTTTGAAGCAGTCTACTTTTGAATATTTTTTCCTGATCGCTTCCGCTGTTTTCCGCCAACTTTCTCTCCAGATAAGCAATGTCATTCTTTAGGCTACCTTCTTTGGTCAAGAGCTCAGAAGGAATACCGGCATATTGCTTGGCGTTGGTATCTTGTATTGCCGATAATAATGTTGAGGACTTGCTTTTTTCTGCGAAATCAAAAGCCTTCTCCAGGTAGACTGAAGGTTTCATTACTACCTCGCTCATTCGATAGCACAATTCGACACCAGCATCATAGATTTCTGATGCTTTTGCGCTCAGGCTCAATTTATCCTTTTCTCCCAAGCGGATTTTTCTAATTCTGGATACCAGTTTGTCTGCCAGTTCAAGACACTCAAGTGAAACTTTCAGATCTCTAATTTTGAGTGTTTTATTATAATGATAGGTTTCAAACGCTTTCGCTTTTTCCTGCAATGAAACCAACAAAAGATCAGCATTATAGTATCCTGACAATTCTGGATTGGTATAGCGATCCGTCAAATCCTGATCGTATAAATTGGCGTATATGGCTTTTTGATAGTAGTCTATGGATTCCTCAAAATCCCCTTTTGCGAGGTAAACTCCACCCAGGTTATTGTAAACATTAGCTATTTCCGGATGTTTATCTCCATACAGGATGTGATAGGTTTTCAGTGCATTCTCAAGGCTCACAACCGCCTGAGCATAATTATCATCATTGGCATGAACTATGCCCATGCTCAGGTATGTAAAGGCCATATTGGGGTGCTCTCCTTCAAACACTTCTTCCCATATCTTCAATACCTCATCTAAGTATGAAAGAGCCTGATCGTACCTCTTCTGACTTCTGCTCACCAATGCCAGGTTGTTGTATGCCAGTGCCACTTTGGGATTGTTCTTACCCAATTCACCCTGATAAATTTTCAGTGCCTCTTGAAAATTACTGGCTGCATTCTTATAATCGTAAGTTGAATATACCAGCCCAATGTTGTTGTAAGAATCCGCCTCATAAACCTTGAACGATTCTCCCAATTTCTTTCTGATATTAAGGGCGTTTTGGTGATATTGGAGTGCCAGGTGATTGTTTCCATTATTCCAATACACAACACCCAAATCGTTATAACAATTCGCCAGATCAGCCGACTGAGCATTACCAATTCCTTGAAACTCTTCTAAAGATTTTTGGAGATACTCTAATGCCCTATCATTTCGACCTAGATTGAGGTAGGCATCACCGATTACGTTGTAAGTTTCAGCCAGTAGACTGGCGTTTTCTATTTCATTGGATTCGATAAAATTCAAGGTATTCTCAGCTAGCTCAAGACCAACAACAGCATCTCCTAATCGAATATTAGATTCCGCTATCTTGATTTTGGACATACAGTAATCATCAAGCTGTTTGGCTGAGTGAAAGCTAGAAGCAACTCTCTCATATTCTTCTATTGCAGCTTGGTATTTTCCATCGTCAAATAGGCTTTCGGCTAGTTTTTGCGAACCTGAAGTACTATTATCCTGACCAAAAGAAACTCTGGCTAATGCAAGGAATAAAAAAAATGCAATCTGCCTAGAGTTAGAATCTATAAACATATCCTACATTTGAAACAAATTCTCTGGATAGTCCATCGGGATTATGAGGTCTTCGTTCCAAACGAAAGCCATTCATAATTTTAATACCTGATTTAACGGAAAACTGATAGCCACCACCGACTAAAAGAGAAAGGGCAAGGCCATCAGTGTGAGGAATGGTTAACTTCTCACCCTTTCTACTTATTATATCATCTTTGTTAATTCTATATATAGGTAATAACCCCACATTGAAGTTAAAATTTGAAAATCTGAAATTCTTCTCCACTCTAAACATAATATCCTTTCCTCGATTTAGGCTCCTCGACTGGCGATATTTCACTGAGCTATGTTCATCTACATGATTTTCCCAGTCAGTCCACCAAAAATCATTATTGCTTCTATTAAGTGCCTGCTGATACCCGGCTGCTAATAACCACCCTCGAGAAATGACGGAAATTCCAGCAATTATATCATAAGTACCCAAACCCGCCTGATAGTACATGGGCAAAGGTTTACCGTCCAAATCGAAATTAGAATTTCCTGTTGGCAATTTCGTGCCTAGAGTAAAATTAACTTGATACTTTTCGTTGGCCACTATATTCCTTGTGGCACTAAGAGATAAATCTCCAATTCCATTTGTGTCTTTTAGTACTCCTTGAACATACACATATGGTATTTTTACCTGGATTGTTGTTCTGTCATTTAACCCAAAATTAAAGTCGGTAGTATAATTAAATACAAGGTCTTTAAATCTAGTCTTACCAAGATAGTGGCTGAATTCAATCGACCTCAAGCGAATGGATAATTTTTTACTATAGCCCTGATCCGGCCTCATGGCGCCCATTGTACAAAAGCCGGCATCACTACAACCTTGTCCTAATAATTCTGAAGGTTGTACACAACAAGTCATAGAAACAATTAATACAGACTTTATTATATTTTCTATTTTCAGACTCATGGGAATTAAGCAATTTAATGAATTAAAAAATATTCGAATAACGAAATTTACATTTCTAGATGTTTGAAATGCTCAACAAATCTTTAACACATATAATTCATTTTTTTTGAGTTTTCAAATCTTTGAAAATCTACCCATGTAATTTAAGGTTCTTTATTGATTCTGAAATTGATGGCATAGCTTTACAACAGGGAAATTCAAACATTGCCCAAGATGAAGTTGAATTACCTAAAGCCATTATAACGTATATGCTACGGAATTTATCTAGAATTTTATATACCGGGTGGGCAAGCATAATATTTGTGCTTACCTTCTTTGTTGTACTCCCTGTCTACCTTTTTGCTGATTGGTTTAATAGACCAAAGCTTGGACTCATAGTCAACCACTATTGGGCAAGGGCATTTTTTTTTTTGATTGGCATGCCAATAGAAATCGAAAGTCAATGCAATTTTGAACAAGGAAAAAATTATATCTTATGTGCCAATCATTTTTCTTTTTTAGATGTTGCCATAATGCCTTTTGCTCCTATTCCTTTCAAATACGTAGGTAAAATATCAATTTCAAAAGTGCCCTTTTTTGGCTATATGTTTAAACGCTTTCATATTACCGTAGATAGAGCCAAAGTAAAGAGTCGATACGAAACATATAAAAAAAGTGTGAATGCCTTGATTGAGGGTTTTTCACTGGCCATTTTTCCAGAGGGAGGAATCATATCTTCTGAGCCGCCCAAGATGGCCAAATTTAAAGAAGGGCCATTTAGAATGGCAGTCGAGACTGGTGTTTCCCTTGTCCCTGTTTCCTTCGCTGACAACTGGCATATTTTTCCTATGAATGGTAATTTATTTCTCAACAGGCGAAAATGCAGAATAGTATTTCACAAGCCCATAGATCCAATCAACTATTCTCTAGACACACTGAATGAATTTAAGGATGACGTCTTTCAAATTATCCAGGATGGTCTAGACAGAAAAACTTAAATATGCTTATTGACCTAAGAAGCGACACAGTGACCAAGCCATCAGAGGCAATGAAGGAGTTTATGTTCAATGCTGAAGTTGGAGATGACGTGTTTGATGAAGACCCAAGTGTAAAAATGCTGGAGGAAAAGGTGGCCAAAATGTTTGGTATGGAAGCAGCACTCTTCTGTCCTTCCGGCACGATGGCCAATCAAATTGCTATAAGAATAAATACACAACCCCAGGATGAAGTAATATGCGACAGAACAGCTCATATACATAACTACGAAGCTGGGGGGATAGCCTATAATTCTTTAATATCCACTCGGTTGGTTGAAGGTGATAGAGGTAGGATCAAGCCTCAGCATGTATTGGATAATATCAACCCAGATAATATTCATTTCCCTAAAACCAGTCTTGTAGCACTAGAAAACACTTCCAACAAAGGTGGTGGATCGTATTACTCTCTGAATGACATAAAAGAAATTCAAGCGGCAACAAAGCAGCATAGCCTAAGGTTACACCTTGATGGTGCAAGGTTATTTAATGCACTTACAGAAACCCGTGACATCTCTAAAGATTACGGCAAGTACTTCAATACCATATCCGTATGTTTCTCAAAAGGCTTAGGAGCTCCTGTTGGCTCGGCGCTGTTGGCATCTAAAGGCAACATCAAAAAAGCCAAACGGATACGAAAGGTATTTGGTGGGGCAATGCGCCAGGCCGGGTATATGGCTGCTGCGTGTATATTTGCACTTGACAACAATATCGATAGATTGAAGGTAGATCACCTGCGAGCAAAAGCCATCGCGGCGATCCTCAGAGAAAAGCCTTATACCAAAGACATCCTCCCAGTTGAGACCAATATCATTATTCTATCAATTAAACCCAAGCATAACTACCTCGAAGTACTTGAACAATGGAAAGCTAATGATGTATTGGCTGTACCGTTTGGAAAAGATCATATTAGATTGGTAACACACCTTGATTTTACTGAAGAAATGCTGAATACAATAGAAAATAAGCTTTAAAAGTCAATGAGCATCATTCTCTAATAGGGTCAAATTGTAGGTATATTAGGTGTCAAATTCATTATTTCTTGGAAAATTTTTAATTTCAATCGATATTACTTCCTTTATCTAAAATAAGAATTTGAGATCCTTGAGTAGAGACAGGGATTGGTTAAAATGTTATTGGATATCTGATAGTGCAAATTATTATTAAGCATTAAGGCATCTTATTATGTTAATAAATGTAATGGACAAAGCTTCTGTTTCAAGCTTACCACTTTACAGTGGTAAGTGGGGTAAGAAGCAAATGATGCATCTACTCCGCAGAACACAAATTGGAGTTGGTGTAGGCGATTTCAATGCATTGAAAGTACTGACTTTTGAGCAGGCAATCGAAAGACAAATAAGCACCTTCCCTGTCCCAGACGCTCCGGTGAATGACTATAAGGGAGATACCAGTGAACCTGATCCAGACATTGCCTTTGGCGAGACTTGGGTTAAAGCAGCCTATTCTAGTGGCAATAACGAATCTAGAAGACGAGATTCGTTGAAAGGATGGCTCATAAAAAATGCCATTGGACATCAAGGAATACATGAAAAAATGCTTCTCTTTTTGCACAATCTACTCGTTGTAGATCGTGACAGTATCGTAAAGCTTCAATACCAATATTTTGAACTACTCAGGGAATTTGCCCTTGGCAATTACAAAACACTGATTAAAGAATTGACTATCAACCCTGCTATGCTTAGGTACCTTAATGGAAATTCAAATACCGTGAAAGCCCCTGATGAAAACTACGGTAGGGAACTACAGGAACTATTTACTGTTGGGAAAGGAGCTAACTCAAAATACACAGAAGATGATGTAAGGGAAGCAGCGCGTGTACTTACAGGATGGAAAACTTATTATAATGAATTTAAGCTGGAAGGTGAAGCAAAGAGTGAATTTTCGGCAAACAATCATGACACCACCGACAAAACATTTTCAGAGTTTTATGGAAACAAAGTAATCATAGGTCGGTCTGGTGCCAGTGCGGGGGAAGAAGAGCTGAATGACCTACTGGACATGATCTTTGAAACAAATGAAGCAGCACTCTATATCTGTAGGCGTTTGTACACCTTCTTTGTTTATTCCGAAATAGATGAGCAGACTGAAATTGAAATCATCGAACCTCTTGCTGAGGTTTTTAGAGAAAGCAATTATGAACTTAAACCTGTGTTGGAAGCTCTATTCAAAAGTGACCACTTTTATCAGGATAAATATATAGGAGCATTGGTCAAAAGCCCAATGGAATTTGTGGTAGGCCTGTGGAGAGGACTTGACGTGAAGTACAATGCTCCCGATGACATCAACTGGGTCTACTATGTAAATAAATCCCTAAAATGGGCATTGGACGACATGGGCATGGATCCGGGTGATCCTCCTAGTGTGGCCGGATGGCCGGTGTATTATCAGGCGCCACTGTTCGATAAGGCATGGATCACCACCGACACCATCACAGAACGAGCCGAATTTAGCGATCGCTTAGTCCAAAGGGGAGTTTGGGTTAAAAATAAAGACACTGATGAGGTTGTTTACATTAAAGCTGATCTTATCGAGTTCTTAAAAGAGCTTGAGAATCCGGCTGACCCCAACCTGATGATCAATGAGGCAAACGATTTTCTCATGGGTCATGAGATTTCAGCTGAGGAAAAAGAATACCTGAAATCTTCTCTTTTACTCTCAGGACAAAACACAGATGACTATTGGACTGAAGCATGGTATAACCATATTAACAATCCCAATGACACAACTGCTAAAGGTGAAGTAGAGACCAGGCTAATGAGTATGTTTAAGTCAATGCTGCAACTAGGTGAAGTGAATTTGATGTAACCGGCATGAAAAGAAGAACATTTATAAAACATGCGGGCCACTCACTGGCCATTTCAGGGTTGGCAAGCTCCTTCGGATTTGCAATGCCCAGCCAAAGGGTAATGAGTAATCTCATGCGTATGGCTGAGGAAAATGAAAGGGTCTTAGTGCTGGTATTTTTATCCGGAGGAAATGATGGCCTAAACACGGTCGTGCCTCTAGATCAGCTTTCTGTTCTGAACAACGTCAGACCAGATGTTGTGCTTCCTGATGAATCTCTTATTGAACTACCCGGAACAAGCGTCGGTTTACACCCCGCTCTGTCCGGTATAAAATCCCTCTACAATGAAGGCAGAATTAAGATCATCCAATCTGTAGGCTATGAAGACCCTGATTTTTCACATTTCCGTTCCACAGATATTTGGATGAGTGGATCTGAGTCAAATGCGTTTGAAGCTACAGGATGGACTGGTAGGTACTTAGCGAATGAATTCCCTGATTTCCCAATAGGATATCCAAACTCCAATTTCACCGACCCAATTTCTATAGAAGTCGGTGGTGGGGGTTCCCTCCTATTTCAGGGGCCATCCTCATCCATGAGTATGGTGATAAAGAATCCTGAAAATTTCTATCAACTCGTAAACAACGAGGTACAACCTGCACCTGATACCCTAGCCGGTGACAAACTTCAACACATCCGACTCATAGCACAGCAATCACAAGCATATGGAGAAGTAGTACAAAAGGCAGCAGAGAAAGCCAACAATAAGATAGAATACAAATCGAATAAGCTGGGCGATCAATTGAAGATTGTAGCCCGTTTAGTGGCTGGTGGATTGAAAACCCCAGTGTATATGGTAAAGCTTGGAGGGTTTGACACGCATGCCGATCAAGTCGAAGCTGACGACCATACCGTAGGTACACATGCCAACCTACTTACAGCCATCAATGATGGCATCATGGATTTTATGCAGGACGCTGAAAAATTAGGGATTGCTGATAAAATTATGGGTATGACATTCTCTGAGTTTGGCCGGAGAATCATCTCAAATGCCAGCAATGGAACTGATCATGGCGCTGCTGCTCCAATGTTTGTGTTTGGAAACCATGTTCAAGGTGGCGTAACTGGTGACAATGCAGCAATTCCAGCTGATGCTGACAAAAAGGATAATTTGGCAATGCAATATGACTTCAAGCAGGTCTATGCATCAGTATTGGAACAATGGCTGGGCACATCTGAATTCGATACGGATGCCATTACTATGGGTAATCATGAACGCATGCAGGTTTTACGTCTAAGACCAGAAATCACAGGTATTGAAAATAATAATGATAAAGCATTTCAGGTTTATCCTAACCCAATTAAGAACTCCGCAGAACTTTCTTTCATTTCAGATGGATCTAATGTAAAAATCGACATATACAACCTCAATGGTAGGTCAGTTGGATCAATATTCTCCGGAAAACTTTCATCTGGAAAACAGAAAATACAATGGAGGGCTGGAAGCTTGGCTTCTGGAAATTATATAATTGTACTTAGAGGATCTAACATCAACCTCTCGCAAAAGATTGTGAAGCTTTAAACTAACTTTTTACACAGCTTTCCAGATAGAATCCACAAAGTAGGCATTGGAATCCAGCAAATTTTCTTCAATTTCAAATCCACATTTTGTAGCCAAATCAGCTATTTGCTCTAACGAAAATTTTCTGGATATTTCAGTCTGGATTGATTCCCATTTATTCAAAACAAAACTAGCACCGCTAATGGTTACCGTTTGATTTTTGTTTGATACTAATGTACTTATACATTCGCCATTGACAGGGTTATAGCTTGGACAATGATCAAATCCATTCAAATCAAAATCACCTCCCAATTCAGCATTGACCCTTGCTAATAAATTCAAATTAAAAGCCTTTGTAACGCCCTTTTCATCATCATATGCCTTCAGTATTTTATCCGGATCTTTCTTTAAATCAATACCCAAAAACAACAGATCATCTTTATACACTTTGGCCCTTATTCCTTTCAAAAAACCTTCGATCTCATCCAAAGTGAAATTCCCAATATTACTGCCCAAAAAAAGAATAATGTTTCTCTTGTGATTCAACCTTGGCAACTTGGACAAAACCTGAAAATAATCCCCTTGCTCAGCGCTCAGCTGAAGTTTTGGAATATTACCATTCAAATCCACTATCAACTTATCGAGTGCGTTTTGAGAGATGTCGATAGGTTTATACTCAAAGGCTATTTTCTTTTCGATAAAATGTTCCAATAAAACTTTTGTCTTATAGCCATCCCCGGCACCAAACTCGACCAACCTAAACTCATCTTGATTTTTGTAAAAGACATCTAGTATTTTCTGTTTTTGCAGTTGGAAAATTTCGTATTCTGCCCTTGTAAGGTAATACTCTTCCAATGCCATAATCTGCTGAAACAGTTCATCCCCCCTTTTATCATAGAAGTATTTTGAAGGAAGTGATTTTGGATTACTCGACAATCCTGTTTTTACGTCCTCTAAAAAAGTTTGCTTGAAATTCATTCAGTTCAAATACTTTATAAATGCTTGGCCAATCTTATTCCGGCAAAGTGCCACTGAAGATGAGGATGGAAAAAGTTTCTATAAGTTGGCCTAATATGATCCTGAGGTGTAGCGTATGAGCCGCCGCGTAAAACTTTTTGGTTTATCATAAACTTACCGTTGTACTCACCAATTGCTCCCGACGAAGGATTGAAGAAGGGATAAGGCAAGTAGGCTGAGCTTGTCCACTCCCAAAGATCTCCAAACAACTGATAGTTAGATTCATCAAACCCTGACTTATGGAATTCCCTTTCCACGAAATTACATTGATCAAGAGGAGTCTTCTGATGAAATTTGCAGGCCACTTCCCATTCAAACTCTGTGGCTAATCGCAAACCCTTCCAACGAGCAAAGGCATCCGCTTCGTAAAAACTAACATGTGCAACAGGTTCGTCGAGGTTCAGTTTCTGAAGCCCATGGAGTGTATACTGATACCATTCATTTTCTATCTTATGCCAGTACAACGGAGACTTACATTGTGTTTCATTCACCCATGTCCACCCTTCTGACAGCCAAAATTGAAAAAATTTATACCCACCACTTTCTATAAATTCCAGATATTCCCCATTGCTCACTAGCCTATCGCTGATTGCAAAATCATGAAGAAATACGGTATGCAATCCTTCTTCATTGTCAAAATGAAATTCGGAATCATCGGTCCCTATTTCATAGTTACTACGCTCAACTTCTATATAATTCAGAGGATTAGATTTTGTTTGGAATATGTCAGTTTGTGCAGACTTTATGTAGGCAGGAAACAATGGATTATGACCGAGAATATATTTGATATCATAAAACAAGAGTTCCTGGTGCTGCTGTTCATGCTGAAGACCCAACTCAAGCTTATATCTTAGCTCATCATTGAGCTCAGGATTTGAATCCAAATAGTCGAACATTTCCCGATCCACATGTTCGCGATAGCTAATAACCTCCTCAACGGTTGGTCTCGTGAGGTTTCCGCGATCTGTCCTCAGTACACGCTTGCCAACTGATTCGTAATAACTATTGAATACATATCCAAAGTCCGGATCGTACAAGCGATAACCCTTCTTTTCTGGTGCTAGAATAAATGTCTCGAAGAACCACGTAGTATGGCCAAGGTGCCATTTGGGCGGACTCACATCGACAATGGGTTGTACAACATAATCTTCTACCCTGAGCGGCTCGCAAATGTTAGCGCTTTGGTGTCGTATCTTTTGGTATTTTTCCTTCAGATGCTTTGTGGATGTAAAAAGCTTGTCTTCAGATAGGCTTAGAGGTTCGATAATAGACAGTTGAGTTTGATTCGATAAAAGATAACAATGATACGCATGATCGCCATAACTGTTGACGGAATTCTTAGATTCATTAACAACATTCTTGCGTAGATAATAATTCCACCTTTCAGAAGAATTTTATCAAAATGAAACCTAGATAAATTGCTATACACCTCTGATTACATAAGTAATTCTTGTAGCGAAATTCTCTCCGAAACCTCCCGGTAGTTTATGAGGGCCATACCGATGAAAGAAGCTCACTCCAAGACCACCATACAGCTTGCCAAAGAATTTGTATTTTATGATGTTATTAAATCCCAATCCACTTTCAAAATAGCCTTTGTTGTAACTCTGAACTAATAGATCCGTCCCTTGATGACGACCAGGCTCATCCAATTTCCCCCAACCCATATGATGATATACAACTATGTCCGGTCTAAATTTTGAGCCGCCAAATATCCTTGAACCAAAATCATGGTAATAGAATACATTGAAGAACCTATTGGACATATATTCATATAAGCTCATAGTCTGGAAGTGATCTTCAATGATCACACTGGAGGTTGCCAGATTTCCACCCCTGCCATTAAACAGTAGTGGATAAGGTAAATCACTCTCCACAGTTCCAGCTTCTATGGCAATGTCCGATACGCCAATATGACCCAGCTTAAATCTAAAGTCCATTGCCCCGGAAATTTTATTATATTCAAAAATTCCGTTCATCATACTGTTCATTCCCCTATTATAGTTGATGTACAAAATCGGATAAGAAGAATTTAAGCGATTCACTGAACCAAGCGTGTGGGTAATTCTCTCTTTAAAGGCAATCCTGGTCCTTAAAGTGAATTCCGTGACATTAAAACTTGACAGGTTTGAATTATCATCGTTGATGTATTGGTAGTCGTACAAAGCTGTTTCAGTATAGTCATGCAGGCCAAGTTCAAACAAATGGTAGCCTGGAGAACGAAAAGAAAGCTTTACATGATTAGATTCATATCTATCCATAGTACCGATGAATATGGATCTAAAAAAATCCTTTTCCTTATTCAGGTAAACTACACTTCCAGGCTCCCTAATGTCTTTTTGATGCTCAAATTGCAATTCTGCATCATGTTTCTTATTGAGAAAAAAACGACCACCATAACCATATTTCCATTCTTTGTCCCTAAAACCATAAGCTCCATATCCACTAAACTCAAAGACTTTGAACAACTCCTTTCCTATTCCTGCACCTAAACCGAGACGCGCTCCCTCATACCTACCCAGGTTAAAAACGTTGTACAAATCCATTATAGGAGGAATTCGATAGTGTAAATCCTGCTTATAGAAAGCAGCTATTCTCTTGACCACATTGGCTGAAGTACTTTTATGCCTAAGTGTATCCACTCTCAAATATGTAAGCCGCTCCTTTTTAGTCAGCGGTACTACCCGGTGTGTTTTCCAAAACTCTTCTTCTTGCTGTGTAGCATAGTGATCACAAATAATTAGTTCTACTTTCTTCTCTTCCTTGCTCAAGTCTGGATTTAACTCAATGTCTTTGATGTACGTTTTTTTATCATAAACAGTACCCAGGTATGGCTTTGGAAATTTTTCAACACTGTATAGGTAATTCAATTGCCTGGGAAACCATTCTTTTCCATCAATGAATTCATAGTTAGCCGATATCTGAAAATCAGCCAGATTGGTTTGTGATGGTTCAGCCACGATGGCCTGAATGGCATATTGATTACTGTTCACATACATTCTGCCTACAAGGCCCGGAAACTTTAAATGAGAAGGCTTGAAAGAAATAATGAATACAGAATCTTCGCCGGATTTTAGAGCATGCTCCAGGTGGAAATCGTACTTTTTATAATTGGCGCTACCCACAGGACTGGCATAACTAATGCCCAAAAAATCAAAATAATTATCATAAAAAGAGATAGGATGCAAGTTGCTACTAAGAGGGGTAATTTCATCATCATGTAAACCCGTAACCTTCAGCCCAAGAACTTTTTCATGATCTCGTTTGGGGTACTCAAAGGTACGCTCCGTTGTTGTTTCGATTACTTCTACGTGTTGTTCTCCATATGACTTATGGTGCCGGTGAAACATTGAATCCTGCTTCACAATATCCTTGTACTTCTGGCTCAGCCTATGATCCTTAAGCTTAAATAGGTCTACAAGTGTTTTGCTATAAGTCTTGTACCTAAATGACCCGCCAACATGCTCAGGGTCGTGCAAACGATTATTACCTACTATTTCCTCAACAATATGAAAGCCGGGATCCACTAGGTGCATTCCTGGGAACTTCACACCTCGGCTTTCCTGGTGCTGTAATTCGAATATTATTGAATCAGAATAATTGATTAGTTCAAACACATGAGTATGGTAATCTGGATGACCAATAGTAATCGCATCACCCACACTAAAATCAAAGGTCAACTTACCATTAATATCAGAGAAAAAAGTGTTTGTGGAATCTGAATTGAGGTGGGCGTAAGCAAACTGAATATCGTCTCCCTCCTCACTCTTCAGGTAAATATCCTGGCCAAATACATCCGTCGCGGAAATTAAAAGCGACCAAACAAAGACCAGCTTCACAAGTAGGCGGTTGGCAAAATTCATTCTCGACATAAACGTCACAGGTTGGTAATGATACAAGTTATGATCTTTGGTGGTGATGGTCTATATCCTGAACGATAAAGATAACAGATCACCTTGCAATCTGCAATTGAAAAGATGAACTCTAATTTTCCACGCATCGGCACAATATCACTTAGGATCAACCTGCAGGCAATGAGAAGCTAAAACTGGTACCCTCGTTTTCGGTACTATCCTCTACCCATATTTTTCCATCCAATTGGATAATTAGGTCCATACAGAGCAATAAGCCTATGCCCTTTCCTTTTTCCTGAGAAGTACCGGAATTGGTTTTGGTAGACAAAGGATCAAATAGAGTTGCACGCACATCTTCCGGAAGGCCTACCCCATTGTCACTAATTGTAGTGACTACCATATCCTCTTTATCCATACAACCAATGACAACAAGGCCGTTTTCAGACGTGAACTTTGTAGCATTACTAATAAGGTTTCTAAGAATGGAGTTGAGCATATTTCTATCCCCCATTACAAAAACATCCTTAGGAACGGACACCTGAACCTGTACATTCTTTTGCCGAGCCTGTTCAAAAAAAGGCCGCCTTGCCTCTTGGGCTACCTTCCTCAAATTAAGGGATTCGATTTGAGGTTCCAGAGAGTTAGATTTCAACTGTAAAGATGCCCAGTGCAGTATATTATCAAGCAGCATCAGAGAAGAATCCAAACTTTTCTTTAGGGAAATCATTAGCGCATTTGCTTCATCCTTTTCCAACTGATTATTCTGGCTCAAATCCATCAGGCCATGAAGAGAAGTCAACGGCCCTCTAAGATCGTGAGAGACTATGGACAACAACTTGCTCTTAACCACATTGGCCTTAGTCAGTTGCTCTGTGCGATCCATTACTTTCATTTCCAGGTCTCTGGATAACTCTTCTTCTTTATCGAAGGCCTTTACAGAACTATAGGCAAGCTCATAAGCCTGTGAGAAAATAAAAACTATACAGCTGTAGTTGAATACCTCCACAGACCTATAGATGTAATTGAAATGAAGAATATCGTTGACTATACCAGCAAACAAAATTGCAAAGCCAAACAAGAACACCGCAGACCGCTTGACTCCTTCTTTGTGAGCCTGATAGGTATCCCACATTACATAAGTCAAGGAAATCAAGCCAGCAAGCTGAAATATTAGTAATGTTTCTGTTATAAACTGAGTGGGTAAAAACATCACTATTGCTGTCAATATCGAGAAGACAGCAATCATCGAATAATACACATTGGATTTTAATCGATGCTTGAATAGGGCATTGTAATAAACGAGATACAGAATAGGTATTAGATAAAGAATTATCAGCTCCAACCTATTCATCAACCACCATAAAGATAGTGGTGCCATTTCAAAAAGAACTTTCTCACCTCTTGTCAGTAGCCTGAAAATAAAATTGATGCAAAAAAGCCCAAAGTACAGGTTAACCACCCCACGCGAACGGAGGAAAAACAACCCAAAATGATAAATAGCACTAAATAACAGAAACCCAATAAGAAGCCATTCTTCAATGATGAAATTTCTTGTTCTGGCATTGATCTGTTCATTCGTTCCCAAGACAATTGGTAAAGGAATACCTCCTGAGTCCCGGTGAAACTCCGCCAGTCGTACAATTATTTCTAATTCTTTACTATCGGTCTGAATTATCGGACGCTTAACCACAAATTCAGGTATTGTTGTAGCTTTTGATGTTCCCAAACGACCACACCTTTCTATAACCTCTCCGTTGACTTCAACTTCGTATGCTGTGCGAATATCTTTTATTTCAAGAACAAGGTGGTTTTCAGGTCTATCTAATAGAACTTTTAACCTTAAAGTAGCATAGCCATGGCGTTCGACCTTTTCATTTGTAGACTTTGCGTGTCTCCAAATACCGGGGCTTTCCAGGTATTTAGCAGTATCCAGTTTATGGCCAGTTCGAAAGTCCTTTTGAGAGAGAAACTGTTTCCAATAAAATTGCCATTCTCCTTTCAGCCTAACTACTCCATTTTCCTTGATCGAGCGGTTTGTTAGATCAAGGATACCATTTATAGCTATTGGAGCATCATTTATCTTCGGTTGACAGCCACCGAACAGTACTGCAAGAACAAGCAAAATCGCTAAATACAATTTCATAATAGACAGAATCCCAAATACTTGACTACAGCATTAAGGAATTGGTTATCGAGCGAATAAATCAGAAAGGGTTGGTCAATGGATTTCATAGCTGGTCAATCTCAATGCAATAGAATTCTCTATTCCATCCAACATTTCATGTAACGAACTACAATTTATAAAAATTTAGACTCATTTATGGAATTGTGACTTTGTCTGCATCTAAGCATTGTAAAACAAAAAAGAATCAAGATGAAAAAGTTAATTGGAATTACAATGATCGCATTCATGTGCGGTTTCACAGTCAACAAAACGAACAGCTTAAAAATATCCGGAGTTGTAGTAGATCTACACAACAATCAACCCATCTCCGATGTAAACATTGCAGTCAAGGGCACAGCCATTGGAGCAATCACCGACAAGAATGGTAAGTTTTCTATTCAAGCACCAGAGAAAAATTGCACACTGATTTTCAATGCCAAAGACTATGATGAAAAGCAGCTTATTGTAGAAGCAGGAAAACAAAATTTAATGGTACAACTAGCATCCACCAAGTCCAGGACTAATGAGGTAGCTGATGAAGAAGAGAGCTTCGGAGATAGTGACTTCCGTGTAATGGAAGAAGTCGTTGAATTCTTTGGCATCTCTCAATCGGACAGCAAAGTTAAAAAATCAGAAGCTAGCGGAAGGCGAATGAAGTTAGGAGCCAATTACAACCAAGAACCACCTTTCCCAAGCCCACACAATACGGAAGAATATGACCACATAAGTGAAAATATTTTTCATGATCCTCAGAACGCTCCCCTTTCTACATTTTCTATCGATGTTGATGCGGCTTCTTATAGCAACTTGCGCAGAGTACTTAATAGTGGGCAAAAACCTTATAAGGATATGGTTCGGATTGAGGAGATGATAAACTACTTTAGCTACAACTATCCTAATCCAACAGGAAAGCGCCCATTTTCAATCAATACTGAAGTATCTACTGCCCCCTGGAATGCAAAACATAAATTGGTGCACATTGGAATCCAGGGCAAAAAACTAGATTATGAGAACACAGACCCTTCTAATTTGGTCTTCCTTATTGATGTATCCGGATCTATGAGTGCCGAAAATAAGCTACCACTTCTTAAGAGATCATTAAAAATGCTGGTCAACAATTTGGGTGAAAAGGATCGGATAGCCATAGTGGCTTATGCAGGAGCTGCGGGGTTGGTTTTACCGCCCACTCCAGCTTCAGAAAAAACAATAATTCACAATGCATTGGATAGACTATCGAGTGGTGGCTCAACCGCAGGTGGGCAAGGAATAAAATTGGCTTACAAAGTTGCGGAACAAAATCTTTTGGAAAATGGCAACAACAGGGTGATCCTGGCTACTGATGGAGACTTCAACGTAGGAATCAGCTCTACATCTGAAATGATCAGAATGATTGAAGAAAAAAGAAAATCGGGTATCTTCTTAACCATCACAGGTTTTGGCATGGGTAACTACAAAGACGGACGTATGGAGCAAATCAGCAATGCTGGAAATGGAAATTACTTCTATATCGACAATATCAATGAAGCGAGAAAAGTGTTCGTTAAAGAAATGTCTGCTACTCTATTTACAATTGCCAAGGATGTAAAAATCCAGGTAGAGTTCAATCCTGACAAAGTACAAGCATACAGGCTTATAGGTTATGAAAATCGCAAATTGAATGATGAGGACTTCAATGACGACACCAAAGATGCAGGAGAACTGGGTGCCGGACATAGTGTTACCGCACTCTATGAAATTATCCCAACAGGTATTCAGTCCAGTTTCATTGTGCCAGTCGATGAGTTAAAGTATCAACGAAATTCTGATTCTAAATCAAGTGATTCTAACGAACTACTTACTGTTAAATTCAGATACAAACGACCTAAAGAAACCAAGAGCAATTTAATTGTGGAAGTGCTTCAGGATACAGAAACAGATATAAATGTCACTTCGGGTAACTTCAGATTTTCTGCCAGCGTAGCTGAATTCGGAATGCTACTTAGAGAGTCAGAATACAAACAAAACAGTTCTTATTCAAGTGCAATAAACCTCGCCCTTGGAGCCAAAGGAGAAGATACTGAAGGCTACAGAACAGAGTTCATTAGCTTGGTTAGAAATATGGAGTGGATTGGTAAGGAAGAATTCTAAATCAGCGAATTGAATAAGATCGTCTCAGGAGTAAAATATAGAACTCCGAGGCGTTCTTTTTCAATGTAACTCATTGGCTATTTGCCCCTTACAAAATATTTAAAAATATTCTCCTAAAATCTCCAAATAGCTATTGTATTATATATTCTTTAAACATAGCTTTGCATCGCTTTTAAAGAAAAGCAAAACCAAAGGAGCGGTAGTTCAGCTGGTTAGAATGCCTGCCTGTCACGCAGGAGGTCGCGGGTTCGAGTCCCGTCCGTTCCGCACTGAAAATCAAGCACTTACAATGTATACACTGTAAGTGCTTTTTTATTTATAAACTATTTATAAACTTATTTCATATTCCCCTTACTCTCTTATCGCAATCAAGGATTAATATAATCCACCTATATCGTTAGTGTTCTGAAAATGTTTTTATCAAGGGCTTTTCAGTAAAGCCACAAATTGACCTTTACCCCTGCGATTACATTCATAAATCTCAACGAATACGAAATTAAATTCTTTAAGAAATATAGACTTAGAACAAATAGAAGAAATCTGATATAAGCTACCTACCAAAAAAGATGGCAACCATTCAATATGACCACCCACTAGGTTTTTTGCTTCATAAATAGATACTTAAATAATTCGTTCGGCAACACGATGTCTTTCTTTTAATACTTCCAAAACCACTTTGGTCTTGAGCTTTGAGGTGTAATTCCTTATTGTCATAATCAGTAAATTTAAATTCAATTTTATGAACTTAACTTACTGTCCTAATTTTTGAGGGACCATCAATCAGAGCAAGGAACTGAATAATCCTTAAAAATCTAGTAGAAACTTTTTCTTTCCATAGGCTAATAGTTAGCTGAATGAGTAACATCATTTTTATTCCCAGTAATTATCATATTTAATAACTTTAGTGTTATTGCATATAAAATTACATTTACCATCTAAACAAAAAGGCAATGAGTAGCAACCAACTCTTGAAATATTTATTAGTTTTTTGTCTTACATTAGTTCTTCTTAGCCCTGAAGTCTATTGTCAACAAAGAGCTAGAACTTCTCAAGATTCTAAACATATCAATTCACTCGATATTCAATTTCTAGGTTTAGGGTTGGGTTACAAAAGAAGGGTCTCAAAAAGAATATTTATTGGAGGCCAAGTAGGAGGCGGTTTATTGTTAGGAAAATGGATAGTGACACCACCATTTACGGGGGACGAGGTTTGGATGGGTGAGTATTTGAGGGCTGGTCTTTATATACACTACATTTTACCTAAGTCATGGGAATTAGAATTTGGAATTAACCTTTTTAAGTATCTGGAGGATGAGCCCTTGAGTGGAAAAAACACTAGCATCGGGTTATTTAAAAAAATTAAAAAAATCTATATCGGGACAAGAATAAATTTAGGTGAAAATGAGAATTCAGATTTTTTGGCCTATAGCTCCCTTCTTGTTATTAGGAAAAAATTAAATAAATAGAAGACTTAAATAATATCGTCATGAAGAAGTACGCTCAACATTTTTTGATTGCTTTGATTTCAGTTCATATATGTGTATCGTTTGGCCTGGCACAAGCCACTTTTGTTAACGTTCAAGCAGTTGGTATTTCTCCTGGTCATGCGGTTACTTCATTTAGCGTGGAGTGTATTGTACAACCTATTTCCAGTGAATATACTTTAGAGCTACAAAGGTTTACTAATTCCAACCCAACTTGGGTGACTATTAATACCCAACAATGGAACGAATATCTATACACATTAAATGGCTATCGAGTTTATGCTATAGGAGATAATAATCCCCTAACTGGTAGTAGTGGAGATGATGGAATTAACCTTTATCGTTTTAGAAGTTCGCATAATGGAAACGTAACAACTTCATATGCCGCCTATGGTGCTTCGTATGATTATAGCGACGAAATAGGCTGCTCAAAATATAACGACGTTTATCGGAGAGCAGGCCATAACAGTTATGAAAAGGTTCAATTTCGAACCTTAAAAGATGCTTTGAATACTACCCAGAGTATAGAGTTAGATTTTCACACTGATTTGTTTGGAAGCAAATGGGAAGTAAGGCATATCGGATTAGGTTCGGGTAACCATAACAATTGTGGTTCAGGTGATTCTTATTTTGATGTATGCCTTACTGATGTTTATGAATGGAGTAATAGCAATCCAAACCATGAGGTGATAACGCTTTTTTTAGATCTAAAAAGTGATTGGTTTGAGCCCTTTAGCCAGGGTCCTCTATCATTAGACAACTTACTAGTTTCAACATTTGGTTCCAAATTATATACCCCACAAGATATGAGGGATTCATATTCTTCTTTACGACAATCTGCAACCGATGGAAGATGGCCAATAATGGATGAAATGAAGGGTAAGATTTTATGTGTAATTACAGGGAAAAACTCAAGATTGAACGAATATGTGAATGACAGGGGAAATAGCTCAAAAGCGTTTATAGCTCCAAATATTGAGGACACAATTGAAATTGACAATATTTCAGATATTTCTACCGCTAACATGAAATGGGTGATATACTACAATATTGACTTGGACGATATTAAGAATGGTGATGTTGAATCGACATCTCTATTTACTAGTAATTTTGTGTCACGGGTGTATGAATTACCTGATTTGGCTTCAAACTTTATTTTAAACTTCAATGAGACTACAACGGATAGTGATTACATATTAGGAGTTCAGAATGAGGTTCATTTTTTTGCCATGCACCGTTCTGGTCAGACTGCCTTTAATTATCAAAAAATGGATGGTAGTTATGGAAAGACTGCTGAAAAAAGTTTATTCATTGATGGTGATGGTTTGGTCTGTAACAATGCATCAAAAGCCCTTTCCCTAAACTCATCCATTAGCGGATCATATAATTGGTCTGTTAATAATTCTAACCTTACAATTGAAGATGGTCAAGGAACTTCTACAGTTACTGTGGAGGGCAAATCCAGCGGTAATGGTTCTACAACACTTACAGGTACTATTACTACAGGCTTAGGTTGTGCATATTCCAAAACGAAAGAGATTTGGGTCGGTACTCCAAACGGACCTATAGTCAACGATCCTTACTATAAGACCTTTGGATGCTATAATATTTCCGTGTCCTCTACTACTCCTAATTTTTCCAGCGATAGCTACTCGTGGTACACAGGTGGAGGAATAGGTATTTATCCTGATTATGTTTCTTGCAAACACAACCTTCCTAATCCTGGTGTTACGGGTACCAGTGCATCGTACAAGTTTTTCTTCGGTACATCTGGATACGTATACACCACAGCAAGTAACCTATGTGGTTCAGGAGGGACTACCAGCACATATGTCATCAAAACAGGAGCATTTGCGCCAATGACGATGGGACCAAATCCAGCTTCTCAGGATTTGAATTTTACATTCGCTGTAGAAGAACAAGTTGAACCGGAGTTGCTTGCTGTTGCAGTCAAGGAAGGCTTGGCAGCTCAAAATGAGAGCCATTTGGCTACACCTTTATATCAAATTCTGATTTATGATAAGCATCAGAGAATCGTATTGAAGGACGAAATCATTGAAGGGCAGGACACTTCTTTGGACATATCAAAACTAAAAAAAGGAAATTACTTTGTGCATATTATATATGGGGATGTTGTAGAAGTTAAACAACTCGTCAAGCAATAGGGAAAATCAGTAAAAACAGCTCTTATTATATCCAAATCTATCCGATACCGGTTGAGCTTTTTCAAACTAGACTCAGTGATAAAAATGAAAGGACACTTCGAAAGGAGTGTCTTTTTTGTATTTAAATATATACAGGCTTTCATAAACTACCCCCTGTATGATTCACGTAAATTTAACAAATTCTGTGACTTTTTTGAGATAAGCTAATATTGCGCCTTAATCAGAAAAATGCCTCACTAAACGGTCTAAAAAAAGACAAAGGTGTCCGTTTAATATAACCCGACTTAGAATTGGTTACGTACCGCAACCGTGTTATAAGAATTGTTAAAAACAATGAACCCACTAACATTAAGAAATATATCAATGTTATTAATGATCAATATCATTCTATAAATTGAGATATTTGGTAGTTTTGAATTAGTTAGTTTTCCACAAGCTAAACAAAGTAGACTACAAAACAAGCACGTCAAACTGTGGAATGAAAAATTTCAGAAACACCATATTGGTTTCATATCTCTTTCTAAAATGCCTCCCCATTTATGGACAAAACCTCATAAATGATCCTGGATTCGAAGATTACCTGGTACTACCCTGCGAGCTAGGTAGTAATCAAATGTACATTGGAGAATTACTTCGATTCTGGAATCAACCTACTCCCAGCTCTTCAGACTACTGGAGTCTTTTAGCCGATACGGAATGTGTACTAAACCCTGTAACGCCAAGCGCAGTGTTAGGCGAACCTAGAATACCCAGGAATGGAGATGGAATGGGTGGAGTGATTACATATTTTTACTTACCTGAATTTGAGGAGAATCCAGAATTACAGGTGAATTACAGGGAATATTTTCAAACTCAATTAAGTAAAAAACTAGAACCGGGGAATTTATATCAAACCACCGTATTCGTATCAAGTGATAGAACAGACGCATTAATATCCAATAATCTAGGTGTATACTTTTCAGAAAAAGAAATAAAATATTCTTCGAATGATGTTTTCCCAGAACCTCTTCCATTCACACCTCAGGTTAACATGGATGAAATTGCACTAGGTAATGAAGTGTGGACAAAAATTAATGGCTGCTTCTCTGTGAACAGTAGCAAAGAATACATGATTATCGGAAATTTTTTTGACGATAATTCAACAACCACTAAAATCATCAACCCCTTAAAAAACAATTCTGGTGATGTTGCCTATTATTTTATAGATGATGTATCAGTAGAAAAATTACCTTATAGTATTTCAAGATTAGCAAAGAAAAAGACATTCTGTTTTGACGAAGACACTATTCTTCTTAACGCATTCATTCCTGGGGTCATTGAATATCAATGGGAAGATGGCAGTAAGGACGCAGTATTTGAAGTAACAAAGAGAATGAACAAGTCATATAATGTTGATATCACTTTTCCTGAGTGCACTTATAATCACACTTTTGAGGTCATTTACACTCCTGACATTTACCTTGGCGAGGATACAGTATTGTGCAACGGAGAATCCTTAGTCCTTAATCCAAAGTACTCGGCTGGAAGTTACCAGTGGTATGATGCGTCATTCGATTCGATAAAGGTTATTGATCAACCTGGAGAATACTGGGCCCAAGTTCAATCTGGATGTATAGTCAGCGATACTATTAGCATTGGTTTTGTTGACTGCCCCAATCTCGTCCCGAACGTATTTACACCAAATGGGGATGCCTACAATCAGTTTTTTGAGATAGAAAATATAAAAAGTAAAAGGTGGCAATTGACCATTTATAACCGAAGCGGAAAAATCGTTTATTATTCAGATGATTATGAAAATAATTGGTCTGGTGATGGTTTAGAGGGAGGAATGTATTATTACCATCTATTCTCTGGCGAGTTGGACAAAAATTTAATGGGGTGGGTAAGAATATTGAAATGAGAAAGCAAATGATTCGCATTTAATAAGTTTTAAACCAAAATTCTATAGTTATGAATAATCAAATTAGAATTCTTTCGATTACGATTTTATATGTGTTGTTCTTTACTCAAATTACAAGTGCTACAACGGTTACTGTGTCCGGGCCAACAACGGTTTGCCCTGGTGACCAAGTTACTTATGTGGCTTCAGCAAGCTGGATACTTGGTGACAGAGGAGGTTCGTTCGGGTGGTCATTTTACGAAAATGGGCAATGGAATGTTGTAAGTATAATCAACTGCGACCCAAATGGAGCGGCATCCAGTTCTATGAGTTATACATGGAACTATACGGGGAACAATCAAATAAGGGTAATATATACTCCGAATGGAGATCCATTTTGTCCAATCACCACGGAATACATGAACGTAAATGTAAGGGTATTTCCTCCTGGTGTTGCTAGCGGGGCATTATTTTGCACAGGAGGAGAAACTAAAACCGTTACTATTCCGGGAATTGACAATTCTGAAGCAGAATGCTTTTACCATCACAAATACGACTATATAGTACCAACGGGTTGGTCAGTAACAAGCACATTAGATCCATTCGATATTATACCAGGAGGTATAAGGACGATATCCAAAACAGTAGACATAACTGCACCAGTTAGTGTAGCCAATGGTGAACATGACCTTATCGTTCGCACGGAACCAGCTTGGCCTTGGCCAATGGAAACAACCACAAAAATGTGGGTTGGAGAACCAGCAGCACCCATTATAGATGGTCCCCATTATAAAACTTTTGGTTGTTATGACATTTCTATTTCCACTTCTACACCCGGCTATGCCGATAACACTTACGAATGGTGGGGGTCTCAAGGGATTGGCGTTTATCCTGAATATGTATCCTGTAAACACAATTTACCAAACTCTGGCGTTACAGGCACAAGCGCTTCATTTAAATTTTTGATTGGGACCTCTGGATACATTTACACTCAGGCAAAGAATGGCTGCAACCTTACCACAATCTCTTCTACGTATGTTGTGAAATCCGGAGGTGGTCCACTTCCATTGACAGTCAGCCCTAACCCTACTTCCAATAGTTTGAATTTCAGCTTTCTTGAGGAAACCGATGAAGATGGCTCAACAGTAGAAGAAAATATCTTAGGCATCTTGGTGTCTGATGAGCAAATGCTAGAGTCAGCACCCGCACTCTACCAGTTGATAATGTATAATAACCTGCAGGAACAAGTTCTCAAAGATGAAATAATTGAAGGTGAAGACACTGAGATCGATATTTCCTATTTGGACAAGGGCGTATACTTTCTTCACATTATCTACGAAGGTGAAATAGAAATAAAACAGATTATAAAGGAGTAGTTACTAGGTCTAATACAATAAAAACCCTTCCCAAGTCATTTTTTGGAAGGTTTTTTAACTAGAATAATTCGCTACCTCGCTTTGAGTGTATCTATCATGTGAATAATACCGATGGATTCAAGAATTGCCACTGATACTGTTCTTTTTTATTCCATATCCCACAATATTGCTCTATTCAAAAAAATACCAAAGGAAGAGAAAAACATATGTTTACTATTACTCCAAAGCAAAACAGATGTAGTGGGGATTTGACAATTATTTATCTTCCTTTTGATCAAAAGTCACTAAAGCAAAATTCCCCCCATTCCTCCCCCAGGTCTTCCCAGGCTTAAAAGCTACTGTATCCACCAAGTATTTATTCGTCTTTCTACCCGTTCTTAAGGTGGTAAAATGATCTGGAGTGATGCGGTGCAACATCCGCTGGTTTTTGGACTTACTCAATTCCATACTTTTGGAAATACTCAAATTTTCAAAATCTACCAAGTGTTGACCTATCATCTCACTGGCCCACTTGTTGGTATCTATGCATGCGTTGCTTCCAAAGTATTTCAGGTTCAAATTGCCTAACAAACTCTTTGCCCTGGCCTGGGGCTGATTATGCCCCATCACAAAATAGAGGTTATTAATATTTTGTGTCAGGTAAACTGATGCTACCCAGGAGCTACGAGCTGTGGCTTGAAAAAGAGCGTCACTTATTGGTGAACAATACGATTGAAATTCATCAATAAACAGCCCCACAGGTTTTGGATTGGCTTCCTTTTCAATTTTTCTCCTTTCCATGGCTGCCTGGAAAGAGCATTTATAGATGGTGGCTGCAAATATTGCAGACAAGCCAAATTCTTTGATAGGAAAATCAACGATTACGATCTTGTTTTGCTCAATAATACTTTCAGGTAACAATTCAGGACTAAGTCCTTTCGAAAATTGCTTCTTTAATATCCCCTGGGACATGAAAGGCTCCACAACACCCATAAAGCTTTCTGTTATAGTGCTCGATGTTTTATCCGGTATGCGTGGAAATTCATTGACCCAATAATTGAGCACAATGTCTGCCTCTTCCTGTTTATCTTCAGATTCGAACTCTTTATTGTTCACCCGCTCAATCAAGGTGAGGAAGTAACTGGATTGTATCCACTTGTCTAAGTCCTGCTTCGCCTGTTGCCGCTTGAGTGGGTCAATGTCATCTTTGGTTGTAATCAGATTTTTTAAGTGATGGTAATATTTAGGCTCGTCTTCGGTGAATCGTCCAGCCACCAGTTTTCTCATGTTGGCGACACTCACTTCTTCTCCGGCCAACAGGAGCAATGAAATCTCACGGCTGTTGATCCTTCTTAAGGAATTGTTCCAAAAGGGCTCTTCCTTGCCATCACCTCCCGACAAGTGAATTCGGTTTTGTTCGTTAAGGTTCATCAGGGCATTGACCACGCTAAGGATTTCACCTGCCCCTTCCCCACTACGTTCTAGCTCATAGCGCAAAAAATTAAATTCAAGGGCTGAGCTCTTATTAAAAAGCACAACGTCCTTTTCCCTTCCTGCGTCTTTGGCATACTGTATCCACCGTTTGGCTTCATCAGGTTTGGCACATAGGATGCAGAAACCAAAACCACTTTTAAGCATGGCTTTTGCTACATATTTTCCCGGACCAGAAGACTTTCCACTACCTGTAGCCCCGGTTATAAGGGTTCCCTCAATAGCATCCGCCCAGGTAATGGCCGTATCTGTGCCTGGCACTTTATAGAGCACCTGGTCGAGGAGTTGTTCTTGACTGTTATCTAAATTGTTTTTTCCAAATAATCCCATTTTCTAAAATTTTAATGTTTAATAATCGATACTATTTTTTTCTTCAAAGACATATTCATAATAGCTTAGACCCACCAGAAGCATGCTTTCGGCCTGTTCAATGTGTATAGACACCGAGTTGTCGGGTTTTAATTTTTTCCTTAGGAATTGAATTATTGCCAATGCATCAGCTGCTCCAAGCCCATTGCGAAAGCCAATTACCCATTTTGTATGTTCATTTAGAGACAAATAATTACCAAATGACCTGTCTTCTAGTTGGTAATGGTAAAAGGCAACAATGCTATCATCATCGCTATATTCTTCACCGTTCTTTGCTTCAAGCATTTTCTTAGCGTCACGATCACTTCTTTGATCATCATTGGCCGCATACTTTTGGGCCGAAATACACAAGTCGTACAAAAAGGCCGCCCTGTTTTTAGCCAGCGCTATCAAGGGTGTATAGTCCTGAAGTAGCAAGGTTTTTTTGTGCAGGTGGGCTTCAACATCAGCGATTTGCCTACTGCTATTTTGCCACTGCCTTTTATGTTTAGATATGAAATAAGACATAAGTACCATGTTGATGGCTGTCACAGTCAACAACCCTGAAGCGTATAAAATCCATTGAATTACATCCATAACTTTATAGTTTACATGTCATGTTCTAATCCTTTGTCTTTGTCCTGGTCTTTGGCTAAGCCCTCCAGGTCTTTTCCGTATTTCTCTTTGAGTTCTTCTACTGAGAAATCCTTGGTTACATCCTTCTCCATCTGATGCTGTTTGATCCTATCCTCAAAACCCCGCCTGTATTCCGGCGATACATTCTCCAGGGATCCGAGCTTTTCCAGTTCCTGGGGCATGAACCTGCAGATCATGTCTGCCTGGTTGAATGCCTTTTTATATTCGATTGAAACTTTCATTTTTCCCATGGCTTAAAAAGTTTCTTTGGCATTGTCTTCTAAAAACTCATCGATGGAGTAGCGGTCGTAAAGGATGATCTTCTTATCGGGTTGGGTAAACCTTATCCGTCCTTCATCGCGGTATTTCTGCAGGGTCGTGGGCGATTTGATACCAAGCTTTTGCATGGCCTCTCCCCCATCGATCCACTTATCTGGTGGCGCATTGTATTTAGTTGCAATGCGCTCCACTACTTTTTCGATCAACTCGAAAAAGGCTTCTTCTTCCATATGGATTACATTCATGATCTTATTTGTTTATGTTTTTTAATTTCCTATCGTTTCGTATTTATTTCTCAGTTATTTCACTGAGCACCGCATCCAACTAGCCAGCTACATTTCCCTATCGTTACCTTTGTCCCTGGCTTTCTGAAAATCAGTTTTAACTGTTTTAGGAGTGGACTGCTGCGCTTCAAATTCCTTGCTTAGGTTATTTCCAGCACTGTAACTGTCATCCAATTCTTTATTCACTTCATCCCTTTTACCCTGATCGGCCATTCCACGGGAATACCTGATCGCCTCATGGGGTGCATGGGGCAAATCGCTTCTGACACCCATAGAATAGTTGATGTCTTCTTTTGTTCTAAGCGCATCAATTTTGACAACTTCACTTTGATAGCGGGCTTTGATGTCCTGCACAACATGTTGCCCTTCCATGAGGTGTCCAATTCGTTTGTGCAACTCGAACTGGTTTTCCAATTCAGCATGCGAAAGCCCGCTGCTTTTCTCAGAGCCTTTGACAGGCTTATGCTCCTCGATTTTTGTAGGCGCTAAATGATCCTCCTTTTGACCACCTATATCCTTTTTCGTATCCTTTGAATCTTTCATAATCAGTCATTTTCAGTGTCCTCAGTATGTTTGATGGCTTTGCCCTGGATATAAATGTCCGAGACAAAGACATGTGATTTGCCATCGTCCTTGCCACCGGGCGATTCCTTGACCCATAGCAGCAATTCATCCGATAAATATTCTTCGAGCACAGCCAGGTTCCGCCCTTCGATGGCGATGTGGATGCCATAAGTTTTAATGACCAGCTTTTTACCTTCTAACAGGATAAAAACAGGCAACAAGGAGTAGGGAACTGAATAAGTCCTTCCCGAACGAAGGAAGAGCTTAAAGCGTTTGACAAGCTCGTTCTCTGAGGCAATCGCATAGAATTGCCTTGGGTTTGCATAGACATTTGAAGGGGCAGAACGCTCCTCCTTATTGTCTTGTAAACTCCTTGGAAATGCTCCTCGAAGCGGTTTTCTGCTGTTCTTGAATTCGTCCATGTTCTCTTTGTTTTTCTGTTAAAACACGATGGTGTGCCTGTCTTTTTTGTTGCAATACCCGTTGCTCATGGCCTTCTGCCACCTCTCGGGCAGAAACACGCACACCACTCCTGGCCACATATCGTTTCAAATCGTCTTTCGATGAAGTATAGATGGTGGCATTGTATTGCCCTCTGGAGGCTGCCACATATAGGGACTGCTCATTGACCGCAGCAAATGACCTGTCCGACATTGAGATGAAAACATCATTTTTGGTCTTAGATTGAGCACTATGGCTTGTGAAAACATGGCCATGCTTCCAGTGATAGACATCATTGGGAATGGTCTTGCCATTATCCAGGGTAATTCCCTTTTTACTCAACTTTTGAACCGTATAGGTATTACCGTTATTGAGTTTTTTCCCTTCAACCCGGACATTTTGGGTTAGTCGGATCAAGTCTCCCTGTGCCAAGGGTGCTTTGGCCTTTTGATAGACCTCAAAATGCTGCGCACTTGAAACAGGCAATTGGGATACTTTGCCTGTTTTCAAATCCTGTAAGGAGACCTCCTTGTGATTTTTGACAGGAAGCACCTGCCAATGTGACCCTGCCCGAAAACCTTTCTGGTTCTTCGAAAACCTGAGCACCATGTTCTCAGAGTAATTGACCAGGTCTCGCTTTTGACTGTCGGTATAGGACAGGCCATGCAGTTGATCCACCTCCCGGTCTTTTCCCTTGACCACTCCTTTTTCCTTCAGCTTGCCACGCACTATTTCATTGATCTGTGCCCCCTCGAAATTCATAGGTGAGATAATGATCCCAGAGCGTCCTTTGGAAACAGAGTCAATATAATCATCGGCCAATTTGTTGATGCGCTCCTCATGGTCGGGAATTTCCCTGATGGCATCCATTCTCTTTTCAAGGTCATTCAATCCCTCTAAGGTGCGTCCAGTGGCCATTTTCTGAACTGCCGCCTTGAACACCTCAGGCTTCTGCCGCTGAATCTTGTTGACCGTTACTAAGGGCACTTTGGATTGTGTTTCCAAAATCTTCAGGGCATCCTGACCCACTGGAGCATGCTGACGGGTGTCACCGGAAAGCACGCAACGAAAGCCAAGTTTTTCACTCAGGGCCAGGACTTTGGACATGTCCTTTAAAGGACATTGACCTGCTTCGTCGAGGACAAGTACCTGATTGCGCAATCGCTCCTGCAGTTTTTGAGAATGCAGCAGTGCCGCTACTGTAGTAGCCTCAAACCCATCTTCTTCCAATACCTTTACTGCCTGTGTGGAAGGACAAGCCGCATACAAGGACTTGCCGGACTGCTGAACCCCATCAGCTACCGATTTAAGCAAGGTTGATTTCCCGGTCCCAGCAAGTCCACGCAAAATAATTGTCCGATCCGAGGTGCTCAGTATGGAACTAATGGCGTGTTTTTGCTGCTGATTCAAAAACTCCGGTTTCGGAATATATTCCGCATTCAATGCTGGGAATTTGCCTTTTCCACTGCTGGCCATCTCGATCAATTTCTCCTCGGCAACCCGCATCTCTTCTGAAGTTATGTACTCCATTCCTTCTATTTCATGATGGAGAATATCTTCTCGTGAACTGATCTCATTCTTCACATCATCGGGCAAGTAAGAGCCATAACCGTAGGTCAGGGCCGTAGAGACAACACGCTCATAAGGTGCCGCAGCCTCCCTTTCCAGGTGATGGCTAACAGCCCTGTCCACACAGGCAGCAAGAGAAAGTGGTTCGGGCCTATCGAAAGCTTTTCCTTTCAGGTGCTCAATGCCGGAAAGCTCTTCGGCACTTAACCTCGAGAGCCAATGATCAAACAACTCCTTTTCTTTTATGGAAGCCTTGCTTTTGGCATTGCGCAGCTTGGCACCTAGTTCACCTTTGACCTTCGGATCAGTGATTTTGTGTTTATCGGCAAAATCATTAATAGCCAAGGTACGGTTGGAAAAACGTTCTAAAACAGAGCGGCTCACCCCTGCCAGCTCATAAAATCCATTTTCAGTACGCTGGATCTGATAACCGGCCTGTTGCAGCCCATGGGCCAGGTGGGCATGGAAGACTTTTTCAAAGTAGGGCAACCGTCGATAAACCGCATCACCCAATTCCAGAGCCTGGTAGCGTTGCTTGTCAGCATTCCAGGTATGGGCATTGACAAAATTATGGACATGCAAATGTGGATCAGGCGCCAGCACCGATTTACCATTGCTGTCCTTGACAAGGTTAGGCCTTGTGGCCCGGTGCAGGTAGCTGCTATATACCAGCTCTCCGGAATACTTATAGACACGTTGCGTTTCAGTATTCTGCTGGTATTGTGAATAGGCCTCAATTTCAGCCATCATTTGTGCATTGGCATGCTGAAGGGCCTCCAAGATGGCCGGGTCATGGGTAATCGAATAAACCAGTGAAATCGACTTTTGGCAATTGGCCGTAAAATCATAGCCCACCCGAGCCTGCTCCAGGTCCCGAACCCGCAGCTTTTCACCTGAAACAACACCACTGAGTAAGGCTGAAAAATTATCATCTGAGACTTCTGCCCCTGCCAATCCCAGGCGTTCAGCCAATTTACCTTTGTAAACTGCGTCGACCTGGTCACTGCGATAATAGTCATCCAGGGACAGTCCCTGTTGGTAGTATTGCAAAGCGGATATACGATCCCTGGAAATGTTGTTTGTCAACATAAGGTTCTTGCCTTTTCTGTTTGAATCAGGAGGTTAAAAGAGCCTTGTTTGAAGGAAATATCCTTCAAACAAGTCACTCCATTTTGATCATTGTGTATAACAAATATTTACATGGCAGTCCATCAGAAATAGGAAAATACACCTATAGATGCACCAATTCCTCAGGTGTCCAGCAGCCTGCGGGTTTGCAACTGGGCAGTTTTTTCATACAAGAGTATGCGTATTTCGGCCAGTTCAATGGCTACAAGCCATGCTCCCAGGTAGAAGTCCACGTCCTTGACCATAAGCAAAACACCGATTGTTCCTATGAGCAGGGATTCCATTAAATACACCGCAAACTCATTGACTTGCATATACCTGCCCAACAAACGATCCATCAGCAGGTAGCTGTAGCCAACACCACGGGAAGTAACCTTATCACCGGAGAAACCCAACCAGCTTCGCCCCAGGTGCATCATGGAAGTCAGAAAAAAGACGCCCAGGTAAACCAACAGTGCTTCGCTTTCAACCTGGACACAAGCCAGGTTGAACAGTTCATCGGCAGTCTTAAAAAAAGGCAAAACAGGCAGAAAAAACCAGGCAAGCAAAGGGCTGAATACTTTCCAGGAGATCAGCGTTGAGTTCAGGGAAAAAACAAGGCAACACACCCCCAACATTTGAATGATGCCCCCGCCAGCCATAGAACCATGGTTATTCCTGGTCACTGAAGTGTGACCATAGGCAAGCAGTGAATTGTTGGCCTGTAAATATTGAAAAATCAACCTTCCAAAAGCCAGGTTAGGTTTCACAAACAACACGGCCCAAATTTTAGAGTGCATGAAGCCCTGCAATATTGCCCAGTCTGAGACAAGTCGTGCTTTCTTGGGTTTGATATCCGGACGTTTAGATTGATCAGTAATCATAACAAATGATTTAAGTCAACAAAACAGAGAAGTTCAAGCTGCTAAAAAGCAGCTTGAACTCTCACCTCACATCCTTTCGAAATCAGCCATTTTGACCAGAACCTGGCAGCCCACAATTGTAACTCGCTATTGCCAGGGGTCACCAATACCACTTCCATCCCTACAAGCGAAGGCATCTTAACGTCAGCTTCGAGGGCAGCCACAAGCTCATCAAATGAAGAAAGCAATGCAGAGGGGTCATCTTCATAAACATGCATATTCAGTACCGAAGAGGCCTCTACCAAATCACTGAGGATCACGAGTTTTTTTTCCTCAGACTTTGGATCATATTGTCTGAGTATATGCACAATCGTGCGGTACAAATTGGTCTGCTGCTCGTCACAGGGTAAACCTACTAAGTGATCCAGATCCGCCTTACCCTTGGCTAAAAATTCACCAATTGCATTGTTACGAGCTGAAATCGAACCGAAAAAAGAATCATCTTCAGCCAATTGAGCCAGGTTGACCCTCGGGATCATATTTTCACCACATGTTGTAGTGCGTAGGTTCACACCTTTTTTGGAACCTTCCAATTCCAAATCGGGAATAACCTTTTTAAAAACATCATCTGCATTTAATGTCAGAACAACACCGGAGCTTTCACTCACATCACGGATAATTCCATACTCTAATAATTGACCGTAAATACTGCTGGCAACAAGCATGATTGCCAGCAGGAAAACAATGCCAAAACAGTTGGCTGGAGACATAAAATATTTATTTATCATTTTCATAATTGTAACATTTAAGATTGAGAAGATTCATTTACGCCATAAGCGGTATAAATGACAGCCATGACACGGGCCTTTGCATTGGCCAATACCTGGAGGTCATAATTGCGTTGGCCCTCAAGTTTGTCGAGCTTGCGTTTGTAACCTTTCAGGTTTGTTTCCAGGGTACGCAAACGTTCACCTACAATGGCCTCAGCTTTTTTGCCGGGCTTGGCAGAGGCCCTATCAAACTGCCCTTTGAGCAAAAGGAGTCTGTACTGAAACTCACGGCCCAACTGGGACATGGACAACTGAAACCAGGTAGGCTTGAAATTTCGCTCTACACTATAGTAAAGGAAGCCCAGAAAAATTGCAGTCGAATACAACAAACCCATCAGAAAAGTCGCCACAACATGGGTACTTGATTCAAGAGAAACTTCCGTATTGGAAGCCATAACAACCCTCAAGGGATTTTGCTCCCTTTGCAGGGCCGCTTCTTTTTGTCCCAAAAAAATAAAAGACAACAGTCCAAGCCCTATAACCATAGAGAAGACTGCAAGTCCATAACTTTTTTTGGCCAAGAGTTTTGCTGTCACCTTTGGCAAGATGCCAAACAACAAGGCCATTCCAAATGCCAGGATGTTTCCAATTGCCGGCATGTCGAGCACCATGGTGTAAAGAGGCTGGCTCAAAGAAAAGTCAACGCCTACCAAAATGGACGCAATCAGTACCAATGTTGGCCAGGATACTACATACTCAGAGAGTATTTTTTTTATTCTATCATTCTTCATTTTCTTAACTTTTTATTTGTTTACTATAATTTTCCTGCTCTTCGGCTTGCGCCTTCATCTTAGCGAACCTCGCTTTGAGCTTATCGATGGTTGCAAAAAGCTTGTCTGACATGCCGGCTTTTTCAGCCTTGGCGTAATCATCAAAGCGAGTGTTCATGTCATCCAATTCTTTTTTATCGTCATCAGTGTCAAATTCTATCTCGCGGATCGGAGTATAGTAATTGGCATGAATGCCCAACTCAAATTGCGAGAATTCAAGCTCGGCCTGATGCACCACATCCTGAATGGGAATGTCTATGGCCTTGTATTCTCTCGCAATACCAGACCATTTCTTGATCATGTCATTGGTGTTCACATTGAAGGTGACATAATCTTTACGTTTTAATAATTGTGCAAATAAATTTTTCATATGCTTACGTTTTTGTTTAAAATCTATCTAAATCAATTCATCATTCACTTAAAATATTTGGTGGAACACATTATTATTGTATTCCGATAATATTAAATGTGTATAATTGGATAGTATTATACTATATGTTCCAAATATAGTGGAAAACATTTATTAATACTATCCAAATGATTTTTTTTATGGCATTAAGAAAAGAAACAGTAAAAAAGAGAGGTAAAGTGACCAAAAAGTCACCTAGCGAGCAATCATTTGAGGTTCGGTGCAGGAAAATGGAAAAACTTCAATCCGCCAACTATCCTGAGCAAAAGGAATCAATCAAAAAACTCTACAATGCAATGATTGAATATGATCCTGTTGGAGTAGCTGAAATATTGGAAAATTATCTTTCCTTGATGAAGAAGAAACGGAACATTGGAAAAATAAGTAAAAAAATGTCGGATGATTTTGCTATTTCAATTGGAGAGGATCTCAATCAAGTTAGAAATGATGGTTATAAAAGCTTAAGGAAAATCGCTGATAGATTTAATGAACTTGGAATAAAATCATTTTATGGCAGGGAATGGTCGCATACTACTGTAAAAAACCTAATCCACAGAAGGAAAGAACTTGGACTAGAATAGTTTAGTTTTTATTGAACTTCTCATTGTAGATTGGCTCTAATAACAATCCATGTAATTCCCAGGATTCGCGAATTTCAGGATTAGTTGGTTCTAACTGTACTGTGCCTTCAATCTCACCTTTGACGGGCACCAAATCCGGTCTAGCAGTAAATAATTTCTCGTTTTCTAATGCTTTTACTTGCTCAGTTCGTATAAAAAACTGTTGTTCACGCCACAATTCAACAATATTTTGACCATAATCTTGAAAAATCCAATCCAAACGCATAATACCAGTTTAAAAATGATAAAATAGAATTCTGCGTACTGTTAAACCAAAAAAAACGGCTTTCCAGTACAAATAATATACTCGAAAGCCGCATTACAAAGATAGGGTACGCTAAAAATATGATCCAAATTTTGGATCAAAAAAAGCTTTTCAAAAATATATTTTTCATGAACTCGTTTTTTTTAAATTCGATAATTGTTAAAATCATAAAACAAGCTCTTTTACAGGCTCTATTATTGCTAGATTTTTAACGAAAATTCATATGAATTTTGAAAATATTGAAAATTTGACCAATTGCATTCTTAAGCTAAAGCAGATTGTCAATTGAGATCACAAGAAATTCCGAAAGGACAATTACGAGTGCACCTAATTAATGTCCTTATTTATATCAAAATGAAATCAACAGAGAATTAACATTCAAGTGATTTCCATTCAGGCATTTCCAGAATAGATTTTGGAAGTTTTATTTTTTTAATCCCTTGCTCAATAAATTTACGATGTGAACCTTTCCCATTTTTTAATTCATAATCAATGGCTATCTGCAAAATCTCTTTTTGAGATTTGTGCGCATTAAGGATTGCTTCAATTTTAAGACGGTTTTCTTCCGAACACTTTTTTGGTTTAGATTCATCACAAACATCTTCGATGTAATCATATATCCCCTCCTGAAAAATCACACACTCAGGAAAGGACTCCGGGTCTTTTTCGAATATTTTAGTCAGACTGTTCATTGCTTTTTTGAAACATTGCGAGTTCACCAGGGGCATTGTAGTATAGACACGACCATCCTGTAAATGATTAAGTACGTTGCGAAATTTTTCCCACAAAATATAGTAGGAGACCGACTGCTCCTAATTAATCCTACAAATAGTGATATAAGTATAATGAATTGTACACGACAAACAAGGAAATTGATTGTTAAAACAGCACGTTTAAAATGTGTGTTTTGGAGATAAAAAAAAGATTCAGCTCGGAATATCCCATTCAACAAGATCAGATCTTTGCCCTTTTGAGTTCACTAACAATGCCTTTCTCTAATTATTGTAACGCCTCCATCCCATTTAATCCTAAAAACAGGTGATCAACACAGCCTCTTACGAACCTTTTCGAAACGTATCGATTCCGGCGCTTTGATCTTTCGCGCAACTCTGAAAAGGTAAAAATGAATTGTACTGTAGTCAAACCTTATATGCCACCATGTAGAGAATCTTGTGCTTTGTTTCAAGCTTATGGCCCCTGCCATAATGCACCCCTGGTTTCTTATGTCCCATCAGCTCATCAATAATTTCTTCAGGCGCCCCCATTTCCCCATAATCACGCAGGCGATCTTTAAATGTATGTCTCAGGGAATAGGCACTGTGTTCAGGTGTAGGCCTCAAACCTTTTACAGTCAAAAAGTTATTTACTGATGCCGAAAAACACTCTGCATTACCGGTATGCATAAATCCTTTCGGAAACTTTTTAAAAGCCATCAACGCAGCACCTACCAAAGGAATTTTCCTTTCTGAATCCGGTGTTTTCAAGCTGTAACCTTTTCTGGGTCTGATCCATACATAGGGGATCTCTTCTTCGATGAATATGTCATCTGGAGTCAAGCCAAACAGCTCACTTTGTCGCATGCCCGTATCGGCAATGGCCCAAAAAGCATAGTGATCCCTAGCATTTAAATCCATGACAGCCGGGAGCAAAATATCCTGTACGTACTTGGCTTCAAATGGAGGCCTGCTGTTGGAAGTCTCTTTAAAAGAGGTTTCAACAAACAGTGCTGCCACATTCAGGTCAATTTGATTTTTAGTAGAAACTGTTTTCAACACATCTTTCAAGTTCGAAAGTTGTTTATTGGCAGTGTTTGCCTTGTAGCCATTTTGGATGCGCAGGTTTAGCCAATCCCAAAACTTGAGGATCTCTGTTCTGGTCACTTCATGTAGGTATTTGATTTCACTGACCTTGACGAAATTATTGATGGCAGATCGCCTAACATTCTTCCATTTCCTGATCTGGTCATCGGATTTTTCTACCAGCCGGTCATGAACCAGGCCCTCGAACAAAGTCCAGCAATCTGAAATCGAGATATTCTTGCTATCCACCCCTCCTAAAAGGGCTTCTGTCCTGGCTTGTTCAGGCTCACCAAATGAAGCGACATTGGTCTGGGATAGCCTTTGGACGATTTCAGTTAAGGTGGATGCCGCTATTTGCTCTGGTGTTTTGTAAGCAAAACCATATGCCTTGGCCAACTGCACGGCTGCCAGGTATTTTTGATTGAAGCCAGTGCCATTGTTGGCATGGATCAATGATTTCCAAAAGCTTTCAATTTGATCGTTGTAAATGCCAGCCCTGATCTGTGCAGTTTTAAAATCCCTGGTCTTAAGAGACACTTTGACCTCTTTGCGAGGATCAAAATTAGCAACTTCTGCCGGAACCCGTCTTCTGTAGCGATAGCAATCCCCAACTTTAACTATATAATTTGAAGACATTCATCTGCTCCTTTGTGTACCAGTTTGTGTGCCGATTTGTGTACCGTTTGAGGATAATGTAAAAATGTATTGATGTCAATCGAATACGTTTTATTCAAGCAACTCAATGGCTTAAAAAAATAAATAGCTATTGGCATGGAGGAAAAAATGGAGCGGGTGAAGGGAATCGAAGAATTTTTGTTAGCACTACAGGTCATTGATTTTATTGAACTTTTCACAAAGCGATAAAGTCTCATTGACATTTTGTGTACCGTTTTGTGTGCCATTTTGTGTACCGATTTCTGTGTTGTTGTTACTGAAAATATTCATCGCTTTTTCAAGCAACTCCTGTTGATTTTCATGAACAGAAACCTCATGCTCCAGGCGTTCAAATATTGGCATATAGCGCTTACCATAGGCAACAATCAACTCAGCACACCTGGCCCTTGCATCCATAATTTCTTCTAAACTCGGTTGGCACATCTTGTGTTTTACCCTTTCATGAAACAAATAGGACTATACTCCTATCTGCCATTTTAGTCAATCCAATGTTCTTCATTTGTTCACATATGAAAAGAGCATTATAGGTTCACAGAAACAAAAGGAATCAATGCCAATGATTGGCATTGACGTGATGTCTGATAGAATAGGGCTGGAATTTATTCCTATGACTTGATACAAATAGAGACGCATTTTTAAGCATGCAACACATCATTAATTGAAACCAAAACTATAGAAAGCTCGAAGCAAAAAACCAAAAAAGATGAACAGACAACAAGTCCATCCATCTCATTTTGATCACAAAATAAATAATCTATGTTTAGAACATCTCCAATTGATTGGGATCAATTTGTTGTCCATGAGGTAGCATCGTTAGTGTACCTTTCAACCGGATGCCTTTACCCTCTAAGAGTTCTATGGCTTCTTCGACCATCCCGCAATTGAGCATGAGGTCAATGTCTTGGTTTCTGGGATCCTCATCAGAATATTTTCTCAAGCTATGTAAGGCATCTTCTAAGACACTGATCAGGAGTACCCTAATTTTTTCCGGCATGGCTGTATCTATTTCAATGATTTCATCTGACATAATATTTCCTTTTCTGTTAAAGTCTGACTTCAAGGAATAACTCCCTGTTGCATGAACCCTTGCCCAGCGGCGAGTGTCACATCAAAACCGCGATAGCGGTGTGACAGCTCGTTTAAAACTCAGGGATTTGTCAACATCTTCTCGGGAGACCGTTAGGCATTGTTGGCTTGCCTTACAATGCCTTGCGGCGGAAGTTGATTGATAAACAGCGCAGCGTCCTTGGTTTTGAAGTAAGCTGGCTTTCAGGTTCCCATGCAATCGACCGATGCATGCTAATGTTTATGAGAAATTGCATACCGGAGTTGAATCGAGGTTATCAACAAGCACATCATTCCAATCCTGTCCCGGCTTATTTGGACTATGCCTGATAACTTCACCTCTAAAATCAACTTCACTCAAAAGAGCAACTAATCTAGTAGCGAGCCTATCACCCCCCTGGTCATTGTCAGTGGCCAGGATTACCTTTCGAAGCTGTTGAAGGTCAGTAAAAAGCTGCGAAATGATGTTGCCTTGTTCTGGGGAAAACCCACCACAAGTTGCAGTGTAAAATGCCGTTTTTAAGGAATGCAGAATCTGATAGCTAAGCGCATCAATCGGTGTTTCTGAAATCACGATAGTGTCATCAGCATTTTGTGCATTTGATCTCCATAATGTCTTTTCACTTCCCCGGACAAACAATCCTGTATTTTTCCCTCTTAGCTCAAGACCGCAAACCTGGCCATCTTTAAAATGAGGAAAAACGGCATTACCATATCGATCCTGAAATATCCGTCCGTAAAAACGTTGCGACACAATCACATCTTGGGAAATACCTCGACTTATTAAATATTCATGCTCGGCTGCCAGTGTATAGTAATTGAATAGTCGTTCGATCCTTTCCGGTTCAAACTTTTTTTCTTCCAGGTGCTCAATATAGTTACCTTCTATTTCCAGGGAACTCTTCCCTCCTAGCCAGCCCCGGAGTTCTTTGGCAATTTCAAACAGGTGTTTATTCGTCCTGTTTTTGATAAAATCCAGGATGGTCCCATTGTCCTGATCATCATAGACTGAGAAGTAAATCCAAATACCATTTCGTTTGGAGATGATGACCTTATCGGAACCATCTAGGCGCATGGCAATCGAATTGCGTGTGCTTTTTTTCTTATCGATCTTGTAACCGATACTAGCCGCATATTGGCTCAGATTTATCTCCTGTTTGAAACTAGAAAAATCCGAAAAGCAGGTCATAGCAATTCACGGTGGATGTAGTCTTCATTCATAATGGAGAGATGTCCGTCCTCTGAAATGATCAAGTGGTCATCCATTGGAAGTTCTAAGGTTTTACCTGATAGGATGAAAAGTTCTGTCAGTTTGATATCAGCCTGGCTTGGCTGCAAATTACCTGAGGGGTGATTATGAGCCAGGATAAAGCTTGAAGCTCTTCTTTTCAAAGCAATCGAAAAAACAATCTTTGGATCAACTAATGCCTTTGACATCCCACCTTTTGATATGGAAGCGATGGACATCAGCCGCAACCGCCTATCAAGTAGAAGAATTTTGCATTCTTCCAAAAGATTGATTTGCCCTAAATCCCAGCTTTTGAGTAGGATATCATAAGCATCTTTGGCACATCTTACCGGAGGGCGGTCCTCTGCCTTGGTTTTGTTTCTGTAAACCAATTTAACTTCTTCAAATACATGGGTAAGTTCGCTCATGTGGCCATCTCCAAATCAGGTTGTTTTTGAAATTCATTGAGGTAATCAGTGGCTTTTGCAGCCTGGGCTGCAGCTTTGAAAATACAGGTCTTGTCTTCCTTAAGCGATCTCAGCCAACTTTTGATATAAAGCGCATGGTTCTTTGGCGAAGTTTGGGCAATCCCATGCTGGGCACACAAGAATGCAGCCCCTAGTTCAGCTATTAATTCTTCAAAGGCATAGTCTTCTTTTTTAACTTTTTCCGTAATGCCAGGACGATCCAACCTTTTCTTTGCACCTGTCCAGTGGGTAAACTCATGAAGAAGCGTCGAATAATATTGCTCTGTGGCACTAATTTCAGGAGTATCCAGAAACATGGAGGTTTCAGGCATGTTGATGTAATCCTGCTTGACATAATAATAAGCCTCATTGCCTCCGGTCCGAACATCTGCGCCAGTTTGCTGACAAAACTCATCAACAAAGTTTAAGCGCACCACCCTGTCTATTTCATCGGGAACATTATTTTGATTTTCATCGACTTCATAGCCTTCAACCTGGCAGGCATTAAAAACCGTATAAAGGCGCAGCAAGGGAATTTGGATTTCTTCAGGTTCTTCCCCTTTCTTGTCTTCTGATTTGACAAGCGTCTTATAGAATATCACCCTGCTTCCTTTTTCCCCTTTACGAACCTGTGCCCCTTTCTCTTTCCACTGTTTGAATGTCGCCCAGCGATTTGAGCTGAACTTTTGGGATTGCTGGTTGAACCATAGGGCCAGGATGTTGACACCTTGATAGTGCTTTTGGGTGATCGGGTTTTGTGGCAAGCCTTGTGCTGCCAGTCCGGCAAAGGGCGGCTGATAATCTTCCAGGTTTACCTTATCCAAAAGCTCAATAATCTGGTTGGTAATTTCCTGATGAATGTCTGGTTTCTGTGTTTTGTGATTTGCATGGGTCATGATTTACTCCTGTGGGAAAAAGAGGGAAAGCATAAAATATTCATGCTTTCCCTTGAGTTAAAGGTGGAGGCTTAAGCTGGCTCAGGAACAGCTTCCTTTTCCTGGCTTTGTTCAGGCTGGGATTTGGCTTTTTTCAGACCAACTTCAAAAGGATAAATGGTACAAGCTGTTTCCTTATATCCCTGAAGGGTATCAATGGATTTGGTCCCGTCTTCTCCCTTGAGGAAGATCCAATCGCCTTTTTTAAATTCAGTAGCGACCGAAAAGACCTTTTCCAGTTTACTTGACACCAGGACATTGAAGTAGTTGGTGTTGGTTTTCAGCTCACCTTCTTTGTTCTTGAACTGCTTGTTGGCAGCAATCCTCAATTTCAGATAAGCCCCATCTGCAACCAGTTCAGGGTCTCTGACCAGGTTGCCTGACTTCCAGGTAATGTTGGTATCGGCAAAAAGTGCTTCTTGCTGATCATCGTTCTGGTTTTGCTCAGTGGCTGTAGTTTTTGTAGTTTTTGACATGATATTTTCCTTTCTTGTCAATTCACGAGTGGTTGAAAAATCCCCTACCTCCAAATCATTTTGTAGAAGGGGTTTGTCCAAGGCGTTTGCGCCTCTGACATAACCCCTGCCATGTGGCGAACAGGGGGTAAGCAAGGATCAAGGCCTGAAAAAACCAAGGGGGATCACCCACTTTGCACAAAACGAAGTTGCGGAAAAGTGGGGAATGGTTTTTTCAGCTCGTGTAAGCCTTGTTCCGCGCGAGGGGGAACTCCCTAAAGTCTTTTTTTACTAAGTTGAGTTTTCAATGCTGCGAGCAGCCATTGAAATCATATCCCTGACCTGCGGCCTTTTGCCAAGCAGGATGAAGTCCTGGACTTCCTGGGCATAGTGCTCCAGAGCCGTATGCCAATCTATGAAATGCTCACCGGACAAGTCTTCGATGGTATCAAAGACTTTTCCCGCATCGGCACATATAGTCCAGATGGTATCCTGGGTAGATTGATCTTCGCACATCACATGATCGATGCGCTTAAGGTGATCAGGATTTCGATGAAGTAACGCAGAAATTTTAGCGACCATTTCGCCATAGTACAAAGTATTGGACATTACATTTCCTTTCTGGGTATCGTTTTCAACATTAGGACTTAATTCCTAGGTCGAATTGTAGGATCAGGATCTAAACAAGCCTGGATAAACAGTCAAGCAAAAAGGAAAATATTCCTACCATGGTATGTTGCATATTTGAATTCGTTTGGGGCAAGCACCACTGACAATCCATAGCCCGGATTGAGCCTCTGTTTGAGCTCGATGTTGGATATGCGCTGGCAAGCGAGTGGGGAAAGCCGGAAGAATGTTACTTAAAAGTAGGATGCCGATGCTCGAAAGTCCAAGATTCATCTAATAGATAGTTAAGCGCACATCTTTCTATCAATCAACCAGCGTGAAGCTCTACTTCGAATTACTCAATACCCTTAAAGAAATTTTCCAGAGTGATATCATGAAATTCAAGAATACGAAGAAGAGTATTGATTGTGAAATTTGCGGCTCCTGCCTCCAGCCTCCAATATTGCTTCGGTTCAATTTTGTGTTTGATAGAAAAGTCAACATAGCTTGTATAGCCAGCTTCAATTCTCAATTCTTTCAATCGGTTACCAATTGCTTGAACTCTAATATTTCGGTGTTTCAATTCCATATTAAGGAATGCCGAAATACGTCATATGCGACATAAATTTCTACGTCGTATAAGACATAATTGAATGCATAATAACTATATTTACGTCATATACGACATAATATGTACGGAATAGAGAAGAATAAACCATTAAAATCTTAACTAATTGCCGATGCATTATTGCTCAGACCCACAAATGAATGATATAAATAGAATCCAATAAAGGTAAAAGAGATGAACAGAAAACAACTCACATTATTGACCTTGATTACGCTATTTGGCGGTGCGGCTGCCTATGGGCAGAGCAATGACAACAAACTTGCCTTTAATGGCAAGGCGAAACCTGAGTTGGTTGATAAGAAAGGCCCTACGATTATCCGTCAGGCAGGTGACCACTCAGAAGAACATGATGTTTTGTCCTTCTCTGTTTTAAGAGGAACAAACAATCGAGAAGTTTACGATCAAATAATTGAAAAAATTGGCAAAGCCTTAGATAAAGCTGGTGTTCCGCACAAGTTTTTTCAAGAATATACTGATAGTCCAGGCACCTCTTTTGACTATTTCATTGAGAATAATTCGAACGGTCCATTCAATGTTAATGAGCTTGTTGCCATGCTTCCTGAAGCGATTAGAGATTATAAAGCACAATACCCCGCCAAGTTTGCTGTTCTTCAACCTCAGGAAGGCGAAAAAATGACGGCTGGCCTTTAGCAGGCCTATCCACCTAAGTTGCCTAAATTATTTAAAGCTGCTAATGGGTTGGCTGTGTCGGTATTGTTAGTTAATGCTGTTTTTTCATACCTAGTTTCGTCAAGTTTCTGCTTAACGTCCTCATTCTTTGTTTCGCTTCCAGCCTTATGAATGACCGCTGAATCGAATTTACTAGCGACATTGCTGGTCTGCTCTAGTTTTTGATCTTCGGTTAAGTTTTCGTTGTTGTTGATTTCAATAGCTTCATCAATAAGATTTTTCACTTCTTCTTTATTGGCTGTTTCAATTTTGTGTTCATATTCGAATTGCCCGTGCTCATTATCCAAACGTTCAATCTTAGAAAGGTCTTCCACCTTAATCGTATTTAAGATTAGTAGATAATCGGCCTGTGTTGCGTTTTTCGGTACATCTTTTCCTGCCTTACGGATTATCTCAGCCGCCTTATTGGTATTTATATCCTTACCATGCTTGGCATCACTGAAGATATCATCAATTTGATCAAGTCTTAGAGCGGAGGTTTCCCATTGTCTTCTGTTCGCTTCCATCTTTGTTTCGATTTCGGCAATGCTTGCTTCAATTTGAGTCAATTGCTCATTCAATCTATCTATCAAATCTCTGTGTGCTTGTTCGGCTGCACTCAGTACGATATCGAGTAATTCATCATACTTGTCTTTCTTCTTGCCTGTGTTGGGGTCTATTTCAAGATTGGCTTCTTTTGTAGCCTGTTCTCCGCTACCAATAACACCACGTTGACGCGCCATATCAACACCTTGCCCATCCGTTTGAACAGCAATATCGTGCTTCAATTGTTCATCTTGTTCGTATGCCATGTCTTACCCCATTAAGCCCCTTTGACTGTCATAAGGATATCACTGCTATGGTAAAAATCAGCTTAACGTTACCTAAAATTTTATATTTAAATCAATGGTTTACAGATGGTTATTAAAGCATGGAGTTTTAATAAAATTAGATGGGTTGTTAATTGAAGATTAACCTTCTGGGGTATAGTATTGATTCAATGACTATTTTGGATAAAGAAGCAATGGATCAAGTTAACTGGAACAGAGATTTAGCCAATGATCTCAAATTGGCTGTCCAAGCGACTAAGCTTCCACCCAGAAAGCTTCTGGATGACTGTGCAGATATTCCTGAAGGGCTGGATAAAGAACTGTTAATTGCATTGTTAGGATCATTTAAGGGAAACGTTTCTAAATCTCATGTGGATTACATATATGCAATTTGCCAAGAGAAAAGTAAGGCAGATCAGTTTGTACGCATAAGAAAAAAGAAATACACCATCATTCCACAGGACAAACGAGATCAGATATTAAGTGAGATCCAAAGAACGGGGGTGAGTATTTCAGTGCTATTGAAAATTGCTGGATTGAGGAATATTGCCCCGAACATTGTTAGCAAAGTAGCCAATGGAAAACAACAAAAAGCCTTGGAGGCTGATATTGATAAAGTGTTGGAGCTATATGCTTTAAGGCCGGATAAGATTATTGTTACTCAGGCGATATATAAAAAGTTAGCAGAAAGTTATGAGCCCATAAGCGAAGAACATTTTATACGGCTAAAAAAGATGAATGAATTAGGACTTCTGCCCGGCAATATTTTCTCAATCAGGAAGGATATCCCTGAACACCTAAATGCAGCTATGATAAGCAGTTGGATCAACAAAGAAGACCAAAAAGCTAATCTAAAGGACGTTGAGTCGGTATTGACTGCTTGTGAAGAAATCCTCAAGGAAGCACTTGGGTTTGAACAAAAGTCTTAAGGTTCTTGTGTTTTGGTTTGTTAAGTTGTTTTAAAATTCTCAAATCTTCCCGTGAAAATCTCAAGATTGAGCCTGCACCAGTGACTTGTTGCATATCTCCATATAATTGGGCCAGTGATATATTGAGAATTTGTGAAAATTCGTAAAGTCTGGATGCCGGAATGCGGTTTTGCCCCTGTTCATATTTTTGTATTTGTTGGAACGAGACGTTAACCAATGCCCCAAGCTTATCTTGGCTTAATCCATTGAGTGTTCTGAACTCTTTAAGGTTTTGACCGAGTATAATATCAATATTAGTTGACTTGCCTTTTGTTTTTCTAGTCATTGATTGCCCCTTATAATTACAAGTTAGGGGGAACAGGCGCAAAAGCCGGATGCTGCAAAGCCCCCGCAAGAGCTAGGGTGTAAGGTATTTAGGTCAAAGCCCTGGACATTCCCCAACCATCCGGCCAAAACCGGACAGTCATTTAGTCATAGAACATTGCGAGAATCCCGAACCGATTCGGCATCTCTTGCTTGAAAGAGGTTTGCAGTCCCCACACATAGGATTTACCACATGCTAGATAAGGAAAGCATGGAAGATGAAATAAATCAAGTTATATGCATCAGCCGCATACAATTGTATTGGAGCACACAGGATACTGATGAATAATCAAAATATCACGATCACTAATATTGTGACCTGTTGAATTGTCCAAGAAACCGGAAGGCCATGAAATGATTGAAACGGATTTAGTTTATAGTTTCCTAAAAAAAGGAACTTGTAGTACCTATATTCTTTTTTTTATAAACTAAATTATTGCAACGGTTTATTATTTATGATAAATTAGTACTATGAATACCAAAAAAGGAAGTAAAATAAACCAACTCCTACAATCCCAGCCCCAGGGGGTTGTTTTCCTGGCATCATGGTTGTCACAAAACGGCTATAGTTTTGACCTCCAAAAGAGATACCGCAAAAGCAAGTGGTTGCAGTCCATTGGCACAGGCGCCATGATCAGAACCGGCGATGAATTAGAATATGAAGGTGCTTTATATGCCTTGCAACAACAAGATGCGTCCAGCATACACCCCGGAGGAAAAACAGCTTTGTCATTATTGGGAAAATCCCATTACCTGGAACTCTCTGTAAAAAAGGTAATATTATTTGGCGGAGAAGGAGAAAGCCTACCTGCCTGGTTTAAAAATTATAATTGGGGTATTGAATTCAGCAATTGCCAATCCAAGTTCCTCCCAAAAAACATGGGCCTTATCCAGGTAGAAAGGAAAAATTTCACACTGAAGGTATCCAATGCAGCCAGGGCACTCATGGAATGTTTATATCTGGTTCCAAAGCATCAAGACTTGAATGAATGCTTTGAGCTAATGGAAGGATTGAATAACCTCAGACCAAAAGAAGTTCAAAAATTATTGGAAGCATGTACTTCAGTAAAAGTGAAGAGGCTTTTTCTATTCCTTGCCGACAAGACCGGGCATAGTTGGTTTAAGCACATAAACACTTACAAAATAGATTTAGGGAAAGGAAAAAGAAGCATCATCAAAGCAGGTGTATATATTCCCAAATACCAGATCACGGTAAACAAGGAATTGGGATAAAAAGATGAACGAGACTTATAAAGGACAGGTATCCCTCCTATTATCTGTTATACCGGAAATAGCCAAAGAAAAATGTTTTGCCTTACATGGTGGAACGGCCATCAACCTGTTTGTACGTGAATTGCCCAGGTTATCTGTAGATATTGACCTAACTTATTTGCCAATCGAAGATCGACAAAGCACATTGGACAATATCAGTGATGCACTGGAAAGTATAAAAGAACGAATCATGACGGTGCTTCCCAAAGCTAAAGTCCAGCATCAAAAAGAAATCTCTAAACTCCAAATTTCAAATCAAAGCTCCCAGATAAAAGTGGAGGTCAACCAAACCAACAGAGGTGTTCTTTCTGATCCCGTTGAGCATGTATTATGCGAAAGAGCACAAGAGCAGTTCGATGCTTTTTGCTCCATTGATATTGTACCCCTGGCACAACTATATGGTGGAAAGATTTGTGCAGCCTTAGACCGTCAACATCCACGGGATATTTTCGACGTGAAATACCTACTCCAAAATGAAGGGATCACAGAAGAAATAAAGAAAGGACTTCTACTCTCGATGCTTAGCAGCAACAGGCCAATACATGAACTGTTACAACCAAATTTACTCGATCAGCAACCTGCATTTGAAAATCAATTCGCAGGCATGACCACAGAGCCTTTTACTTACCAGGATTTTGAATCAACAAGAGAGCAATTAGTTAAAAGCATAGCAGGTTCATGGACTGATGCCGACAAAGAATTTCTGATAGGATTTACCAAATTACAGCCCGATTGGAGCATACATAATTTCGAGAGGTTTCCTTCAATTCAATGGAAAATTCAAAACCTGAATAAACTCAAAGAATCCAATCCTGATAAACACGGAGACTTGATTGAATCTGCAAGAAAGACCTTGGTGGAGGATTAGATTATTATTCTTAAACTTAATTTATTTAAACGAATAAATTCAAACTAAATCTGTCACCTGTTTTATTCGATCCTATTGCCATATCGTCGGTTATCACATTTTACCTTAATTTTTCTTTGGTGAAACTTTTAATTTAAAACTTCCAAATAACCTGTGTTTGCGATTTCATTTGAGTACTCCCCAACCATGTTTACATATCTGTCACTCAAATCCCTAATAGACAAATCTATCTCACCATAAATTTTTCCCTTGTGACATAACCTCAACAGCTCGCTTATAAGCAATGTTGAAGCAGTCGCTCCTACAAAGGAAGTTGAAATCGCTTTTTCTGCTAATGTGCCACAATTGAATTCTTTGGATTCTAACTCTTTCAATATGCTATGTGTTAGTTTATCTCCAGAGCTCCAAACTTGCACGGGAGTTTTATTGCAATAAGGAAAGTTGAACAAAGAAATAGAATCAAAATTCCCCAAAGAACCCCCTAAACCACAATCCAAGTACTGATGGTACTTATCGACTTGGACTCCTCTTCGAACATCTGCTTTATCCAAGCCTCCAATCAATATGTCAGGTTCATCGGAAGCAGGAACAGTATTTGAATCAAATGGTTTTTCTATAATGTTACTTCTAAAGCCTCTGTTCTCAAGAAATTCAGACACCACCCTTGCTTTTTTTTGTCCAACAATATCCTCATTTGATAATAAACCAGCCGAATAATTTGCTTCTACTAAAACATCAAAATCCTGGACATTGATTAAACTACCTGAATTTGGATAAGGTAACATAGAAAGTGTCCAAGAATAGGCCTGACCTAAATGACCAAGTCCTAACAACCACATTTTTTTTGGCAAAATTTGAAGTTTTGGCCCCATAGCTTCTTTATCGAGCCAATTTAAATCAGGCCTCCATAATGATAAACCGTGATCTTTATCGAACACGGTTTTCTTCAACCCTAAAGAATAAAGAAATGACAATCCCACACCCAATGATGAAGCAAGAATTCCACCCAATGAAAAGTCCGGATTTTGAGATATTTCAACGGTAGTATCTTCAGTCAAAACACCTCCTTGCCATCCATTACACACTACTTGAAAGCCTTGGGAATTATTGACCGCACAGCCAAAATGAAGTGTCGAGTTGCATTCCTGATTTTCATCCAACACACCGCCCAATTGAGATATTAGTGCTTTTATACTCACACACTGAAATCCAGGAATTATGCTAGCAAAATCCTCCTCAATGCTTACGAAAACGCCACCCATAAAGGCCCTTTTTCCAGTATTTACTGCATTGATTACAGCACTCTGTAACGCAATAGAATCAGCTACCTTTTTATCAATAACTAATCCAAGTTTAAGGCCGGAGAGTCTGTTTACCACTAACTTGTATGCTTCAGTAAATTTTAGTTTTTTTAAAGACTCGTCCTTTTCGATTAGCAATGGTGCAAGCCGGTTAAAGTTGTCTTCATTAATTATACTCATAGTAATGATAGTTTTAGGTTACATTTAGCCAACCAACGGAAATCTCCCAAATATTCATAAAAGCCTACACCCTGAAACAACTGAAATTTCTTTTTAGCATAATTGGGAATAATAATAGCCTGATGACCTTTTCTAGAAATCATGGGATTTGTTTTGTCTGCAACGCTTTGACCTGTCCAACCGCCAGGATGTGTATGCACGTCGGCCAATACCTTCATATTGTTTTCAATGCAATAATCAGAAAGGTTCATCTGCCCCAAATAACTGAATTCTACAATCCCAGAATTTAGACATTCTGGATCAAGGTCATTGTAATAAAGTGCTTTGACTATCCTATTTGATCCTTTTTTACCGAGCAAAAATGCACCGCTTTCACGTTTAAGGTTTCCCCTTTGTTTTAGCTCTCCCATTAGGGAGAGCCAAAACCAAATACTTGCCGAAATCATTTTGATCAAGTATTTAATAAGGAATGGAAAAAGCGCAAGTATTTTGCAACCTGGTCTCCCTTTTTCCATGTTTCAACTGGATACTTCTCTCTCCATTCTGGATGAGTAGTCAATGCACCTCTGTCGCACGGAATGTAGAGAGAAGTTTGCGGTGGGCCACCATAAGACATACGTACTGCTACGTTGAGATTTTCACACCCTGTTGGCCTTTTATCCTTACTCAACAAAGTATTCTTTTCTTCATCCCACAATTCACCCTTTGGAGCTAACACAGGATAACCGCTCAAATCAAACCTAAGAGTAAATTTTTTATTACCCTGTGCTACTCTGACGAATACCAATGGCCATGTTGACGAAATTTGGTCGGAATCAATTACCTCCCAATAACCCCTATCAACACCAGACTGAAATTCATTACTTTCAATATGGTCAAGAAACAAAGAAACTTCAGGTTTAACAAATCCTTGAATCTTTACAGGTTTCACCAAATAAAGTTTCACTTCACAAGATGGATAAGTTGTAAATGACCCAAGATGTGAATCTAAGTCGAGATCATTTGAAGTTTGGGTAAGTCGAAATTTATGACCTTTCAAATCTTGTTGAGAAATGTTTCCCTCTTTTGACAAAATTCTACGCACTTTTCTTAATGTAAATGCAGGTTTCAGATCATCAAACACAAATTGTTGATCGCCAAAAAGTACTGACGTCTTTACTCGACTGCATCTGCTAAAATGCAAATGGCCTTTGTTCTCCAGTTTCAGATCCGCTATCAGAGAATCCTTTGATAGTTGTTCTTTCCCATCTTCAACATATGCTTCCAAATCCTCATTGTAATCTGAGGAATTGGCAAATTGAGGTAGATGTTCCTTTATTACATCACCTACTCTCGTGTGGTCATCAATTTCGACCTTTTTTATATCCACATCACCTTCATAGTGCATGTAGATGCTTTTTGGTTTTTTAACCATGATATATTTATTTAATATTATCCCATTCGATTACGGCCGAATAGAATAGCCGGACGGCTTTTGGCAGGGCACCATATAAAAACCTGGAAAGGTCGATCTTGTCAAATCAAATAATATTACCTAATTTGCACACGTTTAAAAACAAGGTTCCACCAGAATGAACTAATCCTGATTAGTCTAGAGACAGGGAACTGAAAACTCGCTGAAAGACCGCTAAATCTTATCTCAGCGAGTTTTTTTGTTTTATACCTTCACATTTTTGTTAGTTCAGATTTTGTTATTTTATTGATACGCCGTAAAGATAATCAATTTTTAAATACCAAACATATTCTGTGTATTTTTTATATACATATATAATGTAAAGTATTGCCAACACTATATTAGGTTTATATCAACTAAAATGATTAGCTTTGTAATAGAAATGACATACTTTGTATGTAAATAATCAAACACATTCTTGAAAAAATCGTATTTATTCTGTAAATTAATATTTTTATCTTACGTTTGATTCTTTGAACATTTAAGACTATGATGAAAACACCCGACCAAATAAATTCTAATATCTATAGTTTTGTGGCTGCTAAAATCAAGGACCTTCGAAGTGAACGACAGTTATCTCAGAACGAATTTTCTAAACACGTGAACTTGAGTAGGGTTTCAATTGCAAACATAGAACTTGGTAATCAAAAACCAACATTGGAGTTGGTTTGGAAAATATCAACAGCATTTGCAATTGGTATTGATCGCTTTTTCCCAACTGAATTTGACCAACTAAAAAATAAAGGGAAAATGAACACATTAAATTTTCTTAATGAGCTTCAATAAAGAAGCATTTGCATTTATACTTTTAATTTGACATTTCATGCCTGACTATAATGAAATAGAGAAGAGTGCGTACGATCTTCTCGTAGGTCATAATCTATTGGGATCAGTGCCTATTAAACTTGAGGAATTACTTCAAAAATTGAAAATCCACAAAGAGGAAAGAGATTTAGGAGAAGAAATTTCAGGGCTTTTAGTGATCAAACCCTCCATGACGACTATTGGTTTAGACAAAAACCAAGGAGATGCAAGAAAAAATTTTACCATAGCACACGAAATTGGACACTTTGTTCTTCACCAAGAAGAAAAAAAAATGTTCGTTGATGAGACTATTGCTGTATTTGCAAGATCAGGTAAGTCAAATAATATAGAACGAGAAGCCAACGCTTTTGCGGCTGCTTTATTAATGCCCAAAGTACTAATCCATCGATTGATTGATGAGTTAGGTATAGATTCTTTTACAATTTCTGATGAGCAAATTAAAAATCTTGCAGAAAAATTTCAGGTTAGCCAAATTGCAATGACGTACAGATTGGCCAATCTTGGTATTATTAATCTCAGTTAATTTTCCTTTATAAGATATGAAATTTGCATAAAGGTCAATTTTCTTAATTTAAGCTTGAGTCTGTTTGATGTGAACTTAGAAATTATTCTATGAGAATTAAGGAATTGCATTGATTTTTAAAAAAAGATTTCAATTCTTCAACAATTAGGCATCAATACTTGATATATTGAATATCATATACAATCTAGCTATTTTCGTTTCCAAACTGTACCCATCTATTTTTTTGGGCTGATATCAATAATTTCTTCTGCCCGTCTATATTCCTTAAAAACTATAAATACGAATTGATTTTCATACTCTCCGTTATCACTTTCAAAAACTAAGCCTAATTCTCAAAAAAAAAATGATGCCAATATGCCTCCTTAATACAATCTTTTATTTTATTCCAAAATTTGCATTGGCTTTAGGTTAAACCAACTATTCATTAATCCTTAAATCCTCTACCGCTTGTTTTGAATAGGCAACAAATGGAAATTCATCTTCCACTGGTCAACTAATAATTCCGATATCATTGAACATCAAATCCGGATGAAACTGACCTGGTTATTTGGTCCAAAAGATTTGTCCCTCATTTTTATTTACTCAGGCAACCATTTTGTTATCGAGGAACGTACTGGTGTCAAATAATAATTTTTAAGACATGTATAATATAAATTTCAATAAAATGATCAAGCGAGTAATAATTTTCGGTATGGTGTTAGGGATATTGGCATCATGCAA
>JAGDZR010000014.1:0-160809 GCA_049115695.1 Cyclobacteriaceae bacterium | reverse complement strand
CCTTCATTAATCGTGCAGAACCCAAGCTCTACAACTATAAACACCCCGTATAAGTGCCCAATAATTCCCCCCACAATCCCAAATATTCAATACACGAAATCAAAAGGAGGGCAAAGATAAGAACTTGATGGAAATTGACCCAAAAACATTAAGAAATTAAATTGCTTTTTTTGGTGCCTTAAAAACAGGCACAGTACTGCACGGCTCTCCGTACATTAGACTAGTCACCACGGGCACCAATGTGCTCGTTGCTTTCATGTATGCATAATCTCGATTATGAATATGTGAGCAGCCTTTGAGTATAACTTTCTTACCCGTGAGATGATTTAAGTCAAAGGCATCCACAGCCAGATCAATAAGGTGTTTTTCGATTCCATCCTCACCCCCATATACAATAGAATTTGCAAGGGGCTGGATTTTTGATGCAATTAGCATATAAGCCCATGAAGGAATAATCGCTTCAACTGAACATGTTACTCCAACATTCTTGTTCTCAAAAACCGACCAATCCTTGGTTTTTACGTACTCTCTAAAATCTTTCTCACGCAACAAAGGACCATCCAATGCATTCGCCAAATCGAATATTACTCTTTCTCCTCCGTCAAGCAACTCTTCAAGGTCGAGCGTAACCAGGCTTTCATTTGCCGCTACTTTATTGATTATTTCAGACATATCAAGCTAACAGATTCTTTGCTGGTTTGGTTTGAAAAGCCTTTAGATAATTGGGTTCAAAATAGGCGACATCCTCAAAATCCTTATTGAGGAATCTTTTGTGAACCAAGGTTCCAGCCTCTAAAGCACTTGGGAACTTATCCTTAAGAATCAAGTAATTTGATCGTTCAATGACATCACACTTATGCGCACCGCTACCTAAAAAGGTAAGATGGGACTCACCAAAGTTATCAAAACTGTCTTCATTCAAGATGACAGGAGTTGTTTCCATCAGCACATGGCCATTTTTGCCAATCACTTTTGCGTAAACTTCCATCCGTCTCGCATCCAGGCATGGTATCGCCAAATCCATATCACCCAGTTGATTTATGACATTTGCTGCCAATAAATCCAAAGTATCAATTGCAATAAGGGGAATGCCTAAGCCATAACAAAGTCCCTTTGCTGTTGAGACTCCAATGCGTAAACCTGTATATGATCCCGGTCCGGCAGATATAGCAACCGCCTGCAGCGCGCTTTTTTCTAGTCCGGCATTACTCAAGACTTCATTCACAATGCCAGGCAGTAAAGCAGAATGAGATTTCTGAAGGTTGTAAACCTGTCCGGCAATCAATATCCCTTCACTATGCACTGCAATTGAGCAAACCTGTCCTGATGTCTCTATTGTAAGTATCAAAATCTAATTTGAGCCTTTCAGAATTGATTGATATCTCTCTGTATCATTCAGCACGCTAACTGCCTGGAGCACATCCTGATCATATTTGAATGATGATTCAATAATACCATTCTGCAAATAATACCTACTGGCTATTTCCTGTTCAAGAAATCGTTTAATATCAGCTTTAAATATCTCAATATCCGATTCCTTGTTGTCCTGCGCAGCGGCCATTAAGGCGTCTATTTGAGGCTTCATTAATTCGTATGTCTTTTCCTTTTTCGATTCTGCAATCAATTCGGATATTTTCTTGTCAACCCCTGTCGTATATCCATAGTCCTTCCCATCCAACCAATCAACAAATTGTGTGTATTGATCATCTGTAAGTGTAAACTTCTTGGCTGATCCTATATCCTTGTTTTGGTGATGAAATTCAGTGGCGAAATGGAAAATTAAATCTTTCGAAAACAGGTTTCTGGCAATAGGCGCAGGTTTTGATCGAACTACAACGACATCAGGATCAACTCCACCTCCATCATACACCATTCTATTATTGGCGGTCCTAAACTCAGTTTTCAAACTATCTGGTATTTTCCCAACACTTCCATCTGAATTTCTTCTGCTGTAGTCAATCGCCTGAATGCATCTCCCACTAGGGATGTAATATTTTGCTGTTGTCACCTTGAGCTGTGAATTATATGCGAGTGGTCTTGTTTGTTGCACGAGTCCTTTTCCAAATGTCTTTCGACCAACCAAAACTCCTCGATCATAATCCTGTATAACTCCAGCAACAATTTCTGATGCTGATGCACTACCATTATCAGTCAATACCGCAACCGGAATATTGATGTCCACAGGCTCAGCGGGAGTCAAATATTTTTTTGACCAATCTTCAAGTTTACCTTTTGTGCTCACAACCTCTTTGTTTTTAGGAACAAAGACATTGGACACTTTGATTGCTTCATCAAGCAATCCACCAGGATTGCCGCGCAAATCTAAAATAACCTTTTCGGCCCCTTCACTTTTGAGCTTTTTGAGCGCACTCCCTACTTCCTTGCCTGCCTTTGTTGTGAAATCTGTTAGTTTGATATATCCAACCCCCTCTGCGGCCATCCCATAATATGGCACATTCTTGATGGTAATTTTCTCTCTTTTAAGGCTTATGTTCAGGAGTTCATCTTGCTTAAACCTTTTAACTTCAAGCATCAGGTCAGAATCAGATTGACCTTTCAGGAGCTTACTGATGTCTCCTGCATTTTTTCCTGTAAGATCTATCCCATTGATTTTTAAGATTTGATCTCCGATTTGAAGTCCAGCCTTGTGAGCTGGAGATCCTTCATACGGCATAATCACAGTATTGAACCCATCCTTGTTGTCGACGAGTGCTCCAATCCCTCCGTACTCTCCGGTAGTCATAGTCATATAATCCTCAATGTCATCTTCCGGAATATAATCTGTATAGGGATCCAGCGACTCCAACATGGCATCAATACCCGTTTTGATCAACTGCGTAGGATTGATTTCGTCAACATAATATGAGTTGACTTCTTTGAAGAGCGTAGCGAAAATGTCAAGGTTCTTGACAATCTGGAAATACCTGTCATTCTCACCAATTGGCTTGAAAGCCAATAAAGCGAGCATTATAACCGGAATAATAACTAACGCTGATTTTTTCATGTTTATTTAGATCTATGCTTATCTAGGGACTTTCCAGATAAACGAGACAAAAAGGTTATTAGTTTTTTCTCAATCTGGTGATAGGTCAGAATTTCTTTTGAAAGATAGATAATCCCAATTAAATAATGTGACGATGGATCCGTTCGATGTTTGTTGAGTCGATAAGCTTCACGAATTCTACGCTTGATCAAGTTGCGACTCACTGCCTTCTTATGGTGCTTCTTAGGCACTGAAATAAGTACCTGATTATTCTCCAGCTTTTCCCTGGCCAGGACTTTGAATTGCACAACGTCCAAATAAAAAGAGGAACCGTTTTTAAACAGTTCCTCAATTAATTTTTTACTATTAAGTCGCTCTTTCTTTGAGAAAGAACGGTCAATATGCGGGGGCTGCTCTAGTTGCATAGCCCTTAAAATTTATTTTCCTCTTTTCTCGTCAGAAACAGAAAGTCTCTTTCTTCCTTTCGCCCTTCTTCTTGCCAGGACTCCACGACCATTTACAGATTCCATTCTCGAACGGAAACCGTGCTTGTTCTTTCTTTTTCTTACAGAGGGCTGAAACGTCCTTTTCATCTTAATTAAAGTTCATGTTTGAAAAAACGGAGTGCAAAGATAAGAGAATCCTTTGCTCAAATCAAAAGAGAGTTTGGATTAATCCCTAAAAAAGAATTGATTCGTCCTTTATTCATGTTCAATGATGGTATAAAGGACGAATCAATGTCATAATTACTTAATTTCGAAAAGAGAATTGTCGACTTCCAGGTTGTATTCCACGCTTTCCACTTTTGCTTCAGCTGTAAAACCAGGACCGAGAGGGAGTTTGATGACAGAAGGAAATTTAATTCCATCTTGTTCAACATAATCCGCGAAATCTGTATTGAACGTCATACTTTGTCCCTGTACCTCATTGGTACTTGCCTTCCGAACGATCAACTTGCTTTCCTGATCAAAAAACAAAGAATAAGATGACCCTCCTGGGTTGGTGGCCTCCACGATCAATGCTGGTTTGCCATTTACATCCTCAAGTCCAACTAACGCTAGCTCGACACCCATATCATCAAAGTAGATTTCTGGGAAAGGTCGTGCTTCCAGCGCAATTGCTTCTTTCTGTTCATCATTCAACGGCAATTGTTGCCCCATTTGTGTGGCAGCCGCTTTCTCTCCATCATATATCTGCTCTGACATCACATTCCCACCAACCATTACCTTGAGATTGAGTTTGTTTTCGTTATGAACTTTCACAAACTGCATTGTTTGTCCCATTGCAGAAGCAGACATGACAACTTTCATGGTCTTAATGGCATTCAATTTATCTTTTCCTCCTATTGCACTTATGTAATCGTCGAGGACAGATTGTGCTGTTATCCCATCCGGGAGTTTTGCCTTGGAAGGATCTACTGGCTCTCCATAAACATCGAAATACTTGATTTCTCCAAATTGTTTTAATCCTGATTCAACATCTCCAGCCTTACCCACGATAGTGATGTAGGCATTGTCAGGTTTAAGATATTTCTGCGCTATTTTCTGTACATCATCTATAGTGACCGCATTGACCCGCTGAAGATATGTTGAATAGTAATCGTCTGCTAAATTGTAGATCGCTGAGTTGATCGCAAATGATGCCACGGTCTGTGGACTTTCGAGTGAGCGCGCAAAGCTACCGGCAATTGAATTTTTGGCAAGCGTAAGTTCTTCATCTGTAACAGACTCTGTTGTCATCCTTTTGATCTCAGTCAGAATCTCGTTCACTGAACTATCTGTCACTTCGTTGCGAACACTTGCTGAAGCACTAAATCGAGCAACCAGATCGTTTGAGGAGAGCGACGAATAGCTTCCGTAAGTATAGCCTTTGTCTTCTCTCAGATTCATAAATAAACGACTAGATGCCCCTCCTCCCAAAATCGTATTCATGATTCTAACAGGTACTACATCAGGATGTCCGGTCTTAAGTTCAACCGGAAATGTCACATTGATAACTGATTGTACAGACGCTGATCTATTAACTAAAGCAACCACATTCTTTTCAGGTGCTTGTGGCGCGTCATAAGATGGATTAACAACTTCTCCTCTTTCCCAATTGGTGAAATACTTCTTGACCAATGATTTGGCGTCCTTGAGTGTAATGTCACCTACTACTGCTAAGTAGGCAATATTCGGCTTGAAGTATTTGGCATGATAGCTAGAGATGTCCTCCACTGTAATGTTTGCAACAGACTCCTCCGTAGATATTTCTCCGTAAGGATGATCTTTGCCATAAACAACTTTGGAAATCATATTGCTCGAAATAGCATTTGGATCTTCCTTATTAGCTGCCAATCCTGAAAGTGTCTGGGTTCTGATTTTCTCCAGTTCTTCTTCAGGGAAAATCGGATTGTACAATACATCAGTCATCAATTCGGCAATTTTCTCTGTGTATTTGGAAAGGCCGGATGCATTGAGGTATGTAGCGCCTGCACTAACTGAAGCTCCAATAAAATCGATCTCCTCGTCAAGTTGTTCTTTGGATCTGCTTGTTGTGCCACGTCTCATCATTTGTCCTACCATATCGATATAGCCTGCTTTTTCTCCTTCAATGAGTGGCTCTCGATCAATTTGCAGTCTGAATGTAACTCTGGGCAACTTGCTGTTTTCTATTACGAAGACCTTAAGTCCATTTTTTAATTCGAAACTTTGATAGTCACCTAATTCGATTTCTCTTGGTGTGCCTGGTTCAGGTAATTGACTTCTATCTAATTGCGCCTGGCTAACAGTCACTGTCAACAACGCAAGAATGAATATGCTAATAGTGTTTTTCATTTTGATGTTCATTTTGGTTATTGATCTGATTCTACCGCTGTATCTGCTGGTTTCTTCTTAGCTGCCATTGGCAAGTAAGTAAGTGTGGTTCGATTGTCCTCCACCAAATACTTATTCGCAACACGCATTAAATCTTCCGGAGTAACTTTCATGTATCTCTCCAACTCGCTATTGATCAAATTCGCATCTCCCAAATAAACATGATAATCGGCAAGGCTTTCTGCGATACCTGAAACCCGACCATTTCTTGAAACAAAGTCGTTTTCAATTTGATTCTTCAACTTTTGAAATTCGGTCTCTCCAACGAGCTCTGTTTTCACTCTTTCTATTTCATTGATTATTGCTTCCTCCAATTCTTCTGGTTGTCTTCCCATATTGGTCAAGCCAAACGCTATGAATGCACCGGCATCTTCAAGCGCAAATGGGAAAGCTCCCATCTGGAGCGCTATCTGTTGATTATTCACAATTTCTTTTTGGAAACGGGCACTCTGTCCTCCAGAAAGTAGTGTTGTCAGCATTTCCAACGCATAATAGTCTTCTGATCCTTGCTTGGCCATACGATACACCTGGACCACTGCTGGTAGCTGGATATTATCAAATACCTCTTCCCGTATCTCTTCTGCCTGAGTTGCCTCAGCTATTTTAGGTCTTGGGATTTCAGCTTTCCCTTTCGGGATTTCATCAAAATATTTCCTAATCAGCGATTTGGCTTCCTCCTTGTCAAAGTCACCTGCTATGGCAAGTGTAGCATTGTTCGGAACATAGAAGGTTTCAAAGAAATCTTTGAAATCATCTGCACTGGCAGCATCAATATCCTCGAATGTCCCGATTGGAGTCCATTCGTAATTTGTACCCTTGAACGCATTTCCAAACGATTTGGCCAAAATCGATCCATAAGGTTGGTTATCCACTCTCAATCTTTTTTCTTCTTTCACCACTTCCTTTTGTGTGGCCACACCCGTAGAGTCAATGGTAGCATGAAGCATACGTTCTGACTCCATGTATAAGCCCAACTCGAGCTGATGAGAAGGTAAAGTTTCATAGTAGAAGGTTCTGTCAAATGATGTGTTGGCGTTTAAGGTGCCGCCGGCATTTTGTATGATTTTCATGAAAGTCCCTCTTTCTATGTTGGGAGATCCCTCAAACATCAAGTGTTCAAAAAAATGCGCAAATCCTTTTCTTCCATCTGGCTCATTCTTCGAGCCAACATGATAAAGAACTGAAACATTGACAATAGGCGTAGTATTGTCCTGATGTAAAATTACGTGAAGTCCATTGTCAAGATCGAACTCGTCAAATTCAATTTGGCGGGTTTGTCCAAACGTACTACTCCACCCTACTCCAATGAGGAGCATTGTGATAAAGCGATAATTCATAGTGATTTGGTTTAATAAAAAAAGTATCTAATTCCTAAATAATACAGTGCTGGTTGACACTAAGTTAGGTTATAAAATCTCAATTGCGAATTGTTTTAACTGATCCTTGTCAAGTCTAGGGCCATATTTCGAAACTACAGCCGAGCTGGATTTACTCGCCAACAGGCCAGATTTTGCAAATGAATGTCCATTAGTAATTCCGAACAAAAATGCCCCTGAATACATATCTCCTGCCCCGGTCGTATCAACCGCTGATGTCTCAAATGGGGGTATTACAATAAAAGTTTGGCCATCCCAGACCAATGCACCTTTATCTCCTCTTGTGATCACAAAAGTTTGCGCGACCTCTTTCAACGCTTCTTTTGCCTCCTCAGTGCTATCTTTTTCTGTAAAAAGCTGAGCTTCTTCTTCGTTACAAAAAAGTAAATCAACCCCTGAACCTACTATTTCACTCATCTGACCCCTGAAGTACTTGACCATACTGGGATCTGAGAATGTCAGCGAAACTTTAACATTGTTTTCGGCTGCTATCCTTTTGGCTTCCTTCATTGCCTCAAAGCCGGTCTCCGAAGAAACCAGGTATCCTTCAATAAATAAATATTCGGATGATGCAATCGCCTTTGTATCCAGTTCTTTGACTGAGAAATCTGCCGTAATGCCCAAATAAGTATTCATTGTGCGCTCTGCATCCGGAGAAACCATTACCAAGCATTTCCCTGTTACTCCATTGAACAAAGACTCGTTGGATAAATTGGTGTCTATCCCATGATCGTGAAGATCCTTTAGGTATAGCTGACCGTCATTGTCATTCGCGACTTTGCAGGCATAATATGCTTTCCCTCCTAATTGACTGACAGCCATGATTGTATTAGCTGCTGAACCTCCACCTTGTTTTTTGCGAATTTTTTGTTGCGCAGCTTCCAATAATTCATGTTGACGGGCATCATCCACAAGGGTCATAAAGCCCTTCTCTACGGCATGATCACCTAAGAATTGGTCGTCAACCTCTATTTCATAATCAACCATGGCATTGCCAATGGCATACACATCATACTTCTTCATAATTCCTGAATATTGATGCAATGATAATCATTCAGGATAAATACGGCCTTTTGACAATTAAGCCGCCTGCCAGACTACTTCAGATTTGTCATCTTTGTTGTTTACCAACTCAATACGCAGCGGGTTTGAAATCATTTTGACCCGGTAATGTACTCCGGGTAGGTCATCTACCTCCACAGGTACCCCGGATGGGGTTAAATATGCTTCAATAGGCATAAGGTCATCATCGGCGCAATACTCATCGTACACTTCAAATAATACGTCCGTAAGGTATAGGCCATATTTTCTTTTTATTTCACTGACATAATTGTCACGGATGCGAAGGAGTGCAGGTGTTTTACCTCTTTGCTTAATGATTTGTGCCGATCGAATGGCTTTCGATATGAGCTTGTTGATTCTAGTGAAATTCATAAACGATAAATTGATGACTGACTACCTCTTAATATGGTTTTACTCAATAGAGGTAACCCAAATAATCCAAAATATTCTTACAATATTCACAAACGCCGTGCCAATGTTTTAATTGTTCATCTGAATAACCAATATTACAATCGCTTTGTAATCCGTGTAGATAAGTGCTTAATTTGCCGCCTTTTCAAAATCAAAAAATCAAACATGAAAATCTGGTACACTTGTAAAGCAAAGTTCAATAAGGAAGACGATGAAGGGATTCTTAAGCAGGTAACCGAAGCGTATTTACTTGATGCAATGAGCTATACAGAAGCCGAATCAAGAATTTACGAAGTGCTGGAAAAAGAAATTAGTGGTGAATTTCATGTTAATACCATTACCAAAACCAACATTACCGAGGTAATTCCCAATGAGCAAGCAGAAATATGGTTTAAGTGTAAAGCAGTCTACACGACTGTAGATGGTGACAGTGCCAAAGAAGTAAAAATTAACATGTATTTTCTAGTTTCTGCTAATGACGTAAAAGAGGCGTTCGAGATGGTAACTCAAAGTCTGAGTGGAATGCTCGTTCCATTTGAAATTCCGTCCATCGCGAAAACGTCGATTGTAGAAGTTTATCCGTTCATTGAGGAAGGTGATGAGGATATTCCTGACAATCTTACACCTCTTTCTGAACTTGAGTAAAGATTGAAAAAGTTTAACCATTGATTTAGTGAGAAACTTTTTTAGCTGAATTGTGTCTTTGATAAAAAGCGAACTACCATGAAATGCCTGCTTTCTCTTCTTCTGACGCTGCTTATAACAATTGCCTATTCTCAATCAGACTCTGAGAAGTATGATGATGTTGGCAACTATGGTACACTTGGACATACGCACTGGGCGACTGTCAAGCAGGGAAATCTCTATGGCATCATCAATAGAAATGGAGAAGAGGTTCTGGCGCCAATTTATGACCGCATCTGGTCCTTTGGCAGCCACAATGTAACCTGGGCGATGATCGCACAAAATGGCCGATATGGTTTTGTGAATAAAGAAGGTACGATCATCGTAAAACCAGAATTTGACAGGATCTTACCATTTGGAAGCAGAACAAGTAATTGGGCCCTTGTCGAAAAAAATAATCTTTGGGGTTTCATTGATAAGAGTGGTGCAATTGCTGTAAACACCATCTACGAGGAAATTGACAATTTCGGTACGATGGGAATTGATTGGGCGCTCGTTGAAAAAAATGCTCTTTTCGGATTTATTGATCGAACAGGGAAAGAAGTAATTGCTCCTACCTACTCTCGCGTTTTTCGGTTTGATGCCAGCGGAATCCCATGGGCCAAAGTTGAGAAAAATGGCCTGTTTGGATACTTGGATAAAACAGGAAAAGAAATTGTCGCACCTAAATATGAATCTATTTCGAGTTTTGGTCGCTACCAGCAAAAGTGGGCTCGAGTTGAAAAAAATGGCCTGTATGGATTCATAGATCGTACTGGTAAGGAAATCGTACCAGCTAAGTACGATCAGATTTTTTCATTCGGCTCCAAAGGGGTGAACTGGGCTATGGTCAAAGAAAATGGCAAACTAGGATTCATTGACCAGGAAGGTAAAGAGATAGTGGCGCCAAGGTATGACCAGATTTCGTCTTTCAACCGAAACAATGAACAGTGGTCATTGGTGGAAGTAAATGGAAAATATGGATTCATTGACAAGACTGGGAAGGAAGCGATACCAGCAGCTCTAACTGACTTTAAAGATGATCAATTAGGGGAACTGGCTGACTATTTCCCTTCCAAGGGTCAACACCTAAAAAACCTCGGAGCTGTGAAAAATTATTGGATCAGCCCATTCGTTGGTGGTTATGCTGTCATAAAGAGTAAGAAAAATTTTCTGCTCGGGGTAGTCAACAGGGAGTTTGAGTTAATAGTGCCAGTCGAGCACAAGAAAATCATGGTCGATGATACGGGTAATATTCACGTTTGGTAGTTCCGGTATTCCTCGCTTCGCTCGGAAACCGGAATGACAAAATGGGTATTCCTCGCTTCGCTCGGAAAGACTGGCCGTCCGCCCGAAATGACTTAAACGGTATTCTTCACTGTGCTCGGAAAGACTGGCCGTCCGCCCGAAATGACTTAAACGGTATTCCTCGCCAGGCTCTGAAAGGTTAGTCGTCCAACTGAAATGACCTAGACGGTATTCCTCGCCAGGCTCTGAAAGGTTAGTCGTCCACCTGAAATGATGAATTGGTATTTCTCTGTTCACCACAAAAAAAGCTCGTCTAACCCTATATGACCTTAGCTGTATTGTTCGTAAGGATCGCAAAGACTTGCCGTCCAGCCGTCCCAGGTGGTTATTCTTTACTGGCTTTAAATAAACAGGTCGTCCACCCGATATGACCTAATCAACTATTCTACAGGATGCGGAACGAATGAGTTCCCATCCAGAATGATTTCACTGAGTATAATGACTGCTACAAAACAAGCGGTATCTACATTGATGTCCTCGCAAATGACATAAAGTATAATTAAGGAGGTAAAACTGTCGTGACCTTAAAACCTCACTCGAATTCCTGGACCGAGCATCATAAACGGTTTGTTTTTAGTAATAAAGTAACCCACCCCTAAATACAGCGGAAAGGATAATTTATTCTCACTTGAGATTGGATAAACCGACCCCAACACCACAATGGCCAGATCTGAACTTGCATTCTCTGTATAGTTGAAAATATTAGTTGCAATGATTCCAGCACCTACTTTATAAGGCTGAAGCTTTGCTACTTTTTCTGGATGATAAAAACTCATCTGATAGATCATTGCAAAGTTGACACCTCCAAAGGTGCCGAATCCAGTGTTGCCATCTTCTTGCTTTTGTAAAATCAACAGCCCGGCCGGAAATGAAACGTCTGTGTTAAAATAAAATCTTCGCTTCATTACCACCTGAACCTTTTTTGTAAACTTACGGCTAACTGCGCTTTGATCCTTGTGTTTAAACTCCAGCTCAATTCTTGACCAATCCTCCAAATTTGAGGTCTTGTTTCTCAAGAATTCGTTCAAATTGATATCGCCAACTCTACAGTCATTGTTGTCATATCGACCATATCGTGGCGAGGCGGCATCTGGACACACAACGATATTATCGAACTTGTATAATTCAATAAGTTCTCCTTTCTTATTAGTGACCTTTACATCAATTTCCAGGTATTGCTTCCCGAATAATTCGCCCTTTTCATCAATTTTAGACCTGTCAAAAGATATTACCAGGTCCCTGAGTACTTCTTCATAGTACACTGGTTTATCTATTTCGTTGACCGTCACCTTTCTTGTACCCAACTCAATATTGACAAAATTCATAGACTTTGGTCGTTTGTACTCTGCCACTGTCAAGGCGCTCCCGGTCTCCTTGTTGTGATTGAAGATTTCAATTTTGTTTGCCACAATATCTATTGGCACTCTTATACTCGATAGGTATAAATTTTCATTTCTTATCAGTGAATCAAAGTTATGATTTTCTGCCCCTTGAAACTTAAAATCCGACCGATGCAGCCCCTTGCCTATGATTTTAATGTTGACTAATTCTCCCGGATGCACTACACTGCTAGAGACCCAGTCACTTCCGTTTCGTTGAATCTGTATTTCGTCAATTGTCGTCTTATGGCTGATGTCCAAATTTATGATTGATCTCGCCTTATCATCATCCTTTACATATAAATAGCCTTCCGACTTCTTGTGATAATTGTAAAGCCGGATGAGACACAAAATTCGGTCATTATTGAGACGCGTTTTTGTATACAACTCGGCAATCAAGGGTCCACCAGGATCCTCCTGATTTTCGACACGATAGGTTTTCCCGATCTGCAAGAATCGACTATTGTCAACTTCGATTTCCACTGCGGTTTTATTGTCATCTGGCACTATCACCTCTTGCAAGTCAGTATTTAAAAATTCCAATCTCCCAGATTTCACTTGAAACATTGTCACAATGGGTTGGAGTTTGTACATAATCTCTCCTCCCTTGATTTGCGGCTTCTTCAAATTGGTATTGATACTAACTGGTTGCCTTCCTAATCTGCTTGGCAGTAAATGGAGTAGTAGCACAGATCCTTCGCGGGTCAGGCGATAATTGATCGGTAATCCTTCTGTCCATCGATTATCAATTTTGATATTATCAATGTTGTTAGTGGTGAGCTGCATTACCTTTTCCTCGCCAATAAAAAGCTCAGTCTCGGGTGGATAGAATTCCAAATAGGTTTCAGTATAGGGGAATAGTGGAATATCTACTATATCCAAATCTCCAAGCGTATAGATGATCCTAAAGGTGAATTTCAAAAAATTCGATTGTGTTAACTCCTTAAACCTTACTTTAAATCGAATGTGGTCACGAATAAGCGTTAAAGAATCGATGATTTCAAAGTCATCAGAATGATTCAATTCCACTTCTGCAATCGCCTCTTCACTGTCGATTTTGATCGTAACCTCAGCCACTTCATTCTCATCATTGTATGAAAAAGCCAAATGAGGTTGACCTTGATGCCCGACGACATTGCTATTCCAATTGTATATCAATGTATCCACATACATGCTGATGGACGATATGGGACTTTCTGCATCTGGTATCTGAGATAGTCCAGACAATGAGAGGCAAAACAAAATTGAAAAGAAAGCAATCCGAAAATGCGTCATAGAGTGGGTTAACGTCATAGAAAAGCAAAATTGCCCAACATCTGAACAATTACCAATCCAAACCAGTAAGCATCGGTAAAAAACTGTCAAGAAAAACGAATAATGAGTATGCTAAATTGCCTTGGTTTCAATGATTACCGACCCATTCAGTGTCTTGTGAACCGGACATTTATCGGCTATTTCGATCAGTCTTGCTCTTTGCTCGTTTGTTAGGTCCCCTTCAATGCTAATCCTTCTTGTGATCTTGTCTATTTTGTTTTGTGCTGAATCACAATCTTCACAGTCATTGGCATGGACCTTTTCTATTTTCAAATCAACATTCACCTGACTCAATGGTATTTTTTTGCGATCTGCATACATCCGCAAAGTCATTGCTGTGCAAGCACCAAGGCCGCCCAATAAAAACTCATATGGGTTAGGCCCCAAATTACCTCCACCAACACTGGTTGGCTCATCAGCAGTCATGAAATGATCCTGATTTAATATCTCCGTCAGATACTTTTCAGTCCCAATTCTTGCCTTGACAAATCCTTCTTCTGGACGACTGATAGATTTGGTTTCATTGTTTATGTATCTCTCCGCCCATGCACCAATCATTTTGCCTGCATATGCTGCATCCTTTCGATTGGAAAGTAGGTGATTAGCTCCATCTATGGTGATGAAGCTTTTAGGGTGCTTTGCTGACTGATAGATCTCGGCTGCATTTTCAATACCAACAATATCATCCTGAGGGGAATGCAAAACCAACAACGCTTTATTGAGATCTCTCAAATTCCGGTTTTCGGAACTCCTTTTTAGGTCATCAATGAGCTGTTTCTTAATGTTGAATGGTCGACCTCCGATATTCACTTTTGCAGTTTCGTTGTGCTCCAATTCCTTCATTCCTCCTTCCAACAAATGTGTTACATGATCCGGAGAAGAGGGAGCACCTATGGTGGCCACAGCTTTTATTGATGCTATTTTAGGAGCTGCATGCAGCACGGCCGCACCACCCAATGAATGGCCAACTAAAAGCTGTGGTCCAGTCCCAAATTCCTTTTTCAAGAATTCTGCTGCCGTAATTAAGTCATCCAAATTGGACGAAAATGTCGTATCACTAAAATCTCCTTGACTACTACCCAGGCCCGTGAAGTCAAATTTCAAAACGCTGATACCGTAAGCAGTTAAGGATCGGGTAATAATCTCTACGACCTTAAGATCGCTCGAACAAGTGAAGCAATGTGCGAAAACAGCCCAAACATTTAAATCTTGTTGAAGCGGAAGGTCAATTTGGCCATGCAGCAGAGCACCTTGATCATTTGGAAACGAGACTTTTTTGAATTTTGTAGTGATCATAGTTATCAGAATGTCTAACTTTTAGGTTTGATAGCACTTTCACAGTCGTGTATTCTATCAATTTAGGGAAATAATAACCTTGAAAACTGCCACCGCCACCATATTACTACTATTATGCAGTTTGATGACTGCTACCGGACAAATTCTGCGCTACGAAGTTGTCAAAGGAGATAAGATCATTGGTGAAATGAACGTTTCACGAACTTTCAGTGGAAATCATGAAGAAATTGAATTGAGAAGTGATGTTAACTACAAACTGCTCATGTCCTTTCACATTCAATACTCTCTAAATGAGTATTTCTACAATGGCATTCTTCAAAATGGAAAAGGCCATAACTCCATCAACGGCAGTATTCAGAAGGAATATCACATTGATAAAAATCCGAGTGGCTATCGTATTTTCTTTAGTGAAATTCCAACAGATCTAAACTACGAATCCATCAAGTACACTGTTGCCAAATTATATTTTATTGAACCAATAGATGGACAGATCATTTTTTCACAGCATTTTGGAAGATATCTGGAATTTGAGGAAGTCAGAAATCATGAATTTCGAATGGTCTCCCCAGATGGAACCAACTACTACACTTTTGAGAATGGCATTTGTACTCAGGTGAAAGTATCAAGAGATTTTGGAACGATTTACTTCAAAATGAAACCTGAGAGCTATGCAATCGTGAAGAACAAGGTAGACACGCTTCGCAACAAATGATCCAAACTCTTAAAAAAATCCTGATTCCGATATTTATACTGCTATCGATCGGGATGGTCCTGTTCTTTATCAATCAGATTGTAATTGCCACCCAATGGGCTACAACCATTGATCCAACATTTGGTCAAATTGTTTTCTACGGGCTTTCATTTGTCATGTTTGCGTTGGCACTCGCACCTTTTATTGTATTATTCAAACTGCCCGGTGCTATTCAAAAACCATCAACTGAGAGTGATGTCGCTCGCTATCAACAGCAGATGGCTAAAAGATTGTCCGGGAATAAAATATTAAAGGAGCAAGGTGTCAAGAAAGTGTCCGAAGAGAATTTGGAATCATCGTTAGCGATATTGGATGAACAGGCCGGTCAGATTGCAAGGAACACGGCAAGTACTGTTTTCATGACAACAGCAATTTCCCAGAACGGAAAGTTAGATGCATTCATGGTTCTGGGTACGCAAATTCGAATGGTCTGGCGGATCGCCCATGTATACTTTCAACGTCCGAGTCTCAAAGAGATATTTCAACTCTATTCCAATGTCGCGGGTTCAGCATTCTTAGCCAGCCAGGTTGAACATATGGATTTTTCGAGACATGTTGAACCCATTGTGTCCTCAATTTTTAAGAACGCCACGGGTAAGTCGATTCCAATGCTCGGCACCTCTGCTAACGTGATTTTAGATTCCATTTTGGAAGGGACAACTAATGCATTTCTTACACTGAGAGTTGCAACGCTGACTAAAAAATACTGTGGCTATGTCAAGGTATGGGACGCCAATCAAGTCAGAAATGAAGCAATCAAGGAAGCAGCCGTAGAGCTTAAAAATGTAACAGCGACTGGTAGTGCTCAGCTGTTCAAGGGGCTGTTCAACGCTACTAAAAAGGCCGGTGTTGATACGATCAAGTCAGGATTTGACGGAGTGAAAAATGTTGGCAAAAGAGTTAGCAAGGGACTGAGAGATACCGTGAGCTCAATAAAATCATAGCATTGAGAATTAATTCTTAAAGTTTCCTCTAATCATGGGTACGAAAAAACCGGGTCTAATTGCCGAATTAGTTGTGCTATTTATTGCAACACCGATTCTGCTCATCACTCCTCTGCCCATCTGGCTAAAGCCAATCATTGTGCTGACAGGTCTGATCTACTGTATCCAAATCAGTAGAAAATTGAAATTATTTACCAAAAACGATCTTTTAAGACCTCATCTGACAGAGAACTTTAAACCCATTATTCCAAGAGTCATTGTCGTAATGCTGGCAACTCTGGCACTGATGTTTTGGCTTGATCCTGATCATCTTTTCATTGTAGTTCGCAAGAACCCATTGATGTGGGTGAGCATTTCTATATTCTACTCTCTTTTCTCTGTTTACCCTCAGGAGTTTCTGTATCGATCCTACTTTTTCAAGCGTTATGAGTCTCTTTTCACAAAAGATTATCTCCTGATTCTGATCAATGCCCTGGTCTTTTCATTGGCTCACATCATTTTTTTCAATGATCTGGTGCTGATTTTGACTTTGCTCGGAGGTATTCTTTTTGGGCTGACTTATCGTAAAACTCAGTCACTCATGTTTGTCTCAATTGAGCACTCGATTTATGGTGTGTGGTTATTCACCATAGGGATGGGTGAAATGCTAGCTTTCCCAATGCCAGAATAACAGACAAAAGTTAACACTGAATTATTCCATTCATATTAGATACAAATCATTTATAAACAAATCACAATTAAAAAGGTAGTTATAATTTCCGTCAGGCAACATTTTTGACTAATAAACTGTTTTGGATATGGGTATCCTTTAATTTTAGTGTTTTATCTAGCGGAAACAATTTGTGTAATGAATCGATTGATTGCCGGAATAGTAGGAATTGTGTTTTTATGTTTATCAGGATGTTCTTCCATGAGCTCTATCAACAAGCAAAAGGAGTTGGGAGAAAACAACCTGATCATATCAAAGTATGCCGCTACCATTGATAAAAATGATCCCGAGATCAATTATCATGTAGCAGAGGCCTTTCGTACATCAAACAGAATACATGAATCAGAACGCTACTATGCTGCTGCGCAAAAAGGAGGGGTGATTGAACAAGACATTCATTTCTACTATGCAAGAGCCTTGAAGGCGAATGAGAAGTACGATGAAGCCCGCACTGTGTTACAAACCAATGTCCCTAAGATCCGGGACAAGCGCATACGCGAAATGATGGAGAATGAAATCAAAAATCTGTCTACACTTGATGATCTTCATAACAAGGAGACATATTTCCGAGCTAAAAACCTTGAAGGGCTGAACACTCCTAATGCCGAATATGCTCCGGTTCATTTCAACAATTTCCTTTATTTCACCAGCAATAGAGAAGGAGGAAAAGTTTACAAAAACACAGGTACTCCATTTACAGATTTGTACCGCGTTAATACGAAAGGAGCAAACGTCGATATACGTACGCTGAAGGCGCTTGATCCTGTTATCAATGAAGCCATAGTCAACGAAGGATCGATGACCATTTCAGCCAATGGCAACTCGATCATATTTGCGAAGGGAAATACAGGGAAGGCAACTGGAAATAATGATGTCAACCTCTTTTTTACACGATTCAGAAACGGTCAATGGTCATCCCCGAGACCTGTCTCGATCAATGATCCCAACAGTTGGGACAGTACACCAGCTCTTAGCCCTGATGGAACAACCTTGTACTTTGCATCAACCCGACCTGGCGGTTTTGGTGGAGCAGATTTATACTCGGCCAAGCTCAACAGGAGAGGACGATGGGTTGATGTAAGAAATCTGGGACCAGACATCAATACTTCTGGTAATGAAATGTTCCCGCATGTATCTGCGGGGGGTGAACTCTATTTTTCTTCTGATCATCACCCGGGTTTTGGCAACCTCGACATATTCAAGGCAACAAGAAATCGTGGATTGATTTCAATTGAGAACCTGGGCCAACCTATGAACAGTAACGCAGATGACTTTGCCTACTACGAATTCAACGCCACTCGGGGATTCTTCTCAAGCAATCGTAAAGGAGGCAAAGGAGATGATGACATCTACACATTCATCAATGATGACCCGGATTTAAAAATCATTAATTACTACCTGGTTGGCACTACTGTAACCGATAATGACGGAGGGGAGGAAATCATTGTGTCTAACTCGAAAGTAACCCTCATCAGCGAAACTGGAGATATTCTTGATGAATCCTTTACAGGTGAAGATGGACGTTTCAGAGTACGTGTTTATCCTGAAGAAAATTATGATATCAAGGGTGAAAAAACCGAATACTTTACGACTCGAAAGGAGTTTTCAACCATTGGCAAGAGTGTGAACAAGGAAACGTTGACCGAATTTATAACGAATGTAGAATTCGAAACCAAAATTCACCTTGACCGAATCATTATTGAAAAACCAATTGTGCTCAACAACATCTATTATGATCTGAACAAGGCTGAAATAAGATCTGATGCGGCCCTGGTATTGGACAGTCTGGTCATGATCATGGATGACAACCCAGACATTTACATCGAGCTGGGTTCGCACACTGACAGCAGAGACACGGAGGCCTATAATATGGAGTTGAGCTGGAGGCGAGCACGATCTGCAGTTTCGTATATCATTTCTAAAGGCGTTGAGTCAAACCGAATTACAGCGAAAGGATATGGCGAGAGCCAGTTGCTAATCAAAGAGGCTCAAAATGAAGAAGAACATCAGGTGAACCGGCGTACTGAGTTTAAAGTATTGAGGTATAACCCTCGTCAGCGAGTGGATGAACTGGCGCCTGAAGAAGAGCTGGATGAATATGAAAGATTCTTCTCCGATGATGATGGTGGTGACTAAATAATATTTGTTCACCGGCAACAGTCTTTTCCTAATTTTGCGGGCATGTTTCACCATCTGGTACACTTCATCCGTGATTTAGACACTCGCACAACGGGAATGTTGTTTGCTCTCAATAGCTTTGCTTTTGGAAACTGGGTGACGCGAATCCCGGATATAAAATATGCCTTAGATCTCAGTGACGCTGAACTAGGGCTCGCCCTGTTGGGTGCTCCCATCGGCTCAGTATTGACCATGCCCTTTACCAATTGGATTTCTTCCAAACTCAAACTTGGCAGAGCCACACTGATATTCGCTGTTCTGTATTCAATGAATTTGATTTTCTTACCCCTTGCCAGCAGTCAATGGATACTCTTTGGAGCACTTTTTGTCTTTGGAGCTACCATGGCAGTGATGGATGTAGGGATGAATGCAATAGCTGTACTGGTGGAAAGAAATCACAAAAAACATATCATGTCCACCTGCCATGGTATGTGGAGTCTGGGCGCGATGATAGGATCGGCATTTGGTAGCCTGATACTTTCTCTAGAATGGCAGGTTTATCATCATATGCTCGTCACAACCGGATTCTTGCTTTTCATTCTCCTATTGATCATGCCCAAGGTTCTAAACTTTCAAGACGAAAGTGGCTCCAAGCAGCATTTTTTCACCTTCCCGAATGGAACGATTCTTATCCTTTCGCTGATCGGATTTTTTATTTTATTGAGTGAAGGAGCAATTGCGGACTGGAGTGCGGTATATATGCGGGAGGTGTTGTCAAGTGATGTTATCTGGATCGGTATGGCTTTTTCCGGATATGCTGGATTTATGGCCATTGGGAGATTTGGAGGTGATTTTATCATTCCCAAAATGGGTAAAAAATTCGTTGTGGTCACGGGAGGCATACTATCAGGAATTACGCTGGCGATTGCATTGATTTCAGCCAATACTGCCATTACACTTATTGGATTTAGTTTGGTGGGACTGGGATTCAGCTGTATCGTTCCAGTGATTTTTTCCGCAGCAGCAAATGAACCAGGATTTAACCCCGCTTCAGGTATAGCGGCCGTTAGCATGTTTGGCTATACGGGCTTTTTGGCGGGTCCGCCTATCATCGGTTTTATCTCCGATTCTTATGGGCTAACTTCAGCACTCCTCATGGTTGCCGGGCTTTCTTTACTTGTTGCCCTAATTGGTGCGGCAATTAAGTTTAGGTAACCGATATTTGCGGCTTTCAAATACACAAGAATATGTCGGATCGCTACGCTCAACGTGGAGTTTCTCATGCTAAGGAAGATGTGCACAACGCCATCAAAAAAATTGACAAGGGCCTATTTCCAAAGGCATTTTGCAAAATCGTTCCTGATCTATTGGCAAATGATGATGACTACTGCACCATCATGCATGCGGATGGCGCAGGGACCAAGTCATCTTTGGCATATGCCTATTGGAAAGAAACAGGTGATTTATCGGTATGGAAAGGCATTGCACAAGATGCCATCATCATGAATACTGATGATTTGCTGTGTGTAGGATGCACAGAAAACATTCTGGTCTCGAGTACCATTGGCAGGAACAAAAACCTTATTCCCGGAGAAGTGATTGCTGCGATCATCAATGGCACTGAAGAAGTGCTCCAGATGCTACGGGATCAGGGTATTGACATTATCTCCACTGGTGGTGAAACTGCGGACGTAGGTGACTTAGTGAGAACCATCATTGTGGATAGCACTGTGACTGCACGGATGAGAAAAGATGAGGTAATCGACAATGCCACCATCAAACCAGGAAACGTTATCGTCGGATTGGCGTCTTATGGTCAGGCATCATATGAAGACGCCTACAATGGAGGCATGGGTAGCAATGGCCTGACCTCCGCGCGTCATGATGTGTTTTCGAGTGTCTATCGAGATAAGTATCCTGAAACCTATGATGGAGGTGTGCCAACAGATCTTGTCTATTCAGGCAGCAAACTGTTGACCGATGCGGTAGACGGAAGCCCTGTCGATGCAGGTAAATTGGTGCTTTCACCAACGAGGACCTATGCTCCCATTATCAAGGCCATCCTGAAAGAACATCAGGATCAAATCAGTGGAATGATTCACTGTAGTGGTGGAGCCCAGACCAAAATATTGCACTTTATTGACAACATGAAAATTGTCAAAAATGATCTCTTTGATGTCCCTCCTTTGTTCAATCTAATCCATGAAGAAAGTGGAACGGACTGGCGCGAAATGTACCAGGTTTTCAACATGGGTCACCGGATGGAGCTTTATGTTCCTGAAGAAGTTGTAGATGATATTATCGAGATTTCTGAATCTTTCAATGTGCCTGCTAAGGTAATTGGCCATGTTGAGGAAAACCCGGAAAAGGAAGTGTTGATTCAATCTGAAAAAGGCGAATATACATACTACTAAACCTTCAATAAAAGGCATCAGGAAGATGTTGAAATTCTCCTGACTCCTGATTTATTGTGACTATGTCAAATCGAATATCCTTGGTCCAATTTATACCATAGATATATGCTTCCGCCCCTTTTTTGATTAATTGCTGTTGTGATTTATTTACAAATGATTCGGGTTCACCAAAATTGGCATTCTTTCTAAACTTCACTTCCACGAAGATTAGCAAGTTATTGTCGTGTAGGCAAATGAGATCAATTTCACTTCTTTTATACCTGAAGTTTCGCTCGACAATCTCCAATCCAAGATCAAAGAGATATTTCTCTGCTAAATCTTCCCCATATTTTCCTTTAGTTTTGCGATCCATTTTTTACTTGTAGCCTATGTATCCACTGAAATTTAAGACCATTTTCAAAGACAAGCTGTGGGGAGGTCAAAAAATCAAAACAGTTTTGGGGAAAGATTTTGAAGATTTACCGAATTGTGGTGAAACATGGGAATTATCAGGGGTAGATGGCAACATATCCGTCGTACAAAATGGTGAGCACAAAGGGAAGGGCTTAAAGGCGCTTTTGGGTCAATTCAAAGGTGAAATTCTAGGCAATAAGATATTTGACCGGTTCGGGGATGAGTTTCCTCTCCTCATTAAGTTTATAGATGCCAATCAGGATTTATCTATTCAGGTACATCCGGATGATGAATTGGCGTCAAAACGCCACAATAGTTTTGGAAAAACAGAGATGTGGTATGTCGTCCAGGCGGATGAAGGAAGCACCCTGATCAGTGGTTTCAATCAACCTGTTGATCGGGAAAAGTACCTTGAAAAATTCAATCAGGGACAGCTCACCGAGATCTTGAATCGAGAAGAAGTATCGCAAGGAGATGTTTTCTTTCTGCCTGCAGGAAGGGTGCACACCATAGGTAAAGGATTGTTGATTGCAGAGATCCAACAAACCTCGGATATCACCTATCGCATTTATGATTTTGATCGAGTTGATGATCAGGGGAATAAACGTGAACTGCATGTAGAAGAGGCCCTTGATGCGATTGATTACAACTACTATGATCAATACAAATCAAGCTACCCAACCGGCTTGAATGAACGAATCCAAATTGAAAAGTGTGAATACTTCACCACCAATAAATTGACGCTTACAAAGGATTTTAGTGTTGATCTTGACGACCTTGACTCTTTCAAAATATACATATGCCTTGAAGGTGAGGCAAACATAAAAGCAAATGGGGTTGCTGAATCTTTGTCACTTGGAGAGGTGACGCTTGTTCCGGCAAGCTGGAAAAGCTATATCATTGAAACTAAAGATTCTACTACCTTGTTGGAATCCTACATCGAATTATGAACAAGCAAACTCATTTCCAACATCTTGGTCTGAAGGACTACAAGGAAACCTGGGATTACCAGGAAAAGCTCTTCAAGGAGGTGGTGGATTTGAAGATCTCCAATCGCAAACTTCCCGCAAATGAACAGGTGACAACCCCCAATCATTTGCTGTTTGTCTACCACCCACATGTTTATACACTGGGCAAAAGTGGCGAACAGGAACATTTGTTGCTTGACGAAGCAAGCTTGAAAGCAAAGGAGGCTACCTATTACAAAATCAATCGGGGTGGTGATATAACCTATCATGGTCCGGGTCAGGTTGTAGGCTATCCTATTCTTGACTTGGATAATTTCTTCACTGATATCCATAAATACTTGCGCTACCTGGAGGAAGTGGTTATCCGAACGCTAGCTGAGTATGATATCACTGCAGGTAGAGTAGATGGGTTAACAGGGGTATGGCTGGATGGACATAACCCACAGTTGGCGAGAAAAATTTGTGCGCTAGGAGTTAAATCCAGCAGATGGGTTACCATGCATGGTTTCGCATTGAATGTCAATGTCGACCTCAGCTACTTCGGCAATATCGTCCCATGTGGTATTCAAGACAAAGCGGTTACCTCCTTGCATAAGGAGTTAGGTCATTTGGTAGAGCTCGCTGAAGTAGAAGAAAAACTAAGAAAGCACTTTACAGAGTTGTTCGAAATGGAAATTATAGAAAGCTAATCCTTTAGCAAAACTTCGATGTGGGTTGTCTTACTTGTTATAGTAGTCATTGAGCAGTTGAAATTCCATGTCAAATGCCAACTTCAGCGTCCGCGGCTTTATCAGCTGTGGAGGAGTAAAGGTCCCGGAAAACTTGTAAACACCACATTCATTAACTGACAAGATTTGACCATCCCGCGCATCGACCATCAGCCACATATATTTATTGTGCTGGTAGGAAAAAACTACTTTGAAATATACTCCTAAAGCTTTATTGAGTATTTTGGATTGATAATCGACAAATTCCAAAACCTCATAATCTGTTTCCAGGGTTTTGTCAACTAGTGATACTGTGGACTCGAAGTATTCCATTGGCAGTAAAAAGGTGCTGTTCGTTAAAACGTCAATATTGCGCTCATGATTCAGGTAGTTTGCTCGCATTACTCCCGAAAGCGCGCTCTTCAGTAGGTGCTGCAATTGTTGACTAAGAAATAGGTAATCATGCTTGAGTACCATATCGTTCATGAAAGTAACGTGAGTAAGCACTCGTTCTTTTTTACCGTCGAAAACAGAGAGTGTAAAATCTGCATAATCAAGGGACAGTTCTCCACAGCTATAATTTTGCAAAGCTTCTTTCTCCAAAGCATCGGCTGCTTCAGATGCACCCATTATCAAATTCTTCAGTGACCCATCGATGTAGCTGAAATCAAAACGAATACGATCGCTCAGTCTGTCCTCCTGATCTAAAAAAAAATATTGTTCGGTGCTTTTGCGCTTTGCACTTTCAAACTCCTTTGGACTGAAATATTCAACAACTCCAAGTTCCCATTCAGCATCAAAAATCTCTTTCAAAACCGTATTCAGTGCAGCCTCAACTTCCGTTTCTTCCTCCAGCAACTGAACAGCAAGTGCTTTGTCCTTAATATATTTTACGTCATCCGGATCTGGATAAGGGTATTGTGCATAGACACGAATAGCCATCAAGCACAGGCAGATAATAATGAGGTTTTTCATAAAAGCGGTAACTCAAAGATGAGAACCCTAATTGACTAAGTCAAGGTGATTACCACATCAATCCGGTCTTTACTTTGCAAAAAGCTGACTCATGTCTTTGAATGACTTGAATTCCAATGCATTTCCAGAAGGATCCTTGAAAAACAACGTGGCTTGTTCGCCCGGTAGATCTTCAAATCTTATATATGGCTCAATGATAAACTCGATCCCCAAATCTTTCAATCGATCGGCGAGTTGATGCCAGTCATCCCAATCCAGCACCACTCCAAAATGTGGAACCGGAACGGCATGACCATCGACTGGATTTGTATCATCGGGCTGTTGATCTTGATCCTCCACTTCATGTATGACCAGTTGATGGCCATATAAATCAAAATCCACCCACTTGGTGTCGCTTCTACCTTCATCACATTGCAGAACTTCATCATAAAACTTTCGGCATTCTGATAGATTGTTTACCGGGATGGCCAGGTGAAATGGGTTAATTTTCTTTGACATTGCTATTTGATTTAAGGGGTGAAATTAATGCTACAAAATCATTATTAAAATGAACGCTCAGATTTGTCATCAGAAGGCTCCCTGCCTCAAAACTGAATCGAATTCATTAAAAAATTGATCCACGTTTTGATGCGTAAAACATAATGGTGGTTTCAACTTAATCACATTATCGAAAGGCCCATCAGTACTTGTAAGGATAAAGCGCTCCTTCATCCTGTTTTTTAATACGCCAGCTAATTGTGTATCGGGCTCTCCATTCTGTGGGTTGACCATCTCCATCCCCAGAAAAAGACCCTGACATCTCACATCTCCAATCATTGGAAACTCCCTGGCCATGTCATGAGCCAATTTCTTAAAATAATTCCCTACAAATTGAGCATTTTGCTGTAGCCCCTCCTCCTCAATTGTTGTAAGCACGGCATTTGCTACTTCCATGGAAACCGGATTCCCTCCAAACGAGCTAAAAAACTCCATCCCATTATCAAAAGCTTGCGCAATTTCAGCAGTTGTCACCACCGCTCCAATTGGGTGTCCGTTACCCATGGGCTTGCCCAAAACCACAATGTCAGGCATGATATTGTGCATTTCAAAACCCCAAAAGTATTCACCCAATCTGCCAAATCCTTCCTGAACTTCGTCAATGATGCACAAGATCTGATTCTTCGTTAAATAAGGTTTCAAATTTTCTAAATACCCCTGAGCAAGCGGTACCTGACCCCCACAGCCTGATATCGGTTCTGCGATGAATGATGCGGGATGTTTTTCGGCTGCAATTAATTCATTGATTTTAGCAATCGCGTCATCAGCATATTCTTCTCCTGTGGCATATTTCCCTTGAAATAATTTCGGAAGCGGTAGAGCTGTAATATGGGCACCCTCACCTTCACCTCCCTTACCATTAAACTTATAGGGACTGATGCCGATACCTGTTCTTGTATTGCCATGATAACCATGCTCTAAAGCAAGTAAATGCTTTCTATTCGTATATGCCTGCGCCAACCTGATGGCCAGGTCTGATGCCGCACTTCCGGAGTTTACAAAAAATACCTTATCTAATTCTTTAGGAAAGTAGCCAAGTAGTTTTTCTGAATACTCAGCAATGGAATCATACAGGTATCGGGTGTTTGTATTGAGCAACCTGGACTGTCGTGAAATCGCGTTAGTGATATTAGGATGACAGTGCCCTACATGTGGTATATTGTTGTAAGCATCCAGATAAGTACTGCCCTGTGCATCATACATATATTGAAATGCAGCGGCTGTCATGTGAATAGGCTCTGAATAACTCAGGCTCACATTCCCTCCAAGATTGGCTTTCCGCAACTTCAAAATTTCGGACGTCCTTTGACTTTTGACTTGATAATCTTCGGGTAAACAAACCCTTTGAAATTTTAGCGGGTTTATGGTAACCCATCTTTTCAATATGTTCCGGATGCGCTCCTGATCAGCCAGCACATACTCAGTGGCACTACCATCACTGACTCGTTTTGCAGCATGACAGATGCTGACACACAATCTCGCCGGTATCAAATAATATAGCAACTCAACTTCTTCCTGTTCAAGTCTATTAACAGCATGATACCCTTTGATAAAACTTGTGATTAATTCAAGTGGATCATCCTGACCCCAAGCCAGGTAAGCACATGCTATTGCTACTTCATTGATGAGATAGGAATAACACATGTCCCCAAAGTCTATCACCCCACTGACCTGGCCATCCCTGGTGAGCACATTTTGGTCATTGAGATCACTATGAATGATTTGCTTACGACAAGTCCTCAACCTAGGCATAGCAAACGTTTGGTACTGGTCGAAGAAATAGTCTACATACTTTTTTTCACTGGCATTAACTATAAAATCAGCCAATCGCCACACCTCAAGGCAGTGTTGTAAATCCCACGTATGATGAAGTGATTGAATACGAACATCCTTGTATGTGCTCAAGGTGACGTCCAGCTCTGCAGCCTTTTTTCCAAAATCTTCTACTAGAGAAGAATCAAGTCTGACATTACATAAAAAATCACCTTCGATGTAAGTAAGTAGCCTTGAAAATGATCCATCCGGATAATCCACCAGTGATGTTCTTGCTGGTTTGGACACCTCAACATTGAGCGCCTCATCAAGTAATGTCATGAGTCCGTTTTCAGCCTCGATTAGATTTCGCTCGTCGGATTCATGATGCTTGAGCAAAAAGGTTCCTTGCTTACTCTTAAGTCTATAATTGCGACTGATGTAACCATCAAGCTTTTCAACTTGGAGATCATCCAGTTTGTAGGGTGCAAATAAATCCATGAAGTAAAAATGAACTAAATGTTCAGAGCGGTCAAGTTTTTAGCTTGTGTGATTTTACCAAGAATCGATACTGCCCTATTATTCCCTGTACCCAGTCTTGATTTCTTTTTGTCGAACCAGGTATAGCTTGTATTGCCAATCGTTCAAAATGGCACGCATTTCTGTATTTTTTGCCTTTTCAATTGATTTGATCCTTTTCTTTTTTGCCTTTTTACTCAGAGTGCTCCGATCTACGTTCATCACCATCTTGTCGTATTTGATGGTTGTAATCTTGTATAACTTATTTTGATCAATACCCATCTGTAGTTTCTCAAGATAGGCATCCTGATCCTTTACAAATTTGGCTCGCATCTCCGGAGAAACATCCTGAGCCTGAAGTACAAATCCCCCAGATAACGCGAGTAAAAAAAGAAAGATTCTTATCATGCGGCCTCTTCTGTTTGTATTTGCTTTTCGTACAAGTCCTTGTACACACCGCCAAGATTGATCAGTGTATCATGATTTCCTTGCTCCACAATCATGCCATCATCCAAAACAATGATTTTGTCAGCTAGCTTGGCAGACGATACCCGATGCGAAATCACCACGGACGTCCTTCCTTTCATTATTCTGGCCATGGCATTGAGAATTGAGTTTTCCGTCTTAGTGTCGACAGCACTCAACGCATCATCCAGAATCAATACCTTAGGCTCTTTGGCAATTGCTCTTGCAATGGAAACTCGCTGTTTTTGTCCGCCTGACAATGTGATCCCACGCTCTCCTACCTTGGTGTCAAAACCTGCAGGAAATCTTGAGATATTCTCTAAGAGATCTGCATCTTCTGCCGCCTTTTCTACAGCTGATTCATCCATCAGCTGATTGCCAAAGGCAATATTCTCCCTGATTGTATCCGAAAACAAAAAGACATCCTGTGGGACATAGCCTATCTGTCCTCTTAATTCCGAAATGTTATAATCCTTTATGTTGTTTTCATCAATTTTTATTTCTCCTGATGAGGAATCGTACATGCGGCATATCAAATTGGCAATGGTACTCTTGCCTGATCCTGTTGTACCGATGATCGCTATAGATTCACCCGATTTAACCTCAAAGGACACATCTCTGAGCGCCTCAATACCAGAATCAGGATAAACGAAACTTACATTTTTGAAAGAAATCTCCCCGTCAAATGTTGCTTCCAGATTTTTTTCAGAGACTATGTCATTTTCCGTTTTCAAAAATTCATTGATCCGCTTTTGACTGGCAGCTGCTCGCTGGATAATACTCGTAATCCAACCCAGACTCGTCACCGGCCATGTTAGCAGGTTGACATAGATGATGAACTCAGCGATGTTACCTGTGGACACCATGCCATTCAGCACCTCAACCCCTCCAATGTAAACTGTCAGAATAACACTCAGACCAATAAGGCCCATGATCAATGGGAAAAACAAGGCATTAACAAAAGCAAGCCCCAGTGATTTCTCTTTGTAAATATTGCTCTCCTTCTCAAAGGTGTTCGCAATAGCTGATTCTCTTACAAATGATTTGATGACCCTAATCCCTGAAAATGCCTCTTGAACATAAGTAGAAAGATCAGACAAACTTTCCTGAATTTCCTCTGATTTCTTGTTGATGATGTTGTTCACGAAATAAATGCTCACTGAGAGAATAGGCAGAGGAATCAAAGAATAAAGCGTCAGCGTCGGATTGATTGAAAACATAAATGGAATCACCATTAAGAAAAGGGTAAAAAGGTTGATTCCATACATAATGGCCGGTCCAAAGTACATCCTTACCTTGCTCACGTCTTCTGAAATTCTATTCATCAAATCCCCCGTATTATTCCTTCTGTAAAAGCTGAGTGGCAAGGTCTGGTAATGTCTGTACACTTCGTTCTTCAGGTCATATTCAATGTGCCTTGACATCACAATAATGGTTTGGCGCATGAAAAACATGAAAACACCTCTAAGAAGCGCGGAAAGTAAGATGAGCACTCCGATGATAACTATACTCGACGCAAATAGCTCATATGTGTCTGACTGAAGGTCCAAACCATGAAATATCTTGTAAATGCCAAAACTTTTTTGAATGAGATCAAAAGAATATCTAACTAGCACAGCAGGAACTATCGAAAATAAGTTTGCTATAATGATGAATACAGTACCCAGAATGAGATGGTATTTGTATTTAAACAGATATTTATTGAGGTGGGCCAGATCTTTCACAACAGCTAAAACGTTGGTTTCGTCAAATGGTTATTTGGGTTAAAACAACTAATTTTGGGCACCCTAAAAATGATGAGCCCTTCCTTTACGGTGGGGACAAATTTATAACAGAAAATCATTTGTCATGATAGAAACACAACCCCAGGCTATAACGTTCGATGCGTTCAGCAAAATGGCTGAAATGGAGCATGAGCAGCTTGTTTTTTGCAACGACAAGGACACAGGCCTCCGTGCGATCATTGCGATTCACAATACGGTTCTAGGTCCAGCTATGGGCGGAACGCGCATGTGGAATTATGCCAGCACTACTGAAGCTGCTATTGATGCACTCAGGTTAGCTCGAGGCATGACATTTAAAAATGCTATAGCCGGTCTCAATATTGGCGGTGGGAAGGCGGTCATCATTGGCGATTCAAGAACCCAGAAAAATGAGGCATTGATGAGACGATTTGGCCGGTTTGTAGATAGCCTTGGTGGGCGATACTGGACGGCTGAGGATGTGGGTATGAGTACCCAAGATATGGAGTACATCGGCATGGAGACAGACTATGTCACGGGATTGCCCCAAAGTATGGGTGGATCGGGTGACCCAAGCCCTGTAACCGCCTATGGTGTTTACGTTGGTATGAAAGCTGCCGCTAAAAAAGTCTATGGATCGGATGATCTTAGTGGCAAAAAAGTGCTTGTCCAGGGAACTGGCAATGTTGGATCATACCTGATCGGATATCTTGTAAAGGATGGTGCCAAAGTATCCGTTTCCGACATCTTTGAGGATAAAATCACCAAAGTAGTCAAAGAGCATGGTGTTCTCGTCGTGGATCCTGACAAGGTCTATGACGCTGACATGGATATTTATGCCCCATGTGCATTAGGAGCAACCCTAAATGATGAAACGATTGGCAAGCTTAAGTGTGCCATAGTAGCCGGTGGGGCAAACAATCAATTGTTAGATGAAAATCTGCATGGAAGAGCTTTGAAAGATCAGGGCATTCTGTATGCTCCGGATTTTCTCATTAATAGTGGGGGCATAACCAACGTATATTACGAACAACAAGGAAATTATAATCGTGACAAAGTATTTGGTCAAACTGAGCAAATCTTTGACATATTATCTAACGTCATAAAAACCTCTGAAGAGCAGGACATCACTACTCACGCAGCAGCACAGCAACTTGCTATGAAGCGTATTGAATCGATGGGTAAGATTAAAATGCCCTTTTAGAGATATAAACAAATAAACAGAAAACGTTCTTTAACATGCTTAACAGGAGGATTCTTCGCATCAAAGCGATGCAAGCACTTTATGGATATTTTATCAGCACAGAGTCTGCTGAAAAAATGTACCGTCAAGAAGTCATAGACAAGTACGAACTTGATCCTGCGGTGCATGATTTTGCCGACAAGGAAATATTCAGAGAGCGACAAAAAAATATTGGAGTGGCCTATGATCAGCGGCTCAAAGATCCCAAGTTCAAACCTGACAATCTGGAGGATGATGCCTGGGAAGACATTAAGGAAGCTGTCTCCAAATATGAAAGTAGAGCTGCCAATCATAAGCGAGAGGTAAAGGACAAAATGATGTCCCAGGCTCATGATCTGCATAAGTGGTACCTCTATCTTTTGACCTTACCTGGCGAATTAGCTTTCATCGATAAACAAGGTAGAGAAAAGCGTGAACAGGCGTATATCAAAAAGAATGAGAAGTGGTGCTTCAACCTGTCTTCCAATCCGGTAATCGAAGAATTGAACGCCTTCCCCCTAGTCGTACAGGGATCCATAGAACACAAAATAGTATGGAAGGATCATTTTGAATCATTGCGTGACTGGTACAAAGATGTACTTTCAAAGGATGAGGGGTTCATTCAATATCAGGAACTAGTCGAGCCTACATTAGAGGACCACAAAAATGCCGTTCTTGACCTTTACAAAAAGATAGTCTTTAAGCATGATGCGGTAGAAACGTTCTTCGAGCAGTTAGACATGAGCTGGGCTGAAGACAAGCCAATCCTCAAAAGTCTTGTGCTGAAAACAGTCAAGAGTTTTGAGCCAGATCTCCCTGAAAAATTTGACATGAAACCACTGAGCTACAACCTGGAAGAGGATTTTGAATTTTTTGAAGAACTGTTTAAGGAAACATTAAAGCGAGATACGGAGCTAGAGTCTATCATCGCCAAGAGAACCAAAAACTGGGATAACGAACGAATTGCCAAACTGGATATGATCATCCTGAAAATGGCCATCACCGAAATGATGACCTTTCCTTCTGTTCCCATCAAAGTTACAATTAATGAATTCATCGAAATATCTAAAAATTATAGCTCTCCAAAGAGCAAACAATTTGTTAACGGAATTTTGGATGTATTAGCAAACGAGCTAACTTCGGAAGGCCTTATTCGTAAGAGTGGTAGAGGGCTAATTGATAATAAATAATTTACGATTATGAGTAATAATTCGGGAGGATCATTTTTTGCATTTTTGTTTGGTATGATTGCCGGTGGCATCATAGGATTACTTTATGCTCCTGAAAAGGGGTCAAGTACCAGAGATAAGTTGTCTTTTTTGCTTGATAAATACAGAAAGCAATTGGAAGATATTCTGGCTGATGTTGTAGAAGGAAAAAATTTAGTCGAAAATGAAGCTAAAGTAGAAGGAGAGCGCATTATCAGTGATGCAAAGTCCAAGGCTGAGGAACTTCTTGATGACGTAAATGGGTTAATCAATCAAATAAAAAAATAGCCATTAACAATTCATTAGGAGTAATTGGGCGACTAGTTGTCTAAATTTGTTGGCTTAAATCTTATATTATTTACTTGACCAATGTGTCAACTGAATAAGAGCGATAATAAAAACACAGAACTCATGAAAAATTTAATTGCATTATTAGTCGTTGGAATTGTAGCGTTCGGCTGCTCCAATGCAGAAATGGAAAAGCGCATTGCCAAACTAGAAGGCAAGGTTGCTGAGCTTGAAACAAAAGGGGGAACTAAAACTGCTACACCTGCAGCAGCAAAAGCTACTACTCCTGATGTAAAACCAGAAGGTCCGATACCAGGATTTGAATTTACTGAAAGCAGATTTGATTTTGGCACCATCAACGAAGGTGATGTTGTGGATCACGTATTTGCGTTCACAAACTCTGGAGATGCTCCTTTGATTATCTCAAACGCTACTGGATCTTGTGGATGTACTGTTCCTATCTGGCCTAAAGACCCAATTCCAGTTGGGGGTACGGGAGAAATCAAAGTACAATTCAACAGTAGGAACAAACCTGGAAATCAAAACAAAACTGTCACAATTACGGCGAATACTTATCCTAAGCAAACAAGGTTGAGCATCAAAGCCAATGTGATCAAAAAGCAAGATCCATCTTAAATTAAATTATGATTCAATCAATTTTGTTGCAGTTAAGCGGCGGTGCTGGTGGTTATGGCCAGTTTATTATGTTGGGAGGAATGGTAGTTATCTTCTACCTGTTTTTTATTCGTCCACAGCAGAAAAAGCAAAAAGATAGTAAGAAGTTTATCGAAGCGATCAAGAAAGGTGATCAGATTGTGACCGTTGGTGGCATCCATGGGAAAGTCGTCAGTGTAGATGACAACACCGTAACGGTGGATGTAGATCGTGGTAGCAAACTGGTTTTGGAAAAGAGTTCTATTTCACTAGAATCTTCGAAGAAATACACTGAGACAAAGTAATCGTTTTATGAGTTTGAATGAATAAGAAGAGTAATTCAAATTTTCTATCAAACTGGAAGGTAGTGATCCTGTCATTGATTGGGGCCACTACCTTTTGGTTTATTAGGACACTCAACAAGGATCATAGTGCGTTGATTAGCTATCCTATTGAGTTCGTCTACACACAGGATAGTGTTGTAGTCATGGAACCATTGCCCGAAGTGGTCAAAGTAGATGTGTCCAGTGGAGGATGGAATTTATTCAGACGGACTTTACTCGTCCAGGTTGATCCAATCAGGATTAGCATGGATAACCCTACAGAAATCAAATACTTTACCCGCTCTACATTGCTGCCACTGGTCACAGAATCACTGAGTGGGCTAAATGTCAATTATCTGATCACTGATACGCTCAATATCAACATTGAAAAAAGAGTAGCCAAACAGGTAAAAATCAGAGTTGATTCATTAAACCTTCCCCTACTTCCAAGGTATAGACTGGTGTCTGATATCCAGATTGACCCACCGTTTGTTACCATACTCGGTCCAGAGTCTATCGTTTCAATACTTGAAGATGAGTATTATGTAATGCCCCGTGCAAAAAGAATTGATGAAGAAGTTGAAGAAACGGTAGCCATACCGCTCCCATTCGAACAATGGATGCAGGCCGAACCTTCGCAGGTTGATGTTAAATTTGATGTGGACCGATTTGACCGATTGAGAGTGGGTATTCAGATGGACCTTTTAAATTTCCCTGACGATTCGACCATTTATCCAGCCATCACAGATGTCAATGTGGCCTTCACCATTCAAAATAGATTGAAAGAAGATTTTGTAGCCATGGACTTTGGCGTATCAGCAGACTACAATCTCATGGACCAGGAGGACTCTACAATTAGTCCGATGATCATTTATCATCCTGAGCACGCAATGGATGTGATAGTGCTCCCTGAGAAAATCGACATTATTCATGAATTCGCCAATTAAGGTTGGCGTTACTGGCGGAATAGGGTCTGGTAAGAGTACAATATGCCGGATATTTAGCTGTCTGGGAGTGCCAGTATATGACGCTGACAAATCCGCAAAATGGCTGATGCATGAGCAACAGGACCTTGTCAAGCAAATCATCCAATTGTTTGGAGATGCAAGCTACCAAAATGGTCAGCTCAACAGGGATTATATTGCCAGTGAGGTATTTCAGGATGGAGAAAAGCTTGGACAACTCAACAGTTTGGTACATCCGGCAGTGGCAAAACATTTCGAAGGCTGGGTCAAGCAGAATTCAAAAGCTCCATATATCATAAAAGAAGCGGCTCTGCTTTATGAATCTGGCGCTTACAAAGATTTAGACAACATGATCATTGTCGTTGCTCCAAGACATCTTAGAACTGATCGAGTCATTGAACGAGATCCGCATCGATCAATAGATGAATTAACCTCTATCATGGACAAACAATGGAGTGATACCCGAAAAATCTCAATGGGGGGAAAAATCCTGATCAACGATGATAGTAAATTGATGATGCCGCAGATACTTGAGATGCATGATCAATTCAGCCGCAGACTAATTTGATCACAATAAAACTGCATTCTTGTGGATCGCATATCTAAGATGTCAGCTCTCACTATCTCACCGTCAATATTGTGGTAAAAAATCTCAACATAGAAATCCCCAATTAAGTACAGGATTACCTTGTATCCATAATACCTGATCGACATAACACTTTCACCCTCAAAATGTACCCATTGAAGTTTGCCGTGTAATGTCATATTGCGAAAGGACTCCTGATCCATTCACAAAAGATACAAAATGATTTTATTCATTCACAGATGAACTTTTCATATTCATCTGTTAAATACGCTCTACTAAATATTTTGCTCCCTTCTCCGTTGAAAATGCCAATAACATAGTGATCAACAGATGGCAAATAGTGCTCGCCTAAAAACAAGGGTTGCTCATCCTCTATCATTCGAATATTACTGAAGGTTGAGGCAATAATTTCCTTTCCAGCTCCATTGACCACTCCATATCCTCTGTTGGTATATATCTGCCAATACGTCTCACTATCAGTCTGATAGAGTGGTTTGTACGTCAGGATTCCGCTTTTAACAATCTCGGTGCGATTGACATTCAATATTTGCCAGGCACTATCCATATTGATCCATACCAATGAATCATTTAGTCTTTGGATTGAAGTATAAGTCCTATCGAACAAATTATCCCCTAATGAGTCAAGCAGCTCCATTCCGTCATTCTTACGTCCCAAATAATGATGATCTCCCACTCGGAGCATTGTCAAATGACCTCCCTCAATCACCACCTTTGAGTCCAGGTCATAAAAACTAAGTTCTCCTCCTCTGAACAACTTTACCAAACGGTCCCGTTGTTCCAGGAAACTATAGGTTGTACTCACTCTTTTTTCACCAGCCGATGACACAACACCTTGTTTACCATTGACCTCCACTTTGAACAGCGAATCCGTAAAACAGCTGACCTGATCAAATCGCCCTGTAAACAATTCTTCTCCATTTTGATCCAACAACTTGATAGTAGATCCATTTTTAAGCTTGATATACTCCGAGGAGATCGTACCTGTAGTATTGCGATGGTTTATGGCACTAATTTCATCATGGTCGATTTCAAGTAGATAACTCGTGTCGTTGAAGAGCAACCAGGTCGTATCTTTATCAAACGCTAATGAAGCAATGCTTCCCAACAAGACCGTTGAGTCGAAAGCCACCAATGTCGAGTTGGGCTTATTGTACAAGTAGTTCGTATCCGAATGTTTAAAGGAAATCCAGTCCTTACTCATTGAGAGTTGCTGGAGTGAATCCTTGAGAAGGTCTGGTAACCCTACTGACTCAAATAACACATATTTCTCTCCCTTTTTGACATAAACGATCCCGTCATTCGATAGTATTGATACTGTATCAAATGGCACTTTCCATTCAGCTTCACTTGTCAACAACCCCTGGAAGTCTTCTCTGTATACAATGATATCATCATCATGCTGTAGCTCGTAATCATCGAATTCAAGTTTGACAAATGTTTTCGAGTCAATGATGTTTCCGATCTCTTTATCCGGAATCACGGCCAGCAAATCGTCTTTTTCAAACAACCAGAAATTACCTTCTCTCCAAATGTCGTCATACATGGCTTCTAGCAATACTTTCCCATTCATGTTCGCCAGGCCTGTCAGATTATCCCTTACAAAGCCAATAAATCTTCCTCCGATCATGTCAGCCCCATCGACATCATTCAATACATACCAGCCTCCTTTATGAATGACACTGTTCTTGTTTCCGACGCGGATCATCATAAAACCAAAACCCAGATCTTTTGAAAAACTAATTTCTTCTTCGACAATTGGCCTTAATGATCTATCAAGAATTAATTGCTGCCCACCAACTGAAGCTGTGATGACATCTTCTCTGTGTGTCCTGCACCGCTCTGTCAGCCAATCCAAATCAGGCTTCACCAGCTGCTCACCTCTCTTAGACAGGAAACCGATTTTTCCTTCAGCTGAAAAGGGAATCAATACTTCCGACTCTAATTTGTAAACATCCTTGAGGGAATCATATGTTTCAAATCTGCTCACGGAAGGTTGCTCAAAAAATTTAATTTTATCCAGATGATAGAGGATACTTAAAGCCTTGTTGACAAGTGGTGATTTTGGAAATCGAGTGACATAATTCAAGTAAGACTGATATGAACTCTGATTGGTGAGCAAAGGAAACATGCTCTCATACACACTTTCCAGATGAGGTGATTCAGGGTGTTCCTTGATAAACTTCTCGTATACAGTTAATGTCCCCTGTCTTGTTTTTTCCTGAAAAATCAGCCATTCATACTTTTCTTCCGCACGGTCAAACTGTTTCGCATTTGGATATTCGAACATGAAACCCTGGTAGGCCATCCAGGTGTTCACAGCTGTGACAGAATCATAAGCGATAGAATCTCTGGCTCCAATAACATCAGCAGTAAAGCGACTTGAAGGGTACGTGCTCAAAAAGAAATTATAACTCCTTATGCTGGAGGTTCTTTTACTTCGGTTGTATGTGAGATTCTCAATTTTATTGTCTGTATCCTGCAAATGACTGAACGAATATCCTAGTTTATTGAAATCTTCTAAATCATCTTCTCCGATTTCTTCAAAATCGGATAATGCTTCTCTAATCAATGATCGAGCACTATCCAACTGATAATACTCCAATGAATCAGTAGAAAATATCTCCGCTAATAACCACTTGGTAGGCGCATCCTTTTCATTCTCTTCAAGGTTATCCGCCATCAATTCAAAGGCCTTTTCATAGTCCTCTTTATCAATTGCTCGTAGTGCACGTTTAATATCAGCGGCATAGCCGGACATTAGTGAGCTGGTAAGAAAAAGGAAACAAAAAAGTCTGAGACAAATCATATAGTCTGCAAAAATAGAACGGTCATTATAAGATTAATGAATTCTGAAATTCTCTTTACACAAAAATATTCCCGTTGATCCAGAATAATGCTGGTTAGGTAGTAAACATGTCTGCGATCCAGAACTGGGAGCGTAATATTGCAACATAAATACAGGCGAGTATTTTAAGCGGTGATTCAATTTCGATCCCGACCAGTTATGGCGATCGAAAGAAGGGAGTTCTTCTCAGAGCTCCCTTCACTTTTTTATAGGGTTTTGTAAATTCCTCTCTTTCATAATCTCTGAATACTGAGATGTGAAAGTGTTACTTTTATCCCTTTCCTAAGCCCGGTAAGTCTGTCAAAATGCTCTCGCGAAGTACTGAGTATTTTAGAAAATCGACTTAACGGAAAAGTCTTCAGGCCAAAACCAAGTAAATTTGCTCATCTCGCATATGTAGAGTCTAAGAGAAAAAAGTATCGAACCTCAGCATGCATAAAACGGTTTTCCTAATTTGTCTGTTACTCTTTGGTTGCAAGAATGATTTTGACCTTGAACTAGAAGAATTAACATCAAACCTCCCAGTTATTTCAATAAAAACAGAAAACTCTTTACCCATTGTCACAAGAGATGAGTATTTAAGTGGGTCATTGGAGGTATTCAGTGAGCATGTCGATCACAATCTAGGCATCAGTTTGAGTATCAGAGGTAGAGGGAATTCTACCTGGAAATTCCCGAAAAAATCCTACCAAATTAAGTTTTCTGATAAAGAAGAGTTTTTAGGAATGCCTAAGGACAAAAAATGGATTTTATTAGCCAATTATAGTGATAAAACGTTGCTCAGAAATGAAGTAGCGTTTAAACTCAGTCGATTAAGTAATTTAGATTGGACACCAGAAAGTCGCTTTGTTGAGCTATTTGTAAATGATGAATATTTAGGCGTATATCAAGCAACACAAAAGGTAGAAGAATCTTCGAACAGAGTTGATATAACAAATAATGGTTATTTGTTAGAGGTGGATCAACCTGTAAGAGTAAATGCCTCAGGTGAAATATATTTTAAAACGGACCACTATTTGTTCAAAATAAAAGAGCCCAATCTTGAATTACGTGACGATCAATTTCTTCTGATAAGGGACTATGTCCAATTAACCGAACAGGTCTTATTAGGAAATAATTTTATGGACTCTGTTGAAGGGTATAGAAACTACATTGACGTAAGTTCATTTGTAGATTGGTATCTGATCAACGAGATAACAAAAAATAATGACTCGAAATTTCGCTATAGCGTCTATTTGAATTACATACCTGGAGGTAAATTAAAAATGGGTCCCATCTGGGATTATGACATAAGCCTGGGGAATATCAATGTCAACAATAACGAAACACCTGACGGTTATTGGATCAAAAAATCAACTTGGTATTCTCGGTTATTTGAAGATCCGAATTTCGTAGCTAAAGTCAAATCTCGATTTAATTATTTCTATAACAATCGCGATCTATTTGAAGAAAACATTGTTTCAACTGCTTATTATTTGGATCAAGGTCAAAAAAGAAATTTTAAAAAATGGCCCATTCTAGGCGAATACGTTTGGCCCAACCATGTAGCGTTTAAGAGCTACAATGAAGAAGTTGAATATCTAAAAAAGTGGCTTAATGAAAGGTTTGAGTGGATGAATAAATCTATAAATGATCTGTAAGGACACTAAAAAAGCCGCAATGCACATGGCTTAAATTGTCGGGATGACTGGATTACTCATACCCTCAACCATGCGCTCAACCCCCTCGTGAACCTGCGGTTTCGAACCCCAACCCTGGCTGGTTCGCATCCATTAACCAAAAAAACCACCCTAATGGTGGTTTTCTGTCGGGATGACTGGATTCGAACCAGCGGCCCCCACTACCCTAAAGTGGTGCGCTAACCTAGCTGCGCTACATCCCGATGAAGGTCCCTATAAGAGCAATTCTCATAAGCCCCTCCAATTATTTTTCAAATTTGATGGCTTCTGAACTAATTCCAAACTGTCTTTAGATAATTATTTTCTTGCACCACAAATTCTCTCATATATGCCTACTGTGGTCATAGTGAAAACTAAACCCGTGTTTTCAAAAGAAGTAATTAATTTGGCAGCAAAAGAAATAAAGCTACAACTATGAACATCAAGAAGTTCGGTTATGATATGCTACCAGTTTTGGCTGGTGTACTGATTGCACTATTTATCAACAACTTTCAGGAAAGCCGTCGAGATCGGGCATTTGTCGATAAGATCATCGAGAATATCATCAGTGAGAATCAACTCAATATTGAGAAAATCGGTGAGGTGAAAGACAAGCAAAAAAGAACCATTGATACACTTAGGTATTATAGAAAAAACCCAGACGTCACTGTTTTCGATTGTATCAGGAAGGTCAATGGATTGTCAACCCCTGATATACATACCAACGCAGGACAATTTCTGCTTTCCTCAGGTCAAACCATGGTCAACGTAGATCTATTGATGGAATTATCTGCAATCCATCAGGAAGTAGAGAATTTCGAAATCGGTCAAAGGGAAATTATTACAACACTATATGACAAACTAACTAGCTCTGATGAAGCTAGCAAGGAAGTAATCATGTTGATCTTGTATGATATCTTAAACTATGAAGTAAACATTGACTCAATGTCAGCCGAATTCAACGAGAAATATGACTAGCATCAATAACCCATCTCGTCCAAGAGTTCATTCATCAGATCAGGGCGATCTGTAATGAGTCCATCTGCACCGTTTTCAATCAGCCTTCGCATATCATCTACGTCATCGATCGTCCAGTAATGAATGGCCATATTGTGTTTGTGTGCACTATTCAATAATCGCTGCTTCGTTAAATTAAAGCCTGATTGTTTCATCGGCAATTGAAATGCTACGGCATCTGGTGAGTAAAATATACGCCCTGCGAATTTTGCAGCTATGACAAAATCCTTGGCCTCTTCCGCTCCAGCAGAAATTGGAATGGTTGGGCCATCCATGCTATTGAGATACAAGAGTACCTCATCGTGGAAGCTAGCCACTATGATCTGATTGAAGAGATCATACTCAGTCAACAAGCGTCTCAACTTTTCTGCGGCCTTCATGCCAATCTCTCCACTGTCCTTGATTTCAACAACGTAATTGACATTAGGATATTTGTGAAATACCGCCTCTAACAACGTAACGCCAACATGCTCCTCCTGATAGGGATTGTTGCCTTCCAGGTCCACAAATCCATCTCCAAAGTTGAAAGCCAATAGATCATTATAAGTCAAATCATTGACTGATCCTTCCCCATTACTCATTCGGTCAATTGTATCATCATGATGGCAAATAAGTGAGTCATCTGCCGTCATTTTAACATCCATTTCAAGTGCGTCTACACCGATTTCCATTGATCCATCAAAAGCGACCATGGTATTTTCAGGAAACAGATCCTTCGACCCTCCGTGAGCAATTACCCAAGGTCGTTCTTCACCAACGATAAAATGATTGTTAGTAAGTAGGTCCTGTTCCGAAATACATGACCACATTAGACTTAACAAAGCCAAACTGCTAACGGCCCTGGTACCCAAATCTCTCATAATACCAAAAATGCTATAAAATGAAAAAGGCACCCAATTTGAGTGCCTCTATTCTAATCAATTATCTCTTCTCAGTCTGCTGCAGCCAAATCTGCTGAACGCTTGATAAAGTTGGTCAAATCCTCACCGGTAAGCATACCTTGAGATAGCAGTGCCAGGTCATAAGCTTGCTTGGCTAAAGCTTGCTTATCCTCATCTTTGTCTGATGCCAGAATCTTCTTGGCCATGGCATGATTACCATTCACAGACACAGATAAGTTTACAGGCATATCACCGAACATCATCGGTCCGCCTCCACCAGCAGCTTGCATGTCCTTCATTCTTCGCAAGAACTCAGGAAGAGTAACAGTCACCGGCAGATCATCAGTAGCCATCGCTTCAATCGTCACAGAATTATTGGTATTATTGATAGCTGCTTCGAAAACTTCCTTTAAGGAAGTCTCTTCCTTCTCACTCAATACTGTTGCCTTCTCTTCTCCTTTGTCAATGAGTTTATCTACTACATCCGAATCAATTCGCTTAAAGGTCACCTCAAACTTCTGCTCGATGTGATTGATAAAGTGACTATCCAGTACTTCATTGAGGACGAGGATGTCATAGCCTCTTTTCTTAGCAGAATCAATATACATGTGCTGCATGTCTACATCATTCGTGTAAAGCAACACTTGCTTTTTGTCCTTATCGGTTTGATTGGCCTCAATGTGCTTCTTGTATTCCTCGATGGTGAAAAGCTTGTCCTCTGTATTTTTTAGCATTACAAAGTCTCTCGCTTTTTCTTCGAATTTCTCTTCGGAGATCATCCCATACTTCACAAAGATGCCGATATCGGTCCATTTCGCTTCATATGATTCTCTCTCCTTCTTGAAGAGTTCACCCAGTTTATCAGCCACTTTTTTGGTGATATATCCATTGATTTTCTTAACATTTCCATCGGCCTGTAAGTAGCTTCGTGAAACGTTCAATGGGATGTCCGGAGAGTCAATTACGCCGTGAAGCAATTGCAAGAATTCAGGCACAACATCTTTGACTTCATCCGTAATGAATACCTGACGTGAGTAAAGCTGGATTTTGTTCTTCTGCAATTCGAAATCTTTCTTCAACTTAGGGAAGTAAAGAATTCCGGTAAGGTTGAAAGGATAATCCACATTCAAATGAATCCAAAACAATGGATCTTCAGAAAATGGATAGAGATCCTTGTAAAATTTCAGATAATCTTCATCCTTCAATTCGTTAGGACTCTTGGTCCAGATAGGTGTGGCATCATTGACTACATTGTCAACTTTGACGGTCTTCCACTTCTTCTTGCCCTCCTTGTCTTCTCCATCTTCTACACTCTCATCCTTCTGACCAAATCGAATTGGAATAGGCATGAACTTGGCGTACTTGTCCAAAATGCCCTGAATACGACTATCCTCCAAGAACTCCTCAGAATCTTCAGCGATGTGCAAAACGATTTCAGTACCACGCGTCTTCTTCTTAGACGGCTTGATCTCAAACTCTGTATTGCCATCACAAATCCATGATGCTGGCTCTGAACCTTCCTGATGAGAAAGTGTTTTGATCTCAACCTTTTTTGAGACCATGAATGCAGAGTAGAAGCCCAATCCGAAATGACCAATGATCTGCTGCTCCTCTCCTTTATCCTTATATTTCTCTAAGAATTCGGTGGCACCAGAAAAGGCAATCTGATTGATGTACTTTTTGATTTCTTCTGCCGTCATACCAATACCCTTGTCAGATATGGTAATCGTCTTCTTCTTTTTGTCGACAGCAATGTCAATGGTCAAGTCTCCCAGCTCCCCGTTGTATTCACCAAGTGAGGCCAGTCGCTTGATCTTCTGAGAAGCATCCACTGCATTAGAAACAAGTTCTCTTAAAAAGATCTCATGATCCGAGTAAAGAAATTTCTTGATGATCGGAAAGATATTCTCCGTGTGTATCGAAATACTACCCTTCTCTTTCATTTGTATTGTAGGTTTTGTTAGCTTAAAATTTGATTGGGGACATCAAATACTATTCCAGTAACTGAATACGACAAAATGGACTGTCAACGTGACAGAATGTCCTGAAATCGGACTGATTTATACCGTGCTGCTAGCGAATTCTGTCAGCACTACGCACCAATTTCTCATCCTTGCGGATAAATCGATTGGCCATGTAATTGCATAGCAATGAACCTACAGGAAAATAAAAGCCCATCAGGTAATTCCCTTGCTCCTGCACTGCCAATAATTTTTCAGCTTTGAAAATGAAGAAGATCGCAACAAACAATGTTGCAGAAATTAAAAAACTATTGAGTGCACCCAACTGAATCTGGCGCAAACGATTTTTGAATTGAAATATCGAAAGGAGTGAGACCAATGCGGACAGAATCGCCACCCCACTAATGTAAAAAACCTGCTGCTGGGTAATGAGCGTTCGCTCCTCGGTATCCGGGTTAAAAGCCTCATATTTTAACTGGAATGCACTCATGGAGGCCACCTCAGAAACGTTCACATCTACCTTTTGCCAAAGCGGCAAAAAAAGCATGACAATCATCAGCGCAGCTGATATGAAGAGGAATATAGTCTGTATACGTTGAATCATGCTTTTGAGAAATTTGTGCAAAAGAAAGGATCACCCCACTCAAAGACAAATGGAAAGCCTTTATTTTGCGGCGTGCGGTATTTTATGGACATGTCATATCTAGGAACGGCTTATCACGGCTGGCAGTTGCAGGACAATGCGTATACCGTCCAGCAGGAAATCGAGCAGGCATTATCCACTGTATTGAGGGTGACGACACCTGTAGTAGCGAGCGGAAGAACCGATACCGGGGTACATGCACTTCAACAGATTGTTCATTTTGACGCTGATGAGTTCGATATTTCGCAGATTCATTTCAAATTGAATTCCCTTTTGCCAAAAGACATTGCAATCAAGTCTTTACAAGTAGTAAAGGATGATGCGCACGCGCGTTTTGATGCCGGGAGCAGGTCCTATGAATATCATGTCCATCAGGAAAAAAATCCATTCAAGATTGACCTATCCTATCGCTATAAGCCGATTTTGGACCTAGACAGGATCAATGAAGCATGCAACTGGATGAAAAACTGGACAGATTATCAGTCATTCAGCAAAGTGAAAACAGATGTTAACAACTACCATTGCACCATAACCCATTGTCAATGGTCACGTACAACAGATGGTTATCGTTTTGATGTATCCGCCAATCGTTTTTTAAGAAATATGATCCGAGCTATGGTTGGTACACTCATCGAAATCGGACTGGGGAAAATTTCTGTTGACGAATTTATTGACATATTGAAAGCACAACATAGATCTGCTGCCGGAACATCCGTTCCTGCTTGTGGGTTGTATTTATCAAAAGTCGAATATCCAAAAGATATTTATCTGTAACATGGAAAAAGAAAAATCTGCTAGCAGTACCATAGTTGACTTTAATGTCCTGAAAAGACTTTTCAGTTTTGCTATTCCATACAAGAAGCAGTTTTGGTTCCTGGTTTTCCTGACCATTGCCATGGCGGCACTCGTGCCATTGAGACCTTACCTGATTCAAATGACCATTGACAATCAGATTGCCAATGGCGATTATCAGGGATTGATCAGCATGATCACCTTGTTGATAACATTGCTGGTTGCTCAAGCCATCGTACAGTATCTCCATACTTACTTATCTGGCTGGTTGGGCCAATACATCATCCGCGATATTCGAATCAAACTTTTCCGACACGTTCAAAATCTGAAACTGAAGTTTTACGACAACACACCCATCGGTAGATTGGTCACCAGAAATATTTCGGATATCGAAACGCTTGCTGAAGTTTTTAGCCAGGGAATAGCAGCCATGATAGGAGATCTGCTCCAGCTACTGGTGATACTCGGTTTTATGTTTTATATCGATTGGAAGTTGACGCTCATTAGTTTATCCACACTTCCATTACTCATATTTGCTACTTATATCTTCAAAGAAAAAATCAAGGTTTCGTTCAACGAAGTAAGAACGGCGGTATCCAATCTGAACACGTACGTCCAGGAACACATAACTGGGATGAGTATCGTGCAGATTTTCAACAGTGAACAGCGCGAATACGAAAAATTCAAGGACATTAATAATGAACACCGCAAGGCCAATTTGAGAGCGGTTATGTACTACTCCATTTACTTTCCGGTTGCAGAAGTCATACAAGCTTCCGGGATTGGGTTATTGGTTTGGTTTGGTGCGGGTCAGGTGATATCGGAAGCCGTACAGCCCGGTGTACTGATAGCCTTTATCATGTATATCCAGATGTTTTTCAGACCCATTCGGATGATTGCGGATCGATTCAACACACTCCAAATGGGAATCGTCAGCTCAAACAGGTTGCTGAAGTTACTGGATAGCACTGAGCAAATTCCGAACGAGGGAGATCATGCACCGGCAGCAATAGAAGGGCATGTCGCATTTGAGAAAGTATGGTTCGCTTACAATGATGAGGACTGGGTACTAAAGGACATCAGCTTTTCCGTGAAACAGGGTGAAACGCTTGCCTTGGTGGGTGCTACCGGCGCTGGCAAATCCTCCGTTATCAATTTGTTGACACGGTTTTATGAGATCAACAAAGGCCAAATCCTTGTCGATCATGTAGATGCAGCGACATACAAGCTCTCCTCCCTGAGAAAACACATTGCAGTTGTATTGCAGGACGTATTCCTGTTTTCGGATACTATTTTCAATAATATCACACTCAACAACCCCGACATTAGTCGAGAAAAAGTCATCGAAGCTGCCGATCTGGTAGGTGCCCGGAAGTTTATCGAACGCCTTCCCGGAGGATTTGATTACAACGTAATGGAAAGAGGCGCAACCCTCTCCGTAGGACAAAGACAACTTATTTCGTTTGTAAGGGCAATGGTTTATGACCCCAAAATTATCATTTTGGATGAGGCCACTTCCTCTGTTGATACGGAAACAGAGGAACTTATACAGGACGCAATTACCAAACTGATGAAGGGCCGAACGTCGATTGTTATTGCCCATCGATTATCAACTATTCAACACGCCAGTAAAATACTTGTGCTGGACAAAGGAGAAATAAAAGAAGTTGGAACTCATGACGAATTACTCTCACTGGACGGATTTTATGCACATTTGCATGAAATGCAATACAAAGAAATTAGTAGTAGTGTGTAATGTTTAAGAGTCCCTATTTCTTCTGGTCTTTGGCCATTGTTTTTTTTGGATTGTTTTTAGCGACAATCTATTATCACCTAGGCGGATTTGAAAAAGTGGAAGTATTCCAGTTGCAAGGAACGGAACGCTTAGTCGCGGGCAAACATTACGCCGGACGACAGACAGCATATGAACTGGAGAAAATCTACGAAGATGCACGTATGTTGATCCTTGAGGAAAAAATTAATGGGACACTTACAGTCGTCAATTATAAAAATGACTCGCTCGCATCTAATGAGCTAAGTCAATTTATCGGTGTTATCCTGGAAGGTGAAATGGCAGAAATCCCTCCTCAGTTTGAAGTTCGAGAATTTTCCTCGTCGACTCGTTTGGCAGTATTTTACACCATGCATCCCCTGGTGTTTCCAAGTCCTTCATCTACTGAAGAAAAATTCCAAAATTTCGCTGATTCGGCGCAGCTTAGCCTTGCCCCTTATACATTCGAACTCCACTATCAGGATAATAGCATGTCTGTCGAAGCTTGGGTGGAAGGGCCCGCACCTCCTAAGGATGAGGATTAGTGTTTGCCAAACTGATACAAACGTCCTATTTTCACCAGAAGTAATCACCCTAATCAATGCCTGATAACCAAATCCCCAATTGGCTTAAAGAACTACAGCAAAAAAGCTGGGAACCTGAAATTCTGCTCTCCGGTATTGTCTTGTATGGTATGTTTAAGGTACCAGGCCTTTTGGACGGATTTCTCATGTTCTTTAAGTCCAATATTATTGGTTTTTCGTCAGATGTTGACAATCTGATTGCCATTATGAAGCTGGCGATTTACTGGCTCATTGGTGGTTTGATTCTGCACCTTATCAGTCGTGGAATATGGGTAGGAATGGTTGGTTTGAGCTATACGTTCCCCAAGGGCATTGATTATTCACGAATTAATGTTTATGGTAAATTCAATGACAGAATCAAGCGAATTCCCCCTTTTCAAAAAATTATTATTTCACTGGAAAAGGTATGTAGCTCATTATTCGCCCTCTCCTTCATGTTATTCATGTGTATCCTGGGTGGATATCTGTTTGTTTTTGTCCTACTTGTCATTCCATTCTTTACCCTTTTTCTTGGGTTCAATATGGAATTTGATGGGCTTTGGATTCAAGTGTTTGGAATCTGGGCATTCATAGTAATTGCGGCTGGGTTTATTGGACTTATAGACTTTATCAGTTTGGGTTTCTTCAAGCGATTCAAATTTTTCGCCAAAGTCTATTGGCCCCTGTATCGTATCATCAGTTTGCTAACATTAGCTCGGTTTTACCGACCGATTTATTATTCTATTATTTCAAATTATAACAAATGGGTCATTGTCTGTTTGTTGATCTTCTTTACATTTCTGAGCCTGTCGTCCATTGATGGAATCAAAGCCAGTTATCCAGGGGATGAGCTGTCGAGAATTGAATTTTGGAGTGACCGAATGGGTACTGGCGCCTACACCGGATACTATGATGATCAAAACGAGGATAAGTATTCATTTCAAGCGCAAATACAATCAGATCTGATTCAAGGAAATACCGTACGCTTATTCGTTGTAGCCAATATCAATAGAGAAGACTCCATCCGTAAATATGTTAACTACGATTCTCTTCTGCAAGCGCACCCAGATACGAGCTCGGCCGACCTCAAGTTGGGCAGTATCGCAAAATTCTATCACATCTCTATCGATGGACAACCATTTAAAGATCTTCCCTGGAGATTTCATTATAAATCACAGACCAATCAAAAGGGATATCTCACTTATTTGGACATTACGGATTTGAAAAAAGGTCATCACACAGTCAAAGTACAAGGCCCACCTGAAATGTATGGGAGAGCTGTTTGGGCTAGTATTCCATTTTACAAGGAAATAGGGTCTATGCCCCAGGGCAAGCCTAGATCCCGAAATGATGATGAAGACGAATTTCTTGAGATAAAACCTTTGATATCAAAGTAGTGGGAATAATCAACGCTTCGCTTGAACAAGTAGCAGCTGGTGATATCGTCATCTTGGGCATCCCATTGGACGTCAATTCTTCCTTTATGCAAGGTCCCGCGCAAGCTCCTCCTTTGATCATTGAGGCGCTGGAGTCTGATTCTGCCAACTATTTTACTGAAAGTCTTACTAATCTTGATGAACATCCCCGACTCAAGTGGATAGGCAATCAGTCGGCCAATGAGTACTTAGACATTGGTCAACCCGTTCTGTCCATACTGAAACAAGAAGCAATTCCAATTACACTCGGAGGTGATCATTCGATCACCTACCCCATTGTTAAGGAAATTGCTTCACATCATGAAAACCTGACTATACTCCATTTTGATGCACATGGAGATTTATACGATGTATTGGACGGCAACCGACATTCGCACGCTTGCCCGTTTGCCAGAATCATGGAAGCTGAATTGGCCAATCGGTTAATTCAGGTTGGTATCAGGACTATGACAGCCCATCAAAAAGAGCAAGTTGATCGATTTGATGTTGAGGTCTGGCAAATGAAAGATTTGCCTCTCTTAAAGCCATTGGTCCTTGAAGGCCCTGTATATATTTCATTTGATATGGATGTGCTTGATCCTGCATTCGCGCCAGGAGTCTCTCATCACGAGCCGGGGGGACTGTCGAATAGAGAAGCAATTGAAATCATTCAGCAACTCAAGGCGACCAATATTGTAGGTATTGATTTGGTTGAATACAATCCAAAAAAGGATATCAATGGCGTGACAGCCATGACGGCTGCCAAAATTCTAAAGGAACTGATCGACAAGCTTATCTAGTTCCGCTAGTGTTTCTTTATTATCAGGTCTCTGGAAATCAAAAAACTATCTATCACAGCAAATCCAAGCATTCCATAACCAATGTAATTACCCAAGCTGCCCTGGGCTTCCGGCCCTGCAAATAAGGTAAACATCAGACCAACATACACGAAGAAAAGTGTGCGCATGATCCACCAGGTAAGCTTTGCAGCATGTTCTCGCTTTGTCATGATTTTGTGGTTTAGTCAGACATCTTGAGGAGCATCTCTCCTACTCATATCAACGAATAAATGTAGGGATTGGCTGCTGACTTTTGTCACAGCTTTATCATCCATTTGCTAGTAATTCCGATAAAACCGGCGCATTTTATCAATTACCTGATCGTACAAAATTCCAGCAAATTGTTCAAACATAAATTGTTGAGAAGGGGGCATTTGTTCCCTTTGTCTAGCCACGCGCTTCTGTTCCGGAGATAGGGCACGCTCATCTCCATTGTAACTTGCCCATTGACTCATCCAGATAAACTCTGATGGAAATCGCTCACGGCTCAATACTTTGTTCGCATCAACCTCAACGATCTGAAATCCCAACACACCAGATGCGATCAGATTCTTTTCGTATTCTGTAAAGCGCGCTTTGACTTCACCGTAAACAGGTCGCCCATTGCGCTCTTCAAGTACGACACTGTCTCTCACTACCTCATAAGTATTGGTGGAAGTTGCCAAATTGCCTAATGAATATTGTTCAAACTCTATTTTAATCACATGATCCACATAATCCAGTTTTTTGGCTTTCACTTCCTCAGGTGTGAAAAACTGGACAAATTCATTGAAGCGTTGAGCATGTAAGTATTCATTGATTTTGTCAGTGAAAAAACCATGTTGAAGCCTTGTCTGATATGAAAATGCTGGAATCGGTTCAACAACCACCCGAAGAATAGCTTGCTGTCGGGCACTATTTTGTTTGTTCGCAATGTCTTTATATCCTGGCACATATCGATTGGCGATTTCAAAGTGTTCATAAGCCTCCATTGCTTTGTTTCGATCAGCTTGATGTTGTAGGGCACGGGTACCCAATTGATACCTTACTTCAGCGGCATTTTCTTTTGCTTCGGTCAGGTATTTATTGTATTCATATGGGTTGGGTACATATTTTGAACAGTTAGGGCATCTTCTAATCATGTTGTATAACCCATTAAGACGAGTATAGTCTGAGACTACACTTTCCCATTTAAACTGATTTCCGGAGCTTTTGGAAAGCTTGATCCTATCTTCATAAGTCCTTACCGCATATCGATACGACTCTTTGAGTACCGCTCCTGCTTTCGCATTGTCTCCCTTTTTCAACTTCTTCATTGTCATGGAGATCGCCTTGTCAAAATCTCCCTTGTCAAAAACCTTCTGTGCAGAGCAGGCGCTAAGTATAATCAGGATAAGTAAGAATTGAGCTGTTCTCATGATTGTAAGCTTTGTACTAAAATATGGATAAAAATATAAGCAACCATTAGGCCAACCTCGTCGGAAATCCAATGTCACTTCTAAAAAAATGAATTGCGAGTTAATGACACTGCCGATTAAGGTTTGTTTTCATAATCCATACGCCAACATTCATTGATACATGAAATCTGCTTGGCAGAACGATATAATCCACTCTCAGTTTAATAATAGTGCCATTACTTACCTCCCGAGTATTATTGCTCTACCTTTGCGGTTTATTGTAAAGCATATCATTTGAATAATTTTTCTAAACTAGGGCTGTCAACTATAGTTGTTGGAGCCTTAGATCAACTTGGTTTTGAAAAACCAACTCCCGTACAAGAGGAAGCCATTCCTCTCCTTTTATCTAAAGATCCTACTGACTTCATTGGCCTGGCCCAAACAGGTACGGGGAAAACTGCTGCATTTGGTCTCCCGCTGATCGATTTGATTGATCAGAATATTCATGCCACACAAGCAATTGTGATGGCGCCAACGCGTGAGTTGGGACAGCAAACTGGCAAACAACTTAATGACTTTTCGGCAAATCAGCGAGATATCAGGATTGAAGTGGTTTACGGTGGTGCGGCCATTATGAATCAAATAAAGGCGCTTAAAAAGGTCACTCAGATTGTGGTGGCAACCCCTGGTCGACTCATTGATCTTATCAAAAGAAAAGCAATCAGTCTGGATCAGGTTCGATATGTCGTCCTGGACGAAGCGGACGAAATGCTCAATATGGGCTTTAAGGAAGATATCGACACCATACTGTCTCATACCCAACAAGATCGTGTTACCTGGCTTTTTTCGGCTACCATGCCAAAGGAAATTCGAAAAATTGTTAACAAATACATGGCCTCTCCTATTGAAATTTCTGTTAACACAGAGGAGAAGAGCAATAAAGACATTACGCATAAATATGTAATCACCAAGAACGCTAATAAGATTCCTGCGATACGCAGGTTTTTGGACATCCAGCCTGACATGCGAGGCATCATGTTCTGTCGAACTAAGCGTGAAACTCAGGAGATTGCAGACACGCTCGGTAGTCTTGGTTATGGTGTTGAAGCGCTCCATGGTGACTTATCACAAGCTCAGCGTGATGCAGTGATGAAGCGCTTCAAAACCCGCTCAATGCAATTGTTAATTGCTACCGACGTGGCGGCAAGAGGTATCGATGTAAATGAGCTTTCTCATGTGCTGCATCATACGCTACCGGATCAGTTGGAAGGTTATACTCACCGAAGTGGGCGAACAGGTCGAGCAGGTAAGAAAGGAGTTTCACTAGCTTTCATCAATCCCAGAGAGGGCAAGCGCATCAACGATCTTGAGAAGAAAATGAGGATCAAATTCGAGCGAATTGATGTTCCAACGCTCGAGGAACTCAAGTCAAGTCGGATTAGCAACTGGGCTCAACTCATTGTTAATACTAAGACGGATGATCAGGCTGATGAAATTCTGGAACAACTACAGGGAGAACTGGCACACTTGAGTAAGACAGATTTACTAAAAAGATTGATTACCACTCAACTGGATCATTTAATGTCTGGTTCTGGTGAAGTCTCTGATCTGAATGAAACACATGGTGGCAAACCTGATGAGCGTGACAAGTCTAAATTCAATCGATATTTTATCAATATCGGCAGTATCGATGGTGTAACTAAGGGTGATCTTGTTCATTATTTATCAGATGTTTCAAATATCAAACGAAAGCATTTCGGAGATATATCATTGCAGAAAAACTGTGCCTACTTTGATGTCGATGCTGAAAAAGATGCAAAACTCAGTGAATGCTTTTTAGGCATTGAAATAGAAGGAAGAAGTGTTCGCGTAAATCTGGACACTGCGGGAGGAGCAAGACCACCGAAAAAAGACAAGCGAAAAGGCAGAAAGAGACCAGACCGTCATCCGGGTAAAAAATTCGGAAATCGAGCAAGAGGAAGAAGATAATTATTCAGTTACCTATCGGTTCACTGACATAACTACACTAACTTTACTTGACGGGATGCACTCAACCTACTTTGGCCTCACGATTGGCATATCTGAATTGACTTAAATCCTTCCTACTGCCAGCAGCTTCTGATCTGCTGCATTTTGGATTTTGTTTCGTAGTTCATTTCCAATTAACAATGTATTAGAGGTCGGGTAATTAACATTTAAATAATACTACATGGGAAGATCACAGAACAGTTTTATCAAACAACAAAAAGAAAAAAAGAAACTTCAGAAAAAGAAGGAAAAGGAAGAGCGTAAAAAGGCAAGACAAGAAAACAACTCCAAAGGGGCTGGACTTGATGAAATGATTGCCTACATCGATCACGATGGCAACCTCACCACGGAAAAGCCAGAGCCTTTACCAGAACCTAAAAAAGGTAAACGACCCGAATAACCTTCTTTTCGAAAATGTCGATCGTTTTTGGATTGATTTGTGACAAAAACCACCCAAGGTTTTTACATTTAATAATCTGATATATATCATAGGTTGATCGACAGCCAGGAGTCAATTTCGTAGTTACAAAATCTGCGAAAATGAATCCTGGTCCAGTAAGCTCACACTCATTTCATATTCCTGTAATGGGTATCGGTTTTACCATCGATACACCCATCAAAGTAGCACATTTAGGAATAAATGCCGTTATTTTCATCAGCGATGATGGTTTACTGGAACGAACCCGCAAATTCTACTGCGAGCAATACAATATTCCGTTCGATCCTATTCCTAAATCAGTAACTGATAGTCGTGCTAAGCGAATCACCAGTTATCTCAATTTGGTAAATGAAATTACCTGTCAAAAGGTCAATTCAATCAGGAAAATCACCGATGAGAACGAGCCTGAGGTTATTCATTACTTCCAATTGTTGCCAGAAAATCATCCTAAGAAAATCACCTTCTTTCAAATGTTGGAAGATGGATTGAGTCACCATCAGATTAGTGATTGGTTGTCAACCAATGTTGTCGCGGGCAGTATTGACGTCAATATTATGACCAAATTGGACCGGGAAAATTATAAGCAAAATGTCAAACTAGCAGCCGAATACAATGATGCTCATGCTGCTTTAAGAGGGTTTGCGAACAGTAACCTATCTTCATCAGTGGTTTTTTCAGCAGGAATGAATCCTCGGTTGTATAGCTACGCTGAGCAATTCGATGATTTCTATCCAAATGAAGATGGGAATATTACAAAGCGAATCATCCTGAAGGTAAGTGATTACCGATCTGCAATGATCCAAGGTAAGTTCCTGGCCAAAAAAGGGCTTTGGGTGTCAGAGTATCGGATTGAATCAGGGCTCAACTGCGGGGGCCATGCATTTGCTACTGATGGCTATCTTATGGGCCCGATTCTGGAGGAGTTCAAACAAAAGCGGGAAGAGCTTAGGAATTCCGTGTTCGATGTACTCGCCCATGCACTGGAAGAAAAGAATCGTTCTGTACCAAAGCAAGTATCGTTGAAGCTTACGGCCCAAGGTGGTGTTGGCAATCAAGCGGAGCATGAGTTTTTGATCAACCAGTATGGCGTTGACTCGGTCGGCTGGGGATCTCCATTTTTGTTGGTGCCAGAAGCAACCAGTGTCGACGCACAGACCATGCAAAAACTAGCTGTGGCCAAAGAAGAAGATCTTTATTTGAGCAATGTATCACCCCTTGGAGTTCCTTTTAACAATCTAAAAGGCAACACAAACGAAAAAGAGCAGATGCAACGGGTTTTAGACAACATACCGGGAAGTGCTTGTCCAAAAAAATTCTTGGCGCTTACACCTCAGCCGGATACCGCATCCGTCTGTACTGCTTCTACGAAATATCAAAAAGAAAAAATATCAGAGCTCAAAGAGCTCGATATTTCAATTGACGAATATCAGAAGCGATTTGACGAGATTATTGAACCCGCCTGCCTTTGCGTTGGGCTTGGTAATTCCTTATTAATCAGTCACAACATCAATTTAAAGAACGAAAAATCAGTTTTAATCTGTCCGGGCCCTAACATGGCCTACTTCAACAAAGTGGTTTCACTCAAAGAAATGGTCGGTCATATATACGGGCGGAATGATGTCTCCGGTCATCACAACAGGCCGCACATGTTTATCAAAGAGTTAGGGCTTTATGTTGATCATCTCCTCAAAAAATATGAGAACACTGATCTCAGCCATCCACGTAATCTGAAAAAACTAGATTCGTTTGCTGCAAATCTTAGGGACGGAATAGCATACTATCGTTCCATTTTTACCGACGACTTAGGTATTCTTGAAGGACTAAACCAGTTTGATTTAGTCCTGGATCATTTTCAGAATGATCTAAAAACAGTTTAAATAGGGAGTCCCTTTTCTAGCTCTTCTGCTACCAATGAAAGATCAATGGTGCGTCGGTCGATATCCGTTTTGACCACCTGAACATTCAGTTTGTCTCCCAGTGAGATGATGCGCCCATTGCGCTTACCGATGATTCGATAATTTTTTTCATCATACTCGTAGTAGTCATCATCCAAATCGTTGATCCGAATCATGCCTTCACATTTGGTGGATGTAATTTCTACAAATACGCCCCACTCGGTGACACCAGACACTATGCCCTCAAACACCTCACCAAGCATGGTTTGCATAAACTCAACCTGTTTGTATTTCACTGAAGCGCGCTCAGCTTCTGAGGCCCGTTTTTCACGTTCTGAAGAATGTTCACACAATTTTTCATAGGACTCTTTTTCAGGTGACTTATTGCCCTCAAGATAATGCCACAATAATCGATGAACCATTACATCCGGATACCTTCTAATCGGTGAAGTAAAGTGCGTGTAATGCTCAAATGACAAACCAAAATGCCCTTTTGGATCGGTCGTGTACTTTGCCTTTGCCATTGCCCTGATGGCCAATGACTCCAAAACATTTTGCTCTGGCTTGCCTTCAATTTCATCTATCAACTTATTGAGGTTCTTAGAAATGTTTCCATCAAGCAAGAATTTATGGCCAAACCTGCCCGCGAACTTCGAAAAGTTATCCAGCTTTTCCGGATCCGGATCGTCATGTGAACGATAGACGAACGTACATTCACCTTCAGGTTTCCGTCCTTCCTTCTTTTTGTAGATATAAGTTGCTACTTCACGATTCGCCAACAGCATGAACTCCTCGATCATCTTGTGTGCATCTTTCCTCACTTTGGGTACTACCTCCAATGGCTTGCCATCTTCATCCAACTTGAAGCGCACCTCAACCGTATCGAAATTCACAGCACCGTTTTTGAAACGTGCGTCTCTGATGATTTTTGAAATATTATTGAGTGTAATAATCTCTTCGGCAAAATCTCCCTCACCAGTCTCAATACATTCCTGGGCTTCTTCATAGGAGAACCTTCGATCAGAATAAATCACCGATCTACCAAACCATTTACCAGACACTTTTCCTTCACTGTTGATTTCAAAAACAGCCGAAAATGTGCATTTTTCCTCATTTGGCCTTAGGGAACATAAGCCATTAGATAGCTTTTCAGGCAGCATCGGTATGGTACGATCGACCAGGTAAACTGAAGTTGCGCGCTCGATTGCTTCCTTGTCAAGTACGGATCCCGGTTTAACATAGTGAGATACATCAGCGATGTGAATTCCTATTTCATACTTGTCTTTACCAATGGATTTAATTGAAAGTGCATCGTCAAAATCCTTGGCATCAACCGGGTCAATGGTGAAAGTAGTTACATCCCTGAAGTCACGTCGATAGTCAAATTCATTCTTGTCAATCTCAACAGGTATCTTCTCTGCTGCCTGCTCCACCGATTCGGTAAATCTGAAGGGTAACCCATATTCTGCCATGATCGAATGAATCTCTGCATCATTTTCTCCAGCTGGCCCCAGCACTTCAGTGACATGACCTAATGGACTTTTATTGCCTCTATCATGCCATTTGTCTATTTCGACTACTACCTTATCATTGTGATTGGCTTGTTTGGTTTTTTCAGGAAATAAAAACACATCAAAGTGAATATTCCTATTGTCTGGTACGACAAATGAAAACTTCTCGGAATGCTCTATTCTTCCAACAAATTCCTTTTTCCTTCTTTCCGCTATGCTTGCAACCCTACCTTCAGGTCTTTTACTCTTGGAGGAATGTTTGGTGATCAACAAATTGACAAGGTCACCATCAATGGCATAGGCCAAATCGTCCGTTCTTACATAGACATCCTCTTCCATGCCTTCCACCATGACATAGGCAAAGCGAGGATTGACATGATCAACAATTCCTTCGTAGGTGGTTGGTGCCATAGCCGTCACCCATCTACCATCGCGATTGCGTCTGATGACTTCTTCATGCTCCAGCTTGAACAACTCATCTTTGATTTTATCCTTGGTTTTGGCATCTCGTACGCCAAGTGACTTGATAACTCCCCGGTAGCTAAATGCTTCATCCGGATTATTTGTGAATACTGATTTTACTTCAGTTCTTACATTTATGGATTGATTGCCTCCTCTCCCAGATTTATGGGATTTGGGGCTCTTTTTTCTTTTACTCATTCTTGTGGTCTACCACTGTTATGTTGTGTTCGGAGATCAGAGGCAGGTTTTTTAATTTTAAATAAAGTTGCGCAGTGGCCACTATGTCACCACGACAATAGTTGGCAATACGATCAAGCCCATCTTCTTCTCCGTAATAAACTTTGTTTACCTGCGATCCATCTATATCAGCTTTTGATGAGGAGATGCCAAAAATGGTTGTGAGTAAGTTGAGAGAGGTAAAACTTTTCCTGTCACCAAACCTCCACAATTCCATGGTATCGAGGTGTTGGACCTCCCAGGGTTTCTTGCCTGATTGATCCAGTGCGTACGGAATGGTGATCCCATTCAGTAGCATTCGCCGACAAAGGTAGGGATAATCAAACTCTTTCCCATTGTGTGCACACAATCGTACACGCTCCGGGTCAAATTTAGTGCCCAGGAAATCACGAAATTCATTTAGTAACTGAAGCTCATCTTTGTCCTGAAACGATCTTACACGCAAGGCGGTTTCACCACTTTCAAGCTGATGAAAGATTCCAACTCCAATTACGATCACCTTTCCAAATTCAGCATAGATTGCACCCTTCTCAAAATACAGCTCATCTGCACTTAGATCTTCTTCATTGCGCATAAAGCCAGATTTTCTATCCCAATGGGCCTTTAGGGCTTCAGGAACTTCCTGGTAATCTTGATGTTCCGTGACCGTTTCAATGTCGATTACGAGGATATCTCGTAAAGATTTATCCATTACTCATGCAGCACACCGTGCAAATTGATTTCGGGTATGTAACTTAAGTTTTCTTCTGTAATCGAATCCGGTACGAACAAATATTTTTTATCATATACCTGTTTATCAATGAAAAAACTTACCCAATATTCATTGGTAAGATGAAATACACTTTTGTCAATTGGCTCTATCAAGGCATATTCACCACTTTCTACCAACGGAAACATATGCCGCAATACTGATGTTTTTTGTTTGGCTCCTTCCTTGTCTCCATATCCCTTGGAGGTGACCATCACATTGGACAAATGCTGTGAGTTACGATTGATCAAATAAACCTTCCAACCTCCATCCGTCTCCATGGCCACTGTTAGATAGACTCCTTCAACAGGTAAAAACTTGATATCCTCTTTCATGCTAATACAAAACTAAAAATCTATCTCGAAACACTAAAGCTTTAGACATATCGGGACCAGATCAATTTCGGATGTCATACTTGGTGTGACAAAAATCAGTTCCGAATGCCCCTCAAAAGGTGATCATTGTTACCTAATCGAAACCCCTGACACCCGTATTTTGCAGCCAAAGAAGATGAAATGAGGATTATTGTAATCGGGGGGCTTTCTGCTGGACCATCAGCAGCGGCAAAAGCCAGGAGAATCAATGAACAAGCAGAAATACTGCTGTTTGAACGTACAGCAAATATTAGCTATGCGACGTGTGGCATACCCTATGCCCTTTCTGGCAAAATAAAGGACCGGGATAAACTTATGGTGGTTAAACCAGAATTGCTCGAACAGCGGTTTAACATCAAAATGCACCTGGAAGAACCTGTAATAGAAATCGATCCTGAAAAACACGAAATCAGAACATCAAAGACCTCCTATCACTACGATAAACTAATAATGGCAACAGGAGGAGCATCGATCATTCCACCAATAGAGCTTTTGGATCAATACGAGAACTGGGCACACGTAAAAACCATTGAGCAACTTGACAAAGTCACGAAATCAGGTGAATTAGAACGGGCTACCAAAGTGACTGTGATCGGTGGAGGGTTGATCGGCCTGGAAACTGCGGAAAATTTGGCAGAGGCAGGAAAGCAAGTGACGATAATTGAGCTGGGCAATCAACTCCTTGCTCCATGGGAACCTCATTTTGCACATATGGCTGAGAAGGTTTATCACGAAAAGGGGGTAGCGGTGAAAAAGCAAGTAAGTGCTATTTCCATCAATCCAGATACAGGACAAATAACGCTTAGTAACGGTGATAAAATTGATTCCGACTATCTTCTCATCGGCATTAGTGTCAAGCCAAATACTGAACTACTGGTTGCAAAAGGAGCAAGACATATTTCCAACGGTGCTTTGATTGTAAATAACAAAATGGAAACCAATCTTCCAGATGTTTATGCTGCAGGCGATTGTTCAAGTGTTAATCATTACATAACAGGCGAACATACATGGCTACCCATGGGCACACACAGCAACAAGGCGGGCAGGGTCGCTGGAGCTAATGCGGCTGGGGGTAGTGAAACATTTGAAGGTGGATATGGAACCGCCATCATGAAATTGTTTGATCATACCATCGCAAGAACTGGGATGGGACCAAAAACACTTAAGGCAAAGGGGATCGACTTTCAGTCCACTTTGATCATTGCCGGCACTACTCCTGGTTTCTACCCAAACCCCAAGGATATTTTCGTTGAGATCCATCACGAAACAAAGTCAGGCAAATTATTGGGGGCGGAGTTTTTTGGCGAGAGAGGAGTAGATAAGCGAACCGACGTATTGTCCACAGCTATTTACGCTGGTTTGACGATTCATGACTTACCCAGATTGGACCTGGCATATGCGCCACCTTATGCTCCGGCAAAGGACCCGGTTATTGTTGCCGGATTTGTAGCTGAAAACTCATCTAAAGGTGACTACAAGGAAGTAGGAGTTACTGAGGCAATTAAGCTCATCCAAACAACTGAACAACTTCAGATTCTGGATGTCAGGAATTCAATTGAGATTGAAAAAACAGGAAAGATTGAAGGCAGCATCAATATTCCCCTGGATGAAATGCGTGATAGACTCGAGGAGCTGGACACGACCAAACCTGTGCTTGTTCACTGCGCCAAAGGTCTTCGTGGATACCTGGGTGCGCTGGTCCTAAAACATAATGGGTTCGACGATATCTATAATCTGGCTGGTGGGTTTACGTCCTGGGGAAAAATGCAATAAACCATTGTTCAAAGAAAACTTGGCTTTGAGCGGAATTAACGCTTACCAATAATGATCCTATGAGTCTCACCATCATTGAACTTGAGCAGGTAAATCCCATTCTTAAGGTGGCGAATGTCTATGTTAACTTTTGATTCAACAGTCCCTTTTGATATCATTCGTCCATATAAATCTGTCAGCGTATAACTTAATGGTTTTTGATAGCTTTCAATGATCAGTTGATCTTTTGCTGGGTTGGGATAAAACGATACTTGTTGAGTGCCATCAATTTTCAGTAATTCATCGCCGCAATCAAATTCAATGATATCTTCTTCTATCGGTCCCTGGGATTCAATTGTCCTACCGTCAAATGCCGGGTAATCCAATGGGTAACGTGTAGCTCGAAATACTACATTATTCAATACATCATCCCCATGCGCTAACAACCCTGTTGGGGTCAGTGGATTTACGTATTTCCAGACCACTTCATCAGCCTCATTAATTTCAAAAAATGTTCCCGCAGCTCCATTATCAATCAGTATGTTTCCATTGGGTAGCTGCTGTGCTCCAGAGATAAATCTTGAATAAAAATCTGTTGGTGTAGGTGCTGTATACTCCCAGTCAAACGTCTCTGGCAGGAATGTCCCATCACCACTTAATTGGTAACCATCATTTGCATCAAACATCGTATTTATTTTAACCACGGATGTATACAAATCAGGCTTCCGGTCTCTACCATTGTTGAACACCAACATCAGTCCAGCATCGGGTAAGCCGGGGGGAATCCAATGTACAGTGTGCTGTCCAAACAATTGCTGATCTTCCTCAGTACCACTATCATAGGTTGCAGGATTTCCCCATCTGTACAATAAATCACCTTTCGGGCCAGCTGCCTCTTCTGTGGTGGTATTGTGATCGATTATCCAAAATTCATCAAAAGAATGTATGCTTATAGCGATTTGATCAAGTTCAGGATTGTAGTTCAATGAATTGGCGTGATGCCAGTCTGCCGAATTATCCCCGTGATAATTGATATTAATCTTTTCAGGGTGATCGCTGACAACACCGTAATTTGGTTTGTTTTCGTCTCTGTCCTGAATCAAATGGTCCCAGGAATCCCACTTCCAAACAATCTGACCCCCAGTATTTCCGACCGGTTTTACTTCTACAATGTGCTCTGGCCATAGCTCACCCTCCTCCATCGATGCACTATCTCGACCCATTGCGATCGCCTCCTCAAATGTTCGTCTACCCCATGCCAAAACAAGGACATTTCCATTATCCAGTACCTGAAAATCGTGATGATGTCGATGAGAATTATTGGAGTAAGTAAATGACCACAACAGCTCTCCTTCCCAACTAAATTTCTCAATGATGCCACCCGCTCCGCCGGCATTTATCACCGTGTCGCTTGTTTTTCCTGCCTTATACAACGACCCATCCTCCGTTAGATAAACTGCATTGCCCGGGAAATAATTGCTTTCCCATGAGTGTACCTTATCCCCACAGTTATCGATCAAATAGGCTTTAGTATCTGCATGAGGTGCATAAAGTGTGTAGCCCTCAAATGCCTCCTCACTGTTTTTAATGATCCCAATGGTTCGCTCTCTCTCCTGTGAAAATCCGTGAAGGTAGATGAATGTCAGCATCATAAGCGTCAGGATTTTCTTGGCAAAATCCGAAAAGGTCAACATTTTGGAAGGCATATGAAATGAGTCTAAATAATGATGGTTGGGTTAAAACCATGCAAATATCAAAAAATATTGATCTCAAAACATAACCCCGTCTCATTTACTGTTTCCAACAGTAAAATTCTCGCTAATGGCCAAATGCCATTTTTGAGATCATAGTATAACGCAACGAGTGATTGTAGTCAGAACTTTTTACAAAATTGACTTGAATGGATAAATTTTGTATTTTGAAAAAATGGACACCCTTTTCCATCAAATCTCGCCTTCTGCTTTTTGGTACGATGCATGCTATGTCATCGCATTTCTGACAATGACCATTGTTTTAATCCTCGAGGGTAAAAACAGGTCATTGCCGATTATAAAATGGCTCTTGTTCCTTACGCTTCTGAGAGTCTCCTTCATTCTTGGAGCCAAAGTCTTTTCTGTCCCTATTTCGGAGTTGATTGAGGGTGTTAAAACATTCAGCATTCCTTTCACTGAGTCAAAAATGATTTTAGGTGGAGGTATTTGCTTTCTAATTGCCTTTGCTATCGGGAAAAAGATGTTGAAAATCCAACATCCTGTAATAGATGCTTTTGCACTGGCACTGCCAATAGCACTTGCTATTCAACGAATTGGCTGCTTTATGGCAGGATGTTGTTATGGAGTTGTCACAGATATGCCCTGGGGTATTACTTATACGCCTCGATCAATGTCTCATTTCCATCAATACCAATCCGGACTCATACAGGTTGATAGTTTGAGCACTTTGCCTGTTCATCCCACTCAGCTCTATGAATCCATCTTGTTGATCATTGTCGCCTGTCTGGTTTTCATTTATGGCAAGCAATTGAAAAGAAATGGATCTGCATTTGGTTTGAGTCTTATCCTTTGTTTTGTGGTTCGATTCTTCATTGAATGCTTCAGGCATCCCGAAGCACACACGACTGGGGGTGAATATTTTGGACCATTCAATGCGGTTCAATGGATCTGCCTGATCGCTTCCATCATTACCGTCATCGTCATTTATCTAAGAGAAAGGCAAACAAAAGTTAGCCAACCGAATATCCCCTCAACAAGAATTGTTATCAACCAACTGGCTCTTCTGCTCCTCTTACTCGGACTCATATGGACGTTTCGCTCCTGGTTGAGCATAACAGATCACCTGGCCATTGCATTTCTGATTATTCCAGCCTCATTCCTCACAGCACTGGAGCTTTACAAAGGAAATGAATCCTGGATGACCAAAGGATTGGCCATTGGCTCTTTGATGCTACCAGTTGTGGTGATTGGACAAACATTTCCAACCGATACGTTGGGTAAGTATGAAACATTCAGGACACTGGGACTCGGAATGGCCAACGGGGACTTTGAAAATTTTCTCAATGTTGGTACGGGTGATGGTTGTGCACGTCAAAGTAATACCTCCTATTTTGATCAAAAGTACTGGTTAGCTGCAGGTGGTGGGAGTTTGACTAAAATTGAGGCGAACAACCCACACAATCGAGTGGAGTATTCGGGTCAGGTATTCATTGGCCAGCACAAAGAAACACGGAGATCAGATGCCTTACTCAACCAACAATTCCTAGCAGGCGCTCATATAGCTGCCAAACAAGATGTTCGGTGGCTTGGTATTGGAGTTGGACTTCATATTGGAAACCTGACTTATACCCTTGAAAATCTTCAACGAGAAGGTAACCGCATTCCGACCAGTGCCAGCAGAAGAGCACCGGCCTATCCTAGTCTCTATTTTAGGCTTGGTCCCAGAGATATCTTTTTTGTAGACTATCATTTAGCCGACCGATTCCCAACATCCCTGCCAGGTATGAGGCAGCAATTTGGTATTGGAACAGGGTTTGGACAAACCAATGGTTTAAGTTTTAGAATGGGTGTGCTGGGTCACCCTGAACTTGGTTATTACTTTTCCGGAAGTATTCCTATCGAGGATATGCTGCTCATTGAACCGTTGATTCTGCTCAACACCATTCAGTCTCGTTTTGATCAGCTGCCAAGAAAGCAGCAACAGTTCTCTCTTGGCATCAGCTACCGTTTTGGTCACAAAAGAGCCAATGGATTTTTCAAACGCTAAATAGTAGTAGAGTTAACTTTACGACATGAACTTCGAAGGAACAATCCACACCATCGATCAAATAACTGATCAGGAAACATTTGAAATACTGCCGAAGGAACTTCAGGAGCTATACCGAGACATTCCCGGGGCAATTGCCTATGGTGGAGGGTTCACATTGCGAGGATGTGTGACTACTCCGGAGTGGATTTCTCTTAGGGATGCCTGGCAGGGAGAGCATGCCTTTCATACCATTTATGAAGCTGTGTTGCCAGCTGACATCCCATTTGGATCGGATTGCATGGGCGATCAGTTCATCTATCGAGAAGGGACTGTATGGTATCTGATTACGGAGACTGGAGAGCTGGAGGATTCGGAGCTCTCTCTTGACGAGTTTATCAGTTTGCTACTTGAAGATCCGGACGAAATGCTGTCACTTGAACCACTGCAATTCTTCATGGAGAATGGTAATGAGCTTGAACCTGGACAATTACTCAATGTCTTTCCTCCTTTCTCTTTTGAGCTGAATGAGGGCGAGTCCTACCAATTCAAAGCCGTCCCCTACAACGACCAGCTGGCATTTACTGAGCACATCTATCTACAATCTCAGGACATGAGTAGAGATGGTGAAATTACCTTGATGAATATTTAATCTAGTTAGCCAATCTTCTAATTCAACTGCTCCGAAAAGGAGCCATTTCATTATCCCTTTGCGTTTTTCAGAATTCGATGCTTTTTGGTAGTCCCAAAAGTCAAGCCGATATAATAGCCGGCGGGATTGTCATAAGCAATTGAAGGTTGTGAAAGTGGAATTTGATAACCGGCTTTCAATCCCAGGTTGATTTGTCGAACTCCATTTCCGCCAAAACTATTCCCTCTCCTCGTAAATGAGTAATCTATTAGAAGACCCGGCTCAACGCAAAATCCACCGTATTGAATTTTGGCAAACGAGTGCTCATAAACAAAGAAGCTATCATTATCAGGAAAGTGAAAGTCCTTGGCATCAATGTACAAGGTTTTATAAACTGCGGATAGGAGCGGTGTAATCGATATACTGGATTTCTGTAAAACCTTGTACCCAAACTCAATCCTTTGTTCCAATCCTATGATTTGAATTCTACTACTTCTGTCAAGGATAATGATATCTCCTACTCCAGTTGTAAAGCCCAGACCTACACTAAGTTTTTTCAATTCAACACCTCCTTTGAACATTAAGGAAGTGGCGTATGCGGAAACTTCGGCAAATCCATTTTGTGCAAAATCTGCTTGTAGCTTATCCAGATTGTATTCATTTCCAGCAACCCCAAAGCTAAAGTTGGTCGTAATACTCTTTCCCTCCAGCTTATCCTGCCCGCATAACAGCAGCGGAAAACACAACAACCCTATGATCACTATCTTCCCCATTGAACACTGGACTTTAGATTCGTAAATTTGACGAAGATTAAAGTATAAGGTCCGATTGGTGCTTCAAATCGGTTTAGCCTGGTTTGGACCTGAAATGCCAATCTGCTGCCAATGCTAATCCCTTCATAAGTCGCAAATGGTTTGTAATCCACCATCACGCCCAGTTGCTGAAATCCCTTCCTGAAAATGGAAGATGCTGATCTATGTGGCATGCTGAGCAAATCGCTAACATTCGATTGACCAGCAACATTCGATTCCTTCATTGTAACTGTAGTGAAGTTTTGTAAAACCCCACCAAATACTGATACATCTACATGTTGGCTATTATATAGGTCATACCCTATATTCAATCCAATATTGCTGGCGCTAAGGGAGATAACTGAAGAGTTTGCTGCTTCTATCTGATCCGAAATGCATTGCTGGAATTCGACCTCTGCAAAAAGTTTTTTGAAATAATGTCCAAACTTGACTGAAGTGATACTGAGTAATGCTGGAATCGGTGCGAATCCTTCAAGTGCCAGGTCTTGATTTAACTCATCTAGATTTCCTTTCATCAAACCCGTTCCTGTGGAGATAAATAGGGCTTTTTGCTTAAAAACAGAAATTGTGTCTTGACCAAAAGTTTCCTTGCAAATACCAAGAATACAGACAAACACAATTAGGACATACTTCATTTTTCCTTGACATATATGTTGTTGTATGTGGTGGAGATGTTGATCTCTGAATCCACATCATTGCCCAATTTCAGTTTTTCTTTTTTGTCATCCAATTCAATCCCCTCAATATCAGGAAAAAATATTTCACCGCCCACAGTTCTCAGGTCATAGTTGAATTTCTTCAAGTCATCAAGTGAGATGTTGATAAATGAATTCTTCATGGTGATATCAATGTTGCCTCCTCGATTCACGATCAAGCTTAAGTCACTATAGTTTCCATTAATATCAACCCTATCAATTTCAAATTCAGCCCAAACTTTTGATTGGTACAATTTACCATTGAGCTTATCAAACTGCAGCTTGCTACCATGAAGTTCTCCATAATTCAACTGAACATCCAGATTCCCTGTAAGGTTGGAAGCGTGAATGTCTCCATACGTTAAACTCATCGATGCATTGAGTTTTACGTCTTCCAAATCGATATTTCCATACTTGTTTTCAACAGTCAGAGAAAGATCCTCTGGAATTAAGAGATTGATTTTGACATCCAGTTTCGAGTAGATTTTGTTCGCATTGCCAACAAAAAAGCCATTTCTAAACTCCCAACCCAAGCCATCTCTTAGCAGAGAATACCTCATATAAGTCAGCTCCTGAGTGGCCAATGACTCATCCTGATTGGTGGCTTTAAAAGTAATGTCTACATGAATCTTGCTATCTGGACTCTTTCCAATCATCAAGTCTGCCTTTTCCAGGTACATGACCAGCGTCTTGGTCTCAAGCACTTCATTATAAGTCTTGGACTTTGACTGTCCAGTAGCAAGCAAACACTGAAAAAGCAAAATGCTTATCAGCAAATACTTCATAGTTGTTTCATGATTTGTTTGATGACATCTGATCGATGTTGAAGTATTCGTGACTTGGCCTTGTTCAATGCAGGATCTTCTCCAAAAACAGCCATATCCTGAACGAGAGAATTCAAAGCTTCCTGTGTTCCGGTCAGCTCCATACCTATCATCTGAAATTCATCCGTTTTGCATGCAATGGCATTTGCAACGCACCACTGTTTGATGAATTCTAGTGCCTCAAATTCTTCATTAGACACAGCAGTAATTTCTTGTTCAAATAACATCACGGTCATCGCATGCTCCTGTTGTTCCGGACTCTGCTTAAAGAGTTGAAGTGTGAGCACCATTCCTATCAATAGTGATGCCGCTATGCCGTAGTGGAATACATTGAGCTTTCTGACCTTCCCTTTTTGTCTTTGCTCTATTCGATCCCAAATCAGATCTGTAGATCCAAGTTCCGCTGGAAAAAGCTGTTCGGATTCCAGGATATGATCTTTCACCAGTTTGTCAAATTGATCAACCATACCAACCTCCTTCCTTCAGCATTTCCTGAAGTCTGGTTCTAGCGCGAGCCAATTGTGAACGTGAAGCACTTTCCGTAATGCCCAGCTCAGATGCTATCTCACTATGATTGTATCCATCTATCACCGCCATATTGAAAACAGTTCTGTAACCATCTGGGAGAGATTTGATACAATTTACTAATTCTTCATGATCGAAACTCCAATTGGCGTCAATAGCCGTAACGACCTTTGCGGAATCCAATACATCAAAATGTCGTTTCTCCTTTCTGAGAATTTCAAGGGAATTGTTAACCATGATTCGACTTATCCATGCTGTCAGAGACCCAACGCCCATGTATTGAAATTTGTCTATACTTTGAAAAACTTTCATAAATCCTTCTACCAAAGCATCTTGAGCGAGTTCATTGTTTGAGCAATAACGAAGACACAGATTACCCATTTTCTTCACATAATGCTCGTAAAGAAGCCGCTGGCCTTTGCCGCCTTTCAGGCATTCACTTATCAGCTCCTCTTCGGTCAAGCTTTGGTCTCTATTTTTTGTTCTTTAAAGTATAAATGCACTTCAATCCGTTTTCGCTGCATCAGCATGAAAAAAAGTTTTGTAAATATGTCTCACAATTACTCAATTGGGACTCAAAATGACTTCCACTAAGCCTAAATGCACATTTTTCAAATGAAATAATTTCGCATGAGCCTCGATATTTTTTCAAATAGAATGGAATTATAGACTTTGATCAGACCATTGATTCGTATTTACCAGCCTTGTTAAACCTAAATGAGACTGATCCATTCGAGGTGCTGACTTACTGGGTTTGTTCACCACATCTTCATCTGTATTGATCACTATATAAGGAATTGTACTCGAGCCAATGTCTACTGCAAATGACTGCTCCTCTTCCGTAACGGGTTCATCCGCATTATTGCACTGGATGAGTGTTACCAAAGAGAAGATAACGACCAATTTTAATAGCTTCATAAAACTAAATTATCTTAAAAGTTGTTTTAACAGCCAAAAATATGTCCATATTTAAAACTACATGGGAATAGCATACAATCTCTATCGATCTACAGGGAAACTAGTAGAAACTATTAATCCTGTCAAATTTGAAACTGCTGATGGACAACAATTAGAATTTGTATCGACCAAAACCCTTAAGGTGGGAGACAGAGCCCCCTCATTTAACCTGTTGAATTTTGATGGAAAGCGAAAGTCAATGGACGATTATCTAGCCAAAGGATCCTTGATTCTGAGTTTTTATCGCGGCGATTGGTGTCCCTACTGTAATGCTGAAATCAGAGGTTTTGCGAATCGAAAGCAGGAGATCGAAGGTGCAGGAGGACAGCATGTAGGCATTTCCCCCATGCTTCCTGATTACAACATTTTGGTAAAAGACCGACATAGACTGACTGATGATGTGCTGTCCGATATGGGTAATCGAATCGCCAAGACCTACGGACTTGAATTGATTGCTCCTCCGGGTATTGGACCTGGTGTCATCAAAGACAAAATGTCTATTGATGAGGCTACTGAAGACTTTAGTGGTCAGGTAGTGGTGCCTATTCCTGCAACTCTTGTCATCGGTCAAGATGGTCTGGTTAAGTACATTTACAACAATCCAGACATTACCAGACGTGCTAATCAAAATGAAATCATCAGTGTATTAAAATCACTGTAGTTGATCACATTGAAATGAAGCTCGAACACGTCGCTGATCATTTCGTAAATTGAGACCGTGAGCTTACGAAAGATCATACATGTGGACATGGACGCCTTCTATGCGTCAGTAGAGCAGCATGACAACCCTGAACTAAGAGGTAAACCCGTGGCTGTAGGTGGAGACTCAAAACGAGGAGTAGTTTCGGCAGCCAGCTATGAAGCTCGAAAATACGGTGTTCGTTCTGCCATGTCATCGGCCATGGCAGCCAAGCAGTGCCCTAATCTGATTTTCGTTTATCCCAGATTCGACAGGTACAAGGAAATCTCAAAAGAGATCAGGAAGGTGTTCTTTGAGTACACAGATTTGGTTGAGCCCCTCTCATTAGATGAAGCATATCTTGATATCACTGAAAACAAAATTGGTCTCAACTCAGCTACCCTCATAGCTCAACAAATCAAGCAAAAGATCAAAGAGCGAACAGGCTTGATTGCATCTGCCGGAGTTTCGTACAATAAATTTCTGGCTAAAACGGCCTCTGACATGGACAAACCAGATGGTCTCTTTGTCATCTTGCCAGATGAAGCCGAAGACTTTGTTGCCAAACTCCCGGTTAGAAAGTTTTTTGGCATTGGAAAGGTAACGGCTGACAAGATGATCAAAGCTGGTATATTCACAGGTAAAGACCTTCGTGCCAAAACCCTGGAAGACATGAAGCGGCGCTTCGGAAAGTCAGGGCAGTACTATTACAATATATCGAGGGCAATAGACCATCGCAGTGTCAAGCCAAGCAGGGCAACCAAATCGATAAGTGCCGAACGAACCTTTGAAGAAAACTTATTTGAACTTGCCGATATTAATGCGGAGTTGGATCGGATTGCTCGGATAGCTTTCAAACGTTATGAACAGAGCAAATCGCAAGGGTATACCGTCACCATCAAGATCAAATATGCCGATTTCAAACAAATCACTCGGAGCAAGACTACTGATGATGCCATTAAAAGCGCTGATGAGCTAAGCCAACTTGCGGTTGGCCTGATGAATGAAGATTTGCTCAATGAGATAGGCATCCGACTGATCGGTGTAGGGGTATCCAATTTGAAGCAGGAAGTAGTGAAGCCAATCCCAAGTCAACTGACGTTGGAGTTTTAGTTATCATCAATCACTCGAATTGTTCTATTGATGTATGTATTGTGAATAACTCTTTTTGTGCTAGTTTAGTTTTTTCAAAGCAAGCATTCAACTATGAATAAATGGATTTTTAGCTCGATTAGCATTTTGCCAATAGCATTTTTATTCGTTGCTGGGAGATTTGATTGGATAGACAATATGACATTTGCCATCATATTAATGGCATATGTAGTTGTTGTGCCATTCCTCAGATTTGTGCGCGCCAGGAATTTGTTCCTGTCGGAAGAACTAAAATGGTGGCATTTTTATATTCCATTTTACACAGTTAAGTACACGCTCAGACTGTTTACTTCAGCAAGAAGTTAAACCAATACATCTGCCAGCATTGCTTCTTTTGATTAATGCGACAGATTAGCTAACTTAGCTAATGTGAAGACTTACAATATTCATGCAGCAAAAACTCACTTGTCCAAGCTCATTGAAGAGGTCGATAAAGGAGAAGAAGTCATCATTGCAAAGGGAGGTAATCCTGTGGCTGTTTTGAAACCATATATTCCTAAAAATCGGAAAGGTGGACAATGGAAAAATAAAATCACCATTCCTGACAACTTTGACGACCCTATTCCTGAAATAGAAAATCTGTTTAGTCAGGACTGATGTACTTGATAGACACGCACATTCTGCTTTGGTGGCTCACCGATCCCAGTCAATTGTCTCCGTCTGCAATGAAGATTATTCAAGATGCAAGAAATGAAGTCTATGTAAGTGCAGCATCCATTTGGGAAATTGCTATTAAATCCAGATTAGGAAAGTTATCAGTGCCGGATGATCTCATGGAAGTATTGGAAAAAGAAAGCATCCAAGTTCTATCAATCAACGAACATCATGCATGGAGAACCTCGTTGCTTCCGAATCACCACAAGGATCCTTTCGATCATATGATCATTGCGCAGGCACAACAATCACAAATGGCACTAATATCAAGAGATAAAAAATTTGAGCGCTATGATTTACCCAAATTAATCATCGGTTAAACTTCTACACACTATAAATGCACACATGAAAACCACTATTGGAGCACTTCTCTTACTGCTGTCATTCTCAACTATTGCCCAGGACAAACTCGAATTGATTGACGGCTCGATATTTTTGACTGAATTTCATACTATCAAGATAAATGATCAGGTAACGCTTGGCGAACTAGCCAATATTGAGGCGGGTCACGAATTTTTGAATGCGCTTGGACCCTTCACAATGGACAAGTGGGTGGATGAAGCAGGAAGGCGCAGGCGTAAAGCCAGTTTTGATGGTCTGCAAGCCTCCTTTAGAGATCAAATGAAATACCCGAATTTAAATGTCCTGGGAGCTCAAAGGCTTACAATTACCGACTCAAAGTTTCGTTTGACATTAAGTTCAGGATTGGAGGTTTTCACCATAGGATCGAAAATAACTGATTCCTGTAATCCAGGAGCGGTCAAACTACATGGGAGGAAGCTAATGATATCGTCAAAGAATCAAACCGAGTCAGGTTACCAGGGGCATATTTTGCTCAACGAGCAAGATGAGATCACTGAGACCGTGCTCTATTTTAATTAAGTGGATTGAATATGGGACACTTTATAAGCGCCCCATATCTTTAATAATTGACCGTACTCGTCCGTTATGTTCCTGTTTCCAAAAACAAATTCATATTAAATCCTAAGAAGTACTGGGTTCAATTGAATGGATAGGACACGAAATACGGCTTATCGCCAGACAATACTTTGATCACAAGATGATCTCCTTGTTTCGCTTCATTCACCAGACTGGACAAGTCCAATTCAGCCTCACGCTCAATCCCACGCTCGGTCAATTCTTTAACACCGACTCCCTGTCGCACCAACACAAATTCAATGTTGCCATTGCCCAGATATTCCTCAGCACTCTCATATGATAGCTGATCCAAATTACGTTTGACCTGATCAAGGTTAATACCCGAATCAGTGATCAACCTTCCTCCAACCAAAAGTCTAAAAGACTGGGTGCTATTCACGTCTGCTTCCGCCACTGAAATCGCCCTTGGGATACCTTTTCGTACAGCACTGTATTGTTCCTTATTTGCTTGACGATTATTGCTAATCTCTACCCAACTCTTACCAAACAATTCCTGAGCACGCTCATCGTAGATCTTGTTAAACCCATGGTGGATTTGCGCAAGATTCGTGAGATAACTAGCATAGGAATCATCATCTTCAAATTTAGCGCTGATTACATAGTTGGATGAACCCTCATTCACCTGATCCATGACAAAATTATAAACCAGAGCAGGATAGTCATTTTGCGAGTTCCCCAAATCAACCTTAAGCAATTTCATGCCCGTCTCAGCTATGTATTTGTCATCAATTACCGGCATTTGAGCTCCTTCTTTGGAATCAGGTAATGGAGGAAGTAAAAATGGCACCTCAACCCTGTCACCAATTTCCGTTTTCCCCAGATACAAGATCTTCCGGTGGTTGACGCGTCTCAATGCTGTTTGCACGACTCGCACCAGTTTCATCTTCTGGTCTTTGTCAACTTTGAATATTACGACACCTTGATGGGTAATATTGACATTTCGCAACGCCTGGTCAAGATCACTTTCGCTCACGGGTTCCCCATCTAAGAACACCCTGTCCCCTTCCATAGAAAGCGTAACCGTATTCTCTGGATCAGAGATCGGCGTAAAATTAGAAGCCGGTAACTTCGGAAGGTCAATTCTTAAATCTCCAGTATCCACTTCCACATCGAGGGCACGATCCTCCATAGTGGCATTGCACTGTATAATAAACACACTCAATAAAAGTGTAACTACTATTGCTAAACCGACCCGGACTTTGCCCAATCGGGTTTTCTCATTATTCGTCATCATGGTTATTCTCTTTTTAATAAATGATAAATTGAAATTGTGTACCAACCCATATGAGTTGTTGCTGATCAATTGTCTCAATAACAAAGTCTGGTACTCAACTAAGGAATAACCCGCATTAATCATTTGTTTATCTGCTATGTATTCATGAACTGTTTTTAAAGATTTAATCAGCCACCAGATAATTGGATTGAACCACAGCATGGCAGCCAAAAGTTGAACCATTAATAGGTCGAGCGAATGTCGCTCTCGTATGTGTATGTTTTCGTGTGCCAGGATCTGATCAAATTCCGGACTGTGACGTGTCTCCTTACTCACAAATACATATTTTAAAAATGAGAAAGGTGCAATGTGTGCTGAGTTGATCAACACTTGTAGTCCTTCCACATATTCTCTTTTACTACTCCGATAAAGCCTTAAGATCCACTGCATCATCCAGACGCTTCTTGATAGGCAAAACAATAAACCTCCTATATATATCGACATGAGACTAGTGAGCATGATTTGATTCCAATCTATCACATCCGATTGCCTCCTATCAAAATCACTTTCAATAAATGCGGATTGATTGGCCCACTCGTCTAAAGCCTCATAATAATCGTGACGTACTTTTCCTATTTGCTGAATGGGTTCATTTACCGCGCTCAACATCTGAGGTTGTCCTAAATCGAAACTTATAAAGGGAATGATGATTGAAATAACGGGTATAAACAGGAGATAGTACCTGTTCAAATTGAAGTAGTTCTCCTTTCTGAGCACCAGGATATAAATCACATAAAGTACGGCTAGCAAAATGCTAGACTCAAGTAAATGTATCAAGACGGTGTTCATGCTTGTTGTCTTTTTGGGTCCTATTTCTTGTCTTTCAATGCTTCTAGCATTTTCATTACTTCATCCAATTCCTTTTCATCCAGGTCCTTACTTTCAGAAAAGAAGTTGACTACTTGTTTCAAAGAGTTATTGTAATAATCAGACACCAATCTGGACATCTGCCCCTTACTATAATCATCCCTGCTGATAAGTGGGAAATACTGATACGTCTTCCCAAATGCCTTGTATCCAACAATCTCCTTCTGTACCAACACCCTTACAATTGTCGAAACGGAATTGTAGGGCGGTTTGGGGTCGGGGTATTGCGCGATAATATCCTTGATAAAACCTTCTTCGATACCCCAGAGAATCTTCATTATTTTCTCTTCTGCCTTAGTTAAAGTGACCATTGTCCTAGAGTTTAAATCAATCAGCAATACAATGGTATAACTTAATTTTAAATTATACAACTTATTTATAAGTTATATGACTTAAAGATAAGTTACCAGGTTTTGTGCCAAGGATAGACACTCTTAAAATCTTCATGCTCAACAACCTTTATTCCATTGCTTCCGTATTAAATGTATATACATTTAATGTTTTGTCATATATTATGAATATACTATCAATAGGAGCAAGCAATAGCAGCAATTCAATCAACAAACAATTCGCCACATGGACGGCAAAACAATTAGCAGGAGCCGAAGTAAAAACAATAGATCTCAATGACTATGAAATGCCCATCTATAGCATGGACAGGGAAAAGGTCACCGGAATTCCGGAAGAGGCCGTAGCGTTTAAACATGAAATAGACACGGCAGATGGTATGATCATATCCTTTGCGGAATACAACGGAAGTTATTCTTCAGCTTACAAAAACATATTGGATTGGGTTTCTCGTCTAGGTGGGCCCATATGGTCTGACAAACCCGTTTTGCTACTGGCCACTTCCCCCGGACCCAGAGGAGCTCAAATGGTGCTTTCGACCTCAGCAACGCTTTTCCCTCATCACGGCGCAAGAGTAGCCGGGACTTTCTCACTTCCTTCCTTTTCTCAAAACTTTGATAATGGCATTACCAATGAGGACTTGAAAAATGACTTGTTCAGACAACTCAACAGTTTCCAGGAGCTAGTCCATTCAGACATAGGCAAATTGGCCGAAACCAACCATCATTAAACACTTAATGAGTCCCTAAAGTTTGGCCTGTTGGAGTTTTAGGGACGGTTTCCTCCTGAAAGAATGTCTTCGCCACTCCTAAACTTCTCAGCGTATGTAGCTTCTTATGCTGATGAGTTGACATGCGTTTGCGAATATTTTGTAGCAAAGCTAAGGACCGTTCTACGTAAGGTCCTTTGTTTAACATGATACACTCCGCTCGCATACCAACAACAGCGTCAGTGACTTCTGCTCTGGTCGCAACTCCTTTCTTTGACATAGATTCCAAGACCTGAGTAGCCCATATATTCGGAATAATCGCCGCTTCTGTCAACCACAAGATTTCTTCCTGGACCTCCGCCAATCGCTCTAAACCAATTTCTGCTGCAAGATCACCGCGAGCCGTCATGACTCCTACCTCCGGATACTGCATGGCGGTCAACATGATCGAAGGCAGATTTCTAAAAGCCATTTCATTTTCGACCTTTATCACCACCCCTATGTCCTGCAATCCTAACTCCTCAAGGATGTTTAGCAATTTTTTGACATCATGTCTGCTGCGACAAAAAGACAAGCCCACAATGTCCATCTTGTCTCCAAATTGCGTCAGTAAATTGATGTCTTCATCAGATAAAACAGGCAAGTTCAATTCTGTATCTGGGAGATTGACCCCCTTACCTAATCTTACTCGCTCTCCCTTTACTGATGTTTGTTCGATTTCCAGCAACATCCCATCTGTATATAATTGCTTAACGCTGGCAATCATATTGCCATCATCAAAAACAATGCTGGAGCCGGTCTTTATATCAGACGGAAAATGAGTTGCCAAAAAGTAAGGTTCCTTGGAAGCTGTAGCATCCGCGGTGGACTTGCACCAATGAATATGATCACCAGGAAATAGTCGCTTGCTTTTCGTGGCATCCAACCCTCGCTTACTGGACCAAAGTTTGTTGACTCTTACCTTAGGTCCCTCCAAATCCATATAGATTTTACATGGTTTCTTGGTTTGTTCAATTGCAGCAATTAACTGGTCAATCATCAATGTCACTGAATCCCGTTCGGCTCTAGCAGTATTGATTCTGGCCACCGTCATCCCTTGATTCAGCAGCCTCACCAGTTGATCCTTATCGTAACCCGTCGATAAGGTAACCATCACATTGTTGTCCTTCCAACCAAACAAATCAAAGGTGTTTTGGGCAAGCATTTCCTGGCTCATCTCCAGGTTGACAGGATGTTCACCTTGTGGATACGTCCCTTTGAAAGATCGATTGCTCAATGCAGCAAGAATGTACAGTACATTTTCCACGTTGGCCAGAACTTGCCTTTCTGAATGACCCAGCGAGCTTAATCCAAGATTGGCTAATCGGTGCTGCAACCCTCTGAGATCAAACGTCCTCAATCGCAGATATCTCAATAAATTGAGCGCATTGTAATGATTGCTCGAATGGACTTTCTGCAATTGACTTGCAAACTCCTGTTCTATATTTTGAATCGCTTTATGAATTTCGGAGAATTCATTGAACAGCTGATCGACTTCCTCCACAAATGACCTCATGATAACGTAAAATTCGCATAGACATATGAAAGGAATAATGATCCTTGTCAGGCCTGCAGCACATTATCCAAAAGACAAATCACCTAACCAAAAAGTAAAGCCCGAAGCATAACCTCGGGCTTTGTCCCTTTAAAGTGTTTAGTTAATGTCTTCGCCTTGTTCCAGCTTTTTGATATTGGCCTCAATCACAGGAGGATTCTGGGTATCTCCTTCAGGCACTTTTGTTTTGGCAATTTTTAAATACTTCAACGCATTTTTAAAATCTCCAACCGCACTGTATCCTCTTGCCAGTCCATAGTTGGTTGGCCAGACACCCTTATTTTGTTTGTGGTTGAACTTGAACACTTCAAGTGCTTTATCCGCCTGACCACCTGCAATTAGTTGTCTCCCATATCCATGAATTTGAAATGCTGTCACACCAGACATCTTAATAGCCTCATCCATCACCTCATTGGCCTCCTCAACTTTTCCGGCATTCCTCAACACTGTCCCTTTAGTAGACAGGGTATTGAAGTCCTTCTGCCCAACGAATGGAGCGCTGATTGCGACCTCCGCCCAATTCATCGCCTCTTCATGAAAACCAGCTCCAGAGGCCCAATTAGCCGCTTGAACAAAATTGAGATAATTAAACCCTTGAGAATTCTTCAATTCACTCGACACAGCGGCCAAAATCTTATCATTCATATCTGGCACTGATATCGCAAAACTTACTTTCTTGTTTTCCCATTTCAAGTTCACTGTAGTTTCATCGTTCTTTCTGTTGGTGAATTCATAAGTCAGGTATTCGACAAAATCATTTTCAGACCTTTGAGCATCAGCCTCTAAAACCTTGTCTGAAGCTTCAAAAAAGTAGCTACCCCAGGCATTGTTTTCTCCGGTTAAAATCACTTTCCAGGCACTGGATTCATCCGCAAGCATGTGAAGACCATACTTCCCAGCCGCAACCTTTTGCCCACTAATTTCCATCTCTGTGGACAATTCAATGGTCGTATTCTGATTGGCTCCTGCTCTCCAGGGGCTTGGATTATCTGCTGTACTCAATCCAAAGCCTTGATTCGTCAATCCGTAGGGCACCAGTTGGCCCCATATTTTTCCTTCCCGGCCATCTACATCCGGGCTGTTATAGACAATTTCCACCCATTCAGATGCCATGTATTGCCTGACGACACTTTTTTGATTATTACCGCTTGGTGGCAATGACAGTTGAGCTGTTGTTTGCCCTATGACCAATAGACAAGCAGCAGCAATCATATAAAATCTTTTCATTTTGAATTTATTTGGTTCTTATGATTAAACCGTCTAAACGACTTACGCCGCTATTCAAAATGACAAATGGATCATTACCTTGATAAAAGGCAATTATTTGAAAATGTTTGATTTCAGTACCACTGAAGCTTCTCCATCGGCTTGTAATACAAATTGAATTCTGTCTTTGCTCAGCCCCTGATTGTAAAGTTTAACTTTAGAGAAATTGAGATCTACCTGCACCTTGTTGCCCAGATTGGACAGATTAATGCCATCTGCAGCCCTATTATCCAGGTCATCGAAAAATTCAGAGACGTCCATCTTCGCCTTTGACTTGATAAACTCCACAATGGATGAATGAGCAGCCATGTCTGTCATCTGTAACCAGCTATCAGCCTCTTCCAAGCTGTATTCCAATGACTTAAATCCAAGGATCATGTCATCCTTTAACTCAGGAATGCCCTGTAGTTTAAATCGTCCATTGATATCTCCTGAGCTGGTAGCGGTAAGTGTAACAAGGCCATTGTCTGCACCAAGCTGTACATCACTTAATTCAGCAACATAGCCCTCATACTCAAATGGAGTATCAGCGAGTGCCTCATTCAGCAGCCTCTCCAATGCACTAAAGGGAACTTCGATGCTGGGAAAAACCGTAAAAGCCGTTTCCTTGCTCATAGGCTTGGCTCGACTTTCAAGATTCTGAGGGTTGGGGTTTATTTCCTGATTTGGCCCTATCAAAAGCTGGCTCTGATACTCCAGGTGTAGCATTACGGTATCTTGAGTTCCACGCACTAATGAACCTTTAAGTCCAAGGGGTGTTGTTTGCAAAAAAAGCGGAATCGGCTGCTTGGCTATGCGAATGGGGTTTTGCAGATCATGATATACATTTTCAATGATCGTTCTTAATCTGAGTTTTTCCTGAATAGTCCCACACATTGTCTCCTCGATTTGCTCTCTTGACTCATCCAATGCACGAAGCACCATCTTGGACAAATTGACTTTCATTCCTAATATTTCAATATCTGGTTCCTTTTCCAGATCAATCCCCTCCCACTTACATTCAATATCCAGGTCCCATTCATCATTGAGAAAGAACCTTGCTGAAGTATTGACTATGGCCTCAAATTTTATGGGATTGGAACGGTTATCAATGGTTATCCCTAATACACGCTTTTTGATTGCTGCTGTTACCCGAACAGGAACAGCCACGTACAATCGGTCCTTCTTGTACGCTAAGTCAAAATCGCGCCTCCTATTAATTTTAATGAATAGGCTATCCTTTTTTCCATTGAGCTCAATTCCCTGATCAGCAAGTTCCAAATTGACCACCTTGTTCAACCCTGTTTCGAGCTCTGAAACAGGTAGTTTAACCTTCATGTTCAGATATGAAGATGGAATAGGCTGAATGTCATTGATACGTTCTGATTCCTTCTGCCCAAATCGTCCACAGGCAACCACAAATAGCAGCAATAAAATCCAGTTGACGAAGTGCATTTTAATCATCTGCTAGAACAACGAAGTAAGCCGATTATATTTTAGATTTAGTCTGATAAGCCCAGACCACCACTGCGGCACCAGCCAAAAACATCGGAATACTCAGGATTTGACCCATATTGAGCACCATTCCTTCTTCAAAGGCTTCCTGATTCATCTTGAAAAATTCATCCACAAATCGCTCAGACCACAAGAGCATCATGAAAATTCCAAAATTGACACCTTGAGGCATCACACTCCGCTTGTTTTTCCAAAGCCAGAAAACAATGATCATGATAACGATACAAGCACCAGCTTCGTAAAGCTGCGCTGGATGGCGTGTAATGCCTAATGCACTGATATCCACATAAGTGTGCACACCCTCCTTTCGAACATCGTATTCTATTTTCTTTACATCACTGCCAAAGTCAATATGCTGTACTACTTCACTAAAATTGTGCAATGCATAAGTGATTCTACCATCGAAATAAGCTCTTTCCTGTTCAAAGTCAATCCCTCGTTTGAACTTGACTGTAGCAAGAATAGGAATCAATCCGGGTTCATCACTTTTGGCTTGCCCTCCTTTTACAAAGGACACTTCTTCTACTTTTTCGGGATTATATTTCAAAACCTCCTTAGTTCCTCGGGCATAAATGATACCATAGTCTGAATTGGTCTTTGTCCCCTCCATTTCCGAATTCATGAAATTGCCCGTCCTGATTAAGGCGCCTACCAGCACCGTCACGATCGCCAGACGATCCAGCATCCATATGTAGGTCTGCTTGGGTCTTTTCTGCTTTTTTGTCTTTAGTTGATATGGGATCAGTCCAAATAAAGTTTTGACCCTTATGTCATAATTGGAGTAGAGCCAAATTGCGATAAACATCCCAATAGCACCTCCATGGCTGGCCAATCCACCTTCCCATACTTTGAGGATTTCAAGTGGATTACTTAGGTAATGCACGGGATTGTAAAAGAGACAATGACCCAACCTGGCACCCACGATCACAGCAATCACCAGGTAGGTGGTCAAGGTGTCAATGTCTTTTTCTGGTTCCCCCTCTTCTCGAAAAACATAATACATCACTTGCTGTGCTATAATGAAGCCCAGTGCAAACAATAAACCATACCATACGATAGGGCGATCTTCTAAACCAATAAAGGACAATGGAATTTCAAAGATGACAGGATCCTGACTCCAAATAATAAAACTCAATAAAGACATCAACTATATTTTTCTCCAGAAATATGGTGTAAACAGTATCAAAACTGTAAACAATTCAAGTCGGCCCAACAACATGAGAAAAGAAAGAAACCATTTACTACCTGCTGGTAAATGTGCAAAATTATCAACGGGCCCGACTGTACCAATACCTGGTCCAATGTTGCCAAGACATGTCGCCACAGATCCCAGAGAAGTGAGCAGGTCCAATCCGAACATTCCCATAATCACTGATCCAATTGCGAATATCGAAATATAGATCATTATAAATGCCAGGATGTTGAAAGTAATGTCCCTTGTTACGGCATTTTTATTGAAACGAACCGGAATTACCGCATTAGGATAGATCTGTCTTTTGAGTTCCAGAATACTATTCTTGATCAAGATAAGGTGTCTTACTATTTTCACTCCACCTGCAGTAGATCCAGCGGATGCCCCAAAAAACATCAAGACAAAAAACAACATCGTTATGAATGGAGTCCAAACTGTATAATCATGTGTAATATATCCTGTTGTGGTCACCACAGAAACGACCTGAAATAGGGCATCTCTAATGGATTTTTCAAAATCATCATGACCCAATCCAAATATTACCAGTCCCACAATCACTGAAATACCCAAGCAAACAATCAAGTAAGTCTTAAACTCTTCATTTCTAATTACTTTTTTGAACTCGCCGTGCAAGCCAAAATAGGTCATGGTGAAGTTGGTGCCAGCCATAAACATGAACAAGATGATCACATACTGAATGAACGGAGATGTGAAATAGGCAACACTGGCATTTTTTGTTGAAAATCCCCCTGTGGCCATGGTCGTCAGGCTATGATTAATCGCATCATAAAAGTTCATTCCACCAATCCACAACAAGCATAGTTCCGTAAAAGTCAACCCAAGGTAAATCAGCCAAAGGCGCTTGGCGGTTTCTTTTATCCTCGGCTGCAATTTATCAGGAGATATTCCCGGTGCTTCCGCCACAAACAGCTGCATACCCCCGATACCTAATAATGGCAAAACAGCTACGGTCAGTACAATAATCCCCATTCCACCTATCCATTGCGTCAGGCTTCTCCAAAACAAAATACCCTTATGCACGCTCTCAATGTCTGTAAGAATGGTTGCCCCGGTAGTACTAAAGCCTGAAATAGTCTCGAAGAAAGCATCTGAAACATTCGGTATTGCTCCGCTAAACAAATAGGGTAACATGCCAAAAAATGACATGATCAACCAACCACCCGTCACAACCAGATAGCCGTCTCGTTTTCTTAATTCTTTGTTTTGATTTCTTTGGGTGATAAGAAAAACAACCAGACCAACACCCATCGTAATCCCCGCTGATTTTATGATGGCCAGGAAATCTCCTTCACCGTAATAGTAACTAAATGGAATACATGTGAGCATGAACATTCCATTGAAGAGCAACAAAATGCCAAGGATATTTAAAATGACCTTGTAGTTAAATCGCATGACTACTTAAAATAGCGTTCCACTTCATGGATGCATTCAGGGCGTGAAAGCACAACGACTCGGTCTTTAGGTTCAAATCTAAAATTTCCTCTAACCGTATGTCCCTTATTTCCTCTGATCACTCCTCCAATAATTGCCGTAGCAGGAAACTTAAGATTTCTCAATTCATGATCAAGGATTTTGCACCCTTCAGATACTTCAAACTCCAACACCTCTGCGTCAACACCATGTACGCTTGTCAGGCTTACGACCTGTCCTTTTCTTATATACCTGAAGATAAAGCTCGCAGCAATGAGCTTCTTGTTAATCATTGTATCAACCCCAATACTTTGAGAAAGGTGTATGTAGTCGACATTTTCAACTAGTGCAATGGTCTTAGGTACACCCTCTTGTTTAGCTACCAGACAAGAGATAATGTTGGTCTCTGAGTTTCCTGTCACTGCAATGAAAGCATCCATATTTTCAATCCCTTCTTCCTTAAGCAGCTCCATATCCCGTCCATCTCCATTGATCACCATGGTGTCGGGCAGCTCATCGGCCAATTGAAAACATTTTTCCTTATCTCTTTCAATCAGTTTAATATTGTATTTTTTGCTGAGTGTCTTGGCTGTATGAAGACCAATTCGACTACCTCCCAGAATCATCAAATTCTTCATGGTAGACCGATCTTTACCTGCCAGGTCTACAATTTTATTGACCCCTGTTGGTTCCGCAATAAAATAGGCATGATCATTCACCATAAACTTATTATGTCCATGAGGAATGATCGTTTCGTTATCTCTCAGTATCGCAACAGTGGTGAAATCGTGATTCGGATTGAGATAGGCTGTCTCAGTCAAAGATTTCTCACAAAGTTGAGACTCTTTGTCAATGGAGATTCCAACTAGGGACAAACAGCCTTTTTCGAATTCAAAAGTGTCTGTCAGAGCCGTCTCCTTTAGTAGACGCTTGATTTCCCGTGCCGCCAGAGACTCTGGTGAAATAATTTCATCAATCCCAACTTCCTTAAGATTGAGCCTTTCTCTTTGATGGAGAAATTCAATATTGGAAACCCTTGCCACCGTTCTCTTGGCGCCAAGACGTTTTCCCATGATTGCGGTTGTGATATTGATTTCTTCTATGGAAGTAACAGCGATCAAAAGATCAGCTTTGGCCACATTGGCTTCTTCCAAAGTACGGACAGAGCTTGAACTCCCTTTCAGTGTTGCCACATCAAGATGATTTGCTGCATACTCCAGTACACTTTCATCCTGATCAATCAAGACGATATCCTGCTCTTCTTGAGCCAAAAGTTTAGCCAGGTGAAAACCGAGATCACCGGCCCCTGCAATGATTATTCTCATTTAGATAGGGCGATTTGCCGGGCGACAAAGATAGTATCAATCATTGCGAACGAGGCATCATATCTGACCGAAGCGGAAAAATTCGCAACACATACAGCATAAGTTATCACTCAACCTGAGCATTGCGCATATCGCCAAAATATTTCTTGGCTGCCTGCATTACTTTGGGCGCTAGTAAAATAGCCGAAACCATCGTCGGAATTGCCATAAGTCCATAGGCAATAAACACCAGATTGACTACAATATCCAATGTCGCAACTGCACCGAGGATCACCAGAAACAAATACCAATAGTTAAAGTATTTTCCATATTTAGCACCTATCAAAAAGGATAAACACTTCATTCCATAGTAGGACATGCCAAATATGGTAGTAATGGCAAAAATTGAAACGCAGATAACCAAAATGATTTTTCCAAATCCTGGTAACTGATCATTAAAAGCCATTGCTGTTAACTCGATCCCATTGGCCACATCTGCTTTCCACACGCCAGTAATGATAATACACAGTCCTGTCATGGTACACACGATCAACGTATCGAATACTGGTTCCAGCATTGCCACCAAACCTTCCCTAACTGGCTCCTTTGTCTTGGCAGCACCATGCATCATGGGCGCCATACCGATCCCTGCTTCATTGGAAAAGGCCGCCCGCTTGCCTCCCTCGATAATGATCGCTCCAACGGCACCACCCAAGACGGCCTGTGCGGTGAAGGCATCCTCAACAATTAGGGCAAGTGACGGGAATATTTCTCCGGCATTCATTAACAAAATAATCGAAACGCTGATCACATACAGCACGACCATAGCCGGGACCAATCTGGAGGCTACAATCCCTATTCTTTTGATTCCTCCCAGGATCACAATGGCTACCAAAGTAGCAATGATTAGTCCGAGTGTTAAGTCCAGCCCGAAGCTATTATCAACCGATGTTTCAGTAAACATGACACCCTTTATCGAAGCGACCAATTGATTGGCCTGAAACACTGGAGTGGAGCCAAAAAAACCAGCAACCGAAAAGAAGATGGCCAATGGCATCCATTTTTTGCCCAATCCTTCTCTGATCACATACATAGGCCCACCCTGGGTGTTTCCTTCAGAGTCTTTTCCACGGAACAGAACGGCCAACGAACAGGTGAAAAACTTTGTAGCAATCCCAACAAAAGCACTTACCCACATCCAAAAAATAGCCCCTGGCCCGCCAGCCACAATGGCCAATGCTACTCCACTTATATTGCCCATACCTATAGTGGCAGCTAACGCACCAGAAAGGGCCTGAAAATGACTGATTTGCCCGGGATCATCCGGATCATCATATTTCCCCCTGAGTATGGCAAGCGCATGCCCGAAATACTTGAAGGGTAGAAATCTCGAATACAACATAAAAAAGAGCCCACCTCCTGACAACAAAATCAACAAAGGCATTCCCCAGACCAGATTAGAACCGGCCACTATCCATTCTTCAATAATTTCCATGTTTAACTATGCTTTGTTAGTAGTGGTGCCAAATATTTCCAGACAGTTTCAGCGACGATCGCATGACCTTCTGATGTGGGATGAATGCCATCGCCTAGGTTAAGTTCTGTTTCTCCGGCAACACCCTCCAGTAAAAAGGGAATCAGAACTGCGTGATTCTTCTCTGCCACTTTTGGAAATATGGTGCGAAATGCTCCGGTGTATTGCTCTCCCAGGTTTGGGGGAACCTCCATGCCACAAATGATGATTTCCACCATTGGATTGACTCGTTTCACCTCATCAATAATGATCTGTAAGTTTTTTTGAGATTGCTCCAGTGGCAAACCTCGCAATCCATCATTTGCACCTAATTCCAAAACAAAAATATCAGGAATAGTCTGCAGTACCCATTCTATTCTACTCGCGCCGCTAGCAGTCGTTTCACCACTCAGGCCTGCATTGATTACTTCATATTCATACCCCAGGGAATCAAGCCGTTTTTGAATAACCGCCGGAAAAGCATCTTCCAGGTCCAGTTGATAGCCCGCTGTAATACTATTACCAAAGAACAGGATTTTCTTTTTTGAACTTTTCACGACTGGTTCAGAGGTGGCTGCTTTTGATTGCGTGCTCTTTTCAGTCTTCCGGTCACCGCAAGATGTTAGCACGATCAATAGCAGGGTGATTAATGTTGTCCATTTGATCATAGGGCAAACATATAGGTTCAATGGTAAATCAATTTTCAATTTGCAACTCTTTTTCCCATTGCTTTTGAAGATCAATTTTCCTCACAATGTCGGGATCGATGGGCTGATCCTTAAAATCAAAATCTTTAAATAATCTTTTTCTCGCGTGTTCAGCCTCGTTGGGCTTATCAAGTTTTTCAAGAAAAAGAGGTTCCAAAGAACCCAATAACAAGGGAACATTTTCCTTTTCGTCATATCGCCAGTTGATACTAAGTAAAGCAAAATGATGTGGATTTTTCAAAGTCATTTCATTTGCTGTCGTAACCAGCTGGTATCCAATAGTTAAATCATCCCTATTTGTTGATTGCTCGTAAAGTCGATTGGCGATACTGTACATCTTTTGTATCAATTTTCGACGGTCATCCGGTAGGGGAAGAGATTTGGAAAACTCATCGTACCAATCCAAAAGTTCAAACACTTCATCCAGATTGACACCTCTGGCATCTAAATCCAATTCGTCATCCAGGTTACGACTTATGACGTCAATCGACCTGGAGAGGCTTTCAATGCGACCCAAAGCGGACTGATCAAACGTGTAATGTTCATATCCCCGTTCCCCGAAACCGCCAGGTAAAACGGCTGATATACTAATCATAGTGATAAATAAGAAGCTCTTAACAAACATGTGATGAATAGGTTCTTGCCAACTTTTCCCAATAACTGACCAGGCTAACGTGATCACCATCATTATTATGCCAAGAATAAGCATCTCACCCGCTCCGGGAAGATGTAAAAATTTGAATAACATGGCCATCAATGATGCTGAGCCTCCTACCCCTCTCACAATGCCCATCTGAACAGGGCGCACAACTCTGATCTGTAGAAAAAGATTGAGTATTGCTACTACGGTAATACCTAGACCTGCCAAAGCTGCTGCGCCCGGCAAACTAAATGCCTTAAACATAATGCCTACGATCATCGCAGCAATGGCAATCCCTCCAATCATCCCTGCCCATTTCGGTGTGACCATTCTTGGCGCAACCATAACTATAATGGCAGCAATTGAAGTTAGACTAATACCCATGATGGCCCATGCTCCTTGCCAATCCAGAAAAACAAACAAAAACGCAATGGCCACCATTAGGCTTCCTAAACCCCAAAAAAATCTCAGTGTCTCCCACCAGGACTTAGATTCAATATTATATTGAGATTGAAATTTGCTGTCGTGATGCGGTATAAGGACGATCCAGACAAATAAAAAGACACCCAACAATGAAAACCCAGTCGCGATAAAAGGATCGGTCCATTCAAATTTGAATTGGGTGCGGAGCATAAATCCTACTATCATCGATGCGATCGACCCAAGGAGAAAAACAAAACCTCTTCTGATAAACATCCATCTGATCCAAACCAGAAGGTCACTGAGCTTTTGAACAATTTCCTTCCTGTTAAAATATACAATGGATAGAATACCTGCCACTGCAAATACCCAACTTAAAAAACCTGAGATAAAAAGGGCACTGCTGATCAGAATGATAAGAAATGTGAAAATACCAGCATTCCTGAAGTACCTCATGTAAGAGGTAGAAGGAGCGATTTCAATTAACCCCTGCTCGCATGCCAGTAGATTGTCAAAAATGTGTTGATTGTAGCTGGATAGGTTTTCCTGATCCAATGCGCTTTGCCCTTGCTTATGCACTAGATTTTCCTCTTTAACATTGAAGGCTCTTGCAAGGTCGAGATGTCTGGTCATCCTATCGATGATGTCATTTACTCGTAATCTTGAAGCAATCACAGCCAAAAAGAGGATACTACAAACCAATGATTCCACCGAAATCAATGCAAATAAGTCCGATTTGGAAGACAATGATTGTGCGCTCTGCTGCATAAGCTCCCAATTCGGTTCCAAAAAACTCTTGAAAAGGCTGTAGGAATGCGTAGCAAAATCCTCAAGATCTTTAAAACTTACCAACTCTTCTGCCATGATCTGAAGAAATCCACTAAATGAAAGCGCGCCGAACAGGGCACTTTCCAAAACATATGCCTCCAGTCTACTTCTGATTGATCGCAATTTTGTCTCAACTTCAATGATCACCTGGTCATTTTCATCATGACTAAGATGTTCTCCGTACTTGTGAACTTCATGCAGCCTGGAGACGAGCTGACCTTCATTAATTTTGATAATTGAAAGATTGCGTATGTAGAGGATAAAATAGATTGACATGCCAATCAAAATTGCCCACATTTCCGCAGAACCAACCTCATCCGCAGCTACCAGAATATTGGTCGCCATGATGTTGACCAAAACGATAACAGCCAAAATAGTGTACTGCATAGCGTTATGTGAAGGCACAGGTTTTAAAAACGATTGACCACCATGAACTTCAATCAGCAACTTGTTGTAGGCAGAAGCTTTTCTGGTGCGAATGATCGCATATCCCAAAACTGCAATAGGAATCAACAGTAAATTGATGACCCAAAACCATTCTTCAAAATTCCCCCAGAATAACCAAATCGTTACCCACCTGGCTAAATGATCAAAAACCAATGGATTAATGGAGCTGGGAATCGCAATGGCTATGCGGTTGTCTTCTGACTCAATTCTTTTCTGATAACTTTTCGAAAGTGACACTACTTCTTCCAAATCAACACCCAATTGGTCTAGTTTGGTTTGGATTAGATGTTCCAGTAAGCCAGCAAGTCCTTTGTCGTGTTCAGTCTTTGAGCGTTCCCAGGCCAGTTGAAGTAATGCAATCGAAGTGGTCGCAACATCCTGCGCTATTTCATCTGCTTTGTTCTTACGCAATGCCATAAGGATGACCCGCTCCTTTGACAACCAGTCCGAAAACAGTATAGGTAAAATATGTACCCAATATTTCTTTAAAGAAGATGGAATCCCTGGTATGGAAAACAACCAGCCAGAGGCAACTTTGATGATCGTCTCCGCTTTTTGTGGGTTCATCCTAGAAATATAACGAAAATCAAATAGACAGCCCATAGATCAATAGTTCCCAACACAAATGATAGTTTTACGTGTTATAGTTTATTTACTGATCCATCTTTTATGCCCAATATCCTCGAGGTTGCTCAACTCTCACGTACCTATCAAACCAAAACCGGCCCACTTCATGTACTCAATGATGTCAGTTTTTCGATTGACGAAGGGCAGACTATGTCCATTGTAGGGCCATCGGGTAGTGGTAAAACAACATTGCTTGGTCTTTGTGCTGGACTAGACAGGGTGACAGAAGGAAGTATTACACTCAACAATATTTTACTAAACCAACTCAATGAAGACGAGCTGGCGCATGTGCGCAATCAACACATTGGTTTTGTCTTTCAGAACTTTCAATTGATTCCAACGCTGACAGCCATTGAAAACGTAATGGTTCCTTTGGAGCTACGTGGTGAAAAAAATGTGGCAAATATTGCAAGTGATTTGCTCAACAGAGTTGGGCTTGGTAGCAGACTGGATCACTACCCTACTCAGCTATCCGGAGGGGAGCAGCAGCGGGTAGCAATCGCTCGAGCTTTCTCCAACAATCCTAAGGTGCTGTTCGCAGACGAACCAACAGGCAACCTGGATGAAGAAACAGGTGCATTAATAGAGGAACTGCTTTTCGAAATCAATCGAGAAAAGGGAACCACACTCGTGATGGTTACCCATGATATAGATTTAGCCAAAAAAACAGATAAAATAGTCAGGTTGAAGGGAGGAAAGGTAGTCGAGCATGGATAAAAAAATCAGCATTCCTACCAGTCGAAATTCACCTTCCTGGCCTTGGAAAATGGCGTGGCGTGATAGCCGCAGAAGTAGGAGCAAGCTTATCCTGTTTATTGCATCTATTTCACTCGGTATTGCCGCATTAGTTGGCATCACTTCCTTTCGTGAAAACCTAATAGACGAAATCAACAATCAATCCAAGGAGTTATTAGGGGCTGATTTTATGGTCAGAGGCAATGAACCATTGCCCAATGATATTTTCTTTTCCTTTAGAAATCTGAGCGGTCAGGAATCGAAAGAGGTTTACTTCTCATCTATGGTCTATTTTCCCAGGACCGATGGAACTCGACTAACACAGGTACGGGCTTTGGAAGGAGGGTACCCTTACTATGGTCAGATCGAAACCGAACCTCCCAATGCCTCGATGGATTTCCGATTAGGAAAATACGCCATCGTCGATGAAAAATTATTGATTCAATACAGTGTTGAACTGGGAGACTCAGTGCTTGTTGGGGGTGTAAGCTTTGAAGTCATTGGTAAAATCAAGAAAGTCCCTGGTCAAACTGATATTGGTGCATCCATAGCACCCATTGTCTATATCCCAATGCAATATCTTGATCAGACAGGTCTGGTACAAAAGGGAAGTCGTATAAACTACCTGACCTACTTTCAGTTTCATCCAGAAATTGACACAACTAGTATATGGCGAGATGCGGTGAAAACTGCAGAAGAAGCCGGGTATCGCGTAGAGACTATTGAAGAACGAAAAAACGATACCGCAGAAGCCTTCAGAGATCTATCAGCTTTTCTGGAAGTCATTGCATTTGCAGCGTTATTACTGGGATGTCTCGGTGTAGCCAGCTCCATTTATGTTTACTCTCGTGGAAAAATCCAATCTGTAGCAGTGCTTAGATGTCTGGGCTTGAAAGCAAAACAAGCCATCAACATATTCCTCATTCAAATTATGACTTTCGGATTGATTGGCGCTTTGATTGGAAGCAGCTTGGGTGTAGTCATGCATGTATTTTTACCCGGCATTGTCAATAAGTTTATTCCCATCAATGTGGAGCCGACCATCTACTGGCCTGCAATCATTTCAGGTATTGGAATTGGTTTGTGCATTTCCTTATTATTTGGACTACTGTCCCTGGTTGGTTTGAGACGAATTAGTCCATTAAGTGCGATTAGATTTGGCTACTCCAATACTAAGAGCAAACATGATCCGGTAGTCATATTACTTGGCGTCCTAATCATTCTTTTTCTGTTCGCCGCGCTTTGGTGGCAACTCAAGGAAGCCGACGATGCAGCTATCTACACAGGTATTTTATTGGGTTCGTTAGGATTACTCTATCTGATTGGCAAGTTGATTTCTTGGTCTGTCAGGAGATTCATGCCCGCATCGTTTCCATTTGTTTGGCGTCAGGGAATGTCTAACCTTCATCGACCCAACAACCAGACCGTGATCCTGATTATGACCCTGGGCTTGAGCACCGCATTTCTGGCCATGCTCTACTTCATGCAGGATTTGCTCGTACAACGTGTCTCGCTTGCCGGAGCTGATGAAAGAGCCAATACCGTACTATACGACATTCAAAGTAGTCAAAAGGATGAAGTCAGAACCGTGACTTTGGATTACGATCTACCGGTGATGCAGGAAGTTCCCATTGTCACCATGCGATTGAAAGAAATTAATGGCATAAGCAAAAAGCAGGCAGAAACCGATAGCCTTGACTACCCGAATTGGGCATACAATCGCGAATATCGCATCACATATCGTGATCATTTGATCGACTCAGAAACATTGGTAGAAGGAGAATGGGCAGACTCTGTTGCCAATCCGGGTGACAGTGTGTTCATTTCTATTTCTCAGGGATTTGCGGAAAATCTCAATCTTCAGCTTGGAGATGAGTTACTCTTCAATGTTCAGGGAGCATTAGTCAAAACTTATGTTGGAAGTTTCAGGGACATAGACTGGAGGCGTGTTCAGACCAACTTTTTAGTGGTTTTTCCAAAAGGAGTATTAGAAAAAGCCCCACAATTTCATGTGTTGATCACGCGAGTAGGACGGAGTGATGTCTCGGCGAGGTATCAACAAGCCATCGTACGGATGTTTCCAAATGTATCAGTCATCGACCTGGAATTAATCCTGAAAACTATTGAGGACATCCTAGCAAAAGTTGCATTTGTCATTCAGTTTATGGCACTGTTTAGCATTGGTACGGGCATCATCGTGATGATCAGCGCCATCGTACTGAGCAGATTTCATCGAGTCAAAGAAAACGTCCTGCTGAGAACGCTCGGAGCGAGTAAGAAACAACTTTGGCAAATCATAGCAGCAGAGTACTTTTTATTGGGTGCTTTGGGTGCTTTTACCGGAATCCTGTTGGCCATTGTCTTTACGACACTGATGGGACATTTTGTTTTTGAATTTGTGTTTATACCCAATGGTCTTCAAATGCTAACAATCTTCCTGATCATTACAGCACTGACCGTGACCATAGGCATTTTCAATTCCAGAAAAATTGTCAGTGAATCTCCGTTGGAGATATTGAGGAATGAAAGTTGAGTAATGGCCATCATCCACAAGATGTTTTTTGGTTACTAAACCTTAAAAAAACTATCGACAAACTCCATCTTATTGAAGACTTGTAGGTCCTCAACACGTTCGCCTACTCCGATAAATTTCACGGGTATTTTGAATTGATCTGATATACCAATAACAACTCCTCCTTTTGCTGTGCCGTCCAATTTGGTAATGGCAAGGGAGGTTACATCAGTAGCTTTGGTGAATTCTGTGGCTTGAATAAATGCATTTTGACCTGTGCTTCCATCGAGGACCAGCATGACATCATGTGGCGCTGCTGGCACAAACTTTTGGATCACGCGCTTAATCTTAGTCAATTCATTCATTAAGTTGACTTTGGTATGCAATCGACCAGCCGTATCAATGATTACAACATCTGCGTTTTCGTCAACACCTCTTTTGACTGTTTCAAATGCGACCGACGCAGGATCGGTATTCATACCCTTCGACACTACAGGTACCCCCACTCTTTCACCCCACATGATCAACTGATCTACAGCTGCGGCCCTAAATGTATCAGCGGCACCTAAGACCACCTTCTTATCAAGCGCCTTCAATTGAGCTGCCAACTTTCCAATAGTAGTGGTTTTGCCTACTCCATTGACACCCACCACCAAAATAACAAAAGGTCCGTCAACACTAGGGATATCAAAATCCTTTAGGTCCTGAGTGTTATTTTCAGAAAGTAAACCGGCTATTTCTTCTCTCAGAATCTGATTAAGCTCTGAAGTATTCAGGTACTTATCTTTGGCCACTCTACTTTCAATCCGCTCAATGACCTTTACTGTAGTATCAACACCCACATCAGAGGTAATAAGCACCTCCTCTAATTCATCCAGGACCTGATCATCGACGGTAGTCTTACCCACCACAGCTTTTCCCAGCTTGTTGAAAAAGCTCGCATTCGATTTTTCCAGTCCCTTATCGAGAGTTTCTTTCTTCTCTTTTGAAAAAATATTGAATAGACCCATGATCGGTGATGTTTTAAAAAAATATTGACGAGTTATCCAGCTGTAAGTTACAACAGGGCAAAAAAAAAGCCGGTATAGTACCGGCCTCTAAGTTTTTTCAGTTCTTACTTGGCAAGAACATCTTTGACTTCACCTTCCGGCACCATTTCTTCTTTGAAGGTATAAGCTCCGGTTTTCTCAGACTTTACAGCTCTGATTACCTTGGCCCACTTTACTCCACCTGGCTGCTTTAGGGTTGCTACTACTTTCTTTGCCATGTTTACTTAATTTCTTTGTGAACAGTATATTTCCTCAGAATAGGATTGTATTTCTTCAATTCCACTCGCTCAGGCGTATTTTTTCTATTTTTAGTAGAAATATATCTTGAAGTACCTGGCATTCCACTTTCCTTGTGCTCTGTGCACTCCAGGATTACTTGAATTCTATTGCCTTTCTTAGCCATGATCTGATTTCTTTATTAAACTAGAACGTTTCCGTTCGCTCTTGCCTTTCTTAATACCGCAGTAATACCATTTTTATTAATGGTACGAAGTGCAGTGGTAGACACCTTTAAAGTGATCCACTTATCTTCCTCAGGGATGTAGAACCTCTTCTTGTGTAAGTTAGGGTAGAACTTACGCTTAGTTTTGTTGTTCGCATGAGATACATTGTTACCTACACGCGCTCTTTTCCCTGTTATATCGCAAACTTTTGACATGATTTTCACTCGTTTTGAAAAACGGACTGCAAATATCGACATATTATCATGTAAAAACCAAAAACAGTTCAATCATTTTCTTTTAAAATCAAAAGGGCAATGTTTACACCCCGATTCACAGCAGTATCCGCGCTTTAAATGATACTTTTTGGTAAAAACCAGGAGACCTGACTCATTAAAATAATAGTCTTCATTTCCTAATTTCGGAGTTTTCCCAGATGAACGATTCAAGTTTGTCATATGAACCCTTTAGCTTTGCAGTCAACAACAATTTAACCCCTACAAAGTTATGGCAGAAGCAATCATGGTCAGCCAGGACCTCATGAAAATGGAGGACCAATACGGCGCTCATAATTACCACCCCCTTCCAGTCGTACTCTCTCGTGGAGAAGGTGTTTACGTCTGGGATGTGGAAGACAAAAAGTATTTTGACTTTCTCTCTGCTTATTCAGCAGTCAATCAGGGACATTGTCACCCTAAAATCATCAATGCTCTTAAAGAGCAGGCGGAAATCCTGACTTTAACCTCACGGGCCTTCTACAGTGATGCGCTTGGTTTGTACGAAAAATATGTAACTGAATACTTTGGTTATGACAAAGTGCTCCCAATGAATACGGGGGCAGAGGCTGTCGAAACAGCTATCAAAATCACCCGGCGATGGGGGTATGAGAAAAAAGGTATTCCAGAGAACAAAGCACAAATTGTTGTGTTTGATCAAAACTTTCATGGCCGAACGACGACAATCATTTCCTTTTCAAGCGATCAGGACGCCCGAAATAACTTTGGTCCATTTACACATGGCTTTGTCAAAGTAGCCTACAATGACCTGGAAGCATTGCGAGAAGTATTTGAGGAAAATAAGCATATCGTAGGCGTGTTGGTTGAGCCCATTCAAGGTGAAGCAGGTGTGGTAGTGCCTAATGATGATTTTCTTCCGGGAATCGCCAAATTATGTCAGGAACACAATGCCCTCTTCATTGCAGATGAAATTCAGACGGGTATTGCTCGAACAGGAGATTTGTTGGCTGTAAATGCCACCACCTCCAAAGCGGACAATACCAGACCCGATATGATCATTTTGGGCAAAGCACTTTCCGGTGGTGTATATCCGGTTTCAGCAGTGCTGGCAGACAATCATATCATGGAAGTCATTACACCCGGTTCTCACGGATCGACGTATGGCGGTAACCCATTGGCGTGTAAGGTGGCCATGGCAGCATTGGAAGTAGTCAAAGATGAAAACCTTGCTGAAAACGCAAGAAAGTTAGGAGAGTTATTCCGGGAGAGGATGAATCACTTGATTGCGAAAAGCGACTTGGTCAAGTTGGTGAGGGGACGTGGATTGCTCAACGCAATAGTCATCAATGACCACCCGAGCAGTTCTACTGCCTGGAATATATGTGTAGCGCTCAAGGACAATGGGCTTATTGCAAAACCAACACACGGAAACATCATTCGGTTTGCGCCACCATTGGTGATGACTGAGGAGCAACTCCATGAGTGTTGCGATATTATCGAAAAGACGATATTAAATTTCAAATAGTCATTATTTAAGTATAGAATAAGGTCATTTGCGAAAGCTCATGACCTTTTTTTTTATCATTTGTGATAGTTTTCCGGCATGCTTAGGAAGCTCGCCACTACCGCTGCAGTCGTATTGATCATTTTCAAACTACACGCGCAGGAAGAAAAAATTGACAGCATTTGGTCTGCCCTGGAAAATCAGGATTGGCAGGATCAGGTCATTTCATTGAACGAACTCGCATGGATTTACAAGAATTTTGACATTGACAGCAGCAAACTGCTGGCATCCTCAGCGCTCGAAATAGCCAACAAAGAAAATTGGCTCCCCGGCATATCAACCTCCTACAATCATCTCGCCAATGCCTTTGAAGCACTTGGACAAATGGACAGTGCTCAGTTTTATCATCTTGCTGCACTCAAAATCAAAACTGACTTGCAGGACACTTTGGGAATGGCCGCTTCGCACAATAATCTTGGTATCATATTCGACGAAATTGGTGGCTATTCAGCTTCTCTGGGGCACTACTTCAAATCGTTGGAATACTATGAAATTGCTTCAGATGACCCATTTGATGTCGCCATGGTACTGGGCAATATTGGTATTGTCTATAAGCGCCAAAATGAATTCGAAAAAACACTTGAGTACTACGAACGTGCTTTGAAAATCTATGAAGAAGTGGAGTCCAACTTTGGCATTATGGTCACCAAAGGGAATATTGGATCAATCCTGACGCAATTGGGTCAATTTGAAAAAGGTATTGCTTACAGTCAGGAGGCACTTTCCATGTATGAGGAAGCCGGCTATCTCCGATATGTAGCCTACATGCAACATAATATTGCCGAAGCAAAAGACAGTTTGGGCTTATACAAGGAAGCATCCGCACTGTACGAAAAGGCGGCTGAAGGTCACAGAACTCATAAAAATCAATTGGAACTTGCGCACGTCCTGGCTGGACAGGCTAGGGTGTTTAACAAGTTGCGGCAATATGAAGGCGCCATCACTAAATCTAAGGAATCCCTTGTCATTGCTGAAGAAACAAAGGCCAACTCAATTATGATCAAAGCTCAACGGACATTGGCAGATGCTTATGCGGGTCTTGGTCAATACAAGGAGGCTTACCGACATCAGGAAGCCTATGCCAACATCAAGGACGTTGTTTACGAAGAGAACAAAACACGCCAAATCTTTGAATTAGAAACGCAGTATGAAACTGAGAAAAAGGAACAAATGATCAAACTGCAGTCTGCTGAAATTGTGCAGAAAGACCTGCTATTGGAGCGTGATCAATATGTTGCGATTGTGCTCAGTATGACCATCATTTTGGTCATAGTGTTGGGAGTATTCTGGTACAAAAGACAGCAATATCTACAAGAGGTAAAATGGCAAAAAGAGCTCAGCCAAGCCAAACAGGATCAAATCAATGCCGTAATACAATCTCAGGAACGGGAAAGAAATCGCTTTGCCCGAGATCTGCATGACACGTTTGGTCAGTTAATTTCCATTCTTAATCTCAACATCAATTCCCTGAAAGAAAAGAAGGATCTGAAAGTCGAAGATCGACATGAAACCTATGAAGCGTCCAAGGGAGTATTAGATGATATGTACAAAGAGCTCAAAAATGTCTGTTTTGACCTGATGCCGCAATCGTTGTTGAAAAATGGACTGGTTGCTGCCCTCGACGAGTTTGCCAACCGAATCAATCAAACTGGAAAGATCGGAGTTGGTGTTGATGTATTTGGATTTGACCACCGCTTGAGCGAACTCCAGGAAATATCATATTACCGCATTACGCAGGAATGGGTGAATAACATCATCAAATACTCGTCTGCAGATCAGATTACCATTCAGCTGACCAAAGATGATCAGGAGATTACATTACTCGTTGAGGATAACGGTATGGGATTTGACTCAAGTCTATTAACAAATGGGACAGGTAATGGGTGGAAAAACATTCAATCCCGGTCCAATCTGATTCATGGGACAACCGAGCTGGACAGTCAGCCCAACAGGCGAGGTAACACCTTGATTCTCAATTCGCCAGTGAAACTTAAACAACAAGCTACAAATACCCAACCAACGGTATAGACAAGGATTTTGGCATGATTTAAATTGGATGCCATGGATTTATTAACTTTCTGGCTCAATACTAAGAGCCGCGAAATAATGAAAATTTTCCTTGTTGATGACCATGCAGTCTTGCTTGGTGGATTGACGAAATTAATAGCATCTGAGGACGGAATGACAGTCGTTGACTCAGCTACCAAGGGTCAGGAAGCTCTGGACAAGCTGACACAGCAAAAAATAGATCTACTGATCACAGATTATAACCTGCCAGATATGGATGGGTTGGCAATAGTCCAAACTGTCAAGCGAAAGTATCCAGAAATAAAAATCATTATGCTCAGCATGCATGATGAAAAACACATCATCAAGGAGGTCCTCAAAGAAGGTGTCAATGGCTATATCCTAAAAAAAGACTCGCATGAAGAATTAGTCAAAGCGATCAGGGCCGTCGCACAAGGCAATATCTACCTGAGTCAGGAAGTCAACACGATGTTGGTGAGGGGACTCAATGAAAATGAACCCAAACTGCTGACTACACGAGAACGAGAAATACTCAAATTGATCTCTCAGGAGATGACGAATCGACAAATCGCGGAAGAGCTGTTTATCTCTGAACGGACAGTTGAAACACATCGCAAAAATATCTTCAGAAAGACAGGAACACATAATATGGTGGGACTGATCAAGTTTGCTTACGCGAATAATCTAATCTGACAATCTCCTTCAATCTGCATTCGTTGGAATAGCCTTGCCGATTTACAAATAAACGACTCTATATATTTCGACAGCAGGAGAATCTATTCATGACCCTTGCGATCGAATCACATGAGTCCCTGTTATCTTCGCAACTTCATGGAGTTATTCTCTTATCATTTAGAACAGTCAGACTTTATTCTCTTTTTCTCAGTTGCTGTTTTGGTTGGTATGGCCAAAACTGGGGTAAGTGGAGCAGGTATGATAGTTGTTCCCATGCTGGCCATCATTTTTGGAGGAAAAAACAGCAGTGGTGTCTTGCTACCCATTTTGATTTTCGCTGATGTATTTGGTGTCAGGCATTATCACAGACACGCTGAATGGCATCACCTGAAAAAGCTGTTGCCTTTTGCCATTATTGGTGTATTGATCGGCACCTACACGGGCCAGTTTATCGATGACGAGATGTTCAAACAGATCATGGCGATCATCATCTTCATCAGTCTCGGCATCATGTTGTGGCTGGAACGTGGTTCCAAAAAAGTCCCACATAACCGATGGTTTGCTGCGACAACAGGAGTGCTCGGAGGATTTACCACGATGGTGGGCAATCTCGCCGGAGCGGTCATGTCGCTTTACCTGTTGGCCATGCAACTACCCAAGAATCGATTCATTGGAACAGCCGCCTGGTTTTTTCTAATTATCAATATCCTAAAAGTGCCCTTTCATGTCTTTGTTTGGGAGACCATTACCGTAGATTCATTTCTGTTAGACCTGACCACCATACCCTCTATCGCAGTTGGTGCTTTCTTAGGGATTTGGATCACCAAAAAAATCCCTGAAAAACTATATCGCTACTTTATCATTCTGATGACGGCTATTGCCGCAGTGTTTATGGTTTTGTAGTCCATAAGAATAGCCTAAAGCACGCGTCTTAAGCCCTCAACTTCCTTATGAACAGTGTTTTGTGTTTCTTGCTAAAGCAGGTCGAAAAATTCAAAACTGATTGCAAATCAAACTCAGATTGCTTTCAGGTTGCAGACCTGAAAGAGCAAAGAGCTTAGAAACTATCGTCTTACCTTGTATCTTAATCCAATGGAAAAGTTCAGATTACCTCCTTTTGTTTCAATTAAAGCGCTTTCATCAGGTCCCATATTGTATTGATAGTCCACATTTATTTCGGCAATCTTATACAGACCAAAATCATAACCCGCCTTAATCGAAAATAGCCATCTATGAAATAATGCAAAATCTATACGCACTCCTTGTTCAATCAAAGGAAATATCCTGCGAAAATTGTATACTGAAAGCGAGGAATAGGCAACATGATCACCGGGTTCACCAGAATCAAGTGTTGTGAAGTGCTCGCCTTCTCTGGTTTTAAAAAACTCATATTTATTGTTTTCATGAAACCAAACTCCAGATGTATAGACAACTCGAAATTTGCTTTTGGAAACAAGCTGGTATGAGACCTGAACAGGTATGGTGTATGTCCATACTGAACCAACCATTATCATATTAAGATTGTCAAACTTATAACCCTCCTCGAAATAAAATCTTCCTAGACCTGTTGTTAAACCAATTCTCTCAGAAATAGGACATGTAATTGAAAGCACTGTTCGCGATCCTAAAGTCAATGGTGTCGTTAGATTAGTTCCAGTTTCTGTATGTCGAAAATTTGGAAAAAGCACCCCGACTGATAGGCCCAACTCACAAACATCTTGAGAATGGACATTCATTGAAAGCAGGAGTGCAAAAAGCACTCCTGATAATTTAGGATTTAACTTCATTTTAATCCGAAACGGTTATTGTTTTTGCTAGCAACTCAACATAATTAGTCAAACTCGATTGGTCTTTGTGAGTATATCTAACTGTATATGAGTAAGATGTAAGCTTTCTAGTAGAACTATATGGTCGTTGATTTATTCCATTCCAAGATCGCTGAACCTCAACGCCCGATGAATTATAACAGTTTTCAGTAGTTGTTTCATTTATCGTTTGCGTTGATCTACACTTCGGTTTAAAACTACCCGATCCCTGCATTCGGACACCATGGATTCGAATATTTCCATCTGAATCCTTCAAAGGCGCAGAAGACCACCAAATTCCACCTTTTGTTTGATGCTCCATCTTGGCGTTCAGCGTAAACCAAACACCACTTTTCAAATAATGCGCTGCTAAATGAATGCGATCATCATCGCAAATATCCTCTGGATAGCACCAATATTCATCACCAAAATCATCTCTAGCGCCGCTTTCACTGCAAAATTCAGTCCGTCCATTTTGAGTTCCTGTTGAACCCTCTTCCAATAAATGAATTACCTCATCGTCAGTGCTGAAGACCATGATATTATTATTCTGAAGATTTACTGAGACAAGATCATCATACTCCTCGCTATTATAATCTGGAAGAACATACACTTTCTCATTTGGCAAATCAATCTTAATAAAATAATCACCAATTCTTACAATTTGATTTTGATCAAGTAATGCATCAAGAAAATCGTCACCTGTGGAAACTTCACCATCCAATGATATTCTACCACTTTTTGACAAATCTTCTCTTTTACTTTCTACTTGTCTTACGAATGATTCTCGAGCTTCATTGTTCTCAACAAACTCGGAAAAGTCAACAAGAGTCTGAAAAGAAGTTTGACCATTCTTCATTGATATTTTCTCAGAAAACCGAATATTTAATTCTTCTGGTGAGATCTTTTCTTCGTTACACGAAGTAAATATTCCTATTGAAAGGACTGACAAAGCAATTCGATTAATAATTTTACTTTTCATTTTAAAAGTTGTTTTACAGTAATTTTTAATTTGATTGAGTACCCCTGTGTCCGCAGGGGTGCTTCATTTTTTATGTAGCTCACCAAGGAAAGAATGAAATAACTTTCTCCCTCAAAAGACTTCCTTGAAATTGATTGACTTGGGTGAGTAGCTGATTTTAGTTTTTAGCGGTTAAATTCTTATGTATTCTGTTTTGGATAATGCCAAATCTAACAAAGTGGGGAGGTGTAGTTAAAATTTATTACACTTTTTTTATAATTAACACCGTTTCTTATCATATGATAATAAAATATAGCGGTTTTATTGACTTCTTATCATTTGATAATGTAGCTACAAACATTGTCTCCGCCCGCTACTCCATCCAACTCCTCCGTGATTCATGGTAGTCAGAATACCACCTTCTCCTTATTTAATCTCATCAGATGGGCCAGTATCTTACAGTCTATTTGAACCATACTAGTCATGAAACATATTATTAGCGCCTTAATGCTATTGAGCCTATGCTTGGTTAGCGCACAAGAGATTCAATGGGCATCATCCATTGCCGATTGCTCTCAATCCTACAAAACTGAAGATTACGCCAATGTAAAAGTGCTCGGCGAACCAGATGTTTATCACACTCGGGCAAGGGCTTCTTCTCTCAGCTACTTATTTGGCTGGGACGAGGCACCAGATGAGGAATCTGATGATCCGGCTTTTATTAAGGTAAAATTTGCCACACCTCAAAAAGCCAATCGCGTTGTGGTAGCAGAAAATTGTAACCCTGGTACAATTACAGAGATCTACTTGTACGATTCAGAGGACAATGAGTATCAGGTGTACAGTGGAGAAACCGAAGAAACCAATGCGCCAAAACGACTGTTTCAGGTAGCTTTTCAGTTTACCAACTATGAAGTGGCAGCTGTGAAAGTAGTGGGGAAACCTGCAGACATATCAGGATGGAATGGTCTTGACGGTATCGGCATCATTGAATCCGTCCAGCCATTTACCATGGAGCTTGGCCGACAAAATTTAGGGCCAAATATCAACTCCGATCTGAGAGAAACAGCACCCAAGATTTCACCGGATGGCAGAACGCTCTATTTCGCGATTGGCGGACATGAGGACAATGTCGGATTATACCGCCTTGAAGATGATCTCGATGTATACTATTCTACCCTCGATGAAGATGGATTCTGGACTGAACGAAAGACCATCGGCAGACCTATCAACAACGAAACATATAACTGGCCGATCAGTGTCAATCCTGATGGTAACTCACTGGTGGTAAGTAACAAATACGATACGGATGGGTCACGAAATGGCTCTGGTGTATCCATTGCCTACAAGAAACCTGGTGGATGGGCAATTCCACAATCTTTTGAAATCAAAAACTTCGAAAACAAAGCGAACTCCGCAGACTATTTCTTGTCCAACGACCAACGTATTTTATTCAGTTCAATTCAGACCAAAGAGTCGAAGAAGAGTCACGACATCAATGTGTCGTTCAGGACCTCTGGTATGGAGTTTACCGAGCCTCTCAATCTTGGACCTACTATCAACGGAAAAAAGAGTGATGAAGAAGGACCGTTCCTGGCGGCTGATGGGGTCACACTTTATTTTTCTTCAGATCGGGAAGGTGGCTATGGCAGCAACGACATTTGGGTGAGTAAGCGGTTGGACGATACCTGGACCAATTGGTCTGAACCCAAGAATCTGGGCCCGGACATCAACAGTGATGCTTACGAAACAGACTTCAGTATTGCAGCCAGAGGAGATTATGCCTACTTCACAAGTCGTAGCGACAGCTATGGCAACTCAGATCTCCACCGGGTCAAACTGAGAGATGATACGCGTCCCGAGCCAGTAGCCCTCGTCTATGGCAAGGTGTATGACTCCAAGACCAATACCTCATTGAGCGCTGAGGTGCTTTACGAATTGTTACCTGATGGCACTGAACTGGGCTCGGCGATTTCAGATCCGGACAATGGAGACTACAAAATTGTATTGCCTTATGGTAAACTGTATGGCTTTATGGCCAAAGCCAGCGGCTACTATGCAGTCAACCAAAATGTGGACCTGACAGAACTTACGGAGTATGCGGAAATCGAAAGAGATCTGTACCTGACACCCATTGAAGTGGGTCAGGTCATCCGACTCAACAACATATTCTTCGAATTTGGCAAAGCAGAACTAATGGAAGCTTCCTTCATTGAGCTGAACAGACTCGTGACACTCCTGAATGACAATCCAGACATGAGAGTAGAGCTCTCTGGACACACTGACAATGTTGGATCTGATGCTGCGAACCTTTCTCTTTCACAGAATAGAATCGAAAGTGTGGGTGCATACCTCACCAAAAACGGCATTAGCGGTGACCGATTTGAGGCAAAAGGTTATGGAGAAAATGCCCCAATAGCCACCAATGAAACAGAAGAAGGAAGAGCGCTAAACAGAAGAGTAGAGTTTAGAATCCTCTCAAAGTAACACCGCTGGTAGATTTGCTCGAAGGAGCATATGTAGGTAGGTTGCTCCGATGGGGCAACCTTTCTTTTTTTAAGGCTATCTTAACGCACTTTAAATAAGCCTTAACCATTCAATGAAATTCATTGTCAGTTCACTCTTCACATTAATCATATTCCGAGCCCATGCTCAGTCCATTCAATTGGTGGAGCAAACATCCGGTACAGCACAACTACTCATTGCGCAGCACATACTTGATGAACAAACAGTATGGGCAAGTGGTACCGGTGGTACCGTCATATTCACAGAAAATGGAGGTGAACAATGGAGCATATACACCCATCCCATGGACACCATGCAGTTCAGAGATGTTTATGGCTTATCAAGTGACATGGCAATGCTATTGAGCATTGGGTCGGGAAAAGCCTCAGCCATATTCAAGTTTACACGCTCCAAGAATGCCTTTGAACTATTATATCAAATGGATGATCCCAATGGATTCTTAGATTGTATGGATTTCTGGGACGATAAAAGAGGTGTGGTCTATGGTGATGCAATCGGCGAACAGCCGTACATTTTAGTGACCAGAGATGGCGGACAGACCTGGAATTTTCCAACAGGAAATATGCCCCAGGCCGGGAATGGAGAAGGTGGATTTGCCTCTAGTGGCACATGTGTAGAGTTGGGTGGAAATGGTCAAGCCTGGATTGGTACTGGCGCGGGAGGAAATGCCCGATTACTCTATTCAGGCGACTATGGAAACAGCTGGTCGGCTTTGGTCACACCCATGATCAAAGGAGAAGCTGCGGGGATCACTTCAGTGAGATTTACAGACGACCAATCAGGTTTGATAGTGGGTGGTGATCTGATGAATGACAGCACCACACAATCCAATTATTTCCTAACCCAAGATGGAGGTACCAACTGGACAAGTGGAATTGACCCAATCACTGTCGGGGCGTTCTACTGCAGTGCTTTCGCTAATGTCAATGGGTCAAATGTATCAATCATTTGTGGACCAAAAGGAGCAGATGTCATCTTTAACAATGGACTTACTATTGAAAATATTTCAGATAAGAACCTCTGGACAGCTGAGCTATTGCCAAGCGGAATAGGGTGGTTGATGGGAAGGAATGGTACCGTGATTAAAATAGGGATTGATTAGTTGAAAGGCTTGATAGGAACAACGACTTAATGTATTTCCTACTCTACTTTCGCGAAAATCTGTGTGAAAAACAGTTCATCATCATCAGATAGCACTATTCCCACTCCCAATCGATTGAAATCTCCCTGAATATTAGCCCGATGGCCCGAGCTGTTCAGCCAACCCTCCATTACGTCCTCAGCAGATACATAACCCGATGCAACATTTTCACCTACTCCAATAGCTCCAATGGTTTGTTCGACAATTTCTGCACGACCATCAAACCCATCATGACCAAATGATACAGTACCATCGGCCATGTCCTTACTATGAATCAATGCCTGTTCATGGCATGTCTGATCCATGATCAGTAAAGGCAATCCCTGTGAGGTCCGATGATCATTGACCAAATCAAGCACCTCGCCCTCCATACTTCGTAAAGAAGAGTCTGGAGACGGCTCTTCTGTATCAATACATGCGTATAGAAAAACAAGAGCGATAACAGTTAGTTTAGAGTACTTCATGGTTGGGATCTTTACAATAAATATACCAAAACCCGTCCTCGTTAGTTTCAACAAGGTTTATATTTTAGCAAACTCACTCTTACCTGCTCCGCAAAGCGCACACTCATATGTATCAGGCAAATTTTTAAATGTAGTTCCTGCTTTAATGTTCTGAGCTGCATCTCCATATTGTGCATCATAGACCGTCATACAGCTATTGCATTGGTACAATTCCTTAACTCCGGCATTGACAAGCATACTTCGCTCACCTGGTGAACTGGTCTGAGTCGAGAGGTTCTCGTAGTAAATATGTGTCAATTCTATTAAGAGTGGTGCGACAACCTCTTTACTTACAGCACTTGCATAGGTCTCATACTCCATAAGATTCGGATTAAAATCCCTGGAGTACAGAATGTTGTATGTCTCAAACTCCACTCGCTCTATCACAATAGAAGTGAACAGCACAATGTCATCAGTCGTTTTTATTGTAAAAGTCAAACCATATGTACTGATATCCTGAGCATCAAGGGTCTGTATTAGGTAATGTTTTAGCACATACGCCTCTTCGTCAAGAGCAGGAAGATGCCAATTGAGCTCAAGCGCTGAGTGTCGCAGGTTCATCCCATTTTTGCCCATCAATTTCTCCCACTCCACTCTTTCCTCTTCGTTTATCCCCTTGATAACCACAGACTTCCATGGTGTTAGGCTAATTTTTCCAAGTCGTGTATCCAGACATTTCTGACATATTTTCCTAATAATATCTAAGCTAAAGCGATTAGAGCGCCAGTAAAGGCCCAACCAATAATTACCATCTGATATTCTGTTGATACCCTCATAATATGGAAAATTGGCATCAGGCAGGACCAATTCTTCCGTTATTGGCTGCTTGTTGCAAGCCAATTCTGAATTCATCCAGGCGTCAAGTTTTTGGAAATAATCCTGGTCCTTAGGTAAATCCAAATTTTCGATTTGCTCTGAAATATGCGGTAAATCGTCTGAATACACCAAATAAGGTGCACACCAGGCCGTTGCTCGCACTGCCTTAAAGCGCACGTACAAGTACCAGTAATCTTCCTTACTTGACGCTACAAAATTGATGTTCCCGGTAAATAAAGGCACCATACTTTGCAATGGATCCACAATATTGATCCGTAGACTTGGACGATGACTAAAGTTTTGTAGCACCAACAAATATTTACTGGAAGTAAGCCATTTGCGATTCGGTAGGATATCCAATGCCACATAAGAGCTTGCGATATTCTGATACTCAAATTTGTTGATTTCGTAGTAGCTATTGATTGACTCAAAAGTCTCACCAAGCAATCCTTTGTTTTCTTCCTCAACCGCAAACATAATGTCCTGCCTGGACCCAAGTAAAATGTGACTCGATCCGACTTGTTCGGCTACATTCACAATCTTCAATAAATCCGCTGGAGATATTATGCCTCCTTTTACAAATACCCTTACTAAATCACTAACCTTCATCTATTGCTGGCAAATTTTACTTCAAATCTAAATCCTAAGATACAGGCTCCAAACTACTCTTGAGTATTCGTTGCAACTGAGACTTGCAACTTCCACATCCCAACCCTGCTCCGGTACTGTCACAGATCTGTTGTAGGGAATCACAGCCTTCACCAATCGCCTCTTCAATATTCCCTGAACCAACGCTGTTGCATGAGCAAACAAGCTCTCCTTTTACGATTGCGGATGTTTTACCAGCCCTTAAGAGCTGTAAACGTTTATCGCTAAGTTCAGTACCACCATCAATCAATTCTTTAAACTCGGCAAACTCAGCCTTATCTCCCAGCAAAATAGCCCCTACCAATTTATCATCCCTTACAATGCATTTCTTGTAATAGAGCTCAGCTCTATCCATGAATAGAATCTCATCATATTTATGACCATCCTGTGGTACTTGGGCCAGTCCTATTGAGCACAGATCCAGCTCCGGGAACTTTAAAATGTTCATTGGACTGGTTCCCTCATAGATTGCATTGGGATCGCCCAATAAAAATCGCGCACATATATCCGCTTGATTTTCGGCGGCAAGCGTGATCCCGTTCAATTTCTGCGCGTGTTCAGCTATTTCGCCCAAGGCAAATATGTCAGGATCTGATGTGGTCATATGATCATCCACAGTCACACCAATATGACACTGGAGTCCTGCTTCTTTTGCTAACTCAACGTTTGGTCTGGTACCAATAGCATATACAATTGCCTCACATTCAATCACCTTGTCGTTTCGGGCAATCGCTTCCAATTTTCCATTGTCAAGCTGACGAATACTGCGCACTTCTTCATCTGTATAGATGCGTACGTCTAATCGATCTTCTATGTATTCTTTAAGCAAGGAGCTCGCCATTGGATCCAACTGCCTTTCCATTAGTCGTGAACCTCGCTGTATAATGGTGACTTCCACTTCAATGTCTCTCAACGATGAAGCTAGTTCTAGTCCAAGCAATCCACCTCCGACAATGAGTACATGACTATTGTCTGAAAGGCGCTGTTTAAGCTCATCTGCATTTGCACGATTCCGCATGGCCATCACGCCAGGCATGTCTTTCGGGACACCTGGCGGAATAAAGGCTCTACTTCCTGTTGCAAGTATCAATTTGTCATAAGTATGAGTCTCACCCTTCTCATCAATCAGGGTCTTGTTTTCCCTATTGACCGAGACGATAGGATTGCTAGGATACAATTTCAAATCCAGGGCTTCTAACTCGTCCTTATGATATTTTAGCAAATCTTTCCATTCTTTATGCTCATTGACGTACTCGGGCAACAATACCCGATTATAGAATGGCCATTCCTCTTTGGAAAAGACGTGAATTTCGTCTGTTTGATTGGATTGACGAAATGTATTGATAAAGCGAAAAGCGGCAGCCCCAGCACCGACTAGCACAATCTTTTGCTGGGGCTTTTCAAAGGCCGCTACATTCACTGCCGAGTACTTAAATCCTGGCTGCTTAGAGACAGGATCTACTCGACTATCAGTAACATTATTTGCTCTGCTAGTATCTTTATTGAGGATTTTCCCCCAGTGCATAGGAAGAAAGACCACTCCTTCTTTAATTGATTTTGTTACCTGAGCTGTTACCCGTACTTCTCCACGGCTGCTGCTTATTACTACTGGTTCACCATCCTTAATGCCCCGAGCAGTTGCATCAATGGGATTGATTTCAAGATAAGGCTTGCCAATATGTTTACCTAGCCGGCTTACTTTGCCCGTACGGGTCATGGTATGCCATTGGTCTCTGATCCTCCCTGTGGTGAGTATCAATGGAAATTCCGGTGATAACTCCTCCGTCTCAACTTGTGGACCTGTCACATGAAACTGTGCTTTTCCACTTGCCGTATAAAACTTGCCGTCCTCAAACAATCTGCTGGTCCCTGCATGATCCGTTGATGGAACAGGCCACTGTGCAGATCTCTGCGATATGAGCTTTTCGTAGTTCAGCCCTGAAATGTCGATATTGCTACCCTTGGTCATTCGGGCATACTCAGCATATACCTCTTCTGCATTGCCGAAATCAAAGCCACTATATCCCATTGCCTTTGCAAAACGAAGTATGATTTCCAGGTCTGGAAGCGCACTCCCAGGAGCCGATACTGCTTTTGGCAAATAGCTAATCCGACGTTCTGAATTGGTCATCGTGCCCTCTTTCTCTAACCAACCTGCTGCAGGTAAAACCAAATCAGCATACCTGGCTGTATCACTACGGTCAGAAATATCCTGCACCACTACAAAGCGCGCATTACTTAATGCCTCATCGACCAATCGGGCATCAGGCATGCTGACCGAAGGGTTGGTACAAATGATCCAAATTGCTTTCATTTCACCAGTTCGAAGTGCTTCAAACATCTCAGTGGCAGTTTTACCGGGTTTATCATTGATGCCATCAACGCCCCAGAAATCTGCTACCTCTCGCCTGTGCTCAGGATTCTTAAGGTCTTTATGAGCCGCCAAAAGGGTGGCCATACCACCTACTTCACGTCCTCCCATGGCATTGGGCTGACCGGTTAATGAAAATGGACCTGAACCTGGTTTTCCAATCTTTCCGGTAACCAGGTGTAGTGCAAGCAATGCGAGATTTTTATTAACTCCAGATGCGCTTTGATTGATGCCCATCGCCCACATACTGATGTAGCCTTTTGATTGACCAATCATTCGGGCTGCCTTTATCATCATGTCCACCGAAATTCCACAGACTGATGACGCCTGTTTCAAAGAAGTGGCCATTATTTCTTTGCGATAAGGACCAAAACCTTCAGTATGATCTAAAATGAAATTTTCATCAACCATGCCTTGTTCAATCAAAACCTTGGCAATGGCTCGATAAAGCACTTCATCTGTTCCAGGATTGATTTGCAAATGAAGATCGGCATTGATGGCAGTATCTGTTTCCCGTGGATCCACCACAATGACCTTGACATCTGGATTGTTGATCTTATGTTTTTCCAAACGACGATACAAAATGGGATGACACCAGGCTGGATTGGCTCCAGTTATCAAAAAACAATCTGCTTCCTCAATATCATCGTAGGAAATGGGAACTGAATCCTCACCCAATGTTAGTTTATAACCCATAACTGCGGCGCTCATACACAGCCGTGAGTTTGTATCGATATTATTGGTGCCGAGGTAGCCCTTGACCAGCTTGTTGACCAGGTAATATTCTTCAGTCAGACATTGCCCGGAAATGTAGAAACCTACTGAGTCCGGACCATATTTAGCAATAAGGCTCTTAAACACCGCTGCGGCCCGTCCTATTGCCGTATCCCAATCCACGTTTTCCAACGGGTGGTTTTTACTCCATCTTAGTTGAGGACTGGTCAGCCTGTCAGACTGATCCATCACGGTATAATGAAGATTCATGCCCTTAGAACAAAGCATTCCTTTGTTGACTGGGTATGTTTCGTCTCCCTTTACCTCTAGTCTACCATCCTTCTTTTTGGTCACATCAATGCCGCACCCCACACCACAATATGAACAAGTAGACTTAAACCTCTCGATACCCCGTTCTTTCATTTATATGATAGCTATGTTAATCCTAAGAAGCCGCTTGTCCGCGAATTGTGTATTCCAGACAAGAGGCTACAATGGGCTATTATTCTGGCTATTCCATCTATTTCTTTATTGCCTGCGGCCACAACTGCAACCCACTTTTGCTAATTCGTCCAAATTCGATTTTGCTTCTGACTCAGAATCTTGTTGAAAACTGAACCAGGAATAATATGAATGAGACCAACGACTATTCGCATTCACGAGAAGCATTTACTACGTACTAATATTCAAATAGAGCATTCAAATTTACGTATAATTATCCATACACCACGTATTTATATACGTATTATTACGTATTTAATATTGTTTACAACCCATCTTCCGATTCGTTAATAATTTCTTAGTTATTGCGTTGAATTAGCTATGAAAATTATCTAAATCGCAGTGATAGCGGGTAGAGAATCAGGCAGTTTGATTGTAGCGCTGCAATTCTACACTGAGTTGTTCATTCTGTTTCTTCAATTGTTCGACCTGAGAAGTAAGGCTGAGATACTTGTGCATGAGTTCAGATGCCCGTGTGAAATAGTCCTTGTCCTTTTCTCCAATATTTTCTTTAAGTCGGCCTATTTCCATTTCGGACAACTCCTGTTCATCCATTCTACGCATTTTCTCCTGATCAAGCTCCACTGAAGTCCTTTTAGTAACCGAAATGATAGGCCTGAAGATAAAAAACGCTTCCACCAGAATTAGCAGAATAGTAAAGGCCAGCAAATAGTACTCAATCTTCGCCAAATGTTCAATCTTGCCTGACGCTTGCTTGTCATATTGAAACGTAATCTGATTCATCAAACTTAGAAAATCATCCTCATTTGAGGAGATGACATGAACATTTGTCGCGATCGCTCCTCTTCCCTGATCCGTAAGTGATTGTACAAAAGGAAGAGAGACCAACTTCAAACCGGCCCTATACATGTTATTGAAATGTGGTTGAACTGAAGCAAACAATCCAAGTACCTCTGCAGAATGGCTCATCTCAGCCACTGACATGTCCTCACTGCCCGATTGCAAATGAATGTGTGACTTTTTCCAGAGTGATAGGGCAGCATTCAATTCCTTTTGTGCCAAATGAAATCCCGCTTCATCCTGAGCATCTTTCAGCTTTAATGCAGACTTGGTGATCTTCTGACTCAACATTCGTTGACGCCCGGATATGTTGATAATCCGAGCATCCGACTCACTGTTCGAAATGGTATGTTGCATAAACATTTGACTTCCTAGAACGACCAGTGTAAGCACACCTAAAATGAAGAGGTATTTTCTAGTGATTCCTTTCATGGGGAACTTGAGTTATGCAGCCTTTTTCATGGTTTCAGACAATAGGGAATAGCATGCCAGCCACGCCTCCTTGACCTCATCAGTAAAGTCCTCCCCTAATCCTTGTGACAAAGTAAAAATCAACGCACTTCCTACCGTAGCATAGTGCTCAGTCTTCACGCCATACCCTACATGTCGTTCACTCAAACTGTGTAGTACTGGCACCAATTTCTCAATGTTGTTCAGCCCCACTACCGCGGCTTTGATCATTGACATCAGCTTTACACCTTGCGCTTTGATATCAGTTTCTTTAAAAATAGTCTCTTTTAGAGATGGGTCGAGTTCGAACAACTTGGTATAAAAAATACCTGCCGCAACCTCCGAGATGGCATCTACCTTTTTATAAGTAGTCTGCACCAATTCAATTTGTGATTCAGTCATTGTTTTATTGTGTTTTAGTGATTTAAAAAGTTCATTAAGTATCCTCTGTAATCATAGTAATCTGGGTGTTCCAGCACCTCCACTCGATTTCTTGGTCGTTCAAATGGAATGGGTAGCTCATCTCCAATTTGAGCAAATGGACCACTGGTCATCATAATAACCCGATCCGCCAGGAAAATGGATTCGTCAACATCATGGGTTACCATCATCGCTGTAATTTTTTCTTTTTGCCATACTTCAAGCAGGACATCCTGCAATTCGCCTCGAGTCAATGAATCCAGCATCCCGAAGGGTTCATCCAGTAGCAAAACCTTTGGCTTGAGGGCAAACGCACGAGCGATACCCACCCGCTGTTGCATCCCCTGAGACAACTCCAGTGCTTTCTTGTTCATATCATTGCCCAATCCAACCTTTGCCAGGTAATATTGACAGATTTCAAGTCGCTGTTTTTTAGTGCCATGTGGAAAAACCTGCTTTACACCAATCATCACATTTTGCAATGCTGTCAACCAGGGAAACAAACTTGGTGACTGAAAAACCACGGCTCTATCCGGGCCGGCTTCTCTGACTTTTTCTCCACCAACGATTACATGCCCTCCGCTTATGTCATTGAGGCCTGCGATCATGGTCAGCAATGTGGACTTCCCACATCCGGAATGACCTATGATTGAGATAAATTCACCTTGCTTAACCCGCAATTGGAGATCTGACAGGACCGTATAGTCACCCTTGGGTGTGGGGTATATCTTAGTGATGTTATCACAAACCAACATATCGGGACGTGTGTCCTCCCCAATCGTATTCAAGGCTTTCTCTTTAATTGATATTTGCTCTAAAACTTCCATGGTCATTGGTCTAGAAATATTTCACTTTTTCGTCTTCCTTACGTTTGCTTCTCCAGATGCGTCCAGGCATAATGGGTGTCAGGTCTGGTAATTCAAAATCCCAGTTTTCATCCTGCTTTTTGCTAGCTCCTACTCCGATGAGATACTCGAGAATCTCATTTCTCAAATGCTTGTAATCGTCATCCTGATTGATTTCCGCAATAATTCTCGGTCTTGAAAAACCTACTCTAAACTCAGGGCCCAATGTCGCACCTGGACCAGGTGTCAATGGGATGATGCGATCAGCCATTACAATGCCCTCATCCACATCATTGGTTATCAACAGACACGTTTTCTGGTCTTCACTCCAGATGTTCACAATTTCTTCCTGGAGTGTACCCCTTGTCAATGCATCCAAAGCACTCAAGGGTTCATCCATTAAAAGCACCTCTGGATTCATAGCCAATGCTCTTGCCACTGATACTCTCTGTCGCATTCCTCCAGACAACTCTGCTGGCTTTTTGTCTATGGCATGCGTCAGGTGAACCATTCCTACATACTTTCGGATCAGCTCATCTTTTTCTTTTTTGGAAGACTTACCATACACTTCATCAATCGCCAACTTGACATTCTGGTAGACCGTTAGCCAGGGAAGTAAGGAGTAATTCTGAAATACTACTCCACGATCCGGACCCGGTCCGGTTATCGGTTTACCCTTCAACAAAACCTCCCCCTCATCTGGAAACAGTAGCCCATTGATCAGGTTGATCAGTGTAGTTTTCCCACTTCCTGTAAATCCGACTACCGCCAGGAATTCTCCTTCCTCTATGGTCAGATTGATATTGCTCAGCACATTAACCTGTTCCTTCCCTACTCCGTAGGATTTCGAAACATTTTTTAGTTCTAGAAATGCCATGATTAAGCGATTTCAGCTTTGTTGAAAGAGGCAAATCGCTGTACCATCAACATGATTCTGTCCAGGAAAAACCCTATTAATCCAATGACAAACATGGCTACTATGATCTTAGCGTTGGAATCATTCGCTCCATTCTGAAATTCCTCCCACACAAAAGATCCAAGTCCCGGGCTTTGAGCCAATAGCTCGATCGCAATCAGGACCATCCACGCCACTGAAAGTGTGATTCTCAAGCCAGTGAAAATCATGGGTAGCGATGAAGGCAGCACCACCTTAAAAATATTTTGAAAGATATTGAGCTTAAGCACTTTGGCAACATTCACAAAATCTTTGTCTACTGAAGAAACACCCATACTGGTATTGACCAGAGTTGCCCACATGGCGCAGAGTCCAACACTTATAAAAGAAATCATAAAAGATTTATCCATACTTGCATCTGTCATGACTGTCTTGACAATCATGAATACCAGCAACAACCAAACAACTGGCGAGACAGGCTTGAGAATCTGAATGATCCAGTTAAAAGATGTCCTGAGTGTACTACTCAGTCCAATGATGATTCCGATGGGAATTGCGACTAAAGCGGCCAAAAAGAATCCAGCAAAAACTGTTTTCAGGCTGGTGAAAATTTGGTCCACGAATGAGGGCCTGCCTGTATAGGTAATAGGATCCTGACCTTTGGCTATTCGTTTTTCATTGGTTATGAATACTTTCTTTTTGAACTCACTTTTCTTTTGACTGATGGCTTTATGATCGTCAATCAGTGTTTCAAATGCCACCCATACTTTGGCCGGGGAGGGCAGTGTGTTGGGTTGACAACTAACATCTCCAGAAGCAATACACTGGGACATTTCAAGTGCTGCAGCTTCACCCTGATCAGTGCGGGCTTTTTCAATTCTTGCATTGGCCTCCATGTCATAGAGCATATCAGCTCCTACATGCCATATAAAGACAAATGCAAATATCGACAATAGTGGAAACAGGGCTCCCTTTATGAACAGAACGCCGTTTTTTTGTGTCTCCTCTCCATAAGCCAATCGCACAAGTGGCTCCATGAAGCCAAGGCCTACGAACCTAAGTCCGGTTATAAGTTTAGTTTTCATAATCATTTGTTAATCGGGTAGCACATTTCGAAAAAAGGGTAAAAACCGGGAGGCTGTGCTATCACCCCTCCGGTTTTCCAACTACACCCGATTAGTCTTTATTTCCAATTTTGAAGCTGTTGATATACCCAATTGGATCTTTGCCATTGTAAGTCACACCATCGATGAAATCTTCGGTGGGAGCTTTGTATCCATCCGTTTCTGGAATATCTGATGCTTCAAGATTTCCTTCCTCAACCAAAAGCTCAGCAGCCTTTGTCCAGATATCAGGACGGTAGATCTCCTTGATCGTACTGCCATACCAATCAGCTGACTTGGCTTCAGGGATTTGACCCCATCTTCGCATTTGAGTAAGAAACCATACTCCGTCAGAGTAGAATGGGTAGGTAGCATGATAGCGAAAGAATACATTAAAGTCCGGCATTGAGCGTTTATCGCCCTTTTCGAATTCAAAAGTTCCTGTCATAGAGTTGGCAATAACTACAGAATCTGCTCCAACATACTCAGGCATAGAAAGTATGCCAACAGCTTCTGGCCTGTTGCCAGGTGTATCCAACCATTTTCCTGCTCTAATCAACGCCTTGGTAATTGCTACAGCCGTGTTAGGATATTTTTCCGTGAATTCCTTGGTAAGGACAAATACCTTTTCAGGGTTGTTTTTCCAGATATCGTAATTGGTAGTTACTGGGACACCTATACCTTTGAAAACTGCTTGTTGGTTCCATGGCTCGCCAACACAATATCCATAAATAGTCCCCGCCTCCAATGTTGCAGGCATCTGAGGTGGAGGAGTGACAGATAGCAATACATCGGCATCTACTTGACCCTGAATATTGTCTGCGGTATAGAATCCAGGATTGATTCCTGCAGCAGCTAACCAATACCGGATTTCATAGTTGTGGGTTGACACTGGAAATACCATACCCATTTTGAATGGTCTTCCCGAATTCTTGTATTCTTCCACAACCGGAGCAAGTGCATCCGCCTTGATTGGATGAATTGGCTTACCTTCCTCATCTGTTGGTACATTTGGTTTCATCTTGGACCAAACATCATTTGACACAGTAATACCATTACCATTAAGGTCCATTGAAAAGGGAGTAACGAGCTCCGCCTGACGACCAAATCCTGATCCGGCAGCAATTGGCTGACCTGCAAGCATATGAGATCCGTCAAGCTGACCATCAATCACACGGTCCAGCACATTTTTCCAGTTCGACTGTGCTTCAATGGTTACAAATAGTCCTTCATCCTCAAAATATCCGAGTTCCTTGGCAATTGCCAAAGGCGCCATGTCGGTCAATTTGATGAATCCGAATTTTAGTTGAGGTTTTTCTATTTCCAATTGTATGGTACTACTCTCCTCAACCGTCTCTGTCGTCTCCGGTGTAGTACTTCCTCCACCTCCACATGAAACCAAAACGATGGCTACAATAGACAGATAAAGGGCGGCAATTAATTTAGATATTATCTTCATGATCTTATTCCTTCTTAGTTAGTTGATTCGAAAAATTTTGGCTTGACAGTGATCATCACCCATGCCCAATTGTTGAGTGACTGATGATCCCCTCCTTTAACTGCCTGAAGTGTCTCCGTGCCAATCAAATGAGAATAGCCGACGTTGATAGTCGTTGCTGGATTTAACTTCAATGCGTACACCAAATCAACTTCAGTTCCAAAAGAACTGCTCATAGAAGCTCCTTCTCCATCCAATACTGTCGATGCAGACATGAATTGATGGGCATGGCCAATCAACACACCCTTTTCCCCGGCTTTAAATTTGGTTTTGACGTAGATGTCCTGAAGGCCGGCATTGCCATGCGGATTACCCACATAGAAATAATCCATGAATCCATTATGCATATGGTTGGTGCCATATGCAGGCGTGAAATGATTAATCTCTGTGGCTCCTGATTCTGAACCCGACAGATACTGATAACCAACCGTAATCGGCGTAATGGAAGTTTTAAAAGTAGCATTGAAGTCAAACATGAAGGCACTCACATCTGTCAATCCCACTTTTCCTGTTTGGTAATAACCCTCGCCTGCTAGTTTGATTCCTGCCACCGCTTTGCTCGCCACCGCTCCCAATGTCTGCCTCATACTGATGCTATCAGCTGTGGTAGCATATTGTTTGCTTTCATTAAAGGCTAAAACTGAAAGTCCCCCACCTTCAAAATCCTTGTGGAACCAGGCATACTGCATCGCCTTATAATTGGCCACATCTAAGTAGTCATTTCCAAACACCTTCTTGGGTTCCGGGATAGTTCCACTTTGGTTATAGGCTGCTCCAAGATGGAATTTGAGCTTTTTGTCTCCATCTTCAAGCTGCAACACCACGGCATCATGTCTCCGACCTTGCTGTGCCCACTCAAGACCCCCTAAATATCTTTGATTGTCATAACTAATGATTTGTCTTCCAATCTTTAAGCCAACTTTTGGTGTAAACCTCACCAAACCCCAAGCCTCACTAATGGCCGTCATGCCATTATCAGCTTTGAATATTTGGGGAGTATCACCCCATATACGTATGTCTTGAAGTGATATCCTCACCACATACTGATCAGACTTATAGTCCATATATATTCTACTGCGCTGCTCTGTAAAAAACGCTGGCGCTGTAGCGTCACTATTCAATTTCTTGAATCCATTGCGAAATTCAGATCTTGGTCTGATTTCCCCCGTTATGCTAAACTGAGCCAATACCGATAGACTGCTTATAGCAAATGCACTGATTAATAAGAGTTTTTTCATGTCTTTCTACGTATTATTAGGTAGTGATCACCACAAAACTAAGTATTAATACGTATTATATACGTATTCAATAAGTATTTTATACGTATTTTTAGACGCAATCACCCTTTTCGCTCTACGTAGTGTGAGATTTTTAAGAGATGACACGAAGTGCTACGTAGGTATTGCAATATTTTTAATGTCCAAAATCTTTTGGCAATAAGAAAAATATTAAATGGGGGTGTTTACCTTTTTGGTCGTTATAGTATTAACAACAGTCCGACCATTAACGGACTTGGGAAAATAACTAGTTATATGAATCAGCAGGCTTCACTCACCATTAAGCCACTATCTGCCGATGAAACCCCGATTGATCTTTTACTACTGGCTGATCCTTGCAAAAAGAAAATCAGCGAGTATATAGGTAGCAGTGAAATTCTTGGGGGTTATATTGGTCAAGACTTAGTTGGCATTATCGTAATTGTCGGAATCAGCCATGACACCATGGAAGTAAAGAACATTGCCGTGCAACCAACATCACAGGGAATGGGATATGGTAAAGAAATGCTGTTGAAGGCAGTAGAGATTGCCAAAGAACGAAACCTAAAGCGAATAAAGATCGGAACGGGTAATACGAGTATAGGTCAATTGACTTTTTATCAGAATATGGGATTTGAGATCCAACGAGTGGTTAAAGATTTCTTTACAAACAATTACCCGGAACCCATTTATGAAAATGGCAATCAGTGCACGGATATGGTCGAGCTGGAAATGGAATTAGCTGAGAGCACCAGCACTCAACCTGGATAATGTCGCTTAAGGTCAAGGTGCACCTTGACAACTTTTCCTAAGGCTTGAATAAAGCTATTGCCTTATCAGGATAGTCGGTAATGATACCATCCACACCCCAATTGACAATTCTGGTCATGTCTTCCGGTTCATTGATGGTCCAGGGAATGACCTTTATACCTTTTGCTTGCAGAGCCTTTACCATTTCCTCCGTCAACAGCGGAAAATCACAACTGTATACCTGAGGTGTGAAGCCTAATTTGTCCAGGAAGGACTGCCATGATCCTTCATCCTCAACCAATGCCCCAAGCTCAACATTAGGATATGTTTTGTTAAAAATCTGGAGTACGCGAAAATCGAAAGACTGAATGCGCACCCTATTCCAATCAATTATGCCTTCAATTTCATCATATACCAACTGTGCCAAAGCTTCTGGAGAAGGGAAAAACTCTCCTTCCAGCTCTTCGCTGCTCTTGATTTCAATATTATAGTTGAAGGCCCCAATATTATTTTGGCTAGCATACCTCTCGATTGTGGAAAAGACTGTCGAAAGCAGTGGCTTGGTAGCATTAACCTTTCCCTGAAATTTAAATCGTGGATGCATTTTACTTCCACAATTATATTGCTGCGTTTCAGCATAGGTCATTTCGTAAATATTATGCTCCATCTGATCTGCTTCATCAATGATTCCTGTCTCATCATGCATGCAGATTTCCGCAGACATATAAGGATCATGACTTACCAACACTCGATTGTCTTTGGTGATGACAACATCCAATTCCAGTGTATTGACACCAAGATCCAGGGCTCGTTTGAATCCAATAACTGTATTTTCAGGCAATAGCCCTCTGGCGCCTCTATGTCCCTGAATATCAAGATTTATGTTAGGCTTGACCTCCACTACTTCTTGTGACTCATTTTCCTCTTTTTGAGATTCTGATTTTCCACAGCTCATCAAAACAATTAATGCTAATGCACCCAGAAATTTATTCATAACTATGTCAAATAGTTGATCCTAGCGAAAATATAGTCTAAAGTTTCCTGATTAATGACCATTCGGTAGAACTCTGTTTTATCCAACTGTCTAGGTTCGTACCCTGTTCTTTGCAAATATTTGGGTGAGATGTGCTTATTAAACCAATGAACCAATCTTATTTCACCTTTTTCAATCTCGAGGCAGGTCATTCCTCTTTTCCCAATCACGGAACCAGAATTAAAAACGCACGGAATATTAAAAACGGCATCATAAACATAACTTTTGAAGCTGTTTTGTCCGTCTTTCCGGTAATGAGCCTGAAGTTCCTTTTTGTAGGATTTAATGCTGGTAATTATTTCGGCAATATTTTCTGTTTCGTTTTGTGACAATTTCCGGCAAAGTTCCTCAATCATGTGTTTGAGTCTGTCTCCTTTATGTTGTGATTCAAACAATGGTCTGTGGGTATGACCAATAATACTAATTCGCTTGTTGTGTGTTGAATATCTGTAAACCCGCTTTTCTATCTTGAATTGCTTGGTTGAAGAATGAGAAACCGAATAGTTCTTAATACCCAAAGGATTGGCAAAATATTTTAACGTAAATCCAACCCACTCATTCCGCTGCTGATACTTTTTTGAAGCCTGATGACCATGAAAAACAAACAGGTCATTTTCTCCATAGCCTAACCGAAACCCTTCGGTCAGAAAATAGTCATAAGGAAGCGGTTCTGTAACTCCCAGTTTGAGATCATGATTTCCAATGGTCTTTACAAGTTGAGTTTTGTTCGCAAAATCTTCAAACAGCTCAAAAGTCTTTTTCCATTGTCGGTAGATCTTTGTCCAGGTATATCGTTGTAATTCTTCAATGTCTCCGTTCAAAATAAGACTGAAGTCATTCTTTAGGTAATAATTCCTCGCAGCAGTATGAAAGAGTTGGGCGTTAGGCAAAAAGTCATCTGACGAGCTGCCATCACCCATATGCAGATCACTGAAAATCACCCAGCGCGAGTCATTATCCAAGGGCTCACGTTTTGATCGATCGTAAAGTCTATCAAGTGACTGATATACTATTTTTGCGTTTTTCACATTTATCAGGCAACCAGAAATGCTGCCCCGAAGACTCCCGCACTATCTCCAAGTGCCGGTTTCAAAAATCGGGTATTGAGTTCGGGGTTGAAAACATGCCTCTGTGCTTCTTTCACTCCTTCTGTATATAGCAGGTCAATATTACCGACTCCTCCTCCGAGGACTATGGCATCTGGGTCCAAGATATTAACCACTACCGCAATGGCCTTACCAAACATGGTTATCAATCTGTTAATTGTATGTGAAGCGTCCGGATTATTTCCATCCAGGTGTTGCTGATAGATCGTTCTGAGCTTAAGTTCCTCACCAAAGGTCTCGTGATGATATCGCTCTAGATTTTTCCCAGAGATTACTTTTTCCACACAGCCTACTTTACCACAATAGCAGTCCCCTCCTGATTCATCAAGAAAGTTGTGACCCCATTCACCTCCAATGCCATGGCGTCCATTAATGACTTCCCCGTTCACTACAACGCCTCCTCCGACTCCAGTTCCCAGTATGACGCCAAAGACAACTTTAGCATCAGGTATTTCTGATTTTACAGCACCCATTCTGGCCTCCGCCAAGGCAAAGCAATTGGCATCATTGGCCATTTTGACAGGAATCTGCAACAAACCCTCCAAATCCTCTTGAAAAAGTTCACCATTGAGGCACGTGGTATTACTGTTTTTGAGCTTTTTAGTATTCGGATCCAATGCGCCTGGCGTTCCTATTCCCAGAGCTGATGGTCGCTCCCCCGATTCATTACTCATATCATCTACGAGCTTTTTGATTCGTCCCAGAATATGCTGATAACCTCCACTCGCCTCAGTATCTATTCTTTTTCGCAGAAGCACATCAGGTTCGTCGGCACTCTTAAGTATGACTCCTTCTATTTTCGTTCCTCCAAGGTCAATTCCCCAAATCATCATTTAGTTTTTATTTAGCAACAATCCACATCACAGCATAAGGGCTCAATAGAATGTGTTCACCCTTTAGAGTCTTCCCTGATATCAAATCTACAAGTGTTTGGTCATTGCCAGCAAGTTCCGCTTGAACCACTGAAGCTTGCAAGGTCTCAATTTGATCATTGAGATTAAACAAACAGAATACCTTTGACTCCTCGTCATGCCGGGTATAAGCCAGTAAATGTTGTGAATGACACCATATTCGTTCAGAAATGTGATGGTCTGAAAATGCAGTTAGATTTTTCCGTAAGGCTATAAGTTCAACAAGCCCTTGGTAAATGCTACCCTCTATGGTATCCAGATCGGTCTTCCTTTTTTCACGGTCCCAATTCATTTTGGGGCGATGCATCCAGCGGTTATCATGCTGCTGATCTGGAATTTCATGGTATAAATAATCATTGGTAAACCCTAACTCATCACCCATATACAACATAGGTATACCTCCATAGCTCAGAATTATGGCATGCAGCATAAGTATTCTGTCGGTGGCCAGCGCTATCAATGGCTTATCTCCCTTTTCAAGGGCTGCTTCCAAACCAGCCAAAGATGCCAATGATCCCGATATCCGCACATCACCATCATCACGCTCCATAAATGGCTTGCCTCTGGCGAATGACCAGTCAATTTTCTGCGTATAAAAATCAATCAGAAACTTTCGATGCATATGTGCGTCATAACCAGCCCATGCAGCATGTTGATCATCATAACCAAGGCCTATATCATCATGACATCTAACGTAATTTAGCCAGCTAACTCCAGCTGGCCTGGAAGGAATATTGTCCAAAGTGGCATTAAGTAATCGGTTATTTTTTGTGGCCACAGCATCCCACAGCAATGTCATCAATGTGGCATTATATGCTAAATCACATTCATTTCCTGCAGCGTTTCCTTCACCAAAATATTTAACTATTTCATTAGGCGCCACAATTGCCTCCGCCAGTAAGAGAAGCCCTGGCGCGACAATATCTACACATGATTTCATGGCCTGAACCAGCAAATGAGCTTCTTCCAGGTTTTGAGATGTGGTGCCCATTTGTTTCCACATAAAAGCGAGGGCATCTAACCGCACTATATCTACACCCTGATTTGCCAGAAACAGCATATTTTCGGTCATCGAAATGAATACCGCAGGATTAGTGTAGTTCAAATCCCATTGATAATCGTGAAAGACAGTCATGACCCATTTATCCAATTCAGGTACATGCGTAAAGCTCCCTGAAGATGTTTCAGGAAATATTTCCGGCATTGTCGCATCCATCTGATCCGGTACATCTCGATCTGGATAGAAATAGTAATAGTCCTCATACTCCTTTTCTCCTGCTTTGGCTCTCATTGCCCATTCATGTTCATTCGAAGTATGATTGACTACCAAATCAAGCATCAAAAGCATCTCCCTTTTGCGCAGATGTTTAGTTAGTCGCCTGACATCTTCCATGTCACCCAGGTCAGGATCGACTCGTTTGTAGTCGGAAACAGCATAACCCCCATCATTATGAGCTGGAGGGCAATACAGGATTGGCATCAGATGGAGCAGGTTGATACCAAGATCCTCAAAGTAGCTAAGTCGTTTTTGCAATGATTTTATGTCTCCGCTAAACCTTGAAGTATAAAGCATCATACCTACCAACTCATTGCTCAAAAACCATTTTCGATTTTGTTCCCGGGAACAATCTATGTCTTTGAGTTCTTCGGAACGTTCGCTAAACGAGTTGGCCAGCATGACAACCAGTTTTGTCATGAGTGATTCAAGCTGATCCGACCCGTACAACCGTTCAAACAAACCGTACAACTTGTGAAAATGAAACGACAATCTATGCCTGAATAAATCAGACATTACTGATAGTTCTGGCTTTTCCAGTATTTTCAGCAATAGGTTAGACGGCTTAGAAGTAGACATTTGCTACCAGAATATTGCTACAACAACACCAGTGATGACCAGTAGGATAACAGCCAGAACCCTATAATTTTGATACCATGGCAACCCTTCTAACTCTTTGGTTTCTTGATGGAAGAGTGAGATGTTCCACGTGAGAGTTTTCACAACAGATTCTTCCGGCGGTGCACTTGACAAACTCACTACAATATGTACAAGCATGCAACTCAACATCAGAAGTGGCGCTTTATGCAAAAAATGAAGTGTATTAATAGCCGGTACCCAATCATAAACGGAAGAGAATATGATAAAAATTGAAATCATCATTCCGGATAATAATGCGGCAAAGGCACCATTACCATTCGCGCGTTTCCAAAATAGTCCAAGCACAAATACTGCAACCACTGGTGGTGCGATAAAGCCAAGCACAAGCTGTAGATACTCCCAGAGAGAATCTGAAATCTGCTCGATATACTGAGTCCAGAATGCCGCGCACAACACAAGTACTACCGTGGCTACTTGCCCTACTCGTACCAAAGTTTTACTATCCAATTCCGGCTTCAACTTGTTTACAAAATCCATCGTAATCAAAGTAGACGCTGAATTGAGCGTAGCTGAAATACTGGACGACATTGCGGCTAGGAGACCGGCGATAACTAATCCCAACAAACCTGTAGGCAATAATTGATAAAGTAAAACCGGATAAGTCATATTAGGGCAATCGGCTAGATTTTCACACACTACAGACTGCCCCGTATCATTGGTAATCATGTAATTGAGACCACTGATATCTAAATCTGAGAACAGCACGATTGCCATAACTCCTGGAAATATCATGATGAAAATAACGGGAACCTTCAACAGACCTGCAAATAGCGCTCCCCATCTTCCGTGGTTCAAATCTTTGGCTGAGAGTACACGCTGCACCATAAATTGATTGTTGGCCCAGAAGTAAAATCCCAATAACGGCACACCAAAGAGCAACCCGGTCCAGGGCATATGACTATCATCAATTGGTCCTGCCATATCAAACACCTCCCCGGAAGGTTTATCAATATATCCAGTCCCATGAAGCGTGTCAAGACCAGACATCAGACCAGTCCATCCCCCTACCTCGGTCACACAGAAATAAGTCAAAATAATCGAACCAAGGACCAGCAACATGGCCTGTATCACCTCTGTGTGGACCACTGACGATAATCCGCCGGGTATGGTGTAGGCTGCAGCGGCTAACGCCAATCCAATGATAATATAGGTTGAGTCTATCTCGGGAAATATGATTTTCAATATCAAATTCCCTGCATACAGACCAGATGAAGTGTCAATGATCACATTTCCGATGATCATGATAAATGAAAAATAATACCTCGATCGTACGTCGTATCTTCTCTCCAGAAACTCTGGCATGGTGTAGACTTTTGACTGCAGATAAAAAGGAAGGAAGAAGATCGCGAAAAAGACAAGTACCACGGCCGCCATCCATTCGTAGTTGTAAACTGCTGTATTGGTCTGGTAAGCATCAGATGTAAGTCCAATCAAAGTATTGCTACCGATGTTGGCTGCAAAAAGAGAGATGCCAACAATTGGCCAGGTCATGTTCCTGCCAGCAAGGAAATACTCCTCAGATGAGTCCTGTTTCCCTTTGGAAACACCATACCAAATGATGCCGAAAATGTAAACTACAATGATGGCCAGATCGACCCATCCAAGAGAAACGCTCTCCATGTTGATTTGATTTTTGAATGAACAAACCACCATTTTAACAATAATTCAATAAAAAAGAGGCAATTCATTACAGTACTTTGGCCAATGCCAAAATCCAATCGTTTGCATTTTCAATTACCCGAAAATCAGGACTTGAAAACTTCTCTTTGAGGGATTATTGGGGATCAATATTGGTGTATCGCTTCTTAAGCTCTTCCCGTGCACTGGATGCTAGTCGATCATCCGCTACAGCTGCACCTGCCAGTTCGGCAATCATATGTTTCCCGTACAACAACTGAAAAATGTCTTTTATCGAAAGTCCGTCCGAAGCACTGATCAATTCAAACTCATCTCCAACTGTTACATCTCCAGCCTGAATCACGCGCACATAGCTGCCACATTTATAACTATTGATCATTTCCTTAAGGACTAAAGGATCATCAAAGCGTACACCTAATTTTGAGCAAGGCTGCCTGGGCTGAGAAATTTCTATTTCTGCCGTACCTACTCGATATCTCGATCCAATTTTCAACGATGACTCGACAAGCCCATCCACCGTAATGTTCTCACCAAACATGCCCATCGACCAGGTTGCATCAGGAAATCTCTCCTTGTAGTGCGCATAATGATCCAAGGAAAAAAGATAGCAAGCCTTATCGATTCCGCCATGAAATCTCCTATCAACAACATGATCGTTAACTACATCTTCTGATTCAAGGCGTATAGCATGATCAACCGGGTACTTAAAAATCCCAGTGGTTACTTCCTGTTTTCTCCAGATAATCGTTTGCTTTTCACCAATATTGACAGATACTACTTTCATTTGATTATTAAATTTGGTGATTCAAATTGGCAACACATTTAAAATCACCGTTGTTCCCTGCCATCCGTTAAAATCAATCCAACACAGCATTCATTTCTAGTCAAAACACTAATTCAAAGCATTCAGCAAAACCTCGACGGGATGTAATGCTTTACGGCCGGTCCCATCCTTAATTTGGTGTCGACAACTTGTGCCTGCAGCAGCTATCATAACCTCTTCTGGTTGATTTCTTACTGTTGGGAATAACACCAGTTCTCCAACTTGCATGGATACATCAAAATGTTCTTTCTCATAGCCAAATGATCCTGCCATTCCACAGCAACCTGACGGGATCATATGTACTTCATAGTTCATGGGTAGAGAGAGTATTTTCTTGCTGGGCACCATACTTGACAATGCCTTCTGATGGCAATGACCATGAACTTTCACTAGCCGTTTTTCTTGCGTAAACTGCTCACTTTTAATATGTCCCTTGTCAAACTCAGCAGCCAAAAATTCCTCCACCGTGAATACGTTCTGAGATAATTCCTGTGCTTGCTTTTTCAGTTCACCCCTTGTCAAGTCGATATACTCATCTCTGAATGTAAGAATTGTAGAGGGTTCCATTCCCACTAAAGGTGTGTTTTCTGAAACCATGTCAGCAAATAGCTGCACATTGAATTCAGCCAATTCTCTGGCCTTTTTTACAAATCCTTTTGATAAATAGGCACGACCACTTTCCTTATGATCAATAAGCTTGATGCTGTAACCCAGGCGATCAAGTAACAATACCATCTTCTTGCCAACTTCTACATCATTATAATTTGTGAACTCGTCACAGAAGAAATAGACGGATTTCTCCGGATCCTTGGCAGTCGGGATAAATCGGGAATTGATCCACTTTTTAAGGGTGGTAGAAGCTACTTCAGGCATACTTCTTTTGCTGGCAAAACCCATGATCCATTTTATCGGATTTCCAGTAATAGCGTTACTAAATATCAATTTATATGCCCATGGAAATAAAGCTGCCAACTGGATTCCTTTACTAAAGTTGCCAATCAGCCATGACCTGAAACTGACTCCATTGGCATCATAATATTTTTGCTGCCACTCTGCCTTCAACTTGGCAACATCCACATTGGATGGACATTCTGCTTTACAGCCCTTGCAGCTAAGACAAAGGTCCATGACATCCTTAATTTGCTGACTGTCAAATGGATCTCGTTTATCACTCTTGGTTAATATTTCTCTGAGTATGTTGGCTCTCGCTCTGGTAGTGTCCTTTTCCATACGAGTGGCCATATAGCTTGGGCACATTGTCCCTCCGCTCAATTCAGACTTACGGCAATCCCCGGATCCATTGCACTGCTCTGCAGCCCTAATCATCCCTTGAGAATCAGAAAAATCCAGCAATGTTTCTATATCCGGCGTTTGTTGACCAGCAGTAAATCGTAGGTTCGTATCCATTGGTGGCGTATCTACAATTTTACCCGGATTGAATACATTCTTAGGATCCCAAATTCGCTTGATCTCTTTGCACAGCTGATAGTTTTTTTCTCCGAGCATAAACGGAATAAACTCGCCTCTCAGTCTTCCGTCTCCATGTTCTCCAGACAGTGACCCTTTATATTTCTTTACTAAAGCAGCGATTTCCTCAGCCACTACTCTAAACATCCTGACACCTTGATCTGTCTTCAAATCGAGGATAGGCCGGAGATGTAATTCACCTGAGCCAGCATGAGCATAATGAACGCTATAGAGACCATGTTTTTCCAGAATAGCGTTGAACTCCGCTATATAAGCAGGTAAATCCTTTACGTCTACTGCAGTATCTTCTATGACCGGTGCTGCTTTCGCATCTCCTGGAGTATTACTCAAAAGCCCCAGACCTGCCTTTCTAAGTCCCCAGACCTTTTTCATTTGGTCTGCTCCCTGAATGACCGGATAGCTGTAACCTTGATCTCGTTCTTTCAATTTGGCGACTAGTTCGTCCGCCATCTTTTGAACCTCTTCTTCCGATTCCCGGATCAATTCAACCACCAAAATTGCCTGTGGATCTCCCTCAACAAAAAACCTGTTTTGTCGGTACATCGAACTACGCTTGGTTGCTTCCAAAATATAGTGATCCATCAGCTCGCATGCCGATGGTGCGTATTCGAGTGCCGTGAGGTTGGCATGAAGCGAATCGTCAATCGTTTCGCAATGGATGGCTACCAGTCTTTTCGGAGTGGGTGGAATTTTGGACAACTTGACCTTTGCAGCAGTCACAAATGCCAATGTCCCTTCAGACCCAGCGATCAGTGAAGAGAAATTGAAGGCGGATCCACCCTCGGCAAAAGGTTCATGCCGGAGCAGCATATCCAAAGCATAGCCAGTATTTCTCCTGGGGATATCTGCTTTCGGATAGCCCGATACTATAGATTTCTGGTTTTCGGAATCATTAAGGATTGATCTGGTTTCCTGATAGATCTGGGCATGAAGATCGCCGGATGTTCCCCGCCCATTGCATCTTTCAAGGAAAGCTGCCTTATCGACAGGCCCAAACCAGGTTTCATTTCCGTCAGACAGAAGAACCTTCGTTTCCAACAGATGCTCTCTTGTACTTCCATATACCACCGAATTGGCTCCACATGAATTGTTACCGATCATTCCTCCTATCATCGCCCTGTTGGCCGTTGAGGTTTCAGGAGCAAAAAATAATCCGTGTTCCTTGAGTTGATAATTGAGATCATCTCGAACAATACCGGGCTGCACCCATGCCCACTGCTCTGCTGCATTGACCTCCAGTACCTTTCCGAAGTGCTTGGAAACATCTACGACAATGCCTCCACCTACCACCTGACCAGCCAGGGATGTACCAGCTGTCCTCGGTATGAGTGATGTTTGGTTTTCCGAAGCAAAATGTATTAATACAACTAAATCGTTATTGTGTTCTGGGATTGCAACTGCCAATGGGAGCTCCCGATATGCCGATGCATCCGTAGCATACAGTCGGCGTGTAGTTTCATCCGTATACAAGTCACCCTGCAATTGTGACCTCAACCCTTCAAAATTCATAACGCGAATTTAACGTGATTGAGGGCAATTGGTAGCTCGAGTCAAATCAAAAAAAACCTCCCCGGAAAAACCGGGGAGGAACATAAACGGTAAACATAGTTATGTCACCTTCCTTAGGGACTTGAGCAATGGTAGTTGTGAATCAGTCAAAAAATCTGACAAGTAGTATCACAAACCTGCCAAAACAGTATTAAATCCTATTTACTACAGCCTCTATTCATTTGCTCCTTGATAAAATCGAAACAGACATTTGTTTTTTTTTATGCAGTTTTACCATAGCTCATGGAAGAGGTAGACAGTATTGTACTCAACTTAGGTCAGGAGAATGTCCTGTTATTGAATATCAGCCTCGGGTTGATCATGTTTGGTGTTGCGCTAGATCTAAAAATCGAAAATTTCAGAGAAATCATTCGTAACCCAAAAGCGCCTCTTATTGGCGTATTCTCCCAATTTATTGTACTCCCATTTTTGACTTTTCTCCTGGTGCTATTATTCAAACCAGGTCCGAGTCTGGCGTTAGGAATGATATTGGTTTCAGCTTGCCCGGGTGGTAACATTTCCAATTTCATGTCTAGTTTTTCAGGAGGAAATGCTGCACTGAGTGTTTCACTTACTGCTATTTCAACAGCACTTGCCATTATCATGACCCCTTTTAACCTGAGTTTTTGGGGTGGTATGTACGCACCAACAGCTGCTATTCTGGAAATCGTCGAATTAAACCCTCTGGATGTCTTTAAAACAGTCACAACCATATTGGGAATTCCTATTGTGTTGGGCATGACCATCCGTCACCTCAAAGAAAATTTTGCTCTTCGCATTTTACCATACCTTCAAAAGATCTCTATTCTTATATTTGCGGCGTTTGTCGTGACGGCCTTTTATGCCAACTTCGACTTGTTCGTCTCTTACATCCATGTGGTGGTGGGCATTGTGTTTGTTCACAATGCCGTAGCACTTATCACTGGATACCAAATAGCATCCCTCTTTGGACTGCAAGAGGCAGACAAGAGAGCACTGTCCATAGAAACCGGCATCCAAAACTCAACATTGGGTTTGGTATTGGTCCTTGATTTCTTCAATGGTCTTGGAGGAATGGCCATAGTAGCTGCCTGGTGGGGTATTTGGCATATTATTTCAGGCTTGACCATGGCATTCTATTGGAACCGTAAAAAATTTGTAGTTGAAGCATGATGAAATCTGCGTTTTACTTCTTACTGAAGTATCACATGAGATTGGTAAGGCAATTCTTTTTCTCAAAAAGTGAAATTGTTGGTCTTGACAAATTGCCCATTGGCAATCCGATCATCTATTCCTGTAATCATCAAAATGCATTTCTGGACGCATTACTGATGGGTGAGATTTCACCAGTCAAGATGAGTTCAATGACGCGATCCGATGTTTTTGGCAATCATGCCGGAAAATGGTTCATGGATGCGGTCTTGATGCTACCCATCTATCGGATGAGAGATGGATTTGAGCAAATGGCTAAAAATGAGGAAGTCTTTGAAACGGTCAGGAGTAGGCTAAAGAAAAACCAATCTGTTTTAATTTTCTCCGAAGGAAATCATGGAAATGATCACTTCCTACGTCCGATATCTAAGGGCAGTTCACGTCTCGCATTCGAATCTCAGGAAAAGATGATGGACCAAGACATTTATGTGGTGCCTGTTGGTCTCAACTATTACCATCATCAGGTGCCAGGTCATAAACTGTCTGTTGTGTATGGAGATCCTATTCGCGTAAAAGACTACTGGGAAGAATACCAGGCACATAATGTGAGAGGAGCCAATCACCTGAAGAAGCAAATCGATGCGGGCATGAAAGAATGCCTGCTGATCCCAGAGGAGGACGAAAACTATCTGGTTAAACGTGACCTGATCAATCGGCGAAATGAGCATATTCCCTTTCATGAGTTCAGAGAGAAGTTAAAGACAATGGAGGGCTTGCAATCAAGACCTCCACAGCGGAAGGGCATTAGACAAATAGCTGAGGTATTGAGTCTTTTTAATTTTGGTCCTGCACTACTCCTGAATAAAATACTTGCGCCTATTCGAGACATAGTATTTCAAGCTTCGATCAAGTGGGTCTTCGCACTCTTTATTTTACCCATCTGGTGGCTCATCATTTATGGTGTATGCGCGGCAATCTGGGGATGGCAGGTTGGCCTCATTGCTGCTGGAAGCTGTATTCTCGCGGCATTCTTCAGACAAAAGCTAGTGAGATTGAGTACTCCTTCGCATTAGCAAACGTTCATCTGCGCTTTCGGGTAAGGTCGTGAATGATGCGACCATCTCTGGCCCACTCACGGGTTATTTTGATGGTTGATCGATTTTCAAAAGGCTCCTGGGGATAGGTGATTTCTCGCTTTGGCTTAGCATTTGGGTAAAACTCCCTCCAGGTACCAATTCGCATATTGTATTTGTACAAACCTGTTGCTGCTACATTTCCATTGGCATGAAAAGCATAGTACACGCCATCTCGTTCTCCAAATTTGACAGGTATCACTTCTCTCAACTGCGTCTTTTGTGGATCATAGAAAGATAGCAATGACTGCTGCGGCCAACCTTTCCAATAGATGTTTTTATCCATTAGGATATCGCTTTCATTCAGTCTTACCCATCTGCCGTGCTTTTTTCCTTTATAGAAATACCCTTCCTCGACAATTTGCTCACCCACCTTTTTGAGATAATGACCGTGCATAACTCCCACTTTGGTAGGGTCGGCAACACTGGTAGAGTTCACAATCTTGCGCTTTTTTTTGTCGTAATAGTAAAAGTCTTTGTCAAACTCACCGGGTCCTGAAAAGTCCTTTTTTTTCAGATAAAAGAACATCTCGTGCACGACCTTGGTTCTCACCTTTTGCTTGATATAGCCTCTTTTGGTCTTGATGTCCCAAAATATCTTTGGGTTAATTTTTTCCTCTTTGACAACTGGTGCAACATCCTCATCTAACTCTTCCACCGTTTTGAGTTCGATAGTCAGTGGTGTATCATAGTCCACCTTGAACATATCGGCAATCGCACCCTCTTGTGCAGCAAGCCGACATGTCAACAAAATACCTATAAGGAAGAAGATGCTTCTCATACTGTATCAAAACGGCAAAGAAAGCAAAATTATTATTGTCAATCAGTCTTAACGATCAACAACATCCAGATCCAGGTGCACATTCGTTTTGCAAATCCGAAAGTGCAACTTTTGGCTTGAAACCAACATTCTTATTGCCTGGTTTTCGCGCAAATACGGTAACGCTAAAAATTCCAATATCCCCTTGTTTGAATCTTGTAATGGCAGCTTCATCCAAGTACCTATTCAATATATCATCCGGAATTTCAATCGATTTTTCCTTCTGAATAGTGATTTCCGTAAACCCAGATTGCTCAATCTGGCCCAGGTAATCTGCTTTTTGAATGGCTCCTGCAACGCAACCCGCGTACATTTCTGCATCCTGACGGAGCTCTACAGGCAATTCTCCGACCAAGACAATGTCTGATATACTGAAATGACCACCAGGCTTCAATACTCTGAAGATTTCATTGATCACCTTCGGTTTATTTGGAACAAGGTTTAGCACACAATTACTTACGACCACATCTGCTACCTGATCAGACACGGGCATTTCATCAATATCTCCATGTCTGAATTCCACATTATTCAAACCCAGTTTTTCTGCATTGTCCCTGGCCTTTTTGATCATTGCTTCAGTAAAATCGATACCAAGCACTTTACCTGTTGGTCCCGTTTCATGCCTGGCAACAAAAGCATCATTACCAGCCCCACTTCCCAAATCAATCACGGTATCACCTTCCTGAATGTGCGCAAAAGCTGTAGGCAATCCACATCCTAATCCGAGATCAGCATCTGGAGCATACCCGTTCAGGTCGCTGTAATCATCCATCATGATGTTGTAGACCTCCTTGGAAACAGTCGTTGCGCCGCAACACGACGAAGCGTTAGTCGCCTTGTCTTGATTTGCAATTTGACTGTATTTATCTTTTACAATTTGCTTGAGAGTTGCTTCGTCTTGCATGGGTTAAATTGTTTTATTGCAATATTACGATGAATGAAGTTAAAAGGATGCCTTTTCCATTTGGAAAATGAGATAAATCATGATTTGAATAGCTTGGTACTTCAGGTATACTAGACCCTTGCTAATTATTCAATCTCAAATAACTTATTACCGGGAAGTGATCAGATGGGAATCGACCATCCATTACCTGACTTAGTATTGCCGTTTTCAAGCATGTCACATTATCAGAGTGAAACACAAAATCAATTCGTCTATCACGATCATATTCAAGACTGAAACCATTGAATGTAGTTGGTGCACCATATGCGTTGGTAGTGCTGACAAATGTATCCTTCATGTCATCAAGAATTACTTTGATGGGCGCATCTGCAACAGTAGCATTGAAATCTCCCATTAGCACTACAGGGTCACTGTCATTATTCAAACGTTTAATTTGACGTAGAATGAGTTTAGCTGATTCTTCTCTTGCCTTCTCACCCATGTGATCAAAGTGTGTGTTGAACACCCATAATGTGTTGTTTTCATATTTGAACTTTGCGTAAGTACAAACACGCTCCATGGCGGCATCCCATCCAACAGATGGTCTAAGTGGATCTTGTGAAAGCCAGAATGTTCCTTGTGTCAGCGTGTCCAGTTCATGCTTTCGATAAAAAATGGCACTGAACTCTCCCTTGGTTTTACCATCATCACGTCCTACTCCTACATATGCATAATCTTCCAAAGCTTCATCCAGGTAGGAAACTTGCGACAGCAGTCCTTCTTGAATTCCGAATACCTTCGGCTCATAAAACTTGATCTGGTCGACCAACATTTTCTTTCGATTCTCCCATTGGTTGTCTCCATCACGCTCGGTAGCATACCGAATATTGTAGGTCATCACAGTGAGATCCTGTGCATTTAATGTGGTGGTAAGGACTAGTAAAAAGAAAGTGGTATAACGTAACATATTTCAATTTACCCAAATGTTGATAACTGACCATCTTCTATAGTTGGAACATCATCAATTGAACAGAGAAATGACGCCTTAAAGCATTCACTTCATCACCTGCTCAATCAATTGCGCTGTACTCCCACAGATAAATCAATCATTTTTAGTGATATATGAGTTCAACATCTATAATTGACATGTCTTCAAAGTTTCTTTTTCTCACATTGATTGTATTAGCTATTGCTTGTACACCTGCTGAACAAAAAACCTCAAGCGATCAGCCAAATATCATCTACATCATGTCTGATGACCATTGTGCCCAGGCAATAGGGGCTTATGGAATGCGCCTTGCCTCACTGAATCCAACTCCTACCATTGATCGAATCGCCAATGAAGGCATACTGTTTGAAAATGCATTCTGCACCAACTCTATCTGCACACCATCAAGAGCAAGCATTCTGACAGGGCAATACAGTCAGACCAACGGAGTGATGGACCTGGGTGGACGAATTGGGGCTGACAAGCAATACCTACCAAAAGAGTTGAAAAAGCTGGGTTATCAAACAGCCATGATGGGAAAATGGCACCTGAAAGAAGCACCAGAAGCATTTGACTACTACAATGTACTACCTGGGCAGGGAGACTATCACAACCCAACCCTCTACAGTCGCGATGGGGATAGTACAACCTCGATCAGATTTGAGGAAGACCTGGTGAGGGATGTCTATGCTACCAAATATGAGGGCCACTCCTCGGATGTCATTACTGATCTAACGCTGGACTGGCTGCAAAACAAAAGAGACAAGTCCAAACCCTTTTTTGTGATGCATCATTTCAAAGCACCTCATGATTTCTTTGAGTTTGCCCCACGCTACAGTGACTACCTCGAAGACGTTGTGATCCCTGAACCAGAAAGCCTATGGGACAATCAAAACAATGGCTCCATCGCCACACGTGGCTATGATGATGGGTTGACCGATACCATTGGATCCTCTATCGGTCATCGAAATGTGATTCGAAACATGGGCATGCACATGGAGATTGATCCGACCATTGAGGATCCTGATTACAAACGCATGGCGTATCAGGAATACCTGAAGAGATACCTTCGGTGTGTTAAAGGAGTGGATGACAATGTCGCCCGATTGTTTAAATACCTGGAAGACCAAAAACTAATGGACAACACCATTATCATTTACACAGGTGATCAGGGATTTATGCTGGGAGAGCATGACTACATAGACAAACGATGGATGTATGAGGAATCAATGAGAATGCCGTTCCTCGTTCGATACCCTAAGAAAATCAAGGCAGGTATGAAATCGGATGCTATCGTCAATAATGTAGATTTTGCGCCAACGATCATTGATCTGGCGGGTGGGGCAACTCCTGAGTACATGCAAGGAAGCAGTTTCGGCGAAATACTGGCAACAGGTCAAGAGCCCGCTGGATGGAAACAGTCCACCTACTATCGTTACTGGATGCACATGGCCCACAAGCACAACAACCCAGCGCATTTTGGCATTCGTACCAAGGAGTACAAACTGATTTTCTTTTATGGGTTGGATTACAAAGACAGAAATACAGATGCACAGGAATGGGCACATAACCCTGAGTCAATGTCAGATTTCGAAACGCCAGTCGCCTGGGAGTTTTATGACCTAAAAAATGATCCAAAAGAACTAGATAACAAATATGATGATCCAGCTTACTCAGAGGTCATATCCATGCTAAAATCTGAGCTAAAAAATCTGCGGGAAGAACTGAACGAAACAGATGAAAACTATCCAGCCATTCAACAAATAATTGATGAGCATTGGGGTGAGTAAAGTAATCTCTCCAAAGTATAAATAGCACATAAGACCTCAAAATAGCATTGATTTACCTCATTTCTTACCATAAGTCAATGGATCGCATATTTCCTCAATTCAGCTTTGCGTCTCAAATAAATTGTGCCCGTAATGAGGAATAAATAATTCGCTGTTACTTCCCCACTCTCTCCAACACCAACGCCACTCGATTGGGTAAATAAACGCTCACGAAGTGCTCACCAAACAATGTCACGGTTGGATAAGTCATACCATCATCAACACGCCCAAAACCACCGGCTGACTCATTGTCAGAATTAAGTACAACTTTGTACTTACCCCCATTTGGTACTTTGAATCGATAGTCGGGAATGCTATTATTTGGACTGAAATTAAAAGCAAAAATCAAGTTGTTGCGTTCAAATATGATCACATGATTATCCTGATCCATGTTGAGTTGCTGAGCTGGCAATGATGCCACCAGATCGTGCTCTTTCGCGAAGGTGACCATATTCTCTCCAAACTGATTGAGGAATTTGTACCTGAGCTTTTGATGATCGGCCAGATTCCACTGTCGTCTCGCATATTTGTAACTCCAGTCATTTCCCTCTCTTGGAAAATCTACCCATTCAGGATGTCCAAATTCATTACCAATAAAGTTGAGCCAGCCTTCTCCGCCTAAACTCAATGTCAACAATCGAATCATTTTGTGAAGCGCAATGCCTCTATCAATTATTGGACTTGGATGATCAACATGCATATGATCATACATCTCCTTGTCCATCAGCCAAAAGGCAATGCTTTTGTCCCCGACAAGCGCCTGATCATGTGATTCTGCATAAGCAATGGCTCTTTCCCCGGCACGTCTATTGGATAGCGTATCCCACAGTTCATGAACATTCCATTCTTCGTCAGATTTGTGCTTCAACAGTTTGATCCAATAGTCAGGAATACCCATTGCTAATCTAAAATCAAACCCAATGCCTCCCTCCGCTAAGGGCCTGCACAATCCAGGCATCCCACTCATGTCCTCTGCAATGGTAATCGCCGCAGGTTTGATCTCCTTTACCAGCTGATTCGCTAATTGCAAATAAGTAAGTACATCCCAATCGACTTCATTAAAATACTTGTCATAATGATCAAATGAAACATGTTCGCCATGGTGGAAGTAGAGCATCGATGTAATACCATCATATCGATATCCATCAATGTGAAATTCCTCAATCCAGTACTTAACATTGGAAATTAAAAACTGAAGCACCTCTTGCTTCCCATAATTGAACAAGTATGAATCCCAACCTGTGTGATAGCCCTTTCCTCCGGGATGAAAATACTGATCGTCTGAACCATCCAGCTCAGCCAAACCTTCAGCAATATTCTTCACGGCATGAGAATGAACCAAATCCATAATGACTGCCAAACCCAATCCATGTGCTTTGTTGATCATGTATTTCAGATCATCCGGTGTGCCAAAACGACTTGATGGAGCAAAGAAGCTGCTTACGTGATAGCCAAATGATCCATAGTATGGATGTTCCTGTATGGCCATAACCTGAATGGCATTGTATCCTTGTTTGGCAATTCTTGGAAGTATGAGATCCGCGAACTCTCTATATGTACCAACCCTTTCCTTCTCCTGCGCCATGCCTACATGGCACTCGTAGATATAGGGTTGTTTATAAGCATCTGTAGGTTTAAACTTCTTATCTGTCCATTTGAAACTTTTGGCAGGTGACCACAACCTACCCGTGAAATCATAGGTTTTTGGATCCTGGAATACATATTTGCAATAGGCAGGTATTCGATCCTGAACCTTTCCTCCTCCTATCACATGCACTTTAAAGGATGTTTCGTGCGTTAGCTTTCCTTTGTAAGCTTTATCCTCCAAAAATATCTCCCAGATACCCCCATCCTGTCGATGAAGTGGGTGACTTTCTCTGCTCCATTCATTGAAATCTCCTGTCAAAAACAGTGCATCTGCATTTGGTGCCCATTCGCGATACCACCAACCCTTTTTCTTATCATCATAATTGAATCCAAAATAGCGGTAAGCATCGGCAAAACTGTTCAATGAGCCGTACTGATCCTCAATGGAAGTCAATTTATCTTTCAACCTCTGTGTCCTCGCATTAATTTCCTCTGCATATGGCGCCAGCCATGGGTCATTTTGAACGAGGATAGGAGTATTTGTCTCCTTCATAAGCTGTGTATCTGATGTCTATGCAATATTAGACGATACGAACCCGTGAGACAAAAATTATCAACCAATAGCTCCAGTGATTGTCAGTTTCGTACCCGCCGATCAATGTTTTAGAAAAGTGTCAATAGATCAAGCTCTAATACATAAAATATCTCCTGTCACAACAAGTGCGAATCGCCTAAAACTCACTTACTTTGCGCCACAAATTGAATGAGGCAAATGGAAAGCACTGAAAACAGCAAGAAGGATTCGTTGAATTTCATAGAAATGATGATCGAGAAGGACCTGAAGGAAGGGAAACATCAATCAATTCATACGCGTTTTCCTCCTGAGCCAAATGGCTACCTTCACATTGGCCATGCCAAGTCCATTTGTCTCAACTTTGGATTAGCAGAAAAATACAAAGGTCAGTGCAATTTGCGATTTGATGATACCAATCCAGAAAAAGAGGATACTGAGTATGTTGAATCTATCAAAGAAGACATCAAGTGGCTGGGTTATGACTGGGGAAGAAATGAATACTTTGCTTCGGACTATTTCAATGTACTTTATGAATTTGCCAAAGCACTTATCAGCAAAGGAAGTGCCTATGTGTGTGACCTGGGGAAAGATGAATTCAATGAAATAAAAGGAACACCGACTCAACCCGGCAAAGAAAGTCCCTTCAGAAACCGGTCAGCTGCGGAGAACCTAGAACTCTTTGAAAGGATGAAGAATGGCGACTTTAAAGATGGCGAAAAGGTACTCCGCGCCAAAATCGACATGTCATCTCCTAATATGCACATGAGAGATCCGATTCTGTATCGCATCAAACATATGGATCATCATCGTACAGGAAGTGATTGGTGTATTTATCCTACCTATGATTTTGCCCATGGTCAATCAGACAGCATGGAAAAAATCACACACAGCCTATGCACACTTGAGTTTGAAGTCCATCGACCACTATATGAATGGCTGATCAAAGAATTGGAAATATTCCCATCCTCACAAACCGAATTTGCCCGACTCAATCTCGGTTACACGATCGTAAGCAAGCGAAAACTACGTGAATTGGTCGAAGACAACCATGTGGCTGGATGGGATGATCCACGGATGCCAACAATATCCGGCATCAGACGAAGAGGATTTACCCCTACGGCCATCCGGAAATTTGCTGATGCAGTAGGTGTAGCACGAAGAAATGCCGTTACCGATGTTGCGTTACTGGAACATGCGGTCAGAGAAGACCTGAACAAAAAGGCAAATCGTGTCTTTGGCATACTTGATCCAGTGAAACTGGTTATCACGAATTGGCCAGCAGACAAAACAGAGATCATGTCAGCCATAAATAATCCGGAAGATGAGTCAGCTGGTAAGAGAGACATGCCATTTACAAGGGACCTGTACATTGATCGGGCGGACTTCAAAGAAGATCCTCCGAGTCCCAGGAAATGGTACCGACTTGGTCCGGATCGTGAAGTAAGATTGAAGTATGGCTACATCATCAAGTGCACTGGCTTCAAAAAAGGCGATAATGGCGAGATTGAAGAAATCTATGCTGAATATGATCCTGAAACACGTAGCGGTCAGGATACAAGCGGCAAAAAGGTAAAAGGAACGCTAGGATGGGTCTCAGCTCCTAATGCTGTAACACAGGCAGAAATCAGGCTGTATGATCGTTTGTTCAGAACAGAAAATCTCAGTGATATTGATGATGACTTTAAAAATCATCTCAACCCAGATAGCTTAGAAATCAATGATAAGGCTGTTTTGGAACCTTCTCTGAAAGAGGCTAAGGTTGGTGACACCATTCAGTTTGAACGAATTGGTTATTTCCGAGTAGACGAAGATACCGATGCAAATAAGCTGGTGCTCAATAAAACTATAGGACTCAGAGATAATTGGGGGAATAAGGCATAATTGTCTTTCCGAGTCTAAACGATTAATTTGTGGGTAAAACCAATATAACCGTCATGAAAAACATTTTACCTATTCTCTTGTTCATTGTGATCTCTGCTTGTTCTGGTGGTGGATCGTCTGAACAAAAGCAAGAAGAACCAGCTGTGTTGACTCAGGAACAGGAGGATGCAATTGCTGACTCCATTGTCTCTACAGTTGACGCATCAAGACAAGAGCTTCGAGATGTTTCGAGTCAAGCACTTCAGGAAGTGGATTCACTATTAGAAACCCTTTAATCTTTACGAAAATGAAAACAATATTACAATTCATGCTGATGATTTGTCTAGTAATTGGTGGACAGCAACTGCTGGCACAAGGGCAGGGAAAAGGCAAAGACAAGGAGAACAACGGTAAAGAAATGGCTGCTGAAAAGCGTGCTAATAAGGGTAAGGAAGATAAAGGCCAGCCGGAAAGAGCAGACGATGAGGAGGAACAGGATGGCGAAGAAGAGCAAGAAGCCAAGGAGGAGAAAGGTCAAAAGGATGATAAAGGACTTAAGGCCAATAAGGTACCGAAAAACAAAGCAGAAAAATCCAACAATGGAAATGCCTATGGCCGAAATAAGGGTGATTTAAGCGGAAAAGAATTTGGACAGCTCAGGTCCGAACAAGCTCGTCAGAAAGTCGAGTCCAAACGTGCTGAAATGGAGCAGGAGATCCAGGACAATGAAGCGGAGTTAGCGGAGCGTACTGAACGCATTGCAGTAGCCAAAGAAAAAGTGAGCGAACAAGCTGAGGCCGGTGAACTATCTGAAGAACAAAAGCAGATTAAGGATGAAGTCATTCGCAAAGCAGAAGAAAAGCTAAAAGAGTTAGAAGACATCATTCAAAAGAAGAAAAAAGAAATAATGGGGGACTCATAAGAGTCCCTTTTTTCGTCAGTCTGTCACCCCTACTAGGAACAAAAAAAACCGACATGACTGCCGGCTTCTCCCTGAATTTTTGACCTCTGGGCTGAAGTGAGATTACGGTATTTTTCTTACCGAGCTCGCCAAAAACCGGAATGACGTTTGTCGCTTGGATGCGTCATTCCGGTTTTCGAAGTGATGCAAGAAATACCGGAATCAATTTCCCTTCCTGATAATGATATCTCCATTCATATTTCGAAAGGTGAACGTTGGTCCTCCTCCATTGATAAGGCCCCTTGTCAGCGAATTGATGCTGACTGAATACTGTCCATTATCATCTCGCTCCTCCTCTCGTATGTTCTCAGTGGTCATATCAAAATCAGTATAGATGTCCCCGCGATCAGTCTTCATTTTGGCGGTGGCCTTGACGTTGGCCGGAAATGTCACATCTACTGCGCCATTCAGATTGGCAAAAGACATTTCCTTTCCTGCTATTACCGATTTCAATTGCACCACCAACTCTCCATTGACCGTATTGGCCAAAACTGACCCTTCAACTGATTCCATCCTGATCGGTCCATTTACATTGGACACCTCCATCTCTCCTGACACATTGCTGATTTCGACCACCCCATGGATAGTGCCTACACTTAAGTCGAAATCTTTGGGCACCTTAATCGTCAAGTCCACACGTCTCTTCCAGCTCTCCGTACTGATCTCCACAAAGTTGTCTTCCTCCTCTGCCTGTATCTCCACAGGATTGGATTCGATGCGCTTCATCCCGCTAACATCTGGTTTTGACCCATATTTGTCTTTGTATTTTTCCTTTTCATGTACTTCAGCCAAAACGGCTCTCGCATCATCTCCTCCTCCCTTCATCTTATTCTTTCCTGTCCCAATCTCCCAGTTCACAATGACCTCTTTCCCATCATACCCTTCTATAATTATATCTCCATTGATCTGACTCACTTCGAGCATCCCTCGTTCATTTGGTGATGTCAGCGGTATTGCCAGCTGATTATTACTTTGAGCCTGGACACTCCATGCCGCTAAGGCAACCATTATTGTTGATAATATCTTTTCCATGACCTTTTAAATTCTCTTTACATACATGTTACCATTCAGCGTTTCCATTTTGATGGATTGGCCGCCACTTCCAATTTTTATTCCTTGTTGCTCACTCACTTTATAGGTGGTCGAGCGCCGGTTTTTTGACTCATTTTTTTCAAGTCGAGGTGTCAGATATTCAAAGTCAAATGAGGTAAACATCTCACCATTCATTGACTTAGAGTACACCTCAGCACTGAATCCATTGAGGACCTCAAGTACAATGTCTCCGTTGATGGTGTAGAAGTAACCGCCATCTTTGGGATTTTCATCATAGGCCACTTTCACGTATCCATTTACTGTTGTGGCCTTATCAACCTCTTTCGCATCTCTTATCGTCACATGCCCATTGACGTTCGAGGCTTGAACGATTCCTTTGATGTCTTTTACCAGCAAATCACCATTATTAACCGTACTCGCTTTTATAGCATTATTTCGTGGTACCTTGACAACAAATTCATAATTGTAGTCATAGCTTGGCCCCTCCTCGATTGACCAACCGTTTTCACACTTCTTCATAAATGGGGCTTTCATACCCAGGGTCAGTTTGCCATCTTCTTCCTCTGCACGAATTGCCAACTCTTCAAGTGCGGTCTCCGCTTTTGACTGAGACCTAGCATTTGCAGTAATGATCAACTCAAGTTCCACCTGATCACCATCAGTTCCCATGATCGTCACATCTCCATTGATATTTTCAACAACAAGCTTGGTATTGATATCTAATACAAACTGCTCCTTAATATTTTTCTTCGATTCATACTGTGCTGCCGCCACAAATGTTATGGTGAGCATCAGCATATTCAGTAACCCTTTCATATTGCTCTTAAATCTTTAATTGTCAACTCTATTTTTTCCTTGACGCTCATATCGAGCATCGGATTATCCAGTAGTTTGCTCATTTGCTCTACAGCATTTTTTTCCCCTTTCTCCAGCATTGCATCTGCCATGGCCACCTGCATGTGAGGAGAGGTCTGATTGGCAATACTGTTCACCAGCAGCGCTCTCACTTGTGGGGTTTCCCAATAATCCATCAGGGACTCTAAAGCTGCCAACCGTACATTCACATTGGGATCCGTATTCAGTGTGTTGCCTAACACCTCAATGACTTTATCATCTGCCAGGCTGAACTCATCCGTCATACTCACCGCTCTGATGCGCTCCTGAGCCTTTGGTTGTTCGATCAATGTCAGCATCATCACCTTTTTCATATCTGATACTTCCTGTGACAGATTTGCCAGCTCACCATTTGATCCCTCTTCTTTTGGAAAGGCAATCCATCCAATGACCAGGCCTATACAAAGAGAGGCCAGGCCAACCTGCCAATTACTCATCAGCCAGTTTTCAATCAAGACGCGCCATCTCGGATTGGTTTGCTTTTCATTGGCAGCCAAATAACCCTTGAGCATGGCATCAAAACGCATGTCCATCTGATCGCTTGGGGCAGGAGTTGGGAACTCTTGCAGCTGATCCCAAAACACCTGCTCAGCGTGCAACTCATGCTGAAGCTCAGGGTGCTTACCCAGATAATCCTTCAACTCGGTGATGTCCTCCTCAGCCAACTCTCCGGCCAGGTAATCCATCCACTTTATCACTGCCATTTCTTCGTTCATTTCTCCAAATATTTAAACCCTGGATTCAATTTTTTCATAAACTTCCCTGAGTGACTTTAGGGCCCGGTGCATGCGCACCTTCACTGCTCCTTCATTTGTACCCAGTACCGCTGCGACATCAGCATACTTCATTTGCTGAAACCGCGTCATTTCGATCAACTCTCTCTTTTCAGGTGAGAGCATGTCCAACGCTTGCTTGAGATGACTCATCTCATCTGATTTCACCCAATCATTTTCCACATTCCCTGACTGTTCCATTCGCTGCTCCCAGGTCGTCATATCTTCCTGATGTAGGTAGCGCTTGTTTTTCTTATAGTGGTCATGATGGACATTTCTGGCCAGTCGAAACGCCCAGGTCTCAAACTTCCCATCGTCCGCATAGGTATGCTTGTACTTGAGCATGCGCATAAACACATTCTGCACCAGGTCCTCACTCGTAGCACCATCAGTAGTCATTCGGTAGAAAAACCCATACATGCGCCGACTATATCGCTGATATAGCAAGCTCAGTTTTTCAAGGTCTCCCGCTTTGACCTTCAGCATTAGGTTGTGATCAGATAGTGCGTCCAATGTTTGTGCGTTTCTGGTAGGGTAACCGCACGACTTGTGATAGGTTACAGCGAGAAGTTATATTTTTTTAGGCTGACGGCCAATCCACCCAAAACCTCGCACCGACGGGTCAGTAGACAGGTTTCTTTATTTGGGATATTAAACGAATTAAAATCTTGGTGTATCTTAATGGTAAGAGGGATTTTGCCCTGATAATGCTAATCTAATCATCCACTCTAGTTATGAATGTTCTTTTGAAGTTAACAGTGCGCGTTTTTCTGATCATGCTGACTATGACGGGGTTTGCACAGCCTATGGACTCTGTTTTCCTTCCCGATGTATTTATCGAAGCGATCAAAAGCAAGCAATCTGTAGTGATTGAAAATGCAATTATTTGGGATGATGATAGATATACTCACTATGGTCGCCCTCCTGTTCCTCTGTCAGCATACATTAAGCAAAAACTTTCAGATGATGAGATGGAGCTTGATTCCATGGAAAGAATCAAACTACCTCAAATCCGAATTAAAAACTCTACAATATCAAGAAGGCTCATTATCCATGGGTTCAATGTAACCTATCTGGCCATCGAAGAGAATAAAGGGGAACATATGTCTCTGGAAAACATACACATCGACAGTATGGCTCAAATCAACAATAACCAACTTGATATAATTGAGATTGAAAATAGCTCATTTGGGATCAGTGCCTATTGGGTGTCCAACACTGCAAGCAGATTGAGTTTGTACGATTGTGTTTTTAACGGTTATGTACGTCTTGGAGGAAATGAAGTCGGATCAATCAGCATCTCATCTAATATTTTCAACCCTACACCTAATTCGCCAGTCTATCCAGCTGGACTAATGTATTTCCACATTCCAGAAAAAGAGTTCTGGATGAAAGTGCAACCCGAGATTCCACTCAGTTCATACCAGTATTTTTGGGAACCATCCGATAAAACATATGGTAGAAAAGTGAGTTTCAATACGCAACTTCACATCAAAGCCAGCAGGGATGAAAACCAAAGTGTCTCGATTGCTTTACATGACAACCAGTTCAAACAAGATACTAGCACTTCCAAGGTCAAAATTGAGGTTGACCACATTACCGACTTAAGCATTGAGAATAATCGCTTTGAGTCTTCGCTTGACTTAAGTCAATCGGTAACGTCTGATAGAATTTGGATAAATGGTAATCAGTTTCTTGCTCATGTAGCCTTTAATGGGTTTGTCTTTTCGGAAACATTCAACCATATCGACTGGCTGCAATTGGAAGGGTTTAAGCTGATTTCATTCCTCGGAACACATAGTGATCATTACAAGGCAGAAAACTCATTGGAGCTGGAGGATCGCATTCAATACAAAAATCTTATAAGCACCTACAAAAAGCTTTACAACATCTACACCGACGAGGGTGATCTGGAAGGTCGAAATGGAGTCTATGAAGAAATGAAAGAAATAGAATCCAGAAAACTGAAACACATATTCATGAACGAAGGGGGATTTAAGAACCTGTTTGCCTGGGGACTCAACAGGCTTCTAAAAATATACACTGCACACGGAACAGATCCAGCGCTGGCGGTGCTGATGTCAAGCTATATGATCCTAGCCTTTGCTGTATTCTATTTCTTCTTCCCTTCTGACTGGGATACTATGAGCAAAAAGAAGCTCCTGGAAAACTTTAAGAAGCTCGTTAAGAGGAATGAGCACGGATATTTTGTGCCTTTTGTACAACTAGCGTCAGGTGTCCTGGTTAGTTTGTTCAATGCGTTAATGCTCAGCATCAATGCCTTTGTGACCTTGGGGTTCGGCAATATTCCCACCAAAGGATTCGGCAAGTATATCTGTATCATCCAGGGCTTTCTAGGGTGGTTTTTATTATCAATCTTCACTGTAGCATTGATCAATCAGGTGTTGGGATAAACCGATTTCATGAGAAGTGTCCGCTCTGTCCGCCTATTTTTTCAACTATTTACTAATAATTACTTTAGGCCAATTAAGAAATTCAAATGATCAATGATTAGAATACTCCTTTTGAGTAGCCTGGTTCTAATAAGCTGTTCTACAGATAATCAAAATAAAGTTCCGCTCACAGTGGAACCTGAGACATCAAAATATCTTCGATGGGTGGGTGACATTTTGCCTAACGACGAAATCGATGAGGACTTTCAACTCTGTTACCAGGAGTATCATGTCAAGCAATATTTCAACTTCAATAATGGCTTGGTCTATGAAGGTGAAAAAAAAGCAATTATCAAAAAGTTCAAGGATTACCAACCCATCGAATCAAATATCTCTGGGTGGATTCGAATTCGTTTTATTGTGAACTGCAATGGCCAAATTGGTCGGTTTCGTTTGATCAGCTCTGATCTTAATTATCAAGAGGTGACTTTCCCAGATGAAATCACGGACCAACTAATGAAAATCACCAAGTCACTGGACGGATGGAAAGTGCAGCCTGCAGATAATCCCAAGGACTACTATCAATACCTGGTTTTTAAAATAGAACAAGGAACTCTCACCGAAATCCTACCATGAAACACATTCTATTCCTGGTTACCATCTTTGTAGTTTTTCAGACAAAAGCCCAGAATTGTGAGGCTTACAAGTATTTAGGTGATACACTTAAGTACAAGGCGTGTAAAGCTGCAGAAAAGAGATCCGGCCATTATCAATTCAGCCGATTGTACCAGGAAGCACTTGATGATGCACTTGCAATAGACTCTTCCTTTGCAGAAGCATATCGGGCAAAATCAACAGCATACTTAAAAAGTGGAGACTTTATTACCTGGAAAGCACTTATGGACAAGGCTGTTCAGTATGATCCCAAAAGTCATTTGGACTACCGTGGTTGGTGTCGATTTCAGTTTTTTCGAGACTATCGAGGCGCTATTCGAGATATTGAGCTATTGGATAGCCTGGTCGACTATAACATTGGCTTTTCAGCGAACGGTGACTATCATTTACACATAGCTAGAGCCCTGTGTTACAAGGCAATAGGAAAGGCTGATAAGGCCATCATGATTATTGAAGAACGACTGAAAGATCCAGAACATTTCACGGGAATATATGACTACTTGCATTTGGGAGTGCTATACCTCGAAAAAGGAGACTATCATACGGCAATCGAACACCTATTGCGCCAACAAGATGAGAACGATCTTGCCGAAAACAGATACTATATCGCACTTGCCCATCGTCAATTAGGAAATATCCAGCAATTCATTGATAACATGCAAATGGCCAAAAAGAAGTACGTGGGTCAACTAAAGATGTTCGATCCCTATGTCCAGCAAATGGACAAGATCTTCTTGGAAGATATTGATCAAGCATTAAGTCAGCAGATTAACGAGTAGATCTTCACTTTTCCCCTCTGCAGGTTTTCTGGTCAACAAGCAAAATTCCTTTGCTAATCCTCTCCATCAGAAGACGCATCCTCCATCTCCTTGACAGGCACCCTGTTGTCATTTGTGTTAGTATCAATCAGCTTGCGATAGGGACCTATTCCCACCTTGAGCAGGGGTGCAACCATCCAAGTCAGTTCGGATATTCATAAACAACCCCACATCAAACTAAAAAAATAGTTTGAATAACTTGCATTTATTGAAACTAGTCACTTAGTTTGAACTAATCGATTAGTTTGAATGTGGCAAATAGTATGAAAGAGTTAACAAAAGCGGAAGACGAGATCATGCAAATTCTATGGCAACTTGGAGCAGGGTTTGTCAATGACATTATTGAAAAAATGCCTGAACCAAAACCAGCCTACAATACTGTGTCAACCATTGTGCGCATCATGGAACAAAAAGGATTCGTGGGTTATGAGAAGAAGGGTAAGTTTCATAGATATCATCCCTTGATTTCGAAGGAAGAATATACCAAATCCATTATGAAAACATTTGTGAGTAAATATTTTGGTGGATCTTACCAACGAATGGTTTCAGCTTTTAGCAAAGAAGAAAACCTGAGCGTCGAAGATCTGGAACAATTACTGAAAGAACAAAAGGAGCGGAAATCATGAGTAACTACTTAATTGAACTCGGAATTATCCATACCCTTCTACTTCTTGGTTATCTTTTCCTTCTAAGAAACGAAAAGCAATATGGTAAAATGCGCTTCTTTCTAATTGGAGCAGCCCTTGCCGCGCTAATCATTCCTCTACTCAAGCTGACCAATCCTTTCTTAGCGCCTCAAGTGCTAGTCCCGGTCAGTGCAACTCAACTCCTAACATTTGATACTAATACAACTGCTGAGATGGTAGCTGAAACCAATTGGATGTTATACATAGCTGTTGGTGCCTATTTGTCTGTTAGTCTATTTTTTCTATACAGGTTTATTGAAAGCGTCTCGGACATTATTCGACTAAAGCAAAGAAGTCACGCTGAAAAATATCAATTCCAAGTCATTCATCGGGTGGATGGAATCAAGGGCAGTTTCTCTTTTCTAAACTGGATCTTTCTTAGTGAAGAAATCACGCAGGACACTCAAGATTATGATATCATATTAAAACACGAAAAGGCACATGTCAAACTCGGTCACAGCTATGATCTTTTGTTTTTCGAATTGCTGAAAGTGTGCTTTTGGTGGCTACCCTTTGTTTGGTACTCTATCAACGAATTAAAGAAAATACATGAATATCAAGCCGATGCATACGCACTCAAGTGGTGCAACATCGACCACTATTCATCTATACTGATCAGTTCAACTTTAAAAACAAGTGGATTGGGTTTGGCCAGCTCTTTTCATGATAGTTTAATTCTTAAAAGATTAAAAGCAATGAAAGAACAAAAAAGGAGTCTTAGCAAATGGAAAACAGGCTCATTAACTGCCTTGCTGACCATAACTTTTATGGTTTTTGCCTGTACGGAGCAGCCAATTAATGCTCAAGAAAAGGAAGATGAGATATTCACCTTTGTAGAAGAATGGCCCGAATATCCGGGAGGAATGGATGCCCTGTATCAATACGTGAGTCAAGAGATTAAGTATCCAAAAGCCGCCAGAACCTCAGGAGTCGAAGGTCAGATTTGGGTTCAAGTTATTATCGAGAAAGATGGTCGCGTGTCCAATGTTGAAACAGTCAAAGGCATTGGTGGTGGTTGTGATGAAGAAGGTGAGAGAGTATTGAAAAGTATCGAACAATTCAAACCTGCCAAACAGAGAGGAAAAGCGGTCAGAATCCGAATGGCTTTTCCAATTGTGTTCCAGATAAACAATGATCAAAGTAACCCTGACGGTAGTCCGCAAGGAGTCATCATCGTAAACAAAGCCCAAAATATATTAGGTGAAATGGAGGTAAATGCAAAACTGGATGCCGGGGAGTGGAATGGAACTGTCTTAGACGAAACAGGCTACCCAATGCCAGGTGCGAATATTATTGTTGAAGGAACCACATCAGGAACTGTCTCGGATTTGGACGGAACCTTTAGCATCAAAGCCACAGGGTCCAAAGACATTGCGATCAGCTTTGTTGGTTACAAAACTGTAAAACTCACTGCTGAACAATAAAGTGATGCTATGCGCCATGATACATCATGGCGTATAGCTTTGGCAAATGAGTCTGCATCATGACACGGCGACTGCAAGTAAGGTATTTACACGCTGATTAAAGTTTTAGACAGATGAAAAACTACCCATCCATGGGCTAATCCTCACTTTCCTTTGCCTCTTGTTCCTTGACAGGCAACCTGTTGTCATTAGTGTTAGTGTCAATTAATTTATGATAGGGGTCTATTCCTACCTCAACTGGTTCTTTGTTGACGATAATTCTTAAGGTCGTATCAATCCTGCTGAATTTATGCTTCTCCAGATAAAGCGGAACCTCCTCCATCTCGCCATCAACTTCTTTTTCCCCAAAGATTCCTACCTCAATCCAGTCATTCAGCGGCAAAGACTGTAATGGTCTGCGTCGACCTTCAATCTCCAAAGCCAGGCTATCGCCAGCCTCATTTTTGTAGATGTAGTTACCTTCTTCATCAGCACGATACTTGGAGGTCAACAGGTCAATGGTCACCTCGTACTGGTCCTCCTTTTGCTCATATGATGTTTCCTCAACTTTGTTGTTGTAAAGGGTGATGGTCTCCAGCATATCCTCTAGGACATATTTTAGGGAATCTGGAGTTACTGCGTCCAGGAATGAAAAGTACTCAAGAGATGTTGTGTACGGAGCGTCCTGAAATCCCACACTGTCGATATAAGCCTTCATTACATTGTTGAACTCCTCTTCACCCAGGTAATCGCTGATGGCATAAAGTATCAGGGAACCTTTGTTGTAGTGTATATACGCCTGATTTTCATTGAACATCAGCGGCTTTTCTTTCAAACGCTCTTGAGCTCTTCCTTGTAAATATTTATCCAATGCATCCTTTAGGAACACCCTCATTTTCTGCTGACCATACTCTTTTTCAAGTACCTTGAGACTGCTATACTCGGACATGCTTTCCGACATCAAAGTGGCGCCCTGCACATTAGCCCCTATTACCTGGTGCGCCCACCACTGATGGGCTACCTCATGTGCTGTCACAGCAAATGGGTAGTCCAATCCATCTTTGTCTTCATCATCCACTTTTGCAATAAATCCCACTGCTTCAGAGTAGGGAATTGTATTCGCAAATGACTGAGCAAACATCCCGCTACTTCTTGGAAATTCGATCACCCGAACCTGGCGGTGTTGATATGGGCTAAAGTTTTCTGTATAGTAATCCAGTGATTTTTTAATCGAATTGACCATTCGATCAAGGTTATACTCATGGCCTTTGTGATAGTAGATTTCGATGTTCACATCATTCCACTTGTCTTGCCGGATTTGATAATCCGCAGATAGGTAAGCATAGAAATTGATCATCTTGCTGTCCATTTTATAATGGAAATATCGACGGCCATTCTCCTCCCATTCTCGTTGCAAGTAACCAGGAGCAATTGCAATCTGCTCTGGAGAGGTGCTCACCACTGTTTCAAAATTGATCCAATCCGCACTTGAGCTGATGTAAGTGTTGCCGTAGGCGGTGGTATCATAGACGGAATTCATCCGTTCTTTTTCAGGTAGTTCGTACTTTTCACGGATTGCATTGTCCTTGATCTCAGCATTTGAACTGTAACCAAATGATGGAAAAAGACCATTATTAATGAATGTTCCATTATTGCGAATGGGTGAATTTGATCTTAAGAGTTCATTAGGCTTATTCCATAATTGAAACGAAAATTCCAGCGAATCTCCAGGCTGGAGTGGATCGTCCAACACATAAAAATCGTAGTGATATAAGGTGTCTTCTAAAACTAATTCAACCTGCTGGCCAAATGAAAACTCACTTGGATAGCCATTGTGATTGAGCAACAAAGAATCAATCACATCTGACGTTTTATTAACCAAGAGAAATTGTCCATCGACTCTGAAGTCTCTCGATTCAGGAACTAAATCAACATTGACATTAACATCAACAATGCGTGGCTGACTCATTGATTCGTAAGGACCAAATCTACGCTCCTGCTCTACGCTCCGTTCTTCTCTCTGCTTGGATGGCACGTACTCATGCTTGATATTTTCGGTGTGATAGATCCATCCTCCAATGGATAAAAAACCTATTAGAAAAACGGACATTACAGTTACCAAAGACCCTCGTAAACCTAGCAACCCTTGCTGCCATTTGCCTTTGAAGGTGGTTGGCATGCCTCTCCTCCAAAATGCGATAGCAAAGACGTACATGGCCGCACCAAGCAGTAACCAATACAACTTGTAGACATAGTAAGGAAACAAAGTTGAGCCATAACCATTCATGGGTGAATAAAATGGGTTGGGCGCCTGGTTAAATTTGTAAAAAGTTTGCTCAATACCGATCTCTCCCAGAAAGCTTACGCCAATGGCAATACCTAATGTGACAAAAAATCCTACCAGGTAATTGGGAGACAATGTTTGTATGAAAATGGCAAACAGTGCATAAATCAACACATGCCAAAGCTTGATTCCGTAGAGTTCGGTCAGATACAACCCGATTTCGTATTCATAAAACCCGTCATACGTCTGGATCAGCATACCAGCAATCATGATCAGCAGCAATAGCGCCATTTGCACCTTCACAATTGCGATGAACTTAGAAAGCAGGAAGGTCCAATTTGGAACCGGTGTTGCATCTACCAGCTGATTAATTTTCGAAATCCTACTGCGATGAACCAGCATGCCCATGTAGAGATATGAGATTGGTAACAGTGCAATTGCGGTAAAAACATTTCCGGCGATCTGCAGCATTTGCCAGGTAACAGGATATGTGGTTGTCCCAAATATCTGCTGCCCTACCAGCAATGTGACAGTGAGCATACTAAGCCCAATCAAAGCGATGATGATAAATGGCCAGCTTTTTACTACAAAAAGAAAGTCATAGTTGGACAATTGCCAGGCGGTTTTGAGTCGTCGTACAAAACTGAAATCAAAGGATACTTCGGGTAAATTGATCCTCACCATACTGCCAAAATTGTTTTTGACTACACGCTCGCCTTTGGGTTTTCTCAACTGAAAAGAAAATGGATTATGTGTGAATTTGAAAAGATAGAATACGACTGAAAAAATCAACACACCAAGTCCTCCCCAAAGCAGTCGATTGTACAGAATCAATCCCTCAAATGGCAATGGGTTTTCATTTTGCTCTGCCACCGACCAGTACTCAGTGTAATAGCGGAATGCACCACTTCCAAAAGGATCGAGCCATGCTCCCAGCTCTTTGTTGTCCATATTATTGATAATGGTTTCAGCGATTCCTTGCACCAAAAACAAAGCTATGATCGCCACAAATCCCGCAGCAATATTTCGTGAGAAGGTCACCACGCCAAACACAATGGCGCTGAAAAAAATGAAATTGGGAATGATGAAAATCAAATATGGCTGCATGTAATTCAACAAACTGAACTCCCCGGACAATTCGGGGTTTGTACCTGGAAAATATCCCCCTGCCATGGCTCCTAGTGCAATGGAGAGCATTACCAATATACTGATAACCAAGCTGCTTAAGTACTTACCCAATAAATAGTCCGTCTTTGAAAAAGGATAAGAATAAAGCACGTTACTCGTGTTACTTGAATAGTCTTTATTGATGGTCCCACCGACAATAGACGGCATCAGAAAAAAAGCAATGATGGAAAACCCGTTGATAAAATTGGTGAGCGCATAGGCAGAGTTCAGATGAGTAATCGAACTCCGCGTGCTGGTTACACTTTCAAAAAGACCCGCAGAAGATCCCATAGATAGTAAGGCGATCAGAAAAAGAGCACCCGCATAGATATAAAACAGGTAATTGTTCAGCCAGTACTTCAGCTCAAAGGAAAAAATTCTTAAAAACATAACGATGCGGAATTAAGCTGAAACAATTGGTTGATCTTCAAGCAACGTAGTGAAATACACGTCTTCCAGATTGGCTTCAACATTTACAAATCCCTCACCAGGATTTTGATCTCCATGCACCCGGATATTGACTGTATTGTCCTCATTGAAGTTTGACGATATCACATTGTACTTTGCTTCTTCTGCTTCAAGATCCTCCCGATCAATGATTTTGTTCCAGATTTTCCCTTGGATGGTTTTCACCGCTTCTACAGGAGTTAGTTGGCTGAGAATGCGACCACCATTCAAAATGGCCATATCTGTGCATAGTTCCTTTACGTCATCCACTATATGGGTGGAAAAAATCACAATGTTGTTAGTTCCAATCTCTCTCAATACATTCAAAAACCGCTGACGCTCAGTAGGATCCAATCCGGCTGTTGGCTCATCCACAATGATCAGTTTGGGGTTGTTCAACAACAACTGTGCAATACCGAACCGCTGCTTCATTCCTCCCGAATACTTCGATACATGCTTTTTTCTTACCTCAAACAGATTGGTCACTTCCAATGCCTTGTCCACTATCTCTTTGCGCTCTTTCTTAGTAGCTACGCCTTTTAAGGTAGCGAAGTAATGAAGCAAACTTTCTGCTGACATTTTGGGATAAACACCAAACTCCTGCGGAAGGTATCCCAGTTGCTTCCTGAATTCCAATTGACTTTGATGCACATCCAAATCGTCCAACATGACAGATCCTTCATCGGGATCCTGGAGCGTGGCGATTGTGCGCATTAGTGATGATTTTCCAGCGCCATTTGGACCGAGCAGTCCAAACATTCCTGCTGATATTTCTAAATTGACATTGTCGATTGCCTTGACTCCATTTTTGTAAGTCTTGGACAAATGAGAAATGGTTAGTTTCATGTGAATTTTTTGCGATGATTCTTAATATTGATCCCTCCTCAGTTAGAAGGAACATTTCTTCAAGAATAGTAAAACTATTTGATAATCGTCAATCAAACACTTGCTAAAGTATCTCATAACGCCCTGATTTTGACACACATGAAATGGCCAACTGAATAAAATCGAATCCAAAAGCATTGATTCTCGTAATCAATTGATAAAAAGGAAGTTTATGAAATCCGCCCTCATTTTCTCAACACTGTTTATCGTTTCCATACTCTCCAGTCATTGTCAATCATCCGAAAAAATTACTTCTCTGGATTTTGTTCAGGTACAAAACAATAATCTGGATGAAGCCATCTTTTATTACCAGAACAACTGGCTGGTCCTTCGAAAAATGGCTATTAAACAAAACATGATCGATGCTTTTCAACTTCTTCAAACCACCTCAGATACAGCATCCCCATTTGAAATTGTGTTAATCACCACCTATGCCAATCAGGACCAGTTTGATCAACGGGAGGAAAACTTTTCCAGGCTCATTAAAGAGAGAGGATCACTCCAGCTACTCAACGAGAAGCAACCCAGTGAATTCAGAAAAGTTATTTTTTCCAAAGAACAGGCAATTCACCTAAGTAAATAGGACCGACCACCGCTCACCAAAATTTACTGGTGAGCGCTTAATTCACACTGTATCTTCATGGATATCAATCTCTACACCATGAAGATATTTTCCCCATTCCTCATTTTGCTGGCACTAATGGCTTGTCAAAGTGCCGAACAAGATCTGGTTACTATCTCTATCGATGATTCGGTAGGTGAAAAACCCATAGATGGCAGACTGCTGCTGCTGATATCGACTGATGATTCAACAGAGCCAAGATTTCAAATCAATGATGGCCCGGGCACCCAGCTTGTTTATGGTCAGAATGTTGAAGATATGAAAATCGATCAGCAAGTTGGGTTCAACTCTAATCATTTTGGTTATCCCATTCAAGACTTGTCAGACCTAAAGGCTGGGGAATACTGGGTACAAGGGCTCCTTCATGTTTATGAAACATTCAACCTTAGCACGGGCCATACAGTCAAACTTCCGATGGACAATGGGGAAGGTCAACAATGGAATCGATCCCCCGGCAACCTTTATAGCAAACCTCAGAAAGTATATTTAGACCCCAAGAGCCCTGAAAGCATCAATATTAAGTTGGATCAAATCGTTCCACCAATCAAACCACCTGCTGATACTGAGTGGATCAAACACATCAGTATCAAGAGTGAAAAACTCAGCGAATTCTGGGGCCGAGATATGTATCTGGGTGCTCATGTGCTTCTTCCAAAAGGTTTTGACCAACATCCTGAGGCCAAGTATCCGTTGATGATATTTCATGGTCATTTCCCTTCTGATTTCGGTGGGTTTCGTACCACTCCTCCAGACCCAAATATGGAGCCGGACTTTTCATCAAGGTTTGATATGAAAGGATACAATATCATCCAGCAGCAGGAAGCATACAATCAATACTTGCAGTGGATCAGTGAAGATTTCCCAAGGTTTATCATCATTGAAATCCAACACCCTACGCCCTACTATGACGATTCTTATGCCGTAAATTCTGCTAATCAGGGCCCATATGGAGATGCGATCACCTACGAACTGATTCCATATATTGAAGAAAAATTTAGGGGACAAGGAGAGCCTTGGTCAAGGTTCCTATACGGAGGTTCCACCGGTGGATGGGAGGCCCTTGCCGTACAGGTAATGTATCCAGATGAATACAATGGCTGTTTTGCAGCATGTCCCGACCCCATTGATTTTCGTGCATTCTGTCTGACCAATATCTACGAAGATGAAAATGCCTACTACTACCCTAGTGAGCTCAAAGAAGTGTTAGTGCCGGGTCGTCGTGACTACCTAGGTCACGTTAATGCCTCATTAAGAGACATGAATTACAAAGAGTTGGCACTCGGTGATAAATCCAGATCTGGTCAGCAATGGGACATTTGGGAAGCCACATACTCTCCTCAAGGATCAGACGGATATCCGATGAGGTTATGGGATAAAAAGACCGGAATAATCAACCAAGAAGTAGCAGAATACTGGAAAGAAAACTATGACCTCCGGTACATTATGGAAAGAGACTGGAATAACCTGGGACCTAAGCTTAAAGGGAAAATCAACATCTATTGTGGTGATATGGACAATTACTATCTCAACAATGCAGTCTATTTGATGGAAGATTTTCTGGAGAATACATCTGACCCATACTATGATGGAGAGGTGGACTATGGTGACCGGGCAGAACACTGCTGGAATGGTGATCAGGAAAACCCAAACCACATTTCGCGGCTCAGGTATAATACGATGTATGTGGATAAGATCATGAATAGGATTGAAGAAAGTGCCCCTGCTGGTGCTGATTTGACCAGTTGGAGATATAAGTAGCGTCAGTCCAATATTTGAATAAACAACTGGAGCTAACGGATGATCAAAATTTCACGAAGGCATGAAGATGTGGATATCGATATTGTTCATCAATACCTGGCTGAACAGTCATATTGGGCCAAAAGTATTCCAAGAAACACTGTTAAGCTGTCCATTGAAAATTCAGAATGCTTCACCGTGCTGTTGGATGATGGAATGATAGGTTTTGGCAGACTGGTAACAGATAAAGCTACCTTTGCCTACCTAGCTGATGTGTTCATATTGGAAGGATATCAAGGTAAGGGATACGCTAAAAAGCTCATAGAATTTATCCTATCACAATCAGACCTACAAGGCATTAGAAGATGGATGCTCATGACCAAAGATGCTCATGGATTGTACAAACAATTTGGATTTAGTGAATTAGAAGATGCTACGATGGCTCTTTCAATGGCGAAGAAAAATTTATACAACAATTAAAGAATGGTATTTCTTCGCAACATTCAGCCAAACCGGTGGTTTTATGTAATGTTGCACATATAAATTGGTTGAATGAACAATCTTGCGGAGCTCGCACAAAAACTAAATGGTCAAATCGAAAGAATGAGATTTGGAGACTCTCCAAACAATCTTTACGAACCGATTCGCTACCTCATGTCACTGGGTGGTAAAAGGTTAAGACCACTGCTAACGCTTCTATCCTATCAACTTAAAAAATCCAATCCTGAAGATGTAGTTGATGCCGCGATTGGTGTTGAAGTTTTTCACAACTTTACGCTGATGCATGACGATATCATGGACAATGCACCCTTACGTAGAGGTCAAACAACTGTCCATGAAAAATGGGATGATAATACTGCTATATTGAGTGGAGATACAATGCTAGTCAAGGCCTATGATCAATTCCTTTCTGCTGATTCCAGCTATACCCATCTGATTTTTTCACGCTTCAACAAAACGGCTGTTGAGGTCTGCGAGGGGCAACAGTTAGACATGAATTTTGAGCAAAGAGAAGAGGTCCAAGAAGAAGAATACCTGGAAATGATTCGTCTGAAAACGGCAGTTCTGCTTGGCTTCAGCCTGGAGCTTGGAGGTATTTTGAGCAATCACCCTCAAACCGACAAGCTCTATGAAATTGGAGAGTCCATGGGGTTAGGGTTTCAGCTCATGGATGACCTTCTGGATGTCTATGCCGACAAAGCAGTTTTTGGAAAACAAGTTGGTGGTGACATTATCGCGAATAAAAAAACATTTTTACTGATCAATGCGCTGCAACGTGCCAAGGGCAATGTACATTCGAAATTGCATAACTGGCTACTCGCAGAGCAATTTGACCCAACAGAAAAAGTTGAAGCCATAACGGGTATTTACAACGAGCTAGGAATTCATGAACTAACAACTGCCAAAATGAACGATTACTTTGACAAAGCAATTACTGCCATCGATGAGCTTGAAGGTGATGAAGCTGCCGTCAATCTTTTAAAAGAATTTGCCAGACGATTAATGCAAAGAAATCGTTAATGAAACCCATATATTTTCTCCAATGAGCTTAACCATCATTATAGTTGCCATTACTGTAGCCATCAGCTTTTTAGCCTGGAATAATCCTTCTATCTATCAGCAAATGATGCTCAATCCATATGCAGTCAGTCAACGCAAACAGTACTGGCGATTTTTGACCAGTGGTTTTATTCACGGTGGCTATATGCATCTTGGCTTTAATATGTTCACACTATACTTCTTTGGGACGGTGGTGGAAGTTTTGTTTTCTCAAATATTAGGTGGAGACAGCACTACGACATTTGTTCTCTTCTATGTCTCTGCAATTATCATTTCAGATATTCCTTCATTTTTAAAACACAGAAATCAACCTGGCTACAATAGTTTGGGTGCTTCTGGTGCAGTTTCGGCAATGGTTTTTTGCAGTATTCTGTATATGCCGCTTAACAAAATTTGTCTCTTTGCTGTTCTATGTCTGCCCGGCTTTATCCTGGGAGGGTTATACATTGTCTATTCCTACACACAGGGCAAGAACATGTCTGACAATATCAATCATGACGCTCACCTATTTGGAGCAATCTATGGTATCATATTCGGCCTGGCGGTTTACCCCGAATCGGGCCCGGAATTTTTCCGGCAAATTATGAGCTACAGACTGTTTTGACTATTACATCAATAGAAATAGTCAATATCTAAAGCCCTTTCAGTTTACCGAAAAATGTTAGTGGATTGCTTTAAACCTGCTCAATTTTAGCAAAATACCGTTTCATCCACGAATCCCCAGCCGATTGAAGCCAAGCGTTTTTCCAATCTCCGAGGGTGGTCACGGCGTTGTTGAAAATCTTCATGTCTGTGGTAATATTTCCGCTCTCCACCTCAGCTTTTAATGATGACAAAGCGTGCATTTCAATTTGATCTCCTTTCAGGAATGCTATCTGTGAGCGATCCAGAAAGGAAACCCCAAGCTCTTCTCCCAAGGCGCGAAGTACGCTTACCGAAGAGTCAATGCTGCAACCACTGGCCCCAGCAAACGACTCGTCTACAGCCATGACGATCATTTGATCATACAAAACCTCATATCCCGCCTTCAATTCCTGCCCATGAGCAGCCCATTGTTTTAAAAATTCTTCCAAAGCGGAAGCTACAACCTCTAACTCGTCATTAATAAGCTGTCGATTGGCCTGATAAACCCATAGACGAGCGTGATCAGGCATTTTTGAAAGTGATGCAACCATAGTTATACAAAAGTAATGAATTGATAGGCCGAAAGGAACCTATGATACTGCATCCATCTCAAAAGTCACCCCGACAACATTGTGTCAAGTCCACCAAAAACGACCTTACAAATTTTCCGCTTCGGCAATCAGCTCAGCCAGATCTCTGACCTTTACACTCTCTTCTTTTTCCTTGTTTTTGACCCCATCACTCATCATGGTCATACAAAACGGACAACCCACCGCTATGGTATCTGCCTGGGTAGCAAGTGCTTCTTCAGTCCGTTCAATATTTATATCCTTATTCCCAGCTTCTGGTTCTTTGAACATTTGAGCGCCTCCAGCACCACAACATAAACCTGTTGTTTTACATCGTTTCATCTCGACCAGCTCCGCATCCAAAGCTTCCAATACTTTTCGCGGAGCTTCATATACATCATTGGCACGGCCGAGGTAACAAGAATCGTGAAACGTGATCTTCCGGCCTTTAAAAGCACCTCCTCCTTTCAAAGACACCTTTCCATCGTTGATCAATTGTTGTAGAAATTCAGAATGATGCACTACTTCATAGTTTCCTCCTAATGCTGGATACTCGTTTTTGATAGTATTAAAGCAGTGAGGGCAGGCGGTTACTATTTTCTTAACTTCATAACCATCCAATACCTGAATGTTCGCCATGGCCTGCATTTGAAACAAAAACTCATTTCCAGCCCTTCGAGCCGGATCTCCCGTACAGGTCTCCTCAGTGCCTAAGACCGCAAACTTCACGTCTACCTTATTTAATATTTTGACGAAAGCATTCGTTACCATTTTGTAACGATCGTCAAACGATCCCGCACATCCCACCCAGAAGAGTACTTCAGGTTGTTCTCCTTTGGATGCCATTTCGGCCATAGTTGGGATTATTATTTCTGACATTTTCTCTTCTTTAGATATTATTTATTCTTCAATTCATCGGCCCAGTTGAATCGTTCCTGCGGGGAAAATTTCCAAGGAGCGAAATTGGTCTCCACATTCTGAAACATCGCATTCCATGACGCAGGTGAACCGGATTCCTCCATGGCAACATACCTCCTCAGTTGCAGGATGATATCCAGAGGATTGATCATCACCGGACAAGCCTCAACGCAGGCATTACAACTGGTACATGCATTAATTTCTTCTTTGGTTATGTAATCTCCTAGTAGTGCTTTTCCATCATCACCACCCTGCTTACCAATTTCCTCCATCCTATCACGCGTATCCATCATCACCTTCCGTGGCGACAACTTTTTCCCTGTAATATTAGCCGGGCATTCGGATGTACATCTGCCACATTCGGTACAGGAGTACGCATCCATCAGGTTTTTCCTGGTCAGACCAGTGACATCTTTGGCTCCAAATGTCATGCCCTCAGGTGGTGGCGTTGCATCGCCTTCCTGTGGTAGGCCCAGCATGAGTTTAACTTCATTGGTAATCTCAGACATATTATCCATTTCACCCTTGGGTTGAAGCTTGCTGTAGTACGTATTGGGAAACGCCAAAAAGATGTGTAAATGTTTTGAAAAGGTAACATAAAGGGCAAAGGCAAAAATGCCAACAATATGAAACCACCAGGCAGCTCGTTCTATAATAATAAGACTGGATGTGGATAGTCCTTCGAACCATCCCGCCATCATCGAACTTATCAAAAATGAACCTGTTGTTGTGTAGTCCTCAGCGCCCACCCCTTGCAATACCTGATCTGCAGCATTCATGGATAAGATGGCCGACATGAGGACTATCTCAATGATAAGGATCAAATTGGCATCCATCGCTGGCCACCCGTTCATTTCTGGTTTGGTAAATCTTGGTAAACGAAGCACATTCCTTCGTACCAAAAAAACTACACAGGAGAGCAATACGCCTACTGCCAAAATTTCGAAGAAAGAGATCAAAATGGTATAGAAGTCACCCAGGTAAGGAGCAAATAATCTGTGAGTTCCAAACAACCCATCCAAGACTATTTCAAGCACTTCTATATTGATCAAAAGAAATCCAGCGTAGATCAAAAAATGTAAGAAGGCAGGAATTGGGCGTTTGAACATCTTCTTTTGTCCAAATGCTATCAGCAAAACGTTTTGCCATCTTCGGCCAACATCTCCCTTTACCTCGTAATCTCGACCTAGCCCAATATTACTCGAGATTCGTTTAACCCTGCGAAGAATTAAGTAGCCAAAAAAGGCTCCAATTACAACAAATATGATCTGTGGAATGAATGACATATTAGATTAATTGACAGGTTGTTTATTTCTTAAAATTTATTTGCACCAAAACTTAATTTGTCTAGTTTTGCATCCTCATTTCGAGGTGCTGTAGCTCAGTTGGTAGAGCATCGGACTGAAAATCCGTGAGTCGGTGGTTCGA
>JAGDZR010000013.1:0-220657 GCA_049115695.1 Cyclobacteriaceae bacterium | reverse complement strand
CCTTCATTAATCGTGCAGAACCTAAGCCCTACAACTATAAACACCCCGTATAAGTGCCCAATAATTCCCCTCACAATCCCAAATATTCAATACCCGAAATCAAAAGGAGGGCAAAGATAAGAACTTGATGGAAATTGACCAGCTAGTCTTGTTAAATATTTTTAATAATTGTTTGAGTCCTGTCTGGTCCGATAGATACAAGGTTGATTGGTGTTGCAGTCTTGTCCTCAATAAAGGAGATATAAGTTGATAACTCAGCGGGTAGTGAATCGAAATCTTGAAAATTATGATTATCCCAAAGCGGTAAAGTTTGGTACTCTACAGACCAATTGTCGTCATAGTTAACAGGGAATTCAGTAGTGCGTTCTTCTCCCTTCTTATATTCAACTCCAACCTGGATCTCTCCGTCCATCTCACTTAACACATCTACCTTCATCATGAAAAGCTGTGTAACCCCATTGAGCATGCAAGCATAGTTGAGCGCAGGAATGTCTAACCATCCACATCTCCTTGGTCTACCTGTGGTAGCTCCAAATTCACCTCCTTTTTTTCTTAAGTTCTCTCCTTCCTCATCAAAGAGCTCTGTTGGGAATGGTCCGCTACCTACTCTTGTACAGTAAGCCTTGAAAATACCATAAACTTCTCCAATTTGCTTTGGAGAAATACCCAAGCCGGTACAAGCGCCTGCAGAGATTGTATTTGAGCTGGTAACAAAAGGATAGCTTCCAAAATCGATATCCAGGAGTGATCCCTGGGCTCCTTCTGCAAGTACTGATTTTCCTTCCTTTAATAAAGAATTAATCAGGTACTCAGTATTCTTTATTTGAAAACCTCTTAGATGCTCAATAGCCTCGAAGAAAACGTCCTCCCTTTCTTTAATATCATATTCAAATCCCAGTCGATCCAATACTTCAAAATGTTTGGCCTTCAGATTGTCATATTTTTCACGGAAGTTTGATTCAAGCACATCTCCTAGTCGAAGACCTACTCTCGCCATTTTATCCTGATAGGTAGGACCTATTCCTCGGAGCGTCGATCCGATTTTTGAATCTCCTTTAGATTTCTCAAATGCTTGATCCAACAAACGGTGTGTAGGTAGGATCATCTGTGCTTTTGATGATAATATCAGAGAAGCATGCAAATCCAAATTGAATGGCTCAAGCGCCTTTATCTCTTCACTGAAGGTAATAGGGTCAAGTACTACACCATTTCCAACGATATTGATAATACCCGAATGAAAAATCCCTGAGGGAATTTGATGAAGTACATGTTTCTTTCCGTCGAATTCCAAAGTATGTCCCGCATTGGGTCCTCCCTGAAATCTTGCAACAACGTCATATTTTGGGGCTAAATAATCAACAACTTTTCCTTTGCCTTCATCTCCCCATTGGAGACCCAGCAACACATCTACTTTTGCCATTAAAGATTCTTAACTTTTTCGAGCGCTTCGTTTTCGCTTAATACAATATTGAAAATAGCCTCTAGTTTGGTGATGATTAGAAGCTTCTTGACATGATCTGATGGATTGATCAGAAAGAGTTCTCCATCCTTATTTCTGAATTTCGTCAAAATCGTAATTAATACACCAATACCACTACTATTGATATATCTAACGTCGGCGATATCGATAAAGCAGAATTTCACTCCATTATTAAGGTTATCGCTTACAAGTTCTACCAGTTCCGGACCGTTATTTTCTCCAATAAGATCACCGGAGAAAGTGAGATATAATCCATCTCCCTTTAAATCATGGGAATAGTTCATAGTTATGATTGTGGTTTATTTTCACAATTGATTTTTTTGCAATTGGCGTACAATATTAAAGAATGATGGATAACCTCGTACTCCAATAGTTTTCCAACTGTGTTTTGTATGTTTTGAATTCTAGGGTCACAAAACTCAACGACCTTATTGCAATCTGTGCAAATCAAATGATCATGTTGTCTGAACCCATACGCCTTTTCATATTGAGACTGACTTTGGCCAAACTGATGCTTGGTAACCAAATCACAATCGACAAGCAGATCAAGTGTATTGTAAACAGTTGCTCTACTTACTCGATAGTTTTTATCCTTCATGCTGACATACAAGGATTCTACATCGAAATGCCCGTTTCGACTATATATTTCTTCAAGTATGGCAAATCGCTCTGGAGTCTTGCGTAATTTCTTTTGCTCCAAATGTGCCATGAATATTTTCTTAACCTCGTCCAGTAAAGTCTCGGTTTGCGTCATAGCCGCAAAGATAGTTTGTAAGCTGTTATAATCAGATGGAGATCATAATAAGATCACCAATCAACTAGGAGAAAGCTCCCTCTGGTGGTTATACCTTTAATTGAATCGTGCCACATTCACTACTCCTTCAATATTCTCGAGGTTTTTGATCAAAGCATTCAAATGTTCCGTGCCATCGACATACAATTGTATTTCTCCTTCAAAAACTCCATTGTCAGTATCAATCGTCAATCCTCGCATATTTACTTTGTGCTGACTCGTAATGACATTGGAAATATCATTGATGATACCTAAGCGATCAGTACCCGTAACCTTAACTCCCGCGAGAAAGGCAATGGCGTGTTTGGAGGTCCATTTTGCTTTAACCACTCTATATCCGTAGCTAGCAAGCAATTCAGGAGAATTGGGGCAACTTGTGCGGTGGATTTTTATTCCTTCATTAATTGTAATAAAACCAAAAACATCATCTCCTGGAATAGGATTACAGCATTTCGCGAATTTGTAATCGAAAAGGTCCATGTCACCTCCGATCATTAATAAGTCCTGATCCGTTTGTTCCTTCTTGGCTTTCTTTTTCTTGGAAATCTCTGGAACCTGAGGTTTTGTCTTTTCCAGATTGTTCTTGTGCCTGAACGCCTTTATTTCAACATGATCTATTTTTCCAATACCAACGAGATAGTACAAATCAAGGGGTTTCTTAAGCCCAAAGTAATGAGCCAATTCTTCAAGAACATTTTGCTCAAAAGGTAGTTTCATTTGCTTGAGTTTGCGCCGAACAATCTCCTTCCCTTCTGCTGCGAATGCTTTCTTTTCTTCTTTAAGCGATTCTTTGATACTACTTCTTGCCTTAGATGTAGTTACTATTTTAAGCCAATCTTCATTGGGTTTTTGCTTCCTGGATGTGAGCACTTCAAGTTGATCCCCATTCTTTAACTCATAGTTAAGCGGAACCAACTTTGTGTCAACTTTGGCTCCAATGCATGTAGCTCCAACTTCGGTATGTATTTCGAAAGCAAAATCAAGGGCCGTGGCTCCATATGGTAAAGTAATCAGATCCCCCTTTGGCGTAAAGGCGAAAACCTCATCATTATAGAAATTGGATCTGAAGTCATTGACGAACTCAAGAGCACTGGTATTGTTCTGTTCAATTATTTCTCTGACCTTGTTGATCCACATTTCGAGCCCTACATCTTCTCTGTTTTTAGGTGAATTTTCTTTGTATTTCCAATGAGCTGCATATCCCTTTTCAGCAATTTCATCCATTCTTCTGGTCCTAATCTGGACTTCTACCCATTTACCTTTGTCACTCATCACCGTGGTGTGAAGTGATTCGTAACCATTAGCTTTAGGAATACTTATCCAATCTCTGAGACGATCGGTGTTCGGTGAGTAGTAATCCGTGACTACAGAATACACTTGCCAGCAAAGTGCCTTTTCTGATTCAATTGGTGATTCAATGATGATGCGAATAGCAAATAGATCATACACCTCTTCAAAGGTGACGTTCTGCTTTTTCATTTTATTCGCAATACTATGGACAGATTTTGGCCTCCCTTTTATCTCATACTGTATGTCCAGATTATCAAGATCTGATTTGATTGGTTTGATGAACTTTCGAATGAACTTGTTCCTCTTCTCTTTTGTAAATTCAATTTTACTTGTGATTTCATCAAAGGCTTTCCCATTCGTAAACTTCAAGCACAAATCTTCCAACTCACTCTTGATTGCATATAATCCGAGGCGATGAGCAAGTGGGGCGTATATATAGGAAGTCTCCGAGGCGATTTTTAACTGTTTTTCACGAGCCATGCTATCCAATGTCCTCATATTATGAAGCCTGTCTGCAAGCTTGATCAAGATTACTCGCACATCTTCAGAAAGCGTGAGTAACATCTTCCTAAAATTCTCGGCTTGCTGAGAAGTGCCCTGATCGAATACACCAGTAATCTTAGTCAGTCCATCAATAATGGTCGTAACCTTCTTCCCAAACATGTATTCAATCTGAGAAAGACTCATCTCAGTGTCTTCCACCACATCATGTAGCAAAGCTGCCACAATGGATGTTGTTCCTAAACCAATTTCATCAACGCAAATCATTGCCACCTCAATGGGATGGTATATATAAGGTTCACCTGACTTTCGCCTCATGCCTTCATGGGCCTCCATGGAAGTGTAGAATGCTTTTTTGATGATCTTAGCGTCACCATCTTTGAGCATAGGTTTAGCATGCCTCAGTAGCAATCTATACTTTCGGATTATCTCCTTTTTCTCTTCCTCCTGCTCTACTTCTGTCATGTTAAAAAAACTACTCTACTTTGCTTTGCCGTTCAATAAATTATTATTTTCTTTGCCGTCCAATTCGCGGATGTGGCGAAATTGGTAGACGCACTAGACTTAGGATCTAGCGCCGCGAGGCATGGGGGTTCGAGTCCCTCCATCCGCACTAAAAATAACCCTCTTATGAACTCGTTCAATAAGAGGGTTTTTTTCATTTAAAACCTTAAACCTTACCACTTTGGATACTACAATCGATAAAATCAAGAATTCCGAAGCTCTAATTAAAATTAATTTAAAGGAGGATGATTACCAACCTCGAGTGACGCAAAAAATCAAAGATTTTAGCAAGAAGGCAAATATCAAAGGTTTTCGTCCGGGTAAAGTGCCTACAGGTTTGATAAAAAAGATGTATGGCTCATCGTTCCTTGTAGAAGAAGTGAATAGTATCATTTCTGAAGAGCTGAATAAAACCCTCAGAGGAAACGAGCTGCAATTCCTTGGAGAGCCAATGCCAACTGAAGAGCAATCGGAAGTTGATTGGGAAAACCAAAAGGACTTTGAATTTATTTTTAAGATTGGTTACGCAGAAGAGTTTGAGCTAAAACTTGAGAAGATCAAGGTTGATCATAATAAAATCAAGGTTGACAAAGCTGTTCTGAACGAGACGATAGAAAATCTTCAAAAGCAATTTGGTGAAACTACAAATCCTGAAGAAGCAGCAGATGGTGACACCATATATGGCACAGCAAAGTCTGAGGACGAAAGCATTAACCAGGAAGTATCAATAGACACCAAAGAATTGACTCCCGCTACGCTTAAGAAAGTAATTGGCCTAAAGAAGGATGATGTACTGGCTATTGATGCCAAGAAATCATTCAAAGACAAGGAGTTTTTTGAAAGAGCAAGTCGACTGACTGAAGACGAGTTAAAGGCTGTAAAAAACAAACTCAGTTTGACGATAAGTGCTATTTCACGTGTTACTCCAGCTGAAGTCAATCAGGAGCTTTTTGATAAGGCATTTGGTAAGGACGTGATCAAGGATCAAAAAGCATTTGAGACGAAAGTCAAAGAGACTGTTGAAACTAACTATGAGTCAGAAGCACTGAATTTCTTCTATTATAAAATAAGAGAAAAGCTGGTTGATTCGGTCAAAATCAACTTGCCAGACGAGTTTCTTAAAAGCTGGTTGATCAAGACCAATGAAAAAATGACTGAAGAGTTATTGGAAACTGAATATCAACATTATGCAACCGAATTGAAATGGTCTCTTATTAGAAATAAGATTGCCAAGGACGAGGAAGTGAAAGTTGAGCACGAAGAGGTAGTTGAAGAAGCCAAGAAAATGATCGTTCAGCAGTTTGGTGGTCCAGCCATCATCGAGCAGCTAGGTGATCAACTTAATCAATTTGCAGATAATTATCTGCAAGGTGAGAATGGGGACAACTACATGAAGGTGTACAATCAAGTTCAGGGCAATAAGGTTTATGAAATCTTGAAGGATAAAATAGCATCAAAAGAAAAAGCCGTTTCTTTAGATGAATTTAGAAAGCTTAAATGAACCCTTCATCGAAAAAAGAAGTTAAGAAAGAGTCCTATTGATTAGGACTTTTTTTATTGTTTCACGTTTATTTTAAATTACTCACATGATTAATAAGGACGAATTCAGAAAATTTGCGGTTAAGGGCCAGGGAATCAATGGCCAAACCTTCGATTCGTATGCCCAGCGCGTTGAAAATATGACGAGGGCTGTCATTGAAGAAAGACCTACAAATTTCCGGGAAATAGATGTATTCTCCAGGCTGATAATGGATAGGATCATCTTTCTTGGCATGCAGGTCGAAGAAAACATTGCCAACATAATTACCGCTCAACTTCTGTTTTTGGAATCTGTAGATTCAAAAAAGGATATTCTTTTATATGTCAATAGTCCAGGTGGATCCGTTTATGCAGGATTAGGCATGTATGATACCATGCAATATGTCAGTCCGGATGTAGCGACTATCTGTACAGGTATGGCTGCTTCTATGGGTGCAGTCCTACTTGCCGGTGGTGCTGCTAAGAAAAGGTCGGCGCTTCCGCATGCTCGTATCATGATACACCAACCAAGCGGTGGCATGCAGGGACAGTCAAGTGATATGGAGATCACTTTGAAACAAATGCAGGAATTAAGAAAAGACCTGTACACTATATTGGCTAATCATTCAGGTAAAAAGTATGATCAAATTGAGAAAGACTCAGATCGTGATTACTGGATGCGTGCTGAAGAAGCCAAGACATATGGATTAATTGATGAGGTTTTAGTAAAAAAATAATGGGACAGGTCACTTGTAGTTTTTGTGGTAGAAATAAGAAGGATGTCGATTTGATGATTTCTGGCATTCATGCACATATCTGTGATAAGTGCATTGCTCAGGCGCAACAAATTTTAAATGAGGAATTAAAAACGAAAAGTGACCCTGAAACTCCAAGTTTCAACCTAATCAAACCGGTTGATATGAAGCGACATCTTGACGAATATGTGATTGGTCAGGACGAAGCTAAAAAATTCATTTCTGTAGCCGTTTATAATCATTATAAGCGTCTGATGCAGAACAATCTGAATGATGATGTGGTGATTGAAAAATCAAATATCATCATGGTGGGTAGAACAGGGACTGGTAAAACTTACTTAGCGAGAACGCTTGCTAAAATTTTACAAGTCCCTTTTTGTATTGCGGATGCCACAGTATTGACCGAAGCGGGTTATGTTGGAGAAGATGTTGAAAGCATCCTCACTAGACTGCTTCAAGCTGCCAACTATGAGGTTGAGCAAGCTGAACGTGGCATTGTGTACATTGATGAAATAGACAAAATCGCCCGTAAATCAGACAACCCAAGTATTACACGTGATGTTAGTGGTGAGGGTGTCCAGCAAGCCTTGCTGAAACTACTTGAGGGGACAAGTGTAAACGTACCACCTCAGGGAGGAAGAAAACATCCTGATCAGAAAATGATCACCGTCAACACGGAGAACATTCTGTTTGTATGTGGTGGTGCATTTGATGGTATAGAAAGACATATTGCCAATCGCGTCAATACCAGACCCATTGGCTTTGCCAATGTTGAGGAGCATCAGGAGCAGATTGACAAGGATAACCTGCTGCAATATGTGACGGCACAGGATTTGAAAAGTTTCGGATTGATTCCTGAATTGATTGGTCGACTACCTGTACTTACGCATTTAGATCCATTGAATGAGGATGCGCTGAAAAGAATCCTAAAGGAACCTAAAAATGCACTCATCAAACAGTATTTCAAATTGTTTGAGATGGAAGATGTAACAATGGAAATCGAAGAGCACGCGCTCGATTATATTGTTGAGAAAGCACTTGAGTTCAAACTTGGTGCGCGTGGATTAAGGTCCATCTTCGAAGCAATCATTACAGACGCGATGTTCGAAGTTCCTTCCAATAAGGAAATTAAGGAAATCACCCTTACTCGAGAGTACGCACAACAGAAATTCGAAAAATCGAAGTTCAATAAGCTTAAAGCGGCTTAATAAAATTCTTCACCAGATCGGTGGCGATTTCACGTGACGCATTCCTCTCTGTCAAAAGGACTTTTATGTCGTCGTATGCCTTTTTGATTTCTTTGATCCTGTTCGTGTTGTTTAGGAGCTGATCCAGTTCTTCTGTAATTCTGGACGGTGTATAGTGTTGTTGGATCAATTCCGTGACAACTCTCTTGTTGGCTAAGATATTGACCAGCGAAATGTACTTTATTTTTAAAAACAATCGTGCAATCGCATAGGTGAGCGAACTCGTACGATAACATACTAACTGAGGGAGCCCCCATAACGCAGCTTCCAATGTAGCTGTTCCAGAAGTAACGATTGCTGCTTTACAGCTGGACATCAATTCATATGTCTTCCCAAAAACGACCTTCACATTAGACAAGTCATTGATAGGCGCATACAAATCATTGTTGACACTATCCACCCCAGCCACCCAAAATAAATAATCTGGATGAATGCTTGATAATTCACTTATCATTTCCAAAGAGGCCCGTATTTCCTGTTCTCTACTGCCAGCCATGATCAATATGTTTGTTCGGGCTTTGTCAATTGAACTATCTATCCAGGATTGATCTAATACATGCTCCCGTATCTCTTCTACGACCGGATTTCCAAGGAAATATGTCTGGTAATTCAATCGTTTATAAAAGGAAACTTCAAAAGGAAAAATGACGTACATTCTATCTACACATGCTCGAATTATTTTGATTCGACCCTGCTTCCATGCCCATATTTTAGGCGAAATGTAGTACGCTGTAGAAATCGCTTTCTTCCTGGCATACTTTGCCAGTCTTAAATTAAAACCAGGATAGTCTACAAGAATTAGCACATCCGGCTTAAGTGCATTGAGCAATTCTTTGCAATGAGACAGTCGCTTTCGAATCTTCGAGATGTTCTTGACAACTTCCCAAAAGCCCATGAATGCTGCCTCTTTGAAATGAGAATGAATTGTACAACCCACCTCAGACATGTAATCCCCTCCATAACCGTCGAAAACCGCATCTGCATCATTCAACCGAATTTGTTGGATCATTTTTGCTGCATGCAAATCTCCAGACCGCTCACCAACAACGATGAAGTATTTCATTCTCCGTAGTAGGCTACAGAGTTTTTCGGTGTTTCGATGAGTTCAAGTTTATGCAACCCTCCATCATAGGTCATATCCTTAACAAGTGGGGCTAGTATCTCCCAGAATTTAATGATGACATTTTCGCAGCTGTTTAATTGCCCTTTGAGAAATGGGACGTCAAGGTCTAGGTTTTTATGATCTACTTTATCCACTACTTCTCGTTTGATTAAGTCGCCTAGCTGCTTCAAATCTACCACAAAACCGGTTTCAGGATCAACCTTTCCCTTAACCGTTACCTCAAGTTTGAAATTATGGCCATGCCAATTTTCATTGGCGCATGCGCCGAAAACTTCCTGGTTTTTTTCCTGACTCCAGTTGGGATTATAAAGTTTATGTGCGGCGTTAAAATGTTCCTTTCTGGTTACATAGATCATAATCGCAAAGATAGATAGCTTTGACTTCAAACAAATAATCATGATAGTTGTCACGGGCGCTGCAGGATTTATTGGCAGCAGTATGATTAGGAAATTAAACGACGAAAACTTTAATGACATTGTAGCTGTCGATTCGTTTACCGACACTCGAAAGGAGGGCAATCTTCGAGATAAAAAAATACGAGTACGTATCGATCGAAATCAATTCTTTGATTGGATCGATAAAAACCATGAACAGGTAGAATTTATTTTTCATCTAGGAGCCAGAACTGATACCACAGAATTAGATGTCGATCTCCTTGATCAATTGAATACCACCTATTCCAAACAAGTATGGACAAAATGTGTGGATCATCAAATACCCCTTGTTTATGCCAGCAGTGCTGCTACTTATGGTGCCGGGGAGCAGGGATTTAGTGATAATGAAGCCAACATCAATCAATTCAAACCGCTAAATCCTTATGGTAATTCCAAGCAAGCATTTGACACCTGGGCATTGGAGCAGGATCATTCACCTTTCTTCTGGGCTGGGCTAAAATTCTTCAATGTCTATGGCCCAAACGAATACCACAAAGGAAGAATGGCCTCAGTGATCTTCCATTGCTACCATCAGATCAAGGATAAAGCTTCTATGCAACTATTTCGATCTCATCGACCCGACTATAGCAATGGTGGACAGTTGAGAGACTTCATCTATGTTAAAGATGTCACAGACACCCTTTACTGGTTAATGCATCATCGGAGAGACAATGGGATATACAATCTTGGTACTGGTAGAGCCCGAAGTTTTCTTGATTTAGCTGGCCTTGTCTTTGCCAATCTGAATGCGCCCCAACGTATATCCTTTATTGACATCCCGATAGACATTCGTGAAAAGTACCAATACTATACTGAAGCAGATATGGGAAAGTTAAGATCGATTGGATATGAAAGGCCTTTTACGGAACTAGAACAAGGTATTGCTGACTATGTTTCAAATCATCTCCTCCCAAATAAGTACTATTAGTCGTTTAACTCAAATGACCTAATGGGTCCATTGTTTACGCCTACTAGCAGCATGTGCTTGTCATTCGTCTTCAATGTTGTAAGCGTTTTCGCATTACCTTCAACCTGAAACCCATGTGATTCCGGCATTTCCACCAGATATCCATTTCCACCATCAGACATCATTACGAGTCCACGTCCACCATCCCATCTAGGAGTTTCAACTTCAGTATTATAAATATTCCCAAGTGCCACTATATCTTGAATACCATCTCCATTCATATCAATACTCTCTGCATCCAAAAAAGGAAACAGCTGTGCTTCTGCTGGAAGGGGTATCGATTCAAAATTTCCTTTATTATTGATTAGCAGCACCGACTCAAATGTTGTAACTGAAAGTTCGACAGCTTCTTGAGCGTTCTCAAAAATATCCTCAATTGTTGCTGATGCGAATTCATTGTATGTTTTGAACTTTTCAGAAATAAAAGGCATTTGCTCGGTCGAGCATTCTTTTCCTCTTACGGGTACATACTCCCCTTTGTACTTTTTACTCAACACGATATCCAAAGTGCCATTTTTATCAAAGTCATTAGCAAACACTTTGAACGGCTTATCTTTAGAAGCACTGAATTTTGTGTTTAAACCAACATTACCAATGATATAATCTTTCCAGCCATCGTTGTTAACATCTGTTTCTGTTATGGAAAACCACCAGCCACTAGCCGCTAATTGTTCATCAAGCTTTCTCTCAAACTTTCCATTTATGTTCTCGAATACTCCTATTTCCGTCCATTCTCCCACCACAAACAAATCCAGATCTCCATCGTTATCAAAATCGCTTGTTTGAATATCATTGATGATACCAAAGTCAAGTAGAGCCGGTGCGACCTCAGCGGTAGCATCGACGAGTGTTCCTTCCCGATTTAAATAAATGTAAGACGGAGCTGCTATTGGATATGACTGTGGTAAGACGCGATTTCCAACGATTAGATCAACCCATCCATCATTATCAATATCAAGACTCTCAACATCACCCCCAGGATAATTACTTAGCCCGGCAGATGAGTTTGCCATAGTAAAGCTCCCTTCAACATTAAGATACAAGACATCCTGATAAAATTGCGTATCATCAAACTCATTACCACCATACTGGACATAAATATCCAGGTCGCCATCATGATCCACATCAAACATCTCTGCTCCAACAGCTTCATTCATGAAATCCTGAAGCATAACGCTGGGTTCGCTGCTGAATCCATCAGAATGTTGAAGATATACATGGGATGCGAAACCGACATTTCCCCCAATGAATAGGTCATCCAATCCATCTCCATTAATATCTCCCCTTTCAATGATCGGCCCTGATGTTGACTGCTTATACGGCAGTAGCACTTCCTTTTCAAAGTCATTGTAATTGTTTTCCTTATGAATATGGGAAATAAGGGCTTTCTCAGACCAAAGCTTTTTTCCCTGAGAGGAAGTGCCAATTCCCGATTTCTTTGTAAAATCAGAGAATGCCAGCACCTGATTGGCTTTTACATTGTCTAACCCGTATTGTTCATCCCCTATCTTTAACCTAATTGAATCAACGGATGTTGCTGAACCAATTCCAAAATGAGCAACAGTTTCTGTATATGAAAAATAACCTCTTACTCCTTTAAATGAAGCGCGTTGCTGCTGTCCATCATAAAAAATAGTCGCCACAGCTTTTTGACGCAATTTGTAATCATCCAGCTTAATACGAATAAAATGATTTGAATTAGGATTACTATTATTTACGTACAAGGATGTTTCTTCATCCAGATTATTAACTACAATATCTATGTCTCCATCATTGTCCAGATCAGCGCATATTGCACCATTTGAGTAAGTGGCATTCGTGATTCCCCATTCCTTGGCGGACTCCTTCATGCTCAGGTTACCGTCATTCCTGTATATCAGATTTGGCAACTTCTCACTAGGCATCTTGTAGTACAACTCCTCCTTGACTTCTAGTGGAACTGCTCTATTATATTTTTGTTGAGCCTGTATCACTTCTGCTTTGAAGTCATTGTCGAGCGCATATCGTCTGTAACCATTTGTTACGAAAATATCACGATCACCGTCATTGTCCAGGTCGTTCATAAGTGTTGTCCAACTCCAATCTGTCTTGGCAATTCCCATCTGGTGAGCAGTATTTACAAACTTCCCATCGTTACTATTGAGATGGAATGAATTGAACATGTACTGATGGTTAAAATCCAATTTATCTACTAATAGACTGAAATTTTCCACATTCATAGACGCCATGAGTGTTTTTGACCGATAATGATCAGCACTCGCCATATCAAGCACCATGATATCATCTTTCAAATCATTATTAATATCAGCGATATCTATACCCATTCCATAAAAAGACGTTTGGCTTATTCGGTCTTTACTTTCGTCGTAAAAATGTCCATCTCCCTGATTGATATACATGGCATCCGGTATGAAGTAATCATTGGCCATATAAATATCATCCCAGCCATCATTGTTTAAATCTGCAACAGCTAATCCAAGACCAAAACTTGGCTTCTGTAATCCCACCTCAGCCGTTACATCTACGAATTTTCCATTATCATTTCGATAAAAATGACTTGAACTATGATATGCCATTTCACGATTCGTTCTTAAAACTTTAAAGAAGGACAAAGGATCAAGACCGTAGAGCGGACTCTGATTCATAACGAGACAGTCCAAATCTCCATCATTGTCATAATCTAAAAATGCAGTTTGCGTACTAATGCTTTTATCATTCAATCCATAATCAGCAGCTTGTTCAACGAACTTGAATCCTCCCTGATTGATTAACAGTAGATTGCTTCGCCGATCAGCATGATATGGGCCGCCTTGTGAGATATAGATATCCAACAAATTATCACCATTAATGTCAACTATCGAAACTCCGTTTGACCATTCCTTTCCTTCATTTATGCCCGCTTGCTCAGTAACATCTTCAAACTTCAGATTCCCTAGGTTCTTGTACACTCTATTTGGAACCTGGTTTCCACAAAATATCAGGTCTTGCAAACCATCATTGTCAAAATCTGCCACGGCAAGGCCAGCTCCATTATAGAAATAGTCAAAGTCAAAAAGATTTTCTTTGGTGCTAACATCGTGTGAAAGTCTGTTTTCAAATGTCAACCCACTTTCAGTTGATGCTATTTGAGTGTAAAGTTGCTTTTCATTCTTTACTTCCTGCTGCGGGGTGCATGAATCAACGATAATCGCAAATAATAGAATGTATAAAAGTCTCATATCCAGGTAATACAAAAATAAAAAAGGCCATATCAATGATATGGCCTTTTAAAATATATTGAATAATTATTTATTCAAGTGTGAATGGTACTGGACCAGGGAAAGTAATGGTAGTAACTCCTCTTTCACCCCATGCTGCATTATCCCAATCGATAATCCAGTCATTTCCGCTGATTGAAGAAGATACTTCCCAAAGATCGCCGTATCCATCAATAAAAGCTGTGAACGCAACAACCCCACAAGTCTCCTTAAATCTTAAGCCAGCAGCAGCACCGCCACCGTAGCAATCAGGATAACCACCAAATGACCAATCACTGAAAGTGTACTCACCTCCACCTAATGCTTGAATTTCAACATCAAATGTGATAGCGTTACCACACCATGTTGGATTCGTAGCAGTAGGGTATGTACCTCCTAAATCAGAAGGACATGCTGCAGGAAGCGTGTAATCAAAGTGACCTCTAAAAGCCGCTCCATTTACAGATGATGAAGAATTACTTCCCTTCAACTCCAAACCATCAACCGTGATGATTTTTCCATTGATGATGAAGTCATCTCCAGCACTTACGTCTGCTTCAGTAATTCCAGCTGCAGCAATTACATCATTGGCACTAACAGAAATTCCGGATAAACCCTGGAATCCGTTTCCAACATCTGAAAAATCACTAGCACTATATCTTCTCAACTCAACTCCACTAACACTGTTGTCGCCATTACTAGCGTCATTGTCGTCATAAGTCAACTCAAGAATATATTCAGCTACATCATTACCATTGTTCTCATCTACAAATTCAATAGAATATGTATAAGCAGAACCAGAAACGTCAAACAAGTTGATCAACTTGTCTGTCTCATCCAACAATCTTGGATAGGCACCTTTAGCTGCATCTTCGAATGTCAACACTGGTGACAAATTAGGATCGGCGCATGAGTAACCAAAAAGGCCAACTATAGCGATCAATCCAGCTCTGGTGATATTTTTTATATCTATAAATCTCATGATTTTCTTTATAATTTAAATGTTACCAAAGTTCAGGACCACCTGTGTTCCAGAATACTCTTTCACTCAACTCCTTCTGCGAAACATTTCCGTTACGAGTAACGTGCTGTGCAGGTAAGAAGAACGAATAAGGGAAAGATTCAGGATTTGGCTCCAAAGAAGGCTGCATGTTTGATGGAGACCCTGTTCTTCTGTACATGTTGTACGCTTCCAAACCATTACCCCAAGCAGCTATATAATACTCCTTCACAACAATATCCAATCTCTCTGCAGCATTTGCAGCCTGGAATTCTCCGATTACAAAATCAACATAATCATCCACATCAGCGTCAGTAGATCCGTATAGATCTTTGATCGTACCAGAACTTCCATCTCTTAACGTAACTGTTGTTCCCATTTTTGAAGAAACGAGGCTCTCAAACGAGAACACTTTCGCCATAGACTTTCTGATACCACTTTCCAACAATGCTTCTGCATCGTCATTGGTACCTAGAGAAAGTGCTGCCTCAGCTCTCATGAAATCAACGAATGATGATAACATGATTGGAGAAATACCCTGACCTAATCCACCTCGAGTTCCACCTTCTCTAGTGTCATCAAATGAATTATCATCAAAGTCTCCACCAAATGGATAAAGACCATAAGATGATCTAACTGGGCCATCCGGAGGAATACCTTCACCGTTCAGGTGATCTCTACCAAAGTATCCGTCACCAGAAGGTATACAATAAGGAATCCTTGGGTCAACTGCATCCCAGTGCGCTGGCTTAGCAGTTTGTACTGGAAATTCAGAGAAATGACAGCTATACTCTGTAATATCTCTTTCATCACCATCTTCGATCTTTCTGTAAAAATAGTATCTGATTCTAGGGTCAACAACCGGAATATCGTTTGCATCAACTTTCTCAGCTCTTAACAACCACATGTAATAGTTAGACAGATAGTCTCCATCACCAATCTCATAGTGGTTATAATAATAAGGATTTCTAGAGTTAGGGTTATTTCTCTGGTTACCCCAGCTAAACGCGAAATCATCAGCGGCATCAGTAATGATGTTTCCACCAGATACCAGACTGTTGATAGTTCCAGCATCACCTGTATTAAGCGCAGCTCTTAGCTTAACTGAATTACCTAGCTTGATCCACTGATCAGTGTCCCCTCCATAGTAATTGTCATAAGCAGGAGCAGCAGCATCGGTAGCCTCCAACTGAGCAATTCCTTGATCAATCAACGCAATTGCCGCAGCATAAACATCAGCTCCAGGATCACTTGCAGGCGCGATGATGTCAGTCCCTTGATTTGATTGAGAGTTCGGAACATTTCCGAAAACATCAACCAACATCATCATAGCATATCCTTGCATGATACGAGCAGTACCGCCATGTACATCAAACCCTTTTTCATCCGTAATGGACAAAAGAGCATCTGCATCTGGAGCAAATCCAGCATAGTATGTGTTCCAAAGTCCATTCAATGACTCGGGAGTCGTAAAGTCAGGATAAGAATAACCAGCAGCGTGGTACATTCTGGCAGCCTGTCCCGGCATGTTCTCCGCAGCAAGAAAAACTTGCATGAACTGACCAGATACAGCGTTGTACAGGTCATTCAAACTTGCACTTTCTGGTGTAATAGCATTTGGATTATCCTGAAGATCCAGGTTCATGTTTTCACATGAGAATCCAAAACCTAGTGCCAACACCAAGATTAATTTATGTATGTATTTCATAAAATTTTCTAATTAAGTTTTATCAGAATTTGATAATTAGAATGTAGCTGTCAAAGTAAATCCATACTTCTTAGCAGTCGGCGCAGTTCTAAAGTCAAAACCTCTACCGTTACCTACACCCACTGATGAAATCTCAGGATCAAAGTTCAATCCTTCAGGGAAATTAGGAGCATGATAGAACAAGTTCTCACCAGAAATGGTTATTCCTAAAGTGCCGAAAGGAGTATTCTCAATCAAACTTTTAGGAACTACATAACCCAAAGAAATTTCTCTAAGTCTAACTACTGTAGCATCAAAAACACCACCTTCATTTGCACCGAAGTATGCATCAAAGAAAGTATCACCCATGTATGTCTGGATATCGTTCTTAGCATAAATAGGATCGCCAGCATCATCTGTACCAATGATTTTCACTGAATTAGGCATAATGATCGGAATATTTCTGTAGAAATCTGTATCACTTGTGTTACCTCTAGCCAATAGTGACTGCACAGTAGAAGAATACAAATCGCCACCATGAATATACTGCCAGTGGAAACCGAAGGAAATTCCTTTCCAGGAAATACTGTTCATCCAGTTAGCAGTGTAATCAGGGTTTGGATCACCAATGATGCCGAAGTTACCAGATCCTCTGAATGATCCCTGGTTGTCAACAACCAACATTCCATCAAATTCTCCACCTTCAACTTTATCAAACGTAGAACCGTAGAACGCTCCGTAAGGCTCTCCAGGGATAGCATAGTTACCCAAAGTTGTGTAACCACCACCTGATACCTGCACACGCTCGATTCCTTCGTAAATAGAATTTACAGTACTGATCACCTTAGTATAGTTCAATGAAATATCCCAAGCCAAGTCACCAGGAAGAGGTACACTGTAGGTCAATCCTGCTTCAATACCTTTATTCTGTATTTCAGCAGCGTTAACAGTCGTTACTGTATATCCAGTAGCTGGATCCAGCGGCAAGTTGATAATCAAATCTGAAGATGTCTTATTAAACAAAGAAAGATCCAAGCTAACCTGATCATTGATTAATCTTGCTTCTACTCCTACCTCAGCTTCTTTGAACAACTCTCTCTCTAAGTTAGAGTTACCTAAGAAATTCGCAACAGAGTTGATATTCATCACTGTTCCTCCACTAGATACAAAAACGTTAGTTTCTGACTCTAGTACACTTCGCGTACTATATGGATTAGGATACCCTGCAGATGTTCCATATCCGAACCTTAACTTCAAATAGTTTAACATGCTGCTATTAGAAATCGCTGCAATCGCATCAGTCGGAACAAAAGAAACACTCGCTGAAGGATAGAATACTGATCTGTTTTCCTGCTCAAGTGTTGAAGTCCAGTCATTTCTGGCCTGCAAGTTCAAGAATAAGTAGTAGTTATATCCTATAGTAGCTGTACCATACATACCTAGCGTATTCTCTTCTCTCATAAAAGAGCTAGAGTTATGTTCGATAAAGTTATCGTGCGTCAATAAGTTGTATACAAATTGGTTGGAGCTAAACAATGTGTTTTGTTCTCTCACTTCTCTTCTCGCGTTAGCACCAACAATACCATCAATTGTAATAGAGTTAGGTAAACTAAAGTTGTAAAGAACGTTCAAGATTTGATCCGTAACTTCATTGTTGATGTTGTAAGTATTCATGATACCATCAGCAACTCGTGGACCACCTCTGTTGATGTGTCTTCTGTTCTTCTGGTTGTATCTGTCTAAACTTAAACGATACATTACAGAGAAGTTTTCATTGATTTCGTATGAAGCCTCAGTGCTTGAGAAGAATCTTTGAATATCTTCAGTCTGACCTGAATTGTTCAAAGTCCATCTTGGATTCTGAATTGGCGATCCTCTACGATAGTAAATGTTTGATCCATCGATAGGAGACTGATAAGGCAAATTCATCAGATCAACTGATCTAGGCGTAAACAAAATCGCAGCAAACAAACCATTACCGTCACCGCCAAATGCAGGAGCAGTAATAGGAGTCAAACGAGATGTGTTAACAAAGTTGAACGAACCACGAATCTTGATGCCATTCTGCAACTTAGTTTGAGCACCAAGACCAAAGTTGTGCTTGTCAATGTAGTTAGAGCGTCCATTTTCTCTCAACTCATCTAGTCTAGGGGTAAATCCTTCATCAGTCAAGTAGCTATATGTAGCACTGATAGACGCATTGTCTCCCAGGTTGCTAGCAATTGATAGCGACGTGTTAGAAGACAAACCAGCCTGGAAGAAGTTTTCAACACTCTCATAAGGCTGATAAGGATATTCAACACCAATGTACTCAGGTACATCGTCGTTGTACTGACCTTGATCTAATGGGTGAGTGATATAAACCTGATCACCTTCTGATCTGATAAAGCTTGATCCATAAGATGCAGGATTAGTATCATCGAAAGCAGGTCCCCAGTTAGAGAAGAACCATCCGAAACCAGCGTTGAAGCCATTTCCGTAAGTGTTCTGATAATCAGGAAGGTTTGCAATCTCAGAACGGAAAACACCCTGGGTAAGGCTAACTTCCATTTTCTTAGTTGCATTTGCTCCAGCCTGACCGTTTTTGGTAGTTACCAAAACCACACCATTACGACCAGCCTCACCATACAATACTGTTGCAGACAAACCTTTAAGGATTGTTACGTCAGCAATTGTATTTGGATCTAAATCCAAGAATCGAGACGATGCAGTTGCACTACCTGATCCGAATCCTTGTCCACCAGTGTTTGTAGAAGTGTTGAATGGAATACCATCCACAACAAACAATGGCTGGTTAGTACCTGTGATACTTGAGTAACCTCGAATAATCACATTTGTACCAGATCCAGCAAGTCCTGATGTTTGAGTAATATCAACACCAGTTGCTTTTCCTCGTAGCATTCTTGCAATGTCAGTTTCTTGTCTGTTAGACAATGCTTCCGCACCAACTGATGTAACTCCGTATCCCAAGGCCTTTTTCTCCTTTACGATACCGAGCCCGGTCACCACAACCTCAGCTAGTGTTTCAACATCCTCTGCCATTGAAACGTCGATTACCGATCTCGACCCCACTTCAGTTTCCTGAGTGGCAAGACCAATAAACGAGAAAACCAGAGTCGCTCCATCTTCAGGCACACTTATACGGTAGTTCCCGTCTAAGTCTGTTGTTACGCCAGTAGTAGTTCCTTTAATCAGGACGTTAACGCCCGGAACACCACCACCATCTGAATCCGAAGTAACTCTACCAGAAACTGTCCTCTGCGCCAACGCGGAACCTAGGACAAATAGTAAGCTTACGCTTAAGAGTAGAATCCTCTTCATATTAAAATTGGTTTTAAAAAGTGAACATTATATTATCCAGCACTAAAATTATAACATTTTGTTAATATCAAAAAAGCAAGTAAATCTTTATTGTAGCCCGCGAAAAATTGAAATATTCTTAGAAATGAGTCTTTTTCGAAACGATTCAGGCCAAAAACCCGCAACATCGAAAGGACCACCAAATATTAGTCTACGTAGTTGTACTTATTCAAGCAATTATTTGGAGTCAACTTTATTAATAATAAGTGCCTATTTCGCACTTATTATCAGAAATTCTATTCTTCTGTTCAGATATTGATCGTTTTCTGCAGCAAACAATGGGCGCGTAGCGCCATATCCTTTGAAATTGAGCCTATCAGCAGACACACCAGACCTGATTAAGAACTGGTAAACCGATTTTGCACGCTTCAAGGACAAATTCATATTATACTCTGCTAATCCAGTATTATCCGTATGTCCGGATATTTCGACCTCCACGTCATTCTCCTTTAAGAAAGTAGAGATTACATCTAATTCTGACTTGGATTTTTCACTTATTTCGTAGCTATCCAGTTCAAAATAGATATTCTCAAGGGTAAGAGACATCCCTGATTTTATAGGATTAAGATAAATGTCAATTGTATCCGGATCAAATGCATTGATTTCACTCGTCTGAAAGTGAAAATCTTCAAATAAATATCCTTCAGAGGTAACATAAGCCCCGTAATCTGATCCCTGATTTAATACGAAAAAATACTTACCTGACACAGGATCAGATGTAGTTCCATAGCTTTTTGATCCATTCTCCAGGTCATATAATTGTACCTGTGCAGCAATTGGGCGTTTGGTTTCAGCATCTCTCACCCGACCGGTTACATAGGAAGACTCGACAGTCAGTAATGAATCCGGTAGATCTACCACCACCAGTTTGCTGATTAACCTGTTAAACTTGTTTTTATATTCCTGTGCATAATAACCCTTGCGTCCGTCAACAGTAATAATCATTGACAGCTGATCATTATGGTCGTTGATGGACGGTCCACAATTGATAGGCTCTGACCAAACAGAATCCTCATAATTGGTGATAAAAAGGTCATGCCCCCCAAAACCTACCTTCCCATCTGTGGCAAAAAACAATGTTTTGTTATTGACATGAATAAATGGTGTTGTTTCATCTCCTGAAGAATTAATGCTACGGCCAAGGTTTTCAGGCTTGGTCCAACTCTCACCCTGATTCATCGATCGCCATATATCCCGCTTGCCTTTACCTCCAGGTCTGTTGGAAACAAAATAGAGTTTACTCCCATCAGCGCTTATGCTAGGTTGAGAATCCCAATATTTGGAATTGATCACCTCACCCATATTCTCCGCTTTGCTCCAAACCATCCCATTGCGCTTACTTATATATAGGTCACAGCTACCAAATCCTTCACCTTCTTCGCACAGTGTGAAAATCAATGTTCTTCCATCTGCAGAGATTGTACAGGCGCCTTCATTAAATGCTGAATTGATACTGTTTGAAACAGATGTCGCCTCTGTCCATTCGCCATTTTCAAGTCGTGCGTGATAAATATCTTCATCGTAGGTATACCCAATACCCTTTCTGCCTGTGAAGAAAATATTGCTTCCGTCTATGGTCAATGCAGGGAAATACTGTGTGTAGAATCTGTTTACCTGAGGTGGCAGTTCGCTCACTTTAAGTGAATTTACTCTGGCGTTCTTAACAGCATATTCAACGCTGCTCGCTAGCAAATTCTCTTTTATATATACGTCACGATATTTTGCTTTTAGGATCTCAATTGCCTCCATTGCCTCTGCATATCTGCCTCTGTCAAACATCAGGTTTGCAACAAAGACTACAGTTGCTGAGGTCAGCTTACCTCGATCAACAGCATTCCAGAATTTGACATAATTACTAAAGGAAGAATCAGGCTGTGCCAATGTATGATATAGTCCGCCGAGTCTCCAATACGCTTCATTGAACTCAGGATCGCGGTTTACTGCTTTCTTGATCAGCTCAATACCTCCTTCAAAGTCACGAGCTTTAACCAACTCATTGCCTTTGAGGTAGAGTTTGATTGCCTTTTTGTCGTCTGTAGAGTATTTCCCTTGTCCGAACGACGGGAACACCAATACCAAACCTAACAGGAGGCAAAAAAATCTCATTACGGAATATTCATGTACTTGTGTGTTTGTAAAGATACCTGCCACCTAGGGTTTTGTTTGATATAATCTACAATTAACGGTAGCATTTCATCTTTCTTGCCCCACTCAGGTTGAAGGAAAAGTTTTGATTGGGCATTCATTTTACTGGCATGCTCTTCTGCCCACTTAAAATCTGACTGGTTATAAATCACCACCTTGAGCTCATCTGCTCGATCATAATACTCGGCAAGTGCTGGTTTGAATTTTTTTGGAGAAAAGCACAACCAATCCCAATCACCAGTTATTGGATATACGCCAGCGGTTTCGATATGCGTTTGTTTGTTTAAGGACTTGATAGCTTGTGTCAGGATGTCAAGATCGTGCATCAAAGGTTCGCCTCCGGTAACTACCACAATCTCTGCCGGACAATGACTCATATCAGAAATGATAGTATCCGTTCCCAAACTTGGGTGTTGGCTGGCATCCCAGCTCTCTTTTACATCACACCAGTGACAGCCCACATCGCACCCGGCAAGTCTTAAGAAATATGCTGCCCTTCCAGTGTGAAATCCTTCGCCCTGAATGGTCTCAAAAGCCTCCATCACCGGCAATGCGCTGGTTGAAACTTTCAATTTTTTATCCAATGTGCTGGGTTTCATAAGCTTTTAAGGTATTCAGTAACAAAGAAGCAATGGTCATTGGTCCAACGCCACCAGGAACTGGTGTTATCATTTTAGTTTTAGGTGCTACTCCTTCATAATCGACATCACCACTTAATCTAAAGCCGCTTGGTCGACTGGCATCTTCAACTCTGGTTGTGCCTACGTCGACTATGATGGATCCCTCTTTTACCATATCGGCAGTAATCAATCCCGGCTTTCCAACCGCTACGATCAAAATATCCGCTTTTTGCGTATGAGACGTCAAATCTTCCGTGTACTTGTGGCAGACTGTTACAGTGGCCAATCCTTGATCTAACAATAGCAGACTTAATGGAGCCCCTACTATCCGGCTAGCTCCTACTACAACACAGTTTTTCCCTTTTGTTTCAACCTTATATCTCCTCAGTAATTCCATTACTCCGAATGGTGTGGCTGGTAATATCAGCGGGCTGTCCGAAACGATTGATCCAAAATTTTGATTACAAAACCCATCAACGTCCTTTACAGGTGAGATCTTTTCGGTAATTGTCTCGACTGAGATATGTTCTGGCAAAGGCAGTTGAACAATGAATCCATCAATGTCCTCGTCATCATTTAGTTGTTCGATATGCTTGCAAAGCTTTTCCTCAGAAATCGTCTTGGCAAATTGCATCAAGGTGTAGTCGAATCCTACCGCTTTACACGCTTTGATCTTTGCATTGACGTAGGTGTGGCTGGCACCATCATCACCCGTCAGGATGATGGCGAGATGTGGCGCTCTTTTACCTTTCTCCTTAAGGTTTTCTACTTTTTCGGCAATCTCTTTTTTAATCTCACCGGATACTTTTCGACCATCTAATATCTCACTCATTCGTTTAGTCGTCTAATTTCAATACTGCCATGAAAGCCTCCTGAGGAATCTCCACATTTCCCACCTGCCTCATTCTTTTCTTACCTTTTTTCTGCTTTTCCAGCAATTTCCTCTTTCTCGAAATATCTCCGCCATAACATTTGGCCAATACGTTTTTACGCATCGCTTTGACGGTTTCTCTTGCAATCACCTTTGTCCCAATTGCTGCCTGTATAGCAATTTCAAACATCTGTCTTGGCAACAACCCTCTAAGTTTTTCACAAAGTCGTTTACCCCATTCATATGCCTTATCTCTATGCACAATCGCGGATAAGGCATCTACCTTGTCTCCATTGAGCATGATATCCAGCTTGACTAATGTTGATTTTCTATAGCCTATCAATTCATAATCCAAAGAGGCATATCCTCTGGAAATGGTTTTCAATCTATCAAAGAAGTCAAATACTATCTCCGCCAGTGGTAATTCAAAAGTCAACTCAACCCGATCACTGGTCAGATAAACTTGATTTTTGATTTCTCCTCTTTTATCAATGCAGAGCCCAATAATGGGTCCAACGAACTCCGATTTGGAAATGATCTGAGCTCTGATAAATGGTTCTTCGACGTGTGAAATGGTATTGGGTTCGGGCATTTCTGAAGGTGCGCTAACAGAAGTGACTCTGCCGTCCGTCCCAATCGCATGAAACTCCACAGAAGGTACTGTGGTGATAACGGTCATGTCAAATTCCCTCTCCAATCGTTCTTGGACAATTTCCATGTGCAGCATTCCGAGAAAGCCACATCTAAAGCCAAAGCCCAGCGCCATAGATGTTTCTGGCTCCCAAACTAGCGAAGCATCATTCAACTGAAGCTTCTCCATGCTTGCCCTGAGCTCTTCAAACTCACTTGTTTCAACTGGGTAAATACCTGCAAAAACCATGGGCTTAACATCCTCAAACCCCTTCACAAGATTGGATGTCGGTCGATCTACATGGGTGATCGTATCCCCAACCTTCACTTCCTTGGCTACTTTGATCCCTGAAATCAAATAACCAACGTTACCCGCTGAAATTGATTTTTTCGGCTCATGTTCCAACCTCAAAACACCGATTTCATCCGCTTCGTAAGACTTCCCGGTATTAACAAATTTCACCTTGTCTCCTTTATTGATTTCACCGTTGAATACCCTGAAGTAGACTTCAATCCCTCTATATGAATTAAAGACTGAATCAAAGATCATGGCCTGCAATGGCTCCTTGGGGTCACCAGAAGGTGCCGGAACGCGATGAACAATCGCTTCTAAAATATCTTGTATTCCCAGCCCTTCTTTGGCGCTGGCGTGTATGATGTCCTCTTTTTTACATCCAATCAAATCAATGATCTGATCAGATACTTCATCGGGCATTGCACCTGGCAGGTCTATTTTATTCAAAACCGGAATGACTTCCAGATCGTGATCAATTGCCAGGTATAGATTGGATATCGTCTGTGCTTCAATCCCTTGCGATGCGTCTACTACCAGTAAAGCACCTTCGCATGCCGCTATGGATCGCGAAACCTCATAAGAAAAATCCACATGGCCAGGGGTGTCGATTAAGTTAAGCGTGTAAATCTCGTCATCATATCCGAAATTCATTTGAATCGCATGACTTTTGATGGTAATGCCGCGCTCTCTCTCTAAGTCCATGTTGTCCAGCAACTGAGCCTGCATCTGCCTGTCGGTGACTGTCTGGGTATGCTCCAACAGTCTGTCTGCCAAGGTGCTTTTTCCATGGTCGATGTGCGCGATGATGCAAAAGTTGCGGATGTTTTTCATATGATCTTTGAAAAAAGAGGTGCAAAAATAGCACAATAGAATAATGAAAAGGCTTCTAGCCCTGTATTACTTTTTATCCTTTGTGTCGATGATGATGGTTACAGGGCCATCATTCTCCAATTGAACTTGCATATCTGCTCCAAACTCACCTGTCTGAACAGGTTTTTCAATGTGACTGCCCAGTTCTTTGACAAACGCTTCATAAAGAGGTATTGCAATATCTTGGCCAGCAGCTTTGATGTAAGAAGGTCTGTTGCCTTTTTTAGTGCTGGCGTGAAGTGTAAACTGGCTCACCACCAGCAATTCTCCATTTACATCTACCAAACTTAAGTTCATTTTATCCTCCTCATCGGAAAAAATCCTGAGATTGGCAATCTTCTTGGACAACCAGACAATATCAGCCTGTTCATCGGCTTCTTCGATTCCAACCAACACCAACAATCCCTGATCGATCTTTCCTGCGACTTTCTGATCAATTTCTACTTTGGCTGAAGAAACTCTTTGAATGACTGCAATCACAGATTATGGACGATGAGCCAAAGAAATCATTTCTTTGGGCTTGTAAACATGAGTTCCAGGAACAGTATATGCCGCTACTTTCAGCATACAACGCGCCACTTCCTCACCCTTAATCGACCAGATATGAACTCGGCGAGTACCCACCACAAAGAATGATAGGAATGATGCAAATCCTTTAGCCACTTCCTCCCAAAGTCGGAAATCTTTCCTTTTCCCAAGGAGCAATGAAGGTTGAAAAATATTTAGGGAATTGATTTCCATTTCTTTCAAGGCCTTTTCAACTTCACCTTTGACCTGATTGTAAAAAAGTGGCGAGTCTGGATTGGAGCCAACAGCTGTAACAATGAAATACGCTTCAAAATTTTCTTTTTCTTTGGAAATTTCGGCCATTTTTACAGGGTAGTCCACATCAATTCGCTTAAACAACTCTTTGCTACCGGCCTGCTTCATGGTCGTACCCAAACAGCAATAGATATGGTTGACATCAAATAATTCCGTGTAATCATCCAGCTTATCAAAATCCACGACTACCACCTGAAACCTATCATCTTCAATCGTCATTTCACGACGACTCAGGACAATTACCTTTTGATAGAGATTTCCATTACTGATTTGTGTGACTAGCTCTTGTCCAACCAAACCAGTTGCACCAGCAATCAAAGCAGTTTTTTGAGTCATAGCTTACAGGTATTTATGATAATGGAAATTTACTGATTATTTTCTATCTCCACCACTGAGTTTTCCCATTCCTGAAATGCTATTACATCTTCACGAATGGTTTTGATGATATAGTAAATAATGGAAATGTCATCTGCGAAACCCAGACCAGGCATGAAGTCAGGTATCAAATCAGTTGGTGTAATAAAGTAGAGTAGACCAAAAACCATCATCAACAGCGACTTATTCGAAAAGGCCCGATACTCACCCTTGAGATGGGCCAGCACCATTCTGGACATTAATCCAACATACTCTACCAACTCGGAAAAGTAGTTATTATCAAATTTGCTGGTCTTGATTTTTTCTGTCGCCTCGGTGATCAGATTGTTGAGTCGCTCATTCTCATTGACAGCCTTCTTAGCTTTATTAAATATTTTCTCTACTTTCTGGTCCATTAAAACACCCCTCTAATCTCATTCTTGATATATGCCAACGCATTTACCAGTGAATTGTTATTGATCGATTTTTCAAAAATGACCTTTGCCAACTCTACACTTTTACTTTCCGGCTCCACAGTCCTCGCCGCTTCGTTGATGATTGTTATGGTGTCTTCCACTGCTCCAGAAACATATGTCCACGCCTCATCAGACATATACAATTGCTGAGATAAGTTGTGACTGTACTCTTCCCGAATCTCTTTGATCAGAATATGCATGAGGTCTGACGAAGTTAGATCCGGTTTGTTGAGACGAGAAACAACATTTGCTGGCGTAATTCGCTCAAGCAATAAGGTGATTCTCTCATAGGCTTGTAGCCGAATAGGCAATGTTATTTCTCTGCTTTTTTGTTGCAGGTCTAATCGACTCTCTTCTAATCTATTATTTAGAAATGATCTCATCATTAGAAAAACAGCGTAAAGCACAATGAGTGCCGGGCCCAAGACTTTGATCAAATCAATTACAGTATCCATATGAATTAGTTTGTCATGCGTGATGTTTCAAAATTATACAATTCTTTTGCTAAATGATTCCTGTATCCATAACACCGAAGGCCATTGAAGAAATCAAGGTAATTCTTGAAAAGAAAGGCATCCCTGATGACTATGGATTGAGAATTGGTGTTAAGGGAGGACAAGGATGTGCAGGAGTAAACTTTACTTTAGGATTTGATAAAGTCTCAACCACTGACTTGACTTACATAATAGATGATGTACCTGTCTACATCAAAAAAGCAGAGCTGATGTATTTGATTGACAAGCAGGTGGATTTTTATGAAGGATCTGATGCCAGAGGGTTCGTGGTTGGTGATCCTGAAAATTAACCTTGCAATTCGACAACCGCACGTTGACAAAGTCCCTTGATAGGTGGGTTATACTTGCTAACCTTGACAGTACAGGTTCCGACTTTGGGGAAGTGCTCTTTCAACGAGTTGATGATCTTACCAGCTAAATGTTCCAGTAATAATGCATCAATACTCATGACTTCAGCGACAATTTCATAAACTTTTTCATAATCAACAGTTCCTTCGAGTTTGTCAGATACAGCTGCCAACTCCATGTCGACTTCCAATGTCACATCTACACTGTACTTGTTGCCAATAATTCTTTCTTCAGGGTAATAGCCGTGCCTGGCATAAAACTCCATTCCCTCAAGTGAAACTTTACCCATGATCAATTGCCTACTTGATCGAAAAATGAACCTTTTCCTGTCAAAGATTCATCCTCCTCCTCGACCTTTACTTCAGGTTTCGCCTTTTCTTCCTTCTTCGATTGGATATATGCGGCGAGTTTCTTTTTTGCTTCATCCTCATCATCGTCGGATACCTTTGGGATCGAGCGCGATCTAACCGCCTGAGCTGATAGCTGTGTTTCGTTGATTCGTGCTTCAGATTCTCTCACCAGCTTCCGCACCTTCATTAGATGATCTTCCAGGTCAATTTTCTTATGCTGCTGAGTAGTTCTATTTAGTCGATCAATGAGGTCCGCAGATAGATTACGAATTTCATCAATGACCGTATTTCTTTGGTTTTCAATAGTTCGATAATTCTGCTCTAAATCTTTGATCGCCTCCTGCATTTCTACGATCAAATCTTTCGCTTGCAATTCAGCCTCCTCAATGATGGTCTTGGCTTTCGACTTGGCCTCACTGAGCAATGCTTCCGCATTCATTTCAGATTCTTTCAGGTGTAGCTCTGCTGCCTTATTTGCCTGATCTATGAGATTGGCTCCTGTATCCTCTGCCGTTTTGAGTGTTTTAAACAATGAACTCTCGACTTCCCTCAGTTTTTTGACCTCCCCTTCTGCTTGCTCAAGTCTGATTTTATGCTCTTTGTTTTCATCGACAATTCTTTCCCATTCTGTAGACAGAGACATTAAAAATGCGTTGACCTCATCCTTGTCATATCCTCTGAGCTTTTTCTCAAAGTTTTGTTGTCTTATCTCTAATGGTGTAATTCTCATTGATTATCAAAATTTATATCCCAAACTGAGATCGTTCGATCATCGCTACAGGAAACCAAATAATTTTTAAACGATAGCCAGGCCAATTTATTTACAGAAGTGCCATGCCCTGCATGCCTTGCCTTATCAATCACTTTTTGGAGCTTAAAGCTACTCGAATCCCATATCTTAATGGACTTGTCCATGCTACAAGATACAAAATGCCGGTGATCAGGACTGAAAGTCAGATGGTTGATCGCATACATATGTGCGGATATGGCATTGACCAACTCATAGTTTTGGACCTCCCAAATTTTTATCTGAGCATCTCTGCTTCCACTTACCAAATACCTGCCGGTTGGATCAAATTGCAAGGTGAAAACGGATATGTCATGAGCCCGAAATTCATGAACGCAATTGAAGGATTCTCTTTCAAATATTCTGATATAATTATCGCTATAACCTACTGCAATGTGTTGCTCATTCAGGGCGATTGTGCGAGCACTTTTTTCGGACAATTGGACTCGTTTCTCAATTTGCCATTTGGCTCTATCGATCACCACTAACTCTCCATTACCACAAGCGGCAAATACATATTTTTCATCCAGTTTTATGTCGAATATGGCAGACTTAGTAAAACTCAGCGAATGCTTTTCTACTTTGTCATCCACGCCAATCACACTGATTCCGTCAAAGTTTTGTCCAATTACGAGTTCATCTTTTTGGCTATCATATGCCAAAGCATAAACTGAAGTGGGTACCTGCGCAATCATCCGACCTTCCGTTAACTTTTTAAGGTCCCAGAGTATGATCATTCCATCCGCTCCGGCAGAAACCAACCGACTTTCATCGATAATCTGCATAACGTACAAGCAGTCCTTGTGACCTGTGTAGGTATGCACTTTCTCAACTGTCATGGGACTACTCATGGATTAACGGGTAAAATTATTACAATTGCATTCATTCTGATAGAATATGCCCTTTTTGTTGTCAAAGAGAATAAGTGAGTCCAGTGCCTATGCCATTTGGAACATTACTGAAACCAAAGACGAATTGGAGCAGTTAGTTTCAGAAACCCCAAACAGCACACACCCCAATAAAATCTCTGAATGGATTGTTACCAGAATACTGGTACGGCACCTTACCGAACAATTTGGCATTAAGTATCAAGGCATCACCAAAACCGAATCCGGAAAACCTTTGTTGAATGGTTCAAAAGCAGAAATATCCATTACTCACTCCTTTCCATTAGCAGCTGCGATCATTAATCTTCATGCGCCTACCGGAATAGATCTGGAGTGGCCGAGAAGTAAATTGATAGATGTTCAACACAAATTTCTTCATACCAGTGAACTAGCGCATAAAAACGACATTAATGCCCTTTGTAAAATCTGGATGTGTAAGGAGGTGCTATTCAAAATATATGGACGTAAATCATTGAGCTTCAAAGATGAAATACAAGTTGATTTAAGAAATAATAAGGCCACTGGATTGTTAATCAAGCATTCCGATAATCGTACTTATGACTTACGCATTGAGGAAGTTTATTACAACCATCTGCTCGCCTACAGTACTTAATCTACCGGACTATATTGGCGCTTCAGCCAGGTGCACAATCCGGTCAACCCCGGAAACAAAACACGTTCAGTTATGTTCGCCTGATCGAGTTTATCACGTATTTCCCATTTCAACGAAGCTGGAATGATGATCTTAAACCAGTTGATACTCTTTCTTTCCAATAGCCAGGCATCTATTGTTTTTTCAGGATTATTCATCACAGAAAACAAAGCATGCTGATTGACTATTCTGGCATCTATTGAAGGCGGTTCAAAAAAAACAACCACCTCTTTGAGCTCATCAAAATCATCCAAACTATTCATTGCTGATCCGAGCATATTGGCGGTAAAAATATCCGACCCTTCCCGCTTGTTTGTGGTCCTCAGGACATTGGGAAGCTTTGCGTGAACATTTTTGTAGTCCACAGCCCATATCACTCCATCCTCGTCAAAACGAGCATTGTCTGCTGTTGCAAAATGCAGCGCAACATATGGAGAAAATGTCCAGTCTAACAACCGGGTAGGTAGACCGTGATGCTGGGCAATAGACAAAAGATGCCAGATGGAATCATCTTTTTCCAAATCACCATACGAGTATTTTTTGAAATTACGAATGATGTGTCTCTCGAGATCGCCATAATTGCCACCAAGGCGGATAAGAGATGTTCTCAGATCATATGAGGCACATCCAATGCCTCTATAGGCATATTGGGATCTAAATCTTCCAATCTTTTCATTCCACGTGTCATGAAACAATTTGTCCTGTAAATCAGACCAACTACTAACCTCTATCGTCATGGAAATTCCTTTGCCATGAAATTAGAGATTCTTAAGCTATTTCAACCCCAACAGATGAGAAATCATCCCAAAAAGCCGGATAAGACTTTTGGACTACATCCGGTTCGAGAATCGTAATCTGGCTAACACCACAAATTGGAGCAAAGGCCATCGCCATGCGATGATCCTCATAAGTTTCAATTGGTGTGATCTCTTTCGGTAATTGCCCGGGATTCATCACCCATTTTCCTGTAGACTCCTCAATTAGCTCAGCTCCAACTTTCTTAAGCTCAGCGGCCATTGCCGCTATCCTGTCTGTTTCTTTGATGCGAAGGCTCTCAAGACCGGTCATCTCCAAAGTGACACCCTTCACAGCGGCAGTCACCATTACTGTTTGAGCCAGATCCGGGCAGGTTTTGAAATTGATTTCAATCCGGGATTCACATTTTCCTGTGTTTTCCAAAAAAGCAGAATTTCCTTCAAAATGAGTTTTAACACCCATCTTTTCCATGATCCATACAATCTCCTGATCTCCCTGATAGCTTTCGGCTTTTAGCCCTTTCAGTTCAAGTTTAGCTGCCTCCTTGATTGCGGCTAGACTAAACCAATAGCTTGCTCCCGACCAATCACTTTCTACCGTATACTGATTGGGTTGATAAGTCTGTGGAGTGATCAGAATTGTATTGTCCACCCACTCATGCTTTATCCCAAAATGTGACATTAAACCCAGGGTCATGTCAATATAGGGTCGGCTGAAAATTTCACCTGTCAGTTCAAGTTCAATTCCGTTAGGAAGTATTGGCCCAATCATCAGTAATGCACTTATGAACTGACTTGAAATATTGCCCGGAATGGAAATCTTGTTCGTATCAGATTGACTGATTTTTTCAATTTTGAGAGGTGGGTATCCTTCCTTTTCCTGATACTGAATTTTGGCACCCAATACCCTCAGTGCATCTACAAGCAAACCAATTGGACGCTCTTTCATCCGATCAGTTCCGGTGATTGTCTGCCCTTCCCCTTTAACACCTAAATATGCGGTACAAAAGCGCATAGTGGTACCAGCGTCCAACACATCCCACACGTCAGCGTTTTCGGACAATAATCTCATCATCGTCTGTGTATCACGCGCACTTGACAAGTTTTCAATACTCAGCTGGTTGCCAGATAGGGCATTCATGATGAGCACACGGTTGCTTTCACTTTTTGATGATGTCAACTGCACTTTGTTTAACAATTGTTTTTCAAAGTGTCTTAAGGTGTTTTGCATAATTTCTTGTTCAAAAAAAAATTAAGGAATTGGAACCCTATTTAATGATTACACGTCTATTGGATTATGTCATCAACAGCTAAAACATTATTCACCGTATTGGCTGCTTCCATCATTGGGGGTATTACAGTATTCTTTACTAATCCTTTCAAATTGCTCAAATCGGACCGCAAACCTATGGTTAAGTCTGATTCTGAACCAACGAAAGGTCGAGAAAACCTATTTATTTAGGGAAATCTCTGTAATAAGCAATTGCTGAGCTGATCTGGCCTTCTGAGGCAGCCGTATCATACGTACATTCACCTATCTGGTTGATAAGGGAGAACATGATATTAGTGCCTTCATTCTTTTTGTCCTGAGCCATCAATTCGAACAACTCTTCATTGGTTGGCAACTCCTGTATCTTACCGTAAATATTAACAAGATATTGCGCTAGATTATCCGTTTGTTCGCTCGGCAACATGCGCAGCAATTCAGACAGTTTGGCCTCCATTATCATTCCTGCCGCGACTGCCTCGCCATGCAGGATATCACGGCCAGACTCAAGGTGCCAGGTCTCAACTGCGTGACCAATTGTATGTCCAAAATTCAAAATTTTCCTGAGTCCTTTTTCTAAAGGATCTTCATTTACCACCTCACCTTTGATCTCCACACTTCTTCGTAACAAGTAGGGCCAGTCTACCTTTTCCGGAAAGTCAGCATCCACTGTTCTCTGCCAGTATTCCTGGTCCCAAATCAGCCCATGTTTGATCACTTCGGCATAGCCGCTTCGCAACTCTCGTGAACTCAATGTCTCCAAAAATCCGTCCCAAAGAATCACAGCATTTGGATCATTAAAGACCCCAATGTGGTTTTTAAGCCCTTTAAAGTCAATTCCGAGCTTACCCCCAATACTGGCATCCACCTGTGAGAGCAGCGTAGTGGGCATGTTAATGAATCTAATTCCACGCTTGTAGGTGGATGCTGCAAATCCACCCATATCACCGATCACACCTCCTCCCAAATTGATAAGTACCGACTTCCTGGTAAACTTCTGACTGGTCATTTCTGTCCAGATCGTATCACAAGTACTGAGGTTCTTTTCTCTTTCTCCACTTCTGATTTCAATGACAGCAGCACCTTCCAAAAATTCAATTCTTGGTAAGCAGTGCTCCCTGGTATTTTCGTCTACCAGTACCGCAATTTTATCTGGCTCAAGTTCTTCGATTACCTCAGCAAGCACTTTTGAAGGCTCGCTGGTAAAGTGAATATAGGACGGCAATTTGCTCATGATCGCGAAAATAGTCCCTTTTCCAATTTTTTGGTTGAAATCCCCCATTGTTATCTTTGCAATCAAACCCCAAAAGTGTTACAACATATGACCTTTGATGATACCGCTATTGCGTTTAAAGCCAAAAGTGATAGCGATCTTCGCAAGACCCATTTCCTTTTTTCTTCCATGAAAAAACCATGGATGGTCAAAACAGGAACAGTCCTCACAAGTGTTGCTCTGAAAGTGAAACTTCCCGTAAAACGACTGATCAAGTCTACCATATTCGATCAGTTTTGTGGGGGTGAATCGATCAATGATTGTGCTCAAACCATCAATCAATTGGGTGAATTCCGAGTGCACACGATCCTCGATTATTCAGTAGAAGGTCAAGAATCAGAAGAAAGCTTTGATTCCACCATCGAGGAATTGGTGAGAAGTGCCGTCTACGCAAAGAATAATGAGCACATCCCGTTTTGTGTATCCAAGTTTACAGGTATTGGCTCCATGAGTCTTATGACTAAAATCCAGTCAGGTCAAAAACTATCGCTAACAGAACAACAGCAGTTTGAAAAGTTCAAAGAAAGAGCTGATCGCCTTGCCAAAACAGCCCATGACAATCATATCAAATTTCTAATCGATGCAGAAGATTCGTGGGTTCAGGACGTGATAGACCAAATCGCCTATGACTTAATGCTCAAGTACAACAAGGAACGACCTGTGGTCTACAATACATATCAGCTCTACCGTCATGAGGCGCTGGACATGATGAAAACTGCCCACAAAAAAATCACTGACGCTGGGTGTTTCTTCGGAGCAAAACTTGTAAGGGGTGCTTACATGGAGAAGGAAAGAGAACGAGCAGAAGAATTGAATTATCCAGATCCTATTCAGCCAGATAAAGCTTCTACGGATCGGGATTACGATGCAGCCATGCAATATGCTATTGATCACATTGACACTTTTTCAATCTGCGCTGGGACCCATAATGAACAGTCTTCAGCACTTTTAACTGAAATGATGGCCCAAAAAGGGATTGAAAAAAGCGATGAACGTGTTTACTTTGCGCAGCTTTTGGGTATGAGTGACAATATTTCTTTCAAACTAGCAGATGAAGGTTACAATGTTGCCAAATACGTGCCCTATGGACCTGTGGAAAAGGTAATGCCCTATTTGTTTAGAAGAGCAAACGAAAACACATCGATTGCTGGGCAAACAGGCAGACAGTTTTCATTGATCCAGGCAGAAATGAAAAGACGTAAAAAGTAAACTAAATGCAACTCAGCGAACAAGAAGTCCAACGCCGCAAAGCAAGAGAAGAACTCATGAACATGGGCGTGGATCCATATCCAGCTGCTCTGTTTGATGTAAATACTACTGCTTCCGCTATCAAAGATGGTTTTGAATCTAATCCCGATGGATTCAAAGCGGTGAGCATTGCTGGCAGATTGATGAGTCGCAGAATCATGGGCTCAGCTTCATTTGCTGAAATTCAAGATGACACGGATCGCATTCAGATTTACGTGCGTAGAGATGACATTTGCGACGGAGATGATAAAAGCCTCTACAATGAGGTTTTTAAAAAGAAACTTGACATTGGAGACATCATCGGGCTTAAGGGTTTCGTCTTTAAAACTCAGGTTGGTGAACTTTCGATTCATGTCAACGAACTGTGCGTCCTGTCCAAATCATTGAGACCTTTGCCAATTGTCAAAGAGGCGGAAGATGATGAAGGGAATAAAAAAACCTGGGATGCATTCACGGATCCTGAGCAACGATATCGTCAGCGATACCTTGATTTGATTGTTAACCCTCAAATCAAGGATACATTTAGAAAAAGATCAATATTGGTGAATACAATTCGGCAATATCTGAACGATAAAGGTTACCTGGAGGTAGAAACTCCAATCTTACAACCCATTCACGGCGGTGCTGCTGCCAGGCCATTCAAGACGCATCACAACACGCTTGACATGACACTTTATTTGAGAATTGCCAATGAGCTTTATCTCAAAAGATTGATTGTCGGCGGATTTGACGGTGTATATGAATTTGCAAAAGACTTCCGTAATGAAGGGATGTCTCGTTTCCACAATCCGGAATTTACACAAGTGGAATTGTACGTGGCATATAAAGATTACTTCTGGATGATGGATCTCATGGAAGAATTGGTTGAGCAAATTGCCATCAATGTACATGGTGATACCAAAGTACCCGTTGGTGACAATATCATTGATTTTAAAAGACCCTGGAAGCGCTTCACCATGTTTGAAGCCATTCAACATTTCACGGGAATAGATATTTCAGAAATGAATGAAGCTCAGTTGAGGGAAACAGCTAAAAAACTGTATGTGGAGGTTGATGACACCATGGGTAAAGGAAAACTCATTGATGAAATATTTGGTGAAAAATGTGAGGGTCAACTCATCCAGCCTACTTTCATAACGGATTATCCTGAGGAAATGTCACCGCTTACGAAAAAACACCGCTCAAAAGAAGGCCTGGTTGAACGATTTGAGGCGATCTGCAATGGTAAAGAGATCATGAACGCATATTCAGAATTAAATGATCCAGTTGACCAGCGTGAGAGGTTTGAAGATCAACTTGAATTGGCTAAGCGAGGTGACGAAGAAGCCATGGCTTTGGATGAGGATTTTCTTCGTGCCCTGGAGTATGGCATGCCTCCTACGGCTGGGGTTGGGCTTGGAATTGATCGACTTACCATGATTATGACCAACTCTAATTCTATTCAGGATGTTTTATTCTTTCCTCAAATGCGACCTGAAAAAAAAGCCCCAGTTGTGGAATTGAATGATGATGAAAAACTGGTTTTTGAGTTGTTAAAGCCTGCTGGCAAAATGGAACTTGGAGACCTGAAAGAAAAGGCAGGGTTGAGCAACAAGAAATGGGACAAAGCGGTCAAGGGCTTACGTAACGCTGAACTGACATCAGTAGAAAAAACTGATGACGGTCTTTTCATCCAGGTGGTTTAAGAATCGATCTGAAAGGTTTAAGAAGGCTAAATCGTGCCAACGGCGAGTACGCGGTACTTGTCCATAATCCGCATAACGATATGACGAATAAAGCGATCGTTATCGAATTGCTCGTTCCCAATTACCCCAGATGCATATCCTTGCCAAATGGTTTTGTCCATACGTCTATCGTAAAGGGATATCAACAGCGTACCTTCTTTTAGTTGATATTTCTTTGATGCGTAATTGGCATTGCCCCGAGCAGAGGAACTATTATTATCCTTTAGGTAATCGCTAACGTTGAAAACAGAATCTTCACTCTCACTTTCTGCAACAATCCCATTTGGAAAATTCCATTTCAGCCAATTCTCAAAACTGGGCTGATCGTATCCCTGAAATCGTAAATCCTCTGTGTAGAGAGAATAGAAAATAACAAGATTCGGTTTTTTTATTTTGCGCTTGTATCCCCAGGAAGAGAGATTTTGAGCCAGGTACTTTTCGATTAGCTCCTTGTGAAACTCCGTGCCATCAAAATTTGCATTAATGGCAAAATCGTATGTTTTGTATCGGTTAAAATTCCCATCATACGAGTAATCAGCCTCAATCACATGGCTGTAATACTTGTTGCAACCAAATAAAAAAAATACCGCAAACATTAAGTAAAAAACTCTTTTCATCGGACAGGTGGTCTATTTCGCACCAGTCAAATTAAACAATCTTACCTAAAACAACAATTTAGAAACTTCCTTTGCCCATATTTTATACCCTTCTCTATTGAGATGAAGCATATCGCTCAGAAACAATTCAGGCCGTGTATTTCCTTGACCATCCAACATGGCATGGTATACGTCAATGATATATGTATTACCCAATGCTCCTAAATAGGCTCTCAGTAGGTTATTGGTTTCAGTTACACGGTCCAATAAGTCTTCGCGTCTTGGGCTTGGTTTAATTGAAATGGAGAAAATCGGGATATCAGGGAATTTGTCGCGAAAGCGACTAGTCAACTCCCTGAATTCACGCAAAATATCATTCGGCCCAAAACCCTGGCTCAAATCATTGTCACCTCCATAGAGCACAACCTTTGTAGGTGTTACCTGAGAAAAAAGTCGGCCAAACTGATGGTTAAGGTCCAAAAAACTACTTCCCCCAAATCCCAGGTTGATCACATTGAAGGGTTCAAGGTCTCTGTTCATTCTCACCCACAACCGCACTGTGGAGCTTCCATAGAATGCGATCAGGTCCTCTTGATTCTCATGTTTCGCAATGCGCTTCTCAAGTCTTTTCAATTCATTTTCAAACTCTCCCATTCTACTTTCCTAGTTCCGCTAATTCATTTTTAATCATCAATCTGGCATTGGCTGTAAATAGCTTGAGATCTTCCTCATAATGATCATGTCTTATGTGATCTTCTATTTTGATTGGTGGCAATATTTTACTTCGGAAAACATTGTTCCTTACCCTTCTGTCAAAGTTGGCCATGACAACCGGGACAACTGTTACTTTACTTCCCATCGCCATGGCCAAACGAAATGCCCCGGTTTTAAATTTTCCAGGAGAATTCTCCGTTTCAAAAGAGGTTCCTTCAGGACTGATAATGAGATTATCACCTTGTGACAATAAAGATTTTGCTCTGTTGTAAAATTCTTCCCTGGCTAACTTTTTTTCATCCTTGCCCATATTCTCAACACCTGATTCAGGGGTAATTACATTGATATGGCCCAATCTTTCATAATAGTTCTGATGGCCATATTCGATTCCTCTTCCAATCCGAACAACTCTTTTTCCAGGTTGTCCATATTTTTTATATAATATCAAACTACTGATGAAATGACTATCCAGGGTCACCTGAAAATCGTTGGGAAGGGTGTTGTGAGGATGATTCTTGAGATGATTATAAATGAAAATATGCCCTCCTTCAGCTGGCAAGTTTTCCCATCCCTCAATCTCATAATCAACATGATTGCAAGCCCTGATGAATGATTTTGCACATATTATCTGATTTTCCTCTGGTGTATTTTCCGCTTTGAAGACCGAATGATATGTTTCGACCAGACCCTGATAAAACAGGCTTTCCTTTTCCATTTCAGTCATATTGTCCAGGCACAATGAAGCCAGATGCTGCTCCTCGCCATTGCCACTACTATGAAGTTCATGCAATATGTCAAATGCAATCTGCTGACTTAATGGATGACTTAATAGCTTAGATACCATATGAATCTTACTGTTCAACGGAATGGTGCCAGCACTTCTAGCAATTAGTCCTTTGATGATAAGTTTTTCAGAATCATTTCTTAGGACCAGGTGTCTGGTTCGAAAGGATACCAGTTGAACGTTTAGCAACCAAAGTAATCGTCTATGAAAAGCGACAGAAAAACTCACCTCTTCGAATAAAGCGTCAAGCCCACGTCGGGAAATGCTATAGATGTTTGATTTTTGTCTGGCTCTGCCAATTATTGGTGATTTTACACCAAATATTCCAACCCAGCTAATGACAAAGCCAGATGTTGAAATGGAGCGCAAAAGCTTGTCACCAAAATAAAAATCCACCCATCCATCTTCTAAAATCAAAAAAGTAGATTCATCCAAAGTATTTGACAACACCGTCGCTCCTGCTTCATATGTCCTAACTTTTACCAGACTAGCAATTCGCTCTATTACCTCATCATCAAAAATTTCAAAAAACGGTGATTGACGTAAAATTTCAACTCTCAGTGCTTTTGGATGTGTAACCTTAAAACTGTGATCTTTTTTTATTGGACTAGATTCTTGTTCACCAAACAAACTCTTCACCAATTCAGGAAAGAATTTGGCCCCTGATCTACACATGGCCTTCATGAGCAGATTGCCATTGACCTGATCCTCCATTAGCTTGTGAATCGAGCTGATCGCTATGCAATAAAATTCAGCATTACTTGAACTTACCTGAGCAGTAGACGAATGTCTGAAGGGAATATTCAAAGCACTCCAACCTATCGGAATCCCAGGAGCACAAGCTTTACCAACCGGCTCCAAATTAAATTCCTCATTTTCCAAAAAGTAGGAAACTTCACCTTTTATCAGCACAAACAAGTACTCAACCCTGGCAAACTGCCTGTTTAGGAAATATCCCTGATTGAAAACTACTTTATCCAGACCACCTTCATGAAATAGGTTGGGAAGAACGTCGAGGAGAGAGTGGTCTGAGTTATCAATCATTTTTTAAATAATTTCAACAAATCACACAAAACCAACTATACTTAACAACAAAAAGAGCATTATTTTAAAAATAAACAGCTCACACATCGCTATTGCTAAATATTACATATTTACCACAATGGCTATTTTGGTATTTGAAGAGTTTACTGCCATCCTGGAGATTCCGGTTAATTCAAATGACGCCAAATCGATAAGTTCGACCCATTCTTTATTGTACCATGCATGCAGTTTGCTGTCATTACCCATCAAGACAGTGCCATCCTGTAACCATATCATATCTTGCTTCTTAAATGGAATGGCCGTAACAAGGACTGGCAATTTGTTCGAGGGATTAATTTTGAACAACCTATGACCTTGTTCATCGATTTCAATATACGATACATATTGATCATCAGGAGTTCGGTGGAGTGACCGCCCAATGCTTGAAGAAATAGTTCGGATAATCTTTCCTGACTGAACATCAATTTCCTCTAAAGTATTGGAACTATCTCCCAGCACAAATGCGTACATCCAATGATTCGATAACCAAGCGTGATAACCAATTTTTAATGCTGGTATAGCTACCTGGCCATCACCATTTCCCAGGTCATACTCGTACAGCAATTGAGTTCCATCTTTCTCGAGCAAAATCGAAGTGAGTGAGTTGCCCGTTGGAGTCAAAGTCGGCGAATATTCGCTCCCTTCAGTTTCAGTCAAATACTTAGTTGAAGCATCCTCAATGTCGTAAATCGCAATGTCAGTTTGCCCATTTCTAGTTCTACTGTAGGCCAAATGCCGCTCTGTGATAAAACTTGGCTGATTGTCATATCCAGGATTGTTAGAAATATTGACTGGATTGAAAACGGTATAGCCTTCCTCCGTCTTGAGCATATCAAAAACATATATTTCTGTAGAAGTCTGAGCCTGTAAGGATGCAGTAGCCAATATCAGAACAAATAAATAGAGTGTAGCGATGATTCGTTTCATAATTAGATCAATCTAGTTCAAATTGAATTCCATGGCAAATCTTACTATCACTACTTACTCTGCGTGCATACTATTTTGTATATTTTTGACGTAACAAACATTTAACCCAAATGGAAGCATACGTTATTGCCCTCAACTATGCGATCCCCTTTTTTGTAGGACTTATCCTACTTGAGATCATTGCAGCGAGGATGAGACATTCGGATGTTATTCGAAGCATGGACACACTCTCCAGTTTGTCCTCAGGACTTACCAATGTTATCAAGGATGTTCTGGGATTAACATTTATCATTATTTCATACCAGTGGATGGTGGATCGTATCGCATTGATCGAAATAGAATCATCATGGCTTGTATACGTAATCGCGTTTGTTGGGCTTGATTTCTCGGGCTATTGGGTGCATAGAATCTCTCATAAAGTCAACTATTTCTGGAATCATCATATCATTCATCATAGTAGCGAGGAATTCAATCTTGGATGTGCGCTGCGTCAGAGCATATCAAATTTTTTCTCAATTTCGTTCATCTTCATGGTTCCAACAGCGTTACTCGGAGTGCCTGGTGAAATCATTGCGGTTATTGCCCCATTGCATTTGTTCGCTCAATATTGGTACCATACCCGTTTGATTGGTCGGATGGGGATTTTGGAAAAAATCATCGTAACACCGTCACATCATCGGGTGCATCATGCGATCAATGAGGTTTACCTGGACAAAAACCTTTCACAGATTTTTATCATTTGGGACAAACTATTCGGCACATTCCAGGAAGAATTGGAAGAGGAGCCATGCGTTTATGGTATCAAAAGAGCCCCAAAGACCTGGAATCCGATCATCATCAATTTTCAGCACCTATGGCTGCTCATCCAAGATGCATGGCGTACACATTCTTGGCTGGACAAATTGAGAATCTGGTTTATGCCTACTGGCTGGAGGCCTTCTGATACCAAAGAAAAGTATCCCGTTGAGGTTATCGAGGATGTCCATGCCTATCAAAAATACAATCCCCCGGCCTCCACAGGTCTCAAGACCTGGTCATGGATCCAGCTTACATTTACTTTCGCTTCCATGATGTATCTCTTCAACCACCTGTCGAAAATTGGGTTTCAGGGATCACTAATCTATGGGGCATTTCTTTACCTGAGTATTTTTAGCTATTCGATGCTAATGGATCGAAAGCATCAGGCCTGGATCGCTGAAAGCTTCAAGTCAATCATAGGTATTGGATTGATCGTGCAGACCGGCGATTGGTTTTTTCTTAAGGAAGTTTGGCCTGACGCAGTTGTTTTCGTAATAGCCTATTACATCCTGACACCAGCTGTGGCCTTATTTTTCACACGCAAAGAGTTCGCTCAAAAAGCTCAGCTTCAATCTGCCTAAAAGAAATCCAGGAAGTTCTTGCGCTTTTGTAGTTTGAGATCTTGTAGCATCGACGACTTAGGTCTCAGGACAATGGAAAAAGACTGATATCGCCCAAATGGCACCCATGAGAAATTCATTTGCCAACAGTGCAAATCTCGATTGATCGTAAGTCGGGTTTGTGTAAAAGTCTGCTTTTGAATATCAAACCCTGAATTAAATCCAATTTTCGTTTTAGGCGTAATCGTAATATTGCCACTGAAGGTAAGCGTCTGCCGAATGGTTGGATCCTCAAAACCCCTCCTCGTCAAATTCACAGAGTATGAAGCCCTTAAATCCCACGGAATATTGAAGTCAACATACTCATCAGGATTTTGCTGAATGTGACGCAATTCTTCTTCCTCATCCAGTGTTAACTCGTTGAACGGGTTGTTTGGGTCATTTGGATCATTGACATTACCGAACTGATCTCTTTCCAATCTCTCGTCCTCTGGCTGATTTTCTGGCTTGCCATCTTTACCCTTCCGAGGCTTGAGTCTCATGCTTAAGGCAACATTGATGGATTTTAATTGACCAAGTCCGTTTCCAGTTTCCCATGCGAACTTGTTTTGCCTGGTTTGCAAGACTGTCCTGTTACCAGTAGGAGAAATAGATTCTGATTCGAGCACATAGGTATATGGATCCAGCGCTCCAGATAAATTTGCGCTAACTGCCCCATCAAAAAAACTTGTTCTAGTTGAGAATCGAATATCACTGAGTTGGAAAGAGTCCAATGCCAAATTGTAACCACTGCTCAGGGCTAAGTTTTCAAATAATTTCACCTTTTTGAAACCTATCCCCGTAGTATCCTCTTTGTCACGCACTTTAAACTCAAGACTGTTTTGAAGACTGATTCCAATGGATTTACTTTCTGAACCGGTCGGAGATCCATATGCAAACCCCTCAAATTTTGAGACCTTAACCGAATCTCCTTCAGGTCCTGTTTGAACATATGAGTAAGTTCCACGACCAGGAGTGCTAAAGTCAGGATTGTATGTAAAGGACAATGCTGGTGTCATGACATGCCGAATCGCCTGTACATAAGGATCCTCCTTCTTTGAAAAATAAGTTCCATAAATAATGGTATTGAGTGAAGCTCCGGATGTCCAAGAGCCTGCTCGAGAAAATCCATTTACCGTATCAATTCGAACAGCCTCCTCTTCAGGAAGGTATTCATACTCCAGTTTGCGGTGATACCAATATTCCTTGTAATTGAATGATGGGTTGATTGAGAAATTCTTGAGAGGTATGGATGTGTTGATCGGAATCGTGTGCTGCCCACCTATTTTCGATCGTCTGATAATCTCGGGCATATTTTCCAATGTAAATCCAAGAGAATCATTGAGCGTTTCTGGGGCGTTCCATACATTTCGAATTCTTCCAAGGTTAATGGGCGCATTGGTCAACTCATTTTTGGCATTAAACCGATAACTGGCCCCTAGTTTCGCTAGCGGCGAACTCGAGTTGCTGATAAAACTTTTCATTGGGTAAAACCTGTTCATATTGAGTGTAACATCGGGAAGACTCATACTCACACGACCGGTTTGGATATTTTGGGAGTGCCGACCATTCATGCTCAGATTGAGTGGCAATCTCTGAAATCGTTGTGAATAGCTCACATTCGAAGTGAACTGTGAATTGATACTACGGTTAAAATCCTGTTGCGCAATATTTTTATTACTGTTGAATGAGCTGGTTCCTGCCGAAACGGAAGCGCTAAAGCTGCTATTTCCCCTTGTCTCAGGTCGATGATTGAAGCGCACCCAGAAATCCTTACTGTCTCTTGGGTTTTCTACATCATCTGAAAGTGTCCGATTGTAGGAAAAGTTAAGAGCTCCAGAGTATTTGTAACGCTTTTTATAATTTGTATTGGTTGTAATTCCATACCCTCCCCGCGAATAAATGTCTCCAGTCGCACGCAGGTCCATATAGTCACTGATTGCCCAGTAGTATCCCCCTTCTCTGAGAAAGAATCCTCGCACTTTTTCCTCACCATAAGTAGGGAAAACAATACCTGACACCTTCTTTTTGGGTTGTGGAAACATGCCGAAAGGTAGCGCAAGCGGAGTGGTGACATTACGGAATTTTAAATTGAAAGGACCCGCAACAATTTTATCTTTTGGGATAACCTTGATTTTGTTTGATTCAATATAAAAATGTGGATCCCCAAGATTACATGTTGTATATCTCGCACCCCTAATAAACATTTCATTCTTCTCATTCTTCTTAACATCTGTACCATGCATGAAGGCTCCTTCCTGCTCAGTAATGACACCTTTGATTTGAGCACGTTTCGTGTTGAAATTGTAGATCATGTGATCCGTTTCGTACACATCACCTTTGTCCGTAAAGACTGGTTTACCAATCTTTCGTCCTGACGAGTCTTCAGTAAATGTTGAGGTAATGGTTCGGTTATGCATGCTGACATTGGTCCGTTCAGCATCCAGCTCAATGTCTCCATAATCAATGTGTGATTCACCATACATGCGAAGGGTTTGTCCTCGTAGGTCAAAGTATATTGAATCTTTCGACTTGTAATTGATGGTTGTTTCGATATCTCCCCGGGGCTGACCTGCCCAGGAAGGACGACTGGCTTTAAGTGAATCAGAAATAGGAGTTATTGCCGAATCTCCAACAATAAATTTGAGACTATCACTACCACTCCGGATCAACGAATCATTACGCACAGAGCTATCGCTAGCTACACTCAATAGTTGGGTAGAGTCGTTTTGAGCGGTCGCAAAAAAACTTAAAATCGCCCCTACACACACTAATATTACTCTCCTCAATCCCCTGACAGGTTTTAATTCTAAGAAATTTTTACAATTTTTGCGTAAAAGTATCGCTTTTGGTATATACAACAACCGAAACGCTGTGAGAAATATTGCTATTCCAATAGGAATTTGTTTTGCCCTGATGCTCGGCTCTTTTCACTCGGTTGGAGTCAGGGAGTATAAAATCAACCGGATTGTAATCGATCCAGGTCATGGAGGTAAAGATCCAGGGACGCATGGTGCGTATACTCAAGAAAAAAATATTGCGCTCAATATCTCCCTAGAGCTAAAACGTATTATCAACGAGAACATTCCTGACGTTGACGTAATCCTTACTCGAAAAACAGATAGCTTTCCACAACTTAATGATCGCGCCATCATGGCCAATGAGTTAGGTGCTGATCTTTTTATTTCAGTTCATGCAAACTGGATTGCCAATCCTAGTGTATATGGTACAGAAACCTACGTAATGGGCGTACAGAATGCAGGCAGAAACTTTGAGGTGGCCAAGCGCGAAAATTCTGTAATCCTACTCGAAGATAATTATGAGAAAAACTACGACTTTGATCCACAGTCTCCGGAATCATATATACTCTTCTCTATGACTCAGAATGCCTACCAGGAAAGGAGTCTTCTTCTTGCTAGTAAAGTAGAAGATGAAATGAAGAGTAGAGTGGGCAGGAGAAGCCGGGGTGTGAAGCAATCCAGTCTTTACCTGATGTGGAGTACAGCCATGCCTAGTGTTTTAGTCGAAGTGGGTTATCTTAGCAATGAGAAGGAGGAACGAGAGCTCAATGACAAGTTGAACCAGGTATATATCGCCTCTGGCATCTACCGAGCTTTCCGTGACTACAAAGAGGAAATCGAAGCGAATTATTAAAAAAATCACTGCGAGTGTCAAAGGAGTTTAAAATTGGCCTCATTGCTATTGTTGCTGGGGCAGTACTGTATTATGGTTTTAACTATTTGAGAGGGATTGATTTCTTTACTTCTCAGATCAAGTATTACGTTGTATACAATAATGTTGGTGGTTTGGCTAGATCAAACCCCGTGATGATCAACGGATTTTCTGTTGGAAAAGTCAGCGATATTGAATTGTTGCAAGAAGAAAAAAACAAGGTCCTTGTTGAGCTAACGATCGATGAGGAAGTAAAACTTGGAGATTCGACCATAGCAGAGCTAACAACTGACCTTTTGGGAGGCAAGTCAGTGGTATTGAACGTTGGCGCTATCACTCGTATACTCGAGCCTAGAGATACATTAATCGCCTATGTCGATAGAGGCATTGAGGAATATCTAGATAGTGTTGAACCTATTACATCCAGCCTCAATGTAACCGTAAGCAGAATCAATGAGATCCTGCTCGGATTGAAAGGGAGCGGAGAAAAAATTAACAATACTTTAGGTGAATTGGAAGTTACCACTCGTGAAGTCAACGACATCATTCGTGCCAACAAAGGGGAAATGACCGAAACGCTTATTCTGGTTAAGAATACCATTGACAATCTGAACAACCGTATTTCCCAGCTCGATCCAATCCTAAGCAGTGCAAATACGCTGCTTGACTCCCTTAATCAAGTTGATGTCAATGGAACATTAAATACAGTAAACAATCTGCTTTACAAGATTGACGATCTTTTGGCAGACTTGGACAATGGGCAAGGCACAGTCGGAAAGCTAATGACCAATGATTCGCTTTACAACAATCTCAATCAGCTGCTCATCGATTTGGATAAAACAATGATCCATTTCAATCAGTACCCACGAGATTTTTTGAAACCATTGGGCAGAAAGCACGAGAAATTGAAAGGAACTGATCCTTCAAATCAGTAAATTACCTTTTCACCCCAAATTTCATTATTGCGTTGGACACGAATGCTCAAACACATGCTGGCCTTTTGGCTGATCTGAATGATCGGCTATCCAAGCTATCTCTTGGTGGCGGTCAATCCAAAATCGACAAGTTACATGCCAAAGGAAAACTCACAGCTCGTGAGCGAATTGACTATTTACTCGATAAAGATGCTGAACAATTAGAAATAGGATCGCATGTTGGAGAAGGCATGTATCAAGCACAAGGCGGATGTCCATCAGGTGGAGTAGTTGTCAAAATCGGTAGAATCAGAGGCCGCCAATGTGTCGTCGTAGCAAATGATGCTACTGTCAAAGCGGGCGCCTGGTTCCCAATCACTGCCAAAAAGAACTTGCGTGCCCAGGAGATTGCGATGGAGAATCAGCTCCCCATTGTATACCTGGTAGACAGTGCCGGAGTTTATCTTCCCATGCAGGATGAAATATTTCCAGATAAGGAACACTTCGGGCGACAGTTTAGAAACAATGCGCGAATGTCTTCCTTGGGTATCATTCAAATCGCCGCTGTAATGGGCAGTTGCGTTGCAGGAGGCGCCTATCTTCCAATCATGTGTGATGAAGCTATGATTGTGGACAAAACAGGCTCTATTTTCCTTGCGGGAAGTTATCTGGTAAAATCTGCTATAGGTGAGGCCGTGGACAATGAAACACTTGGAGGGGCGACTACTCATTGTGAAATTTCGGGTGTCACTGATAATAAATATGCTTCTGATGAAGCATGCCTGGATGCGATCCGAAAAGTTTTTGACCGGATTGGTGAAGGGAAATCAGCTGGTTTTAATCGAGTCGAACCACAACCTCCAAAGCGAAATGATCTACCGGAAATCTTTCCAACTCAGCGAACCAAACCCTACGATGTAAGAGAAGTCATCGACTGCATGGTAGATGATTCAGAATTTGATGAATATAAAGCTGAATACGGGCGAACATTGGTTTGTGGATTTGGACGAATTGGTGGCTGGAGTATTGGAATTGTGGCCAATCAGCGCACCATTGTAAAAGCCAAAAGAGGGTATGAAGTACCCGATGAAATGCAAATGGGAGGTGTTATTTATTCGGATTCTGCAGATAAGGCAGCTCGATTTATCATGAATTGCAATCAACAAAAAATCCCCCTTGTCTTCCTTCATGATGTTAGTGGATTCATGGTTGGGAGCCGTGCTGAACATGGAGGCATTATTAAAGATGGTGCGAAAATGGTGAATGCGGTAGCCAACTCTGTTGTCCCAAAGTTCAGTGTGGTGATGGGGAGCTCATATGGTGCAGGCAACTATGCCATGTGTGGCAGGGCTTACGATCCACGGTTCATGATTGCCTGGCCAACAGCTCAAATTGCGGTAATGGCTGGTAATTCTGCAGCAAATACACTTTTGCAAATCAAAATGGCAGGAATGAACGAGGAATTAACTGATGATGCAAAAGCCAAATTATTACATGACATCAAGCATAGTTATGACAGCAAGTTAAGCCCCTACTATGCCGCCTCACGACTTTGGGTGGATGAGGTGATTGATCCGAAAGATACTCGGAAATGGATCAGCGAAGGAATTGCAGCAGCCAATAACGCACCCATTGAAGAAAGAATGAATGTAGGGGTAATACAAACTTGACAGAATGAATAATAAGGAGTTACATGCGCTTGTAACACTACTGGAGGATGAAGATCATGAGGTGTCCTCACATGTGGAAAATCAAATCAGATCGTTTGGCACTGCCATAATCCCATTATTGGAAGACGAATGGGAAAACACCTTCAATCCTGTTATTCAGGAAAAAATTGAGGACATCATTCATTTTCTCCAATTTGAGTTGGTGCAAGAAAGAATCATAGACTGGAAAGACAATCAGCAAGATGACCTGCTAATGGGAATTTGGATCATTGCCACATATCAATATCCAGATCTTGAATTAACTGAATTGAAGCAAGAGATTGAGCAAATCTATCAGGAAGTATGGCGAAACTTTAAAGAAAAGCTCCAACCATTTGATCAGGTGCGTATCATGAATTCGGTGATTTTTGATCAGATGAAATTCAGATCAAATACCAAAAATTTTCATTCACCGGCCAATTCCATGATTAATAGCGTTTTGGAATCAAAAAAGGGGAATCCGATTTCTTTATGTTCGATTTACCTACTGATCGCTCAAAAACTCGAACTCCCGATTCATGGAGTCAATCTTCCAAACCTATTCATACTGACTTATAAAACCGAGGAGACTCAGTTTTATATCAACGTATTCAACAAAGGACTGATCTTTAGCAAGGAAGACATTGATAGGTACATCGAGCACCTCCAGATTCAACCTCTGGATATTTACTATCAGCCTTGCAACAATCTTGAAATTTTGATTCGATATCTCCGCAACTTGATTGTGGCATTTGAAAAGGTGGATGAGTTTCACAAAAGTGATGAAATCAAGATCATCCTCAACCACCTGGAACCAACTCAAGGTTTATTGTAACTAGGGATTTATTCTTCCCAATCTAGCAGTAACAGTCACCTTTCGTTTTGAGTAGAGCAAGGGCACAAAGAAGTTCTTTTGTTCAAATTGCGGGTAAATGACAATATCGTATCCCGGATTCTCTTTCATAAGTTTGTACATCGCATAGGAATTGACCCTTCCTTTTTTAGTTGCTCCGATGACCGGAATACTTGCCGAGCCCAGTAATATTTGTGTCAGTCCTCCGTCAAAACCTCCGGAGAGTACATTTTGCGTTCCGATGTTGCCAATATATCCTGATTGGTCGGGAAAGCGATCGGATTGAGTAGATCCCTCATTCCACTTAAAGACTCGTTTCCAATCCACTCCCAATACCCTTACAGACTGTGCTTCAGCTGTTACCTGATCCGAAAACTCAAAATCTTCTGCCTGAAAGTCGATGCGGTAATTTGGATTGCGCATGGAATAATTGGAAACTGAGCAAGCACTCATTCCCAGGATTAGAGTGAGCATAACTAATAGTGAGATAGATGTTTTGTACGTGTATTTTATCATAAGTAATTGATTAAATTATGCCAGCAAAAAAACAATTTTGATGCCAACATTGATCTCACAGATTGTATTTATTCTTTTTTTCTCAATTAGAACATTCGGGATATTCGCACAGGACGGTGAAATCACGACTTTTATCTTGGTGCGACATGCGGAAAAAGTAAAAAGCGATGACAAAAATCCGCCACTAACCACCAAGGGCTCAGAACGCGCCAATCTGCTGGCATCAATGTTCGAGGAAGTAAAAATAGATGCCATCTATAGCACCAACTATATCAGAACTATCAATACGGCAAAACCATTATCCAATGCAACCGGTGTGGATATGGCCTTCTATGAACCTCGAGATTATGATGAATTGGTAGCCACCTGGCTCAAAAATCACAATGGGCAAACGGTGTTTGTATCTGGCCACTCTAACACCACCCCTAAAGTTGTCAATGCCTTATTGGGCGTGGATGAGCATGCTGATTTAACAGAGTCAGAGTACGATTGGGTCTACATTGTCGATATCATCAAGGTTGGCGTAGGTAAGGTTAAGAAACTCAAAGTAGAAATACCGAGGTAAAACCGTATTCGCGACCCTACCAAGTCAATTCACAAACTTTAATTCCTGTTCACTCCACCATCTCTATGGGTTGAAATTCATAAATTCCCATTCAGTTGATTTGAAAGGTTACCAGCTCAATTAATCATTACCTTGTGGATTCATTTTTTTGATAAATCCGGAGTATTGAAAAAACGCTTCAAGTCATTTATTTACAGTGGTGTAGAAGGAGCTGAAGAAGACCTTCAAAATGACATCATTCTGCTCAATTCTGTCGGCTTACTTGGCGCGATGGCTTGTGTTATCACCTCCATCATCATGGTAGGTGAGCCAGATTATCTACTCGTCAATCTGATTACATTTCTCTTCTGTATCTCGGCGATTATTGCGAATAAAATGCGCAGGCATATGCTAGCAGTCTGGATAGTGGCATTTATTCTTCCATTGGATATGCTCGCTTATACTTTTCTATTTGGTACAATCGGAGCTAACTATTACTTGTTTGTGGGTATGGCGCTGGGGTTATACTTCTTTAGAAATAAGTCCTGGGGCATTTGGCTATCTGTTCTAATCAGCGGTGCGGGTTTCGTTTTTTCAAAATTTATGCTGATCAGTGCCGGATATTTAACCCTTGAGGGAATTGGTACATATATATTCTTTCCCAACCTTATTCTTGCTATTGCTTTGATGGGATTCACTACCTACATGTTCAAATTGAATCATCTTAGGCAGCAGGAAAAAATGAATCAAATGAATGAGTCAAGAGGAAGGCTAATTTCTGTATTGTCACATGATATGCGTACCCCGCTAAATAACCTGCAAATGTTGGTTGAGCAGGCCGAGCTTTCTTCCACGGATGAAGAGCAGAGAGGTATTATCATGTCAATGGTTTCCGATAGTTTGAAATCTACCATGCTCTTGATGGATAATACGACCTACTGGGTAAATCGAGAGAAATATGGTCTAAAAATTGATCAATCAAATGTTAACATCAATCGAAATATAGATCGAAACATAGCGCTATATGTTAACATAGCAAAACACAAAGAATTAACAATTGTCAATTTGATCCGGCATGACTACATCGTTCTGGGTGATGCGAATATCATCGATATGATATTGAGAAACCTCTTGAGCAATGCCATCAAATTTAGTCATAGTGGAAGTCAACCCATCGAAATCAACGCACACCACGAGGGCAATGAGCTGACGATTGATGTTCGTGATCATGGCATAGGTATTGATAGCACGGAATTAACAGAATTGCTATCACCAGGAGCCGTATCAAGAACAGGCACATCCAATGAGCAAAGCACTGGCATGGGTTTACAGCTGATCAAATACTTTCTCGAATTGATGAGTGGCAGGATGACAATCAAAAGTGAGGAATCCAGTGGTACAACCGTTTCCTTTACATTATCGCTTGTTAACGAACCTCAACCGTTGGCACCACTGTCAACTATTTGATATACCTAAAATCCTGTCCTGCCTCAAGTTTCTTCAACGTTTTGAATATTAGGCTTATCACATTGTCGACATCCTCCTTTGCCACCATCTCCACGGTAGTATGCATGTATTTCAATGGCAAGGAGATTAAAGCTGATGCCACGCCATCTGATGAATATGCAAATGCATCCGTATCTGTCCCAGTAGCTCGTGAAGAAGCCATTCTTTGAAATGGAATCTCATTATCCTGTGCTACCTGAACAATCAGATCTCTAAGGTTGTTTTGTACCGCCGGAGCATAAGACAGAGTTGGTCCTTTGTCTACACTCACATCTCCACTGTGTTTTTTGTCGTACATAGGTGCGTCTGTATCATGCGTCACATCTGTGATAATGGCTACATCCGGATTTATCCTACGAGAAATCATCTCCGCACCTCTTAGTCCTATTTCCTCCTGAACAGCATTGACAACATACAGCCCAAAAGGAAGTTTTACTTGCTGCTCCTTCAACTTTCTGAGTACTTCCGCAATCATATAACCACCTATTCGGTTGTCTAATGCGCGACCCACAAAGTACTTATCTCCAAGCTCCATGAGCTCATCTTCGAATGTAATGACGGTACCAGCATGAATGCCCATCTTCTCAACTTCTTCCTGTGACCCTGCCCCTACATCAATAAATATATTCTTCAAGGATGGGGCCTCTTCCTTATCCTTTCTTACATGGATAGCAGGCCAGCCAAATATTCCTTTGACTATTCCTTTTTTCGTATGGATATTAACACGCTTTGAAGGTGCAATTTGGTGATCCGAGCCCCCATTTCTGATTACATAGATGTATCCTTTTTCATCTACATAATTAACAAACCATGAAATCTCATCAGCATGCGCTTCAATTACTACTTTATACTCAGCTTCAGGATTAACCACACCAACCACAGTGCCATATGTATCCGATATGTACTCATCGATATACGGTGTGATATAGTCCAGCCATATGCGTTGGCCGCTTTGCTCAAAACCAGTAGGAGATGGATTATTTAAATAAGTATAAAGAAAATCAGTACTCTGCTTGTCCATAGATCAAAATTATTTACTCAAAAGTAATCCAATGTTGGGGACAGTTTTATATCATTTCATTTAAAGTAAAAATCACCTTTAATAAGGTGTCAGATAATCAAGAAATACAAAACATAAGACCTGCACGATCGGAATTAATGAATGCTAAACGTATTGTCAGTAAGATCTTACCAAACCTCCATCGATCAGTATATCTTGTCCGGTGATATAAGTGGACTGGTCAGATACTAAATATGCAGTCAAATCAGCTACCTCCTGAGGTGTTCCCTGCCTAAGCATCGGGATTTCATTGATTGTTTGTTCGTCCGCAGGATAACTATTGATAAATCCGGGCAATATGTTATTCATTCGCACATTGCAGGATGCCATCTCCTGAGTAAATAATTTGGTATAACTACTTAAACCAGCTCTCATCACCGATGAGATCGGAAATTTGAGAGAGGGTTCCTTCGCTCCAAAAGTGGAAATATTGACGATGGCTCCTGATTCCTGTTTCTCCATAATTGGAGCAATCAACCGTGATGTTCTGATCACATTTAGCAGCAATAGCTCAAAGCCAGCCACCCAATCTTTGTCCTTCAACGCCAATAGATCACCCTTCGCAGCGTGCCCAGTGTTGTTGACCATGACATCTATCCGACCATACTTTTCATAAGTCAGATTGATCAAATTTGTTATGTCCTTTGAGGAGTCAAGACTGCCTTTAAATGGACGTGCATTTAAATCATCAGCAAGATCATATAAATCATCAGATCGTGACATCAACACCAATTTGTAGCCTTCTTTGGCAAGACGTCTGGCAATGGCTGCCCCCATTCCTCTACTAGCAGCTGTTACAATGGCAATTTTACTCATTGACTACAAAGGTATGTTGCCATGTTTTTTCTTGGGCAACCTGTCCACCTTATTTTCTGTAGCTTCAAATGCACTGATCAATCTACTTCTGGTATCACGAGGAAGGATTACTTCATCTACAAACCCTCTTGCAGCTGCATGATAGGGGTTAGCGAATTTATCCGTGTATTCATCTATCTTTTCCTGATGTTTGGCATTGGAGTCATCAGCTTGTGAAATTTCCTTTTTGAATATGATCTCTGAAGCCCCCTGAGCTCCCATCACTGCGATTTCAGCTGTGGGCCATGCAAAATTAAAATCTGCTCCAATATGTTTTGAGTTCATTACATCATATGCTCCACCATATGCCTTACGAGTGATCACAGTGATTTTAGGAACTGTTGCTTCACAAAACGCGTAAAGCAACTTTGCCCCTTGCACTATGATACCATTCCATTCCTGATCAGTACCAGGTAAGAAGCCAGGCACATCTACCAATACCAGCAATGGCACATTGAAAGCATCACACGTACGCACAAATCGACCTGCTTTTCTTGACGATCGGATCCCAAGCACCCCAGCCAAACTCATCGGTTGATTGGCAACAATTCCTACACTCCTTCCGGCAATTCTTGCAAATCCAACAATGATGCTCTGTGCATAGTCCTTTTGTATTTCAAAAAAACTCTCTGCATCTATTATTCCCTTGATTACATCATGCATATCGTAGGGTTGATTTGGGTTATCGGGAATAACTTCATCAAGCATCTCCCGTGTCTCATTGCTAGCTTCATATGAAACCATGGGAGTTTCTTCCTCGCAATTAGAAGGCAAATAGCTTAGTATTTTTTTAATATCCTGAATACAGACAGCCTCATTAACACTGGTTACATGAGTAACACCACTTTTGGTGGCATGAGTTTTGGCACCTCCCAACTCCTCAGCAGTTACGTCTTCCTGCGTAACCGTTTTCACGACATTTGGACCGGTCACAAACATATAGCTAGAGTTCTCGACCATGAGCGTGAAGTCAGTCAAAGCAGGCGAATATACTGCCCCACCGGCACAAGGCCCCATGATGGCACTTATCTGCGGTACAACACCAGATGCTAGTGTATTGCGATAAAAGATATCAGCATATCCACCCAATGAAACAACGCCTTCTTGAATTCGAGCACCGCCGGAATCATTAAGACCAATGACGGGATATCCGTTTTTGAGTGCCATGTCCATGATCTTTACAATCTTCTCAGCGTGTGTTTCAGATAAAGAGCCACCAAAAACGGTGAAATCCTGACTGAACACATAAACCAGGCGGCCATCCACTTTCCCATATCCAGTAACCACTCCATCACCAAGATATTTTTCATTATCAAGACCAAAATCAGTTGATCGATGTGTCACCAATTTGCCCAATTCCTGAAAAGTCCCTGGGTCAATCAACAGATCAATTCTTTCACGAGCTGTCAACTTACCCTGCTCATGCTGTCTCGCAATTCTCGCCTCACCTCCACCTAAAAGTGCTTGTTCATTCTTCAGTTCAAGTTCTTGATTTTTTTCAGATTTGGTTTTAATACTTGAAGCCGTTCTGGGTTTTTCACTCTTCATAATTTGGACGATTTACTCAAATATACTATCTAAAGAAGTGATACGATGTGGCTTGCGAATGAGCTTAATTCGCCTTAATCAGCCTCAATCCTGATTTTTCCATTAGGTAGTTGAGGGCTAATCACTTATCTTGCCGCGAATTCTCAAAAAGAGGCCAGTTGATATGAAAATTGCCGTTATAGACATGGGAACCAACACGTTTCACTTACTGATAGTAACAGTAGGTGATGGTGACTTCAAGGTGCTGTACCGTGAGAAAGTAGCAGTTCAAATTGGTAAAAAAGGGATCAATCAAGGGTACATCACAGATGAAGCCGTGGTGCGTGCTATTTCGACATTAAAGCAATTCAAATCTGAAATTAATGGTCAAGGAATTGACCATGTTTTTGCTACAGCAACAAGTGCCATTCGTAATGCTAAGAACGGAACGGAGTTAGTTGAGTTGATAGAAAAAGAAACGGGCATTCAAACCAGGATCATCTCGGGTTTACAAGAAGCTGAATATATTTATTTCGGCGTGACAAAGGCCCTTTCACTGGGCACTGAGAAGCACCTGATCATGGACATAGGTGGCGGTAGTATTGAGTTCATCATTGCCAATGATCATGAAATATTCTGGAAACAGAGCTTTGAAGTCGGCGGTCAACGTATGGTGGAAAAATTCCATGAATCTGATCCGATTGTCCCGGAAAACATAACTGCCCTGGAGAAATATTTATTCGAACAGCTTCAGGAATTGTTTGAAGCCTGCAGCCAACATCAACCTGCCGTTCTGATAGGATCCTCAGGTACATTTGACACCCTTAGCGATATCTATCAGCTAAAAGATAAAATCAATGTAAGTGAAGATGCGACTGAGCTTCCTTTAACACTCGAAGCTTTTGAGGCCATTGCTGATGAAATAATAGTAAAAACCAAAACTGAAAGATTGGCGATCCCTGGCATGATCGAACTACGTGTTGAAATGATCGTTGTTGCCGTAGTGCTCATACGATACATAATTGAATCACTAGGTATTAAAAGTATTAGGGTTTCGAGTTATGCGCTCAAAGAAGGGGTGCTGTTGAAAACTATAAGTGACTTGGACAAGATCGATGTATAACATCTCTTAACTAACCTATTTTATGACATTTTCATATGAACGACTTCATAGATTTACAAAGCGTATATTGATGGCCATTGGTTCTCCGGAACAGGAGGCTACAGAAGCTGCCGATGTGTTATTGAGTGCTGACCTAAGGGGAGTCGATTCTCATGGTGTCGCACGATTGGTTGGATACATCAGACTATACGAGAAAGACCGGGTTAATCCTAAACCAAACTTGAGTATCGTCCACGAAACACCAAGTACAGCGGTACTAGATGGTGACAGGGCGCTTGGTCTTGTCGCTGGTCCAGAAGCAATGAGAATAGCCATTCGAAAAGCCAAAGAGGTGGGTACCGGGTGGGTAGCTGTGAAAAACTCTAATCACTTTGGCATTGCCGGGCATCATACCATGATGGCGCTGGACGAAGATTGTATTGGGATATCCATGACCAATGCCAGTCCATTAGTAGCTCCCACTTTTTCAAAAGAAAGAATGCTGGGAACCAACCCTATCTCAGTGTCAATTCCTACGGACAAAGAACCGCCATTCGTTGCGGATATGGCAACAACTACTGCGGCCAATGGCAAGTTGGAGATATTGCAGCGTAAAAAACAAGATGCACCGCTTGGGTGGGTACAGGATTCAGAAGGAACACCTACCACTAATGCCAATGGTGTCAAGGATGGAGGTGCCTTACTGCCTCTTGGTGGTGATCGGGATCATGGTTCGCATAAAGGATATATCCTTGGCAGCATTGTAGATATATTTTCCGCGGTGCTCTCTGGTGCTAATTACGGCCCTTGGGCTCCACCATTTGTAGCATTCCTTGATCCCCACCCAGAACCTGTTGGAGAAGGGCTAGGACACTTTTTCGGAGCGATGAGGGTAGACGCCTTTAGGCCAGCAAAAGAATTCAAGCAACATATGGACAATTGGATACAGCGATTCAGAAGTGCCGAGACTATTCCCGGTCAGGATCGCGTACTGATCCCAGGAGATCCCGAAAGAGAAATGGAGTCCATTAGACGAAAAGACGGAATACCTTTGCTTGACCCTGTTGTAGAAGATTTGAAGGGATTAGGTGAGAGGTACGGGATAACAATGTAATCTGGATGGGCAAGGAAAATTGTTTATATTGAAGGACATCTAATCTATTGCTATGAGAAGTCTGTTTAAACGCCATCCTCTTTTTTTCATATTGATATGTCTATGTATATCAGGTTGTGGAGATGATGAACCAGGCATTGATTGCGCAAAATTCACAATTAGTCTAGCCGACGAAGCAAAAGAAATAGCAACAGCAGCAACAGCATTTTTAGCCGATCGAAGTACAGAAAATTGTATGGCATATCTTACCGCAATTGATAATTACATTGAAGCTTCCGAACCATTCGTTGAAGAATGTAGCGATGATGAAGGCTTCTCAGTAGCACAAGAAGCTATCGATGGATACAAAGCCCAAAGAGATCAGCTAGATTGTTCGTTTTAATTTCTTGTTAAGACCTGCGGGGTTTTGAAACCAGAGGCCTCCATTTTAAAATCCGAAGGAAATGCCAGCTCTTAATATCCATGGGCTCGGATATGGTGAGTTGCCTACATTATCATGAAGCACATTGTACATGGCGATGGCATTGAACTTAGCCGGTCCGCCTAAAGGTTGCACGAATCCAGCACCTACTGGAAGTGAGCTATAACCGCGCCGAAATGCTCCGCTTGTAACAATTAAGTACTCATATTCGGCATTCAGGAAGGCTTTTTCTGTAAGAATAAATCTATTAAAAACTCCCCCTCCATAATTCGTGTTACTTACTTTGTTAAAGGTGTCAGCCAGGTATTGTATGGTTCCGGTTATTCCGGCGGAATATCGCTCAGTGATCTTATATCCAATAAATGGTGATAGACTACCATTGAAAATGCCTCGATTGAAGTTGATACCAAATCCAGGACCATAATATATCTTATCCTTTAGCTTACTGCCACCCATCTGAGCGCTACACATAAAGCATTGTAGCAGAATAATAGCGATCGCAAGGTATTTCATTCAGCTACTCTTCTTCTTCTTCGACTACTACAAATACTTCCTCGCCCTCCTTCTTCATAAAGTACTTTTCACGGGCCACTTTTTCCAGAAGATCTTCATTGTTAAGGAGCGCTTCACGGTCCTCCTTCACTTCTTTGATTTCTTCCTGATAAAAGTCTCGGGTCTTCTCCAGCTCTGCTTCCTTCTTACTCAACTTCACTTGAGTAATGAGATCATTCGAATCAAAAAACAGCAACCACGCTATGAAAAACAGTGCTCCGAGAAAATAGAAATTCCGAAAAAATGGAGGGATTGATTTTAATACTCTTTTCATTTCGGACTTAAATATAGTTAAAGAAACAAGCCATTAAAAATCTATGCTCAATCCAAAGTAGGGTGACATATATCCTGAAGGTTGATATGACCCATCTTCTGTGAGGTTAAATGACCAGTAATAATTAATCCCAATGATCGTGAACTTATTCGGTTTAAACCCAAAATTAACCTTAGCAAGCGATCGCTCATCGAAAACAAACGCATCAGACAATTCTGTCAGATTTCCCTTTATATAACTACCACTAAGTTTCACACGATCCCCTATATTATCAATCTGCGCATTGATACTCACCATCGCAGGAGAGCTCACTCCGATCGAATCAGGAAGCATCAGGTTTCCACTAATTTTCACCTTGTCGGTCACATTGGCACTTAGTCCACCGTAAATTCCACTCATGGCTGTTGCCCCCACTAAGGACATAATTCTACCATCTTTGTTCAGTTCGTAGGTAGCATCAAAAAATTGTGGAATGTAATTGTCAGTATAATTCAACCGATCAATTCGCATATCCATATTGAGAAGGTCGGCTATAAAATTGAATCTGAAGTTCAATCCTACACTATATCCCTGCCCATCGGTATAAGAGTTGCTCTCGGTATTAACCAGATTAGACGCAGTAATGGAGTCCTGAAAAATTTGAGAATCCATTTTCAACCTTGAAAAATTTCCAAAAAGATCAATTTGAATAAATGGAACGTTCAATAGATTGATGCCTGCATCGAGTCCGGAGGCACCAATTCCATCACCACTGGTGAGTCGATATGTAGTACTGGTTGAATCAGAAATAGGTATCGCGGTTTGATCCTTGTCTTTCACAATGACCGCCCCCACTTCTAATGAGCTAACTATCGGTAACCTAAGGAATGCCAGAGGTCTAACATATGGTCTAATGCTCAGGAAGTTCAAGGAAGAGGGATTAAAATCACTGTATAAGCCTTCTATTCCTCCGTATCCTTTGACGTTGACATCCAAGTGAAGTCCACTTTTTCTTTTTTCAAAACTTGTGCTGTTTGAATAATTATTGACCAAACCACCATACCCAATCATGGTATTGTCGAGCACCCCAATTTTCACATAAACCGGATCTCGCTTTTGAGCACCAAAGCGAGCATATCTGACAAGTCTTAAGAAACCTACCCCATCCTTGAACATTTCTGTTCGAATTGCACGCTCCTCCAGCCCATACAAAATAGGCACATCCAGTCCCAGTCCAATCTTCCATATATTTAAATCAGGTGCAAGCACCAGTCCTACATATGGTTGACCTCCAATCTGGGTATAGGTAACCCCACCCATGAAAGAACTTTTTTCCTTCTTCTCTGAAAGTCCTGCCCTAAAGTCCTTTACAGGCGGCAGTTCTTCTCTTTTATTTTTTTCTTTTACTTCTTCCCGCTCTTCAGATTCCTCAACTTCGTCAACGGAATCCTCACCTACGGCTTCTTCAAGGGGTAACTCATCCGGTTGAGCAGGTTGTTCATTAGTCGGAGGGCTATCCTCAGACTGCCTTAAAGTATCAATAGCTACAGGCGGATCTGATAGGGTATCACTGGGAAGATTGGCTTCCTGAAATGTTGAGTCAGTGAGATTACGCTGATTATTTGGTGAATCAAGTTGTTCTTCTCCAGGTTTAGGAATGGTATCTGATGAAACTTGAGGAGAAATGTCTGATGCTTCCGTCAGTTGAGTATCAACCTGATCTTCCACCGAAGATTGTTCCTCAACTGTGGGGGTTGATTTGGCTCTCTTTTTCTCTTCTTTTGCCTTTCTCTTGGCTTCCTTCTTCTTGGCCTTAGGGTCGTCCCATAAATAGGAATAGTCAGAATATGGATCAGATTGCGTGGTGTCCTGGGCCATAGCAGGAACAATTGATGCCGCCATGAAAATGATGAGTAGAAATAGATGGTTCTTCATATCTATTGCGAATGAGCGCTTGGTTCTATTCAATAATAACTTAAATATCCTCAATTATTGCCTTGAGACAAAAAAAGCCGGACTCTCGCCCGGCTCATATATTAATCAGTCCTTTTCTTACTTATGTACAGGATAAACAGCTGAATCACCCAACTCTTCTTCGATACGAAGCAATTGGTTGTATTTGGCCATTCTATCAGACCTAGACATTGAACCTGTCTTGATTTGTCCTGTATTTAGTGCTACTGAGATATCTGCAATAGTGTTATCTTCAGTCTCACCAGATCTATGAGAAACTACAGCTGTCCATCCAGCCTTGTGCGCCATCTCGATTGCGGCAAATGTTTCTGAAAGAGTCCCTATTTGATTTACCTTGATTAGGATTGAGTTACCACAACCTTCCTTAATAGCTCTTTCTAGAAACTTAACATTGGTTACCAACAAGTCATCACCAACAAGCTGACATTTATCGCCAACTTTATCGGTAAGGACCTTCCAGCCATCCCAATCGTTTTCGTCCATTCCGTCCTCGATACTATCGATTGGGTATTTCTCAACTAATTCAGCAAGATAAGAAGCCTGCTCTTCGCTGGTTCTTACTTTGCCAGATTCACCTTCGAATTTGGCATAATTGTATTTGCCGTCCTCATAAAATTCTGAAGATGCACAATCCATTGCAATGGTTATTTCTTCACCTGCTTTATAGCCAGCTGCATCGATTGCCTTTAATACACTATCAAGTGCTTCTTCAGTCCCCCCTGAGAAATTAGGTGCAAAACCTCCTTCATCTCCTACAGCAGTACTTAAGCCTTTGGACTTGATGATAGATTTAAGGTTATGAAAAACCTCAGCTCCCATCCTCAATGCTTCGCTAAAAGTAGGCGCGCCTACTGGTCGAATCATAAATTCCTGGAAAGCAATAGGTGCATCAGAGTGAGACCCTCCATTGATAATGTTCATCATAGGAACCGGTAAAATGTGTGCATTCACACCTCCAAGATACCTGAACAATGATTGTCCTGCTTCTTCAGCAGCAGCCTTAGCAACAGCCAGAGAAACTCCCAAAATTGCATTTGCGCCAAGTTTTCCTTTGTTTTCGGTCCCATCCAGCTCGATCATCGTCTGATCAATTGCCTTTTGCTCAAATACAGAATACCCAACGATTTCGGGTGCAATGATTTCGTTTACATTATTTACAGCTTTGGTTACACCCTTGCCTAAGTAGCGGCTCTTATCGCCATCTCTTAATTCCACAGCTTCGTGCTCACCAGTAGAAGCACCTGATGGTACAGCTGCTCTACCCAATATTCCTGTTTCGGTGATTACATCAACTTCAACAGTTGGATTGCCTCGTGAATCTAAGATTTGACGGGCAAATACACTTTCAATGATACTCATGATTGGTATTGATTAATTAATTCTATAAAATCGTCGAATAAATATGTGGAATCGTGTGGTCCAGGAGAGGACTCAGGGTGGTACTGAACTGAAAATGCTGGCCTATCTACAAGGCGCAAACCTTCCACTGTATCATGATTTAGGTCAATATGTGTTAACTCAGCTGAATCTGAGCTTTTCAGCGAATCCATGCTCACCACGAAACCATGATTTTGAGATGTCACCTCGCTTTTTCCTGTTTTCAAATTCTTAACCGGATGATTCAGACCTCTATGGCCATGGTGCATTTTGTAAGTATCTATTTCTACAGCTCTTGCGATAATTTGATTACCCAGGCAAATGCCAAACATCGGTTTGTTAGCAGCCAATATCTGCTTTACAGTTTTAACTGCATAGTCCATAGCCGCTGGATCACCAGGGCCATTCGAAATAAAATAGCCTTCCGGTCCCCATTTTTCCATTTCCTCGAACGATGACTTTGCTGGAAAAACTTTGAGTTGACAATCTCTCTTTAGGAAATGCTTCAAAATGGATCTTTTGACTCCCAAATCAAGTACTGCAACTTTTTTACCCTGGTTCTCACTACCGAGCTCATATGCCTTTTCGGTTGTCACTTTACTTGAAAGCTCCAGGGATTCCATATTAGGTACTTTCTCCAATTCCTTTTTCAAAGTCACAACGTCGAAAATTTCCGTAGAGATAATGGCATTCATCGCACCTTTGTTACGTATGTGTCTCACAATCTGCCTGGTATCTACACCAGATATACCCACAGTATTATGATGATCCAAATATTCATTCAGTCCATCAGATGCTGTCTTGCGACTGTAGTTGTACGTAAAATCATTTACCACAAGACCGTTAATTTTTGGGACATCCGATTCGATTTCTTCATCATGTACCCCATAATTCCCGATGTGAGCATTTGTATTGACAATGATTTGTCCAAAGTATGAAGGATCAGTGTAAATTTCCTGATACCCCGTCATTCCTGTATTAAAACATATCTCTCCTCCGGAGGTACCTTCACTACCTATTGAAAATCCTTCATAGAACGAGCCGTCTGCTAGAAGTAGAACTGCTTTTTTTCTTTCTGGTAGTTTCATTAAACGTTGTGGTTAGATTTTTCGTCGGCAAAAATAGTAATAAACAGCTCGTTTAAAATAAAAAAGGGATTGAGTTTCCTCAATCCCTTTCAAAATATTGTTTATGAGAGATTATTCACCTTTCTCATCTTTCTTTTCTTCATCACCCTCAGGCTTCTCCTCTCCAGCAGATGCTTCAGGCTTTGCTTCCTCTGTCGAATCCTCTGGCTTCTCCTCAACTGCTTCTTCTTCCTTAACCTCAGCCACTTCTTCTACAACTTCAGCCTCTACCACTGCTTCTTCCTTAGCTTCAACAGACGCAGACTTATCAGCAGTTTTAGACTTTCCTCTTCTGGATCTTCTGGACTTCTTAGGTGCAGCTTCCTGAAGCATTAGCTCGTTGAAATCAACCAACTCCATGATACACATCTCTGCATTATCACCAAGACGAGCATTTGTTTTAAGGATTCTGGTGTACCCACCTGGTCTTGAAGCAATCTTCTCCGCAACTACATTGAATAATTCAGTTACAGAATCTTTATTCTGCAGGTACGAGAACACCATACGTCTAGAGTGTGTCGTGTCATCTTTTGCTCTGGTCAAAATAGGCTCAACATACTTCCTCAACGCCTTTGCTTTTGCAACTGTCGTTGTAATTCTCTTGTGAAGAATGAGCGATGAAGCCATATTAGACAACATTGCTGCCCGATGAGAGGCTGTCCTCCCTAAATGATTAAATTTCTTTCCGTGTCTCATTATTCCTCTTCCAATTTATATTTAGAGAGATCCATTCCAAAAGTAAGTCCCTTATCAGCAACAAGCTGCTCCAACTCAGCAAGTGATTTCTTACCGAAGTTTCTAAACTTCATCATATCTGAAATCTCTAGATTTACCAAATCTCCAAGTGTGCGAACATCAGCTGCCTTCAGACAATTGTAAGCTCTAACTGAAAGATCAAGATCATTCAATTGTGTTTTAAGCAACTTTCTCATGTGCAGCAATTCTTCATCCACTTGCTCAGGCTCACCTTGCTCTGCTGTCTCGAGAATCATGTTCTGATCTGAGAACAACATGAAATGCTGGATCAAGATATGTGCTGCTCCTTTCAAAGCATTCTCAGGATGGATAGAACCATCTGTTTCAATATCAATTACCAATTGTTCAAAATCCGTTTTTTGCTCAACACGAGTGTTCTCGATATGATATTTTACGTTTTTGATCGGTGTGAAAATTGAGTCAATCGAGATGTAACCAAAATTAGAATCAGAAGGCTTGTTGTCTTCTGCAGTTACATACCCACGTCCTTTTTCGACATTGATTTCCAACTCAAATTGGGCACTTTCATCCAGGTTACAAATCACTAAGTCAGGATTCAGAACTTGAAATGAAGTAGTAACAGCTCCAATATCTCCAGCAGTCAACTGCTTTTTGTTAGAAACTGGCACTGTGATTTTGCCATCGACGATATCGGTGATTTTCTTGAACCTTACCATTTTGAGATTAAGGATAATCTCACTTACATCCTCGACTACACCTTCTATGGTAGAGAATTCATGAAGCACTCCAGGGATTTTGATGCCAGTTATGGCGTAACCTTCAAGCGAAGACAATAGAATTCGTCTAAGCGCATTACCGACGGTTACCCCGTAACCCTTTTCAAGCGGTTTGAATGTAAATAGTCCGTGAAAATCATCGGCCTTCTCCATTACCACCTTCTCGGGCATTTGAAATGCTAGAATTGACATAGTTTATGTTTTCTTTAGTATAAAAATCTATTACTTAGAGTACAACTCGACAATCAGTTGCTCTTTGATGTTTTCTGGAATTTCATCTCTGGTAGGCACATTCAAAAACTTACCTGTAAGTTCCGTGCTGTCCCACTCCAACCAGCTAAACTGACTTACAGAACGACCTGCAAGACTATTGCTGATTACTTCTAGAGATTTAGACTTTTCTCTAACTCCAACGACATCATTGTTCTTTAGAGAATATGATGCAATATTTACGATCTCTCCATTTACCGTAATATGCTTGTGCAATACCAACTGTCTTGCAGCACGTCTTGTAGGAGCAATTCCTAATCTGTATACAGTGTTGTCCAATCTTGACTCCAACAATTGAAGTAGGATTTCACCCGTAATACCACTCTTCCTTGAAGCCCTATTGAAGACATTAGCAAACTGACGCTCCAACACACCATACGTGTATTTAGCTTTTTGCTTTTCAGCTAGCTGTATTGCGTATTCAGACTGCTTCTTTCTTCTCCCTCGTCCGTGCTGACCAGGAGGATAGTTCTTCTTCTGAAGAGCTTTGCTATCGCCAAATAATGACTCTCCAAATTTTCTTGAAATTTTAGACTTAGGCCCTCTATATCTAGCCATGATTTAAATTACTTTTTTGACGACTTAATTATTAAACTCTTCTTCTTTTCGGAGGTCTACATCCATTGTGCGGAAGTGGTGTTACATCTCTAATGCCTGTAACTTCAATTCCTACATTTTGGATAGTTCTGATTGCTGACTCTCGTCCAGCTCCAGGGCCCTTCACAAAAACTTCAACTTTTCTAAGACCCAGTTCATGTGCCTTAGATGCACAATCCTGTGCTGCCATCTGAGCTGCATATGGCGTGTTCTTTTTAGAACCACGGAAACCCATTTTGCCAGCAGAACCCCATGATATCACCTGACCCTGATTGTTGGTCATAGAAATGATGATATTATTGAAAGTTGATCTGATGTGAACCTGTCCTTGTGGCTCAACAACGACAACTCTCTTTTTTGCTTTATCTTTTCTCTTCTGCGCCATCTATTTATTACTTAGTCGCTTTCTTCTTATTAGCTACAGTCTTACGCTTACCTTTTCTAGTACGCGCATTGTTTTTGGTCCTTTGACCTCTTAAAGGAAGACCTTTTCTATGCCTCAACCCTCTATAACATCCAATGTCCATCAATCGCTTGATGTTCAATTGTATTTCAGACTTAAGAACACCCTCAACTTTATAGTTACCGCTGATTGCAGCTCTAACTTGTCCAGCCTCGTCATCAGTCCATTCGCTGACTTTTTTGTCATAGTCCACTCCTGCTTCGTCCAAAATTTTACGAGCAGAGCTTCTACCAATGCCAAAAATGTAAGTAAGGGCTACTTCTCCCCTCTTCTTATCCGGAATATCAACTCCTGCAATACGGGCCATAATTATCCTTGTCTTTGTTTAAACTTAGGGTTCTTCTTGTTGATCACGTATAGCTTTCCTTTCCTTCGGATCACTTTACAGTCAACACTTCTCTTTTTTACTGATGCTTTTACTTTCATCGTAATTATTTATATCGGTAAACGATTCTTCCTTTAGTAAGATCATATGGGGACATTTCAAGTTTGACCTTGTCTCCCGGTAGGATCTTGATATAATTCATTCTCATTTTTCCAGAGATATGCGCCACCACCTGATGACCGTTCTCAAGTTCTACTCGAAACATTGCATTTGACAATGCTTCTACAATAGTTCCATCCTGCTCTATTGACGATTGCTTAGCCATTATGCTGCTGTTTGATTTCTCCCTCTAACTCTGCCTGATTTCATCATGCCTTCATAATGTCTCATAAGCAAATAGCTTTCAATTTGCTGAAGTGTATCCAGAATAACCCCAACCATAATCAATAAAGATGTTCCTCCGTAAAACTGAGCAAATCCTCTGTTCACACCTGCTAATATTGCAAAGGCAGGTAGAATAGCAATCAGCGCTAAGAAGACAGATCCTGGTAAAGTTATTTTTGATAATACTCCATCTATAAATTCAGAAGTCTGCTTACCTGGTTTAATACCCGGAACAAAACCTCCGTTTCTTTTCATGTCATCTGCAATCTGATTAGGATTAATCGTGATTGCCGTATAAAAGAAAGTAAATAGGATGATCAGTATGGCAAATACCAAACTGTACTGCCATGACTCAACCCTTGAAAAGGTAGCCACTATGTATTGAGCCGTATCGCTTTCATCTGCCCAAAATCCACCCATCATTGCAGGAAGGAACATTAATGATTGCGCAAAGATGATTGGCATTACACCAGAACTATTCACCTTCAAAGGAATATACTGTCGTTGACCTCCGTAAGTCTTGTTTCCAACAACTTGCTTCGCGTACTGAACCGGTATTCTTCTTACAGCCTGCACCAACGCTACAGTAGCCAATACTATGAAGAATAATGCGACAAATTCAATGATAAGCATCAGTGCCTGATCCATTCCTCTAGACATTGTTTCTGCTACTATTGTTGCAGGAAACCTAGAGATGATACCAATCATGATGAGCATTGAGATTCCATTGCCAATTCCCTTATCAGTAATCTTCTCACCCAACCACATGCAAAAAATAGTGCCAGACGTCAAAATGATCATTGACGAAGCTTTAAAAAACCAATCATTGTTCACAATGGCTTCTACTGGAACAGTTGCCGAAAGCACACTAATAGATTGAGCTAAACAAATAGCAATCGTAAGTACACGAGTAATTTGATTGATCTTCTTTCTTCCACTATCTCCTTCTTTTTGTAACTTCTGAAAGTAAGGAACCGCCACTGTCATCAACTGCAACACGATCGATGCAGAAATGTAAGGCATGATTCCTAACATGAAAATAGAAGCATTGCTAAACGCTCCTCCAAGGAAAGTGTCTAACAGACCAAATATCCCTCCAGCACTCTCGGTAAGTTTTGATGGATCAATACCCGGTAAGGTGATGAAAGAACCCACTCTGAAAATAATAAGGAATCCAAGTGTATTAAGGATCCTTATTCTAAGTTCTTCAATCGTAAAGATATTCGTAATCGTCTGTATAAACTTCTTCATCTGTTAAAGTACAGTTACAGTTCCACCAGCTTTTTCAATCGCCTCTTGAGCAGATTTTGAAAACTTGTGTGCAGTCACAGTCAACTTAGCACCCAATTCGCCATCTCCCAACACCTTCACTAAGTCGTTCTTTCCTACAAGACCATTTGACTTAAGTATCTCCGGTGTAACTTCAGCTACTTTCTTGTCATCAACTAATTGTTGAAGCACGCTCAAGTTGATTGGCTTATAAACAATTTTGTTATTGTTCTTGAAGCCAAACTTGGGAACTCTTCTTTGAAGTGGCATCTGACCACCCTCAAATCCTACTTTGCGCGAATATCCAGCTCTTGATTGAGCTCCGTTATGTCCTTTAGTCGAGGTTCCACCTCTACCGGATCCCTGTCCTCTACCAATTCGCTTTGTATTCTTAGTAGACCCTTTTGCAGGTTTTAATGATTCTAATTTCATCCTAAAGTTCCTTTACTTCAATCAAATGCTGAACCTTCTTAATCATTCCTTCAATCTGAGGGTTAAGCTCCTTCTCAGACGTCTTGTTAATTCTTCCGAGTCCAAGTGCCTGCAGCGTCAAAACCTGATTCTTAGGTCTCTTAATCGCACTGCGCACCTGACGTATTACCACTTTACTCATCTTCTTATCCGTTAAAAACAGTGTCAATACTTACGCCTCTTTGACGCGCAATTGTAAATGGGTCTCTCATTTTGCTTAGTGCATCAAAAGTCGCCTTTACCACGTTATGTGGGTTTGAAGAACCTTTAGACTTAGCAAGCACATCGTGTACACCAGCACTCTCAAGTACTGCACGCATCGCACCACCAGCAATAACTCCTGTACCCGTAGATGCAGGCTTCAACAACACATGACCTCCACCAAACTTACCTATTGCCTCATGAGGTACTGTTCCTTTGTATACAGGTACTCGTACAAGATTCTTCTTGGCATCATCGATACCTTTTGTGATCGAATCCGTTACTTCATTAGCTTTTCCCAGACCGTATCCAACTACACCATTACCGTCTCCTACTACTACAATCGCTGAAAAACTAAATCTTCGACCTCCCTTTACCACTTTAGCTACACGCTTAATGGCAACAACGGTCTCTTTAAGTTCTATCTCGCTAGCTTTAACTGCTTTAATATTCGCTTGTGACATGTTTTAAAATTTTAACCCTCCTTCACGTGCACCTTCAGCCAAAGCTTTCACTTTGCCATGATAAGGATAACCACCTCTATCAAAAACAACATTTTCAATTCCGGAAGAAACAGCCTTCTCAGCCAATTTCTTACCTACTTCTTTTGAAATCTCAATATTTACAGATTTCTTTCCAAGTTCTCTTGATGACGCAGACACTAATGTGTGTCCCTTAATGTCATCAATTACTTGAGCGTATATTCCAGTATTGCTACGAAATATTGATATTCTCGGTCTTTCAGAAGTTCCGTTAATCTTTTTACGGACACCTTTTCTGATTTTACTTCTTCTATCTAATTTGCTCTGAGCCATTTCTCAATTATTTAGCAGCAGTTTTACCAGCTTTTCTTCTAACATGTTCTCCAACGAACTTAACACCCTTGCCTTTGTAAGGCTCTATCTTTCTAAGTGACTTAATCTTCGCAGCGATCTGACCGATCAGTTGCTTGTCGATTCCTTCCAGAGAGATAAGAGGATTCTTTCCTTTTGCCGTTTCTGTCGTCACCTTGATTTCTGCAGGTACCGCTAAATAGATACTATGAGAGTATCCAAGGTTTAGTTCCAAAACATTGTTTTGCACAGCTGCTTTGTAACCTACCCCTACAAGTTCCAAATCTTTCTTGTAACCTGTATTGACACCTTCTACCATGTTGTTTACCAATGATCGGTAAAGCCCATGCAGTGCTTTGTGTCTTTTTTGTTCAGTTGGTCTCTTGACCATCAACACCCCATCCTCTACGGATGCCATTATATCGGCTCCAATATCCTGAGTCAGCTCACCCTTTGGGCCCTTTACGCTAACTACTGAACCATCAACTGTTATGCTGACTCCATCAGGAATTGTAATCGGTGCGTTTCCTATTCTTGACATTTCTATCTAATTACTTAATAAACGTAACAAAGAACTTCTCCCCCTACGTGCTCTCTTCTGGCTTCCTTGTCAGTGATTACACCTTTAGAGGTTGACAAAATTGCTATTCCAAGCCCATTTAATACTCGAGGCAATTCACCTACGTGAGCATATTTTCTCAAACCAGGAGTACTGATTCGCTGAATCTTGGTGATAGCCGATTGCTTGGTCTCAGGATTATATTTCAAAGCAATTTTTATGTTGCCTTGCTTGTCATCATCCTCGAACTTATAGTTCTGGATATAACCTTTAGAATGCAACACTTTAGTGATCTCCTTCTTCAAATTTGAAGCGGGGATTTCCACCACTCTATGATTGGCAGTTATTGCATTCCTTAACCTGGTTAAAAAATCTGCTATTGGATCTGTTACCATTGTTTTATTAATTTGTCAACCCAAAAAGGGCTGCAAAGTTAATTATTTGTATTCTATAAATTAAAATCTTAGCAAGAAAAGATTACCAGCTTGCTTTAGTTACTCCTGGGATCTTACCTTCTGATGCCATCTCACGGAATGTAACCCTAGAGATACCGAACTTTCTCATGTATCCTTTAGGTCTTCCAGTTAGCTTACATCTGTTATGCAATCTTACAGGAGAGCTGTTTCGAGGCAACTTGTCAAGTCCCACCAAATCGCCTTCTTCTTTCAAAGCCTGACGTTTTGCTGCATACTTGGCTACAAGTCTTTCTCTTTTTCTTTCTCTAGCTTTTATTGATTCTCTAGCCATAATCTATTAGTTCTTACCAGTTTTAAATGGTAAACCAAATTCTTTAAGTAGTGCGAAGCTCTCTTCATCGGTACCTGCAGATGTCACAAACGTGATGTCCATACCTGAGATCTTATTCACTTTATCAATACTGATTTCAGGGAAAATGATCTGCTCTTTTACACCTAATGTGTAATTACCCCTTCCATCAAAACCTTTTTCCTTGATTCCTCTAAAGTCACGAACTCGTGGAAGAGCTACAGTCATCAGTCTATCAAGAAACTCGTACATCTTGTCACCTCGAAGCGTAACTCTTGCTCCAATTGGCATTCCTTCTCGAAGTTTGAAGTTCGATACAGATTTCTTAGCAATTGTCGCAACAGCTTTCTGACCAGTGATCAGTCCAAGCTCCTCAACTCCTACATCAATTAATTTCTTATCAGTAACTGCTGCACCGATACCCTTATTCACAGATATCTTCATCAGCTTAGGAACTTCCATTACTGACTTGTACTGAAACTTCTCCTTTAATGAAGGAACTATTTCTTTATTGTACTTTTCTTTTAATCTTGGATTAGCCATTGGTAATAAATTCTCCGGTTTTCTTAGAGTAACGCTGCAATTTACCGTCACTATTCGCCTTACGTCCTACTCTTGTAGCATCGCCACTTGCAGGATCTACAACCATTAGATTGCTAATGTGAATAGCCGCTTCTGTATTCTGAATTCCTCCTTCTGGATTTCCTGCAGATGGCTTAACATGTTTTGTAACCATGTTCGCTCCTTCTACTACTGCTCTGTACTTAGCAGGAAGAACTTCCAATACTTTTCCGGTTTTTCCTTTATCATTTCCAGCCAACACTTTTACAGTGTCGCCCTTCTTAATATGGATCTTTACTTCTCCCATGTTTATAGTACTTCTGGTGCCAAAGACACAATTTTCATAAACTGCTTTTCTCTCAACTCTCTAGCCACTGGTCCGAAAATCCTGGTACCTCTTGGCTCGAGCGCATCATTCAACAACACAGCTGCATTGTCTTCAAATCTTATATAAGATCCATCCTTTCTACGAACTTCTTTTTTGGTTCGTACAACGACAGCTTTAGAAACTGTTCCTTTCTTAAGATTACTTGAAGAAATTGCTGATTTAACCGACACAACAATTGTGTCACCTACTGAAGCATATCTCTTCTTAGTACCCCCAAGCACACGGATGCAAAGCACTTCCTTGGCTCCACTGTTATCCGCTACTGTAAGTCTGCTTTCCTGCTGTACCATTATTTAGCTCGTTCTATGATTTCGACTAATCTCCATCTTTTATTCTTGCTCATTGGTCGTGTTTCCATGATTTTCACAGTATCACCAATCTTGCAATCATTTTTCTCATCGTGTGCCGTAAACTTGGTAGTCTTACCGATGAATTTCCCATACATTGGGTGCTTCATTCTTCGGTTAACAGCAACGGTGATGGTCTTATCCATCTTGTCACCTACCACCTGGCCAATCCGCTCTTTTCTTAGATTTCTTTCCATGATGCGTTACTTACTTAGCTCCTTTGCTCGAATTTCCGTTTGAATTCTCGCAATTAGCTTACGAGCTTCTTTTATTTTCATTGGGTTTTCAATAGGAGTAATGGCATGCGCAAATTTCAATTTGCCGTAGTTTTCTTTCTCTACAACAAGCTTACCGTTGAGCTCCTCAATACTCAACCCTCTTAGTTCTGAATTTTTCATGATTGAAAGTCCCTTCTAACTATGAATTTAGTACTGATAGGCAATTTTTGAGCTGCCAAACGCAACGCTTCTTTTGCCAATTCAACATTCACTCCTGCTGCTTCGAACAAAATGGTTCCTGGCTTAACAGTAGCTACCCAGTATTCTGGTGCTCCCTTACCTTTACCCATCCTTACTTCAGCAGGCTTCTTAGTAACAGGCTTGTCTGGGAAAATCCTGATCCATACCTGTCCTTCCCTCTTCATTGCTCTTGTCATGGCAATACGGGCAGCTTCTATCTGACGGCTGGTTATCCAACCCGGCTCTAAAGACTTTAGTCCAAATGTTCCAAAAGCAAGGGTATGACCTCTTTGTGCAAGACCTTTTACTCTTCCCTTTTGCCTTTTTCTAAACTTCGTTCGTTTCGGTTGTAACATCGCTTAATGCTTTCTTAATGTTTTACCTTCTTTTTCTCTTAGGACCGTCTTGTCTCCTGCGGTTTCCACCACCAGCAGCATTTCCACTAGACATACCCACATTTGGAGATAGATCGCGCTTTCCGAACACCTCTCCTTTAAATATCCATACCTTGATGCCTATTTTACCGTAAACAGTATTGGCTTCAGATATAGCATAATCGATATCAGCTCGAAGCGTATGCAAAGGAATTCTTCCTTCTTTATACTGCTCCGTACGTGCCATTTCAGCACCACCCAATCGACCAGCGCACTTTATTTTGATTCCCTGAGCGCCAACACGCATCGCAGATGCAATCGCTTGTTTCATCGCTCTTCTGTAAGAGATTCTTGCTTTCAACTGCTGTGCAATAGATTCTCCAACCAATCGAGCATCCAACTCAGGTCGCTTAATTTCGTAGATGTTGATTTGAAGATCTTTTCCTGTGATCTTCTTCAACTCTTCCTTAAGCTTATCAACTTCAGAACCTCCTTTTCCAATCACAACACCTGGTCGGGCAGTGTGAATGGTCAATGTGATTCTTTTTAAAGTTCTTTCAATTACTACTCTTGAAATACCACCCTTTGGAATTCGAGCGGTCAGGTAGTTTCTTATTTTCTGATCTTCGACAATTTTGTCTGCAAAAGATTTTCCACCAAACCAATTGGAGTCCCATCCTTTGATAATACCCAGTCTTAGACCGATAGGATTTACCTTAGTTCCCATTGATTACTTGTTTTCTGTGTTTTGATTGGACTCAGTTGATGCATTTCTATCATCAACTTTAATTGTTAAGTGGTGGGAACGCTTACGTATCCTGTGAGCACGTCCCTGAGGTGCGGTTTGCAACCTCTTCAACATTCGACCACCATCAACGAAAACTTCCTTCACATATAGATCTGCCTCTTCAATATTGACTTCCTCATTGTGCTGTTGCCAATTGGCAATCGCAGACAATAAAACTTTCTCCATCGTGTTTGAAGCATGCTTGTGATCAAATCTCAGTAGGTTCAGCGCAACATTCACCCTTTCACCTCTGATCATGTCAGCAATCAATCTCATTTTTCTGGGAGCAGTCGGGAAGTTTCTAAGTGAAGCTTGTACACCGCCTTGTCGGCCGGCATTAGCTTCTTTCTCAGCTTTTGCTGCTTCCTTTTGAAGTCTGATTTTTACAGATTTCTTCAACTTCTTTTCAGTCGCTTCCATTATTTCCTTCTATCCTTTTTAGCAATGTGACCTCTAAAGTTTCTAGTAGGGGCGAATTCGCCAAGCTTGTGTCCTACCATGTTCTCAGTCACAAATACTGGAATAAATTTATTTCCGTTGTGTACTGCAAATGTGTGTCCTACAAATTCCGGAGAAATCATAGATCTACGAGACCAGGTTTTAATGACATTCTTCTTACCTGACTCATTCAGCGCATCGACTTTCTTCTCTAATCGAAAATCTATGTAAGGTCCTTTTTTAAGTGATCGTGCCATTATTTCCTTTTACTAATAATCATTTTATCAGAATACTTATTCGGCTTTCTGGTCTTCTGACCTTTAGCGTAAACACCGTTTCTAGAGCGAGGGTGTCCACCTGAAGATTTACCTTCACCACCACCCATCGGGTGATCAACTGGGTTCATCGCAACACCTCTTACTCTTGGTCGCTTACCTAACCATCTGTTTCTACCAGCTTTTCCAAGCTGCTCATTCATATGATCAGCATTTGACACAGTACCAATAGTTGCGTAGCACACGTTCAATACCAGTCTCATTTCACCTGAAGGTAATTTTACCGTTGAGTATTTACCTTCACGCGCTACAAGCTGTGCATATGATCCAGCACTTCTTGCCATTGCGCCACCTTTACCAGGCTTAAGCTCTATGTTGTGAATAATGGTACCCATTGGAATCTCTCCTATAGGAATTGCATTACCAACTTCTGGTGCAATGCCAGAACCACTCAATACCTCAGTGCCTACTTCAAGACCGTTTGGAGCAACAATGTATCGCTTCTCCCCATCTTTGTAGTACAACAATGCTATGCGTGCTGTCCTGTTTGGATCATACTCAATTGACTTTACTACTGCAGGGATATTATGCTTGTCCCGCTTAAAATCAATTGCTCTAAATCTTTTCTTATGACCTCCGCCTACGTTGCGAACAGTCATTTTACCTGAGTTATTCCTACCCCCCTTACGTTTTATAGAAGATGTCAGAGACTTCTCTGGTTTGTCTTTGGTAATATTATCAAAGACGGGAGCTATCCTAAATCTCTGCCCTGGAGTAACCGGCCTAAGTTTTTTAACCGCCATTCTTATTAATTATATTCCGCTATAAAAATCAATAATTTCTCCTTCAGCGACTTTCACTACTGCTTTCTTATAAGCAGGTGTCCGCCCTGATATTACGCCAGATTTAGTAAATCTTGATTTAGATCTACCAGCCTGGATCATCGTATTTACAGACTCAACGGTAACACCGTAAGTCTTCTCTACTTCTTGCTTGATCTGAACTTTGTTAGCATCCTTACTAACAATGAAGCCGTATTTACCAACTTCGTTCATTTCTGAGAATTTCTCAGTTACTAGTGGTTTGATTAATACTCCCATCAGTTCAGTCCGTTTTCAATAGATTGAACAGCACTTTCAAAAAGCACAATACAATCTGCGTTCACTAATTCGTATGTATTCAACTCTAAAGCAGATACAACCTTTGCGTTTGGTATATTTCTAGCCGACAAATAAACATTGTCATTTGCTTCACCAATTACGAAAAGTGCTTTGTCTACTTCGAGTGATAAATTCTTAAGAATATTTGCAAAAGTCTTGGTCTTAGGAGCATCAAGTTTCTGATCTTCCAAAACTTTGATTTGCTTATCTGCTGCCTTTACCGACAATGCCGATCTCTTGGCCAATTTCTTAACCTTGCGATTAAGTTTGAAACCATAATCTCTTGGTTCAGGACCGAACATTGTACCCCCACCTCTAAAAACAGGAGACTTAATGCTACCTGCTCGCGCTGTACCAGTACCTTTCTGCTTCTTGATCTTTCTAGTCGATCCAGTAACCTCATTTCTGGTTTTCACCTTATGAGTTCCTTGTCTTTGATTAGCCAAGTACTGCTTGACTTCCAAATAAACAGCATGCTCGTTAGGCTCTACCTTATAGATACTATCCTTAAGCTCAACCTTGCGCCCAGTATCTTGTCCTTCGCTATTAATAACTGCTAATTTCATCGCCTTACTTTTCTAAGATCACGTATGAATTCTTGGCACCAGGAACTGAGCCACTAACTAAAATCAAATTCTTTTCAGGATAGATCTTTACTACTTTAAGATTCAAAACCTTTACCCTATCATTTCCGGTACGTCCAGCCATTCTGAGTCCTTTGAAAACTCTAGAAGGATACGACGCAGCACCAATAGAACCAGGAGCTCTGTCTCTGTTGTGCTGACCGTGTGTGCTTTGTCCAACACCACCAAATCCATGTCTTTTAACAACACCTTGAAATCCTTTTCCTTTTGACATCCCAATTGCATCCAAGAAATCATCTTCCTTGAATACATCCTCAACTCGGATTTCATTACCTAAAACAATCTTGTCTTCGAACTCAGCTCTAAAATCTCTGAACTCAACCAATTTTTTCTTAGGAGTCGTACTGGCTTTATTAAAGTGTCCTTTTTCGGCTTTCGGAGTATTCTTCTCCTTTTTATCGTCATAGGCAAGCTGAACAGCCCGATATCCATCGGTCTCCTCATTTCTAACTTGCGTAACGACGCAGGGACCCGCCTCAATCAAAGTACAAGCAACATTTTTGCCGTCCTCCATGAACACACTTGTCATCCCCACCTTTTTACCTATTATTCCAGGCATTATTTACGTTTTATTATTTAAAAAACCCTGTTTCCTCACTTTTTTGGAAAAGGACTGCAAAGATAGCAATTCCCTCCCATCAAGCAAATCTTTTATATTGATTTCAATACAAAAAAAGAACCAATAAAATTTATTGGTTCTTAACAGAATGTTAGTTCCTTCGTTTAGACCTTGATCTCTACATCTACACCGCTAGGAAGCTCCAATTTCATTAGAGCGTCTACTGTCTTAGCGCTGTTGGAATAGATATCCACCAATCTCTTGTAAGTGCACAGTTGAAACTGCTCACGTGCTTTCTTGTTGACGTGAGGAGAACGAAGAACGGTAAACTTTTCCTTTTCAGTTGGAAGTGGAATAGGCCCGCTAACAATCGCTCCAGTAGTTTTTACTGCTCTTACAATTTTTTCTGATGACTTATCCACCAGATTGTGATCGTAAGATCTAAGCTTTATTCTAATTTTTTGATTCATAATTCTCTTCAATTAAGGAGATTACTCACCTTTAGTCTCTGCAATAACTTTCTCTGCAATATTTTGTGGTACCTGATCATAGTGTGAGAATGTCAATGAAGCAGTCGCACGACCAGAACTCATTGTTCTCAAATCAGTAACATATCCAAACAGTTCCGAAAGAGGTACATCCGCTTTGATCACTTGAGAAATTCCTCTCATTTCCATTCCCTTCATGATACCTCTTCTCCTGTTAAGGTCACCTGTAATCGAGCCAGTATATTCTTCTGGAGAAACTACTTCAACGCCCATGATTGGTTCTAACAGTGCCGGCTTAGCTTTCTTGGTAGCCGATTTAAAACCAGCTCTTGCTGCGAGTTCGAATGATAACTGGTCTGAATCTACATCGTGGAATGATCCGTGATATAGTTTAACCTTCATGCTATCAATCGGATACCCAGCCAATGGACCATTTGCCATTGCCATTGTAAAACCCTTTTCAACAGCCGGGATAAATTCTTTTGGAATTGCACCACCAACAATCTTATTCTCAAATTGCAAGCCATCTCCTTCGAAATCTTCATCAACTGGGCTCAATTCGAATACGATATCCGCAAACTTACCACGACCACCAGACTGCTTCTTGTAAACCTCTTTATGATCTACCAAAGCTTGAATTGTCTCCTTATAAGCTACCTGAGGAGCTCCCTGATTGATTTCTACTTTGAACTCACGCTTCAATCTATCAATGATAATATCCAGGTGAAGCTCTCCCATTCCCTTCAGGATGGTTTGCCCCGTTTCGTGGTTAGACTCTACAACAAGCGTAGGATCCTCTTCTACCAACTTAGCAATTGCCATTCCCAACTTATCAACATCCGCCTGAGCTTTAGGCTCAATAGCGTATCCAATAACAGGATCAGGGAATACCATAGACTCAAGAACAATCTTATTCTTTTCGTCACACAGTGTATCTCCAGTTTTGATGTCCTTAAAGCCCACAACAGCACCAATATCTCCACAATGAAGTGCATCAATCTGATTTTGCTTATTAGCGTGCATTTGGAAAATTCGAGAGATTCTCTCTTTCTTTCCGGTTCGTGTGTTATGGATGTAAGAGCCGGATTCAAGCATTCCGGAGTAAGATCTCACGAAGCACAATCTTCCTACAAATGGATCTGTAGCAATTTTGAAAGCCAATGCTGCAAACGGCTCATCAGAACTTGGCTTGCGAACCACTGAAGTTTCTGTATCAGGATTAGTTCCTGTTATGCTCTCTCTATCTAGCGGTGATGGAAGCAATTCCATCACATAATCCAACAATGTCTGAACTCCCTTGTTTTTGAACGCAGACCCACACATCATAGGTACAAATGCCAAATCAATAGTTGCAGCTCTAAGTGCAGCAATGATTTCATCTTTTGTGATTGAATCAGGATCTTCGAAATACTTCTCCATCAATCCTTCATCATATTCAGCAACTGATTCTACCAAGTTTTCTCGATATTCAGCTACTTCATCCGCCATGTCAGCAGGAATTTCGATTTCCTCAAAGGTCATCCCTTGATCTTCTTCATTCCAAACCATGGCTTTATTTTCCACCAAGTCAACTACGCCGCGGAAATTATCCTCAGCGCCGATAGGCAACTGCAACGGAACTGCCTTTGTGCCTAACATTTCCTTCACTTGCTTGCACACGTTAAGAAAATCTGCACCCTGACGGTCCATTTTATTTACAAACCCGATTCGGGCTACTTTGTAGTTGTCAGCAAGTCTCCAGTTAGTTTCAGACTGTGGCTCTACTCCATCTACAGCAGAAAACAAGAACACCAACCCGTCAAGCACTCTTAAAGACCTGTTAACCTCAACAGTAAAGTCAACGTGTCCAGGAGTATCNNGTAATACCTCTTTCCTGCTCTTGCTCCATCCAGTCCATGGTAGCTGCCCCATCGTGCACCTCTCCAATCTTGTGACTAACACCTGTATAGTAAAGGATACGTTCAGTTGTAGTAGTCTTACCAGCATCAATATGCGCTGCAATACCAATGTTTCTGGTGAATTTAAGATCTCTCTTTGCCATTATACTAATTCCAATTACAGTCTGAAGTGTGAGAACGCCTTATTTGCATCAGCCATTCTGTGAGTATCGTCCTTCTTCTTCACTGCAGCTCCTTCTCCTTTTGAAGCGGCGATGATCTCACCAGCTAATCTTTCTTTCATTGTCTTCTCACCACGAGATCGTGCATATCGGATCATCCATTTGATTCCAAGAGAAATCTTTCTATCCGGTCTCACTTCGATAGGCACCTGGAAAGTTGCCCCTCCTACTCTTCGGCTCTTTACTTCAACAGATGGACTAATATTCTGAAGAGCAGTCTTCCACGTCTCGAGTCCGTTCTCACCAGTCTTCTCTTCAATTATCTTCATGGCATCATAGAAAATACCATATGATATACTTTTCTTACCATCCACCATCAAGTAGTTCACAAACTTGGTAACCAGTGTGTCACTGAATACTGGATCAGGTAGAATATATCGCTTTTTAGGCTTAGCTTTTCTCATTTCTCAATCCTATTTTTTGTCTTTTGGACGCTTAGCACCATACTTTGATCGTCTTTGTAAACGACCGCTAACACCAGCAGTATCAAGTGCTCCACGCACTATGTGATACCTAACACCTGGAAGATCTTTCACACGACCCCCACGGATAAGCACGATCGAGTGCTCTTGCAGGTTGTGTCCCTCTCCAGGGATATAAGCGTTAACTTCTTTACCATTTGTAAGTCTTACCCTGGCCACTTTCCTCATCGCTGAGTTAGGCTTTTTTGGTGTAGTAGTGTACACACGGGTACATACGCCTCTTCGCTGTGGACATGAATCCAGAGCGGGTGACTTAGACTTGGAAGTCAATTTCTTTCTTCCTTTTCTAACTAACTGTTGAATAGTAGGCATTTATACTAATTTTCTAATGTCCAAATTTTTTGGGAGTGCAAAGATAGAAATAAAGATTTGTAATCCTAAAAATTGCATTAACAATTCTCAGGCTTCACCAACTGTTCCACCAAAATTTATCGGAAATTTGGGTGCTTCTTCTACCTGCTTAATAGGCCCGAATGTGGCCTCATATTTCTGGATATTATCCTGCAGAGCATGCAAAAGACGTTTTGCATGCTCTGGAGTGATAACAATTCTTGATTTTACTTTCGCTTTCGGTACGCCAGGCATAAGTCGAATGAAATCGATAACAAATTCACTGCTCGAGTGAGCTATCATCGCCAAATTCGCGTATACACCTTCAGCAGTTTCCTCCGAAAGTTCAATATTTAGATTTTTCTGATCTTTTTTATCTTCAGCTTCCATCTTTACTCTGTGACGTACTCGTTAGAGCTTACAAAGTCTTCCTTAGCAGTTATCATTTTTTCATAACTCTCTTTGGAAGCAACAATGTTGTTGGCAAATCTTCTAACTCCTGTCCCTGCTGGGATCAAATGCCCAACAATTACGTTTTCCTTCAAACCATTCAAGGTATCTCGCTTGCCTCTGATAGACGCCTCACTCAACACTTTGGTAGTTTCCTGGAACGATGCAGCTGAAATGAAACTTTCAGTTCCTAATGACGCCTGTGTAATTCCTTGAAGCGTAGGTCTCGATACTGCTGGTGCAGCATTTCTAACTGTGGCTATCTTCAAGTCTCTTCTCTTCAGGTTAGAATTCTCATCTCTAAGTCTACGACTCGTGATGATCTGTCCCGGTTTCAAAGTGTCAGAATCTCCAGCATCAATGATTACCTTCTTGTCGAGAATGCCATCATTCTCTTCCATGAAGTTGAATCTATCTACGAGCTGATTGGTCAGGAAGTTAGTATCTCCAGCATCAAGGATGATCACCTTCTGCATCATCTGCCTTACGATCGTTTCAATGTGCTTATCATTGATCTTCACACCTTGAAGTCTGTATACTTCCTGGATTTCATTCACAAGATATTCTTGAACCGCAGTAGGTCCCTGGATCGATAGAATGTCAGCTGGTGTAATTGCTCCATCAGACAATGGTTCACCTGCTTTGATGAAGTCATTATCCTGAACAAGGATGTGCTTTGAAAGAGGTACCAGGTAACGCTTCTTCACACCATCTTTTGACTCGATGAAGATTTCCCTATTACCGCGTTTGATACCACCATAGGTCACTACACCATCGATCTCGGTTACAACAGCCGGATTAGACGGGTTTCGTGCTTCAAACAGCTCAGTTACCCTTGGAAGACCCCCTGTAATATCCCTGGATTTACCAGATTTACGAGGAATCTTAGCCAATACCTGACCCGCTTTTACTTTATCTCCTTCATTGATGGCAAGGTGCGCACCAACTGGTATGTTATAGCCCTTTTCTGTGTCGTCATAATTCACAACGATAGCAGGGTTCTTCGTTTTATCCTTAGTGTCTATGATCACTTTCTCTCGGTGACCAGTCTGCTCATCAGATTCCTCTTTGAAAGTTACACCCTCAATGATTGCATCAAATGAAATCGTGCCATCATATTCTGACATGATGACCGCATTATATGGATCCCAGTTACAAAGCTCATCACCCTTCTTAACCTTACCGCCATTCTTCACTTTAAGAATTGCACCGTAAGGCACGTGGTTTGAAATTAGAACCTTGTCTTTCTTGTCATTAAGAATTTTAATCTCACCAGATCGTCCCATGACAACCTGAATCTTATCACCATCTTCGTTGGTAGTATCTACAGTTCTCAATTCATCGAACTCAACAACCCCGTCAAATTTAGACTTGACATTAGCATCAACAGCAATATTAGATGCAGTACCTCCTACGTGGAATGTTCTTAATGTAAGCTGCGTTCCTGGTTCACCAATAGATTGAGCTGCAATAACTCCCACAGACTCACCCAGGTGCGACATATTACCAGACGATAGGTTGCGACCATAACATTTCGAACATACACCTTTTTTCGACTCACAAGTGAGTACAGAGCGTATTTCAACTTCTTCAATGCTAGTCTCATCAATCTGAGCGGCAATCTCTTCAGTGATTTCACCACCAGAGACAACAATCAATTCCTCCGTAATAGGATCGTATACATCATGGACAGAAACACGTCCTAATATTCTTTCTGAAAGTGGCTCAACAATATCCTCGTTATCCTTCAAGGCTGTTACTGACAGTCCTCTTAAGGTTCCACAATCATCTTCATTTACGACAACATCCTGTGCAACATCGACCAATCGTCTGGTTAAGTATCCAGCATCGGCCGTTTTCAAGGCTGTATCCGCAAGACCTTTTCTCGCACCGTGTGTTGAAATAAAGTACTCGAGTACATCAAGGCCTTCCTTAAAGTTTGAAAGAATCGGGTTTTCAATGATCTCTCCAACAGATCCCTGCAAATTCTTCTGAGGCTTGGCCATCAATCCTCTCATTCCTCCAAGCTGACGAATCTGCTCACGCGACCCCCTCGCACCGGAGTGCATCATCATATAAATGGCGTTGAATCCCTGATCATCTTCTTCCAACTGCTGCATTAGCGTTGTAGTCAGCTGCGTGTTGATTCTTGTCCAGATATCAATGACCTGATTATATCTTTCATTGTCGGTAATCAGCCCCATTAGATAGTTGTTCCATACGGCATCAACTTCTTCCTTTGCTTGAGCTACCAACGATTCTTTTTCCTTAGGAATATTGATATCACCCAGCCCCATTGACAGACCACCTTTGTAGGCCATCTGGAATCCAAGATGTTTGATATCGTCCAGGAAGTGAGCAGTTCTCGCCATTCCTGTAATTTTGAATACATGAGCGATGATCTTCTGAAGTTTTTTCTTCGTCAAGAGTTCATCTATATATCCAACTTCTTCCGGAACATGCTGATTGAACAATACGCGACCCGCCACTGTGTCAACCAATTTCACTTCAAGCTCACCCTCTGAGTTTCTAACCGATGTTCTCACTTTTATATGAGCATGCTTAGAAATTCGCTTTTCGTTCATCGCCATGATGACTTCTTCCGGGCTGTAGAACAACATACCCTCACCTTCAACAGGATGCTCTTTTGTACTTTTACGTCCTTTAGTTACGTAGTATAGACCCAAAACCATATCCTGCGATGGCACTGCAATTGGTGCTCCATTTGCAGGGTTAAGAATGTTGTGACTAGACAACATCAGCAATGATGCTTCTAAAATCGCTTCATGTCCTAATGGAACGTGAACAGCCATCTGATCACCGTCAAAATCCGCATTAAACGCTGTACAAGCTAACGGGTGAAGCTGTATCGCCTTTCCTTCAATCAATTTTGGTTGGAAGGCCTGTATACCTAATCTGTGTAGTGTTGGAGCCCGGTTTAACAAAACAGGGTGTCCTTTCAGTACATTTTCCAGAATATCCCAAACAACAGGATCTTTGCGATCCACAATTTTCTTGGCGGATTTAACTGTCTTTACAATTCCTCTCTCAATCAGTTTTCTGATCACGAAGGGCTTGAATAGTTCAGCAGCCATATCTTTTGGTAAACCACACTCATGCATTTTGAGCTCAGGTCCCACAACGATTACCGAACGACCAGAATAATCAACACGCTTACCCAGTAAGTTTTGACGGAAACGCCCTTGCTTTCCTTTAAGCATGTCTGAAAGAGATTTCAGCGCTCTATTTCCATCTGATCTTACGGCGTTTACTTTTCTTGAATTATCGAAAAGTGAATCAACCGCTTCCTGAAGCATACGTTTCTCATTTCTAAGAATTACTTCAGGTGCTTTAATATCTATTAGTCTTTTTAATCGATTGTTTCTGATAATCACTCTGCGATAGAGATCATTCAAATCAGATGTAGCGAATCTTCCTCCATCCAATGGAACGAGTGGTCTCAATTCTGGTGGAATTACTGGTACCATTTTGATAACCATCCACTCAGGTCTGTTCTCAATACGAGTTTTTGCATCTCTGAATGCCTCCACCACTCTCAATCTCTTCAAAGCTTCCGCTTTACGCTGCTGAGAAGTATCAGTAGCAGCCTGATGTCTCAACTGGTAAGATAGTTCATCTAGCTCTGTACGCGCCAATAGCATTTCCAGCGCATCAGCTCCCATCTTAGCGATAAACTTCTGCGGATCATCATCATCAAGCAATTGGTTTTCTCTTGGCAATTTGTCAAGAATATCCAAATACTCATCTTCAGTCAAGAAGTCAAGTCTGTTAACACCATCCTCTTCCTTCGCTCCTGGCTGGATAACAACATAACGCTCGTAATAAATGATCTGATCCAACTTCTTAGTTGGTAAACCAAGTAAATAACCGATCTTATTCGGCAATGATCTGAAGTACCAGATATGCGCCACAGGAACAACCAATTCGATATGTCCCATTCGCTCACGACGCACCTTCTTCTCAGTAACTTCAACCCCGCATCGATCACAAATGATCCCTTTATATCTAATTCTCTTGTATTTACCGCAATGACATTCCCAATCCTTTGTCGGCCCGAAGATTCTCTCACAAAACAATCCACCCATTTCCGGCTTATATGTTCTGTAATTGATTGTTTCGGGTTGAGTAACCTCTCCATGTGAGCTTTCCAGGATAGACTCAGGAGAAGCAAGGCTTATGGTGACTTGCGAAAAGTCGTTTGTCAGTTTTTTATTCTTTCTGAATGCCATAAATATTGTTTTATATCAATGCCTCTTTCGAGACGTTAATGACTCAATTAATCTAAGGTAATTTCTAATGCCAATCCTCTCAATTCATGTACAAGTACATTGAATGATTCTGGAATGTTTGGCTTTTGCATGTTCTCGCCTTTCACAATGGCTTCATATGCTTTAGCTCTACCAATCACATCATCTGATTTGATTGTCAAGATCTCCTGAAGGACGTTGGCCGCACCGAATGCTTCGAGTGCCCAAACCTCCATCTCACCAAATCGCTGACCACCAAACTGTGCTTTACCACCTAGTGGTTGCTGTGTAATCAATGAGTAAGGTCCTATCGATCTTGCGTGCATCTTGTCATCTACTAAGTGACCTAGTTTCAGCATGTAGGCAATACCAACAGTAACCGGCTGATCAAACATATCACCCGTCAGGCCATCATACAAGTAAGTACGTCCAAATGAAGGAAGACCTGCTTCTTTCAATTCAGCTTGTACCTGCTCTTCTGTTGCTCCATCAAAAATTGGTGTTGCATACTTGCGTCCAAGCTTTCTACCAGCCCAACCCAATACAGTTTCATAAATCTGGCCGATGTTCATACGAGACGGTACACCTAGTGGATTCAATACGATATCCATTGGTGTTCCATCCTCCATGAATGGCATATCTTCTTCCCTTACGATCCTGGCAACAACACCCTTGTTACCGTGACGACCAGCCATCTTATCTCCAACTTTTAGTTTACGCTTCTTCGCAACATAAACCTTTGCAAGTTGTACAATACCAGCTGGTAACTCATCACCAACTTCCAGCGTGAATCGCTCCCTCTTGAATAAGCCAGCAATTTCATTTCGCTTGATAATGTATTTCTTTATCAATTTGAAAATCGTGGCATTTATCTCCTCGTCGCTTACCCAGTTACCTATCGTAAGGTCACTTATCAGGTTAGCTTCTTCAGGAACAGAATAAGTACTCTCATCTCTGAATACATTTTTGGCAGGGAATAGGTTATTTTCAATATTTTTCCTATTGAACTTCATCCCCTTAGACATTACCTCTTCACCAAACTTATGCTTGATGCCTGTACAGGTTTTGCCATCCAACAATTCGATCATTTTTTCAACCATCTGGTTTCTAACCTCGGTCAATTGCTGGCTATATCTACTCTTCAGTAGTTCTACTTCTTTCTTCGTTCTGGCTCGAAGATCTTTGTCCTTCTTAGGCCTTGAGAACAATTTGGTGTCGATAACAACTCCCTTCAATGAAGGACTAGCTTTAAGAGATGCGTCTTTTACATCCCCAGCTTTATCACCAAAAATAGCTCTCAACAATTTCTCTTCCGGAGTAGGATCAGACTCTCCTTTCGGAGTAATCTTTCCGATAAGAATATCTCCTTCAGAAATTTCTGCACCTATGCGGATAATTCCGTTCTCATCCAGGTTTTTAACTGCCTCTTCACTTACGTTAGGAATTTCTGACGTAAGTTCTTCTTCACCTCTCTTGGTATCTCGAACTTCTAACTCAAATTCATCAATATGGATAGATGTGAAAATATCTTCTCTAACAACCCTTTCTGAGATTACAATCGCATCCTCAAAGTTGTATCCTTGCCAAGGCATGTAAGCCACCTGAAGGTTACGTCCTAGCGCCAATTCTCCTTTTTCAGTTGCAAATCCTTGACACAACGGCTGATCTTTTACAACCTTATCACCTTTGAGCACAATTGGCTTCAGGTTGATACTTGTATCCTGGTTTGTTCTTCGAAACTTGGTAAGCTGGTAAGTTTTGCTCGCTGAGTCAAAAGAAATCAGTTTATCAACGCTATCCTGATCATATCTAACAATGATTTTCTTAGCATCGACGTACTCAATCTCTCCATTTCCTTCAGCCAATATCAATGCACGAGAATCAAGCGCAACTCTCTTCTCAAGACCAGTTCCTACAATCGGCGCATCGGGTCTCAAAAGAGGTACAGCTTGACGCTGCATGTTTGATCCCATCAAAGCACGGTTTGCATCATCATGCTCTAAGAACGGAATCATTGATGCCGCAACCGAAACAATCTGGTTAGGCGCAACATCCATGTAACCTAATTCTTTAGGCTCAACAACCGGGAAGTCACCTTCAAAACGAGCCTTAACTCTATCATTCTCAAAATCACCGCTATCAGTCAATGGTGCATTCGCCTGTGCAATATTGTGCGTATCTTCTTCTTCAGCTGTCAGATAATTCACATTACCCGACATATCCACCTTGCCTTTATTAACATGTCTGTATGGCGTCTCAATAAAGCCCATGCCATTTACTTTGGCATGCACACATAGAGATGAAATCAGTCCAATATTCGGGCCTTCCGGTGTTTCAATGGTACATAAACGACCATAGTGTGTGTAGTGCACATCTCGTACTTCGAAACCTGCTCGCTCTCTTGAAAGCCCACCTGGTCCTAACGCAGACATTCTTCTTTTATGCGTAACCTCAGCCAATGGATTGGTTTGATCCATAAACTGAGAAAGCTGGTTAGTGCCAAAGAATGAATTGATCACTGAAGAAAGTGTTCGAGCGTTGATCAAATCAACTGGCTTGAAATCTTCATTGTCTCTCACATTCATTCGCTCTCGAATAGTTCTGGCCATTCTGGCTAGTCCTACACCGAATTGAGAATATAGTTGCTCACCTACGGTTCTAACTCTTCTGTTGCTCAAGTGATCGATATCATCAACTACCGCACGGCTGTTGATCAATCCAATCAAATACTTAACAATTAGAATGATATCTTCAGTGGTAAGCACTCTTTTATCGTATCCAACATCCAACCCTAACTTCTTATTGATTCGGTATCGACCTACTTCACCAAGATCGTATCGTTTATCACTAAAGAATAGGTTGTGAATAATATCTCTTGCAGTCTGCTCATCTGGCGCTTCAGTATTTCTTAACTGTCGATAGATGGTTTCTACTGCTTCTTTTTCTGAGTTTGAGTTATCCTTTTGTAACGTGTTGTATACAATAGAATACTCAGCGATATTGACGTCCTTTCTGTGAAGGATAATTGATTTTGTTCCAGAATCAATAATTGTCTCAATATCATCTTCGGTCAGAATGCTATCTCTTTCAAGAATAACTTCATTTCTGTCGATAGATACCACTTCGCCGGTATCCTCATCCACGAAATCCTCTGTCCATGTTCTGAGTACTCTTGCAGCCAATCTTCTGTCAACCGCCTTTTTAAGGGCTTTTTCAGTAGACTCAATTTCCTCAGATAGACCAAACAGGTCTAAAATGTCTTTATCAGAGCCATATCCAATTGCTCTGAGTAATGTTGTAATTGGGAACTTCTTTTTACGGTCGATGTAAGCATACATTACGTTGTTTACATCCGTTGCAAATTCAATCCAGGAGCCTTTAAATGGAATAATCCTGGCGGAATACAACAATGTTCCATTGGTGTGCTTGCTTTGTGCAAAGAACACCCCTGGTGATCTGTGAAGTTGTGAAACGATCACACGTTCAGCCCCATTGATAACAAACGACCCTTTTTCGGTCATGTATGGTATGTTACCTAGAAAAACTTCCTGTTCGATTGTTTCGAAATCTTCATTTTCCTCATCGTTACAAAGCAATCTAAGCTTTGCTTTCAAAGGAACTGAAGATGTCAATCCTCTTTCTATACATTCCTGGACAGAATATTTAGGAGGGTCGACTGTATAGTCAATAAACTCAAGAACGAAATTCTCTCTTGAGTCACTAATCGGGAAATTTTCCTGGAACACCTTGTATAATCCCTCAGCATCTCGCTGTTCGGCTGGTGTATCCAATTGGAAGAAATCCCTGAAAGACTTCAACTGTACATCAAGAAAATCCGGATAATCGATAACGGATTTGATGGATGAGAAATTAATTCTCGGGGAGATATTGTTGTTAGCCAAGGCCACTGAAATTTTAGTTATAACTAATTTGCAGAGCAATCTGCGCACAAACAGGAAAAGACCTGATCCCGATTGTTGAATCGGGAGCCAGGCCTAACTCCTAAATATTATTTGTCGATTACTTTAATTCGACCTCTGCTCCAGCTTCTTCTAGTTGCTTCTTAAGACCTTCAGCCTCATCCTTAGCAACTCCTTCTTTGATAGCCTTAGGAGCGCCATCTACAATCTCTTTAGCTTCTTTCAAGCCAAGTCCGGTCAATTCCTTCACCAACTTAACAACGGCAAGCTTAGCACCACCTGGAGCTTTCAAGATTACATCAAATGCACTCTTCTCCTCAGCAGCGTCACCACCATCAGCTCCACCACCTGCTACCATTACTGGAGCAGCTGCAGCTGCAGGCTCTATGCCATACTCGTCCTTAAGAATAGTCGCTAGTTCGTTTACTTCTTTAACAGAAAGGTTAACCAGTTGTTCCGCAAATTCTTTTAAATCCGCCATTTTATTAGTTAATTAATTTTGTTTGATCAATAATTTTTTTACTCTCTTTCAGATAATGTTTTAACAATTCCTGCCAATTTATCTCCACTGCTTGAAAGCGCAGAAATAACATTTTTCGCAGGTGATTGCAACAATGTGATAACCTCACCAATGAGCTCGCTCTTAGATTTAAGACTGCTAAGCGCATTAAGTTGGTCAGCACCAATGAATATATCAGTATCTATGGAAGCAGCCTTGAATTGAGGTCTGTCCTGTGGATCTGCCTTTTGAAATTCTTTGATGATTTTCGCTGGAACATTTCCATTCTCCTGGACAAACATTACTCCAGAAAAACCCTTCAACGCGCTATCCATTTCTGAATAGTCAGTATCAAGACTTTCTAAAGCTTTTTTGATAAGGGTGTTTTTATACACTTTGTATTCAACTCCCTTCTTAAAGCACATCTCTCTGAACTTATTGATCTCAGCAACAGTGAGACCAGAAGTGTCAGTTATATAGAAATGTTGATTTTCTTTAAGTTTCTCAGTCAGCTCAGCTATGACTTGTCCTTTTTCTTCTCTTGTCATAATTATAATCCGGCTATGCTACTTTGATCGATTGATATACCCTTACTCATAGTAGAGGAAAGGGTAATAGACTTGAAGTAAGTTCCTTTTGATGAAGCTGGCTTCAGTTTAGAAATGGTGTTTACCATCTCAATCACATTATCCTTAATCTTATCAGCATCAAAAGACACTTTACCAACGCTTGTATGAATGATTCCAAACTTATCTACTTTGAAATCTATCTTACCAGCTTTTACTTCTTGTACAGATTGACCAATATTCATGGTCACAGTACCAGACTTAGGATTAGGCATTAAACCTCTTGGTCCCAATACTCGCCCAAGCTTACCGACCTTAGCCATAACAGTTGGCATAGTAATGATTACATCTATATCAGTCCATCCACCTTCGATTTTCTGAATAAACTCATCCAATCCAACGTAATCAGCTCCAGCGTCTTTAGCTTCCTGCTCCTTATCCGGAGTACAAAGCACTAACACTTTTACTTCTTTACCGATTCCATGCGGAAGAGATACTACACCTCTAACCATTTGATCAGCTTTACGTGGATCTACACCTAACCTTACATCAATATCCACCGAAGCATCAAACTTTGTAAAAGTTATCTGCTTAACTAATGAAGCAGCATCTTCAACTGAGTATTCCTTTTCAGGATCTAACAATTCAACTGCTTTCTTTTGATTCTTTGTCAACTTTGCCATTGTCGTAGATTAGCTTGCTTGAGGAAATTCACCTTTTACGGTTACGCCCATACTTCTAGCCGTTCCGGCTACAACTTTCATCGCGGATTCAACTTTCAATGCGTTCAAATCCGGCATTTTCACCTCGGCTATTTCCTTAATCTGATCCCAAGTAATAGAACCAACTTTATCTCTGTTAGGCTCAGATGAACCTTTCTTCAACTTAATTGCTTCCATTATCATCACGGCCGCAGGAGGAGTTTTGATAACAAAATCAAAAGACTTGTCAGCGTAAATAGTTACCACTACTGGTAATAATTGCCCTTGCTTCTCCTGGCTTCTGCCATTAAACTGCTTGCAGAATTCCATGATGTTAAGTCCCTTAGCACCAAGTGCAGGACCAACGGGTGGAGAAGGATTAGCCTGACCTCCGCGGATTTGTAATTTCAAATATCCTGAAATCTCCTTTGCCATCGCTTTTTTAATCTTGTTTTTCCACCTGTATGTAATTCAACTCTACAGGTGTATTCCTACCAAATATTTTGACTGTAACATTGAGCTTCTTGCGGTCTTCAAATACTTCTTCAACAGTACCTGTAAATCCACTAAATGGCCCATCCATTACCTTAACTGACTCCCCAACAATAAAAGGAGTATCCAGTTTCTCGTCATATTCTTCTATCTCATCTACCTTTCCAAGAATTCTGTTTACCTCATTCTGACGAAGAGGTACAGGATCCTTAGAAGCTCCCATTCCGCCAGCACCGAGGAAGCCAATCACTCCGGGTATACTTGTGATTAGGTGCTGCGTTTCGCCGCTGCTTAAATCAGCGGACACTAGGATATATCCGGGAAAGAAATTGCGCTCTCGCACACGCTTCTTTCCGTTACGCATCTCATAAACTTTTTCTGAAGGAATCAATATCTGCGGAATTCGATCTTCGGCCTGTTGGCGAGCAATCTCATTTTCCAGATAATTCTTTACCTTTTTCTCCTGGCCACTAACAGCCCGAACCACGTACCACTTATGTTCAGCCATGATTAGAACTCGTTATAAAACCAACTCATTGCGTTCTCAAACGCAAGGTCAATGACTCCAATAAGAAGAGCAAATATCAAAGAAGCAACAAGCACCAATATAGAACTGTTTTGCAAGTCACTATATTTAGGCCAAGTCACCTTGTGTACCAGTTCCTGGTAAGCTTCTTTTACGAACGTTGTTATCTTTGACATACCTTGTAAATGTGCACGGGTGGAAGGACTCGAACCCTCAACCAATGGTTTTGGAGACCACTACTCTACCAATTGAGCTACACCCGTAAATAGCCATGCAGCCCGAAAAGGACTGCAAAGCTAGGTAAAATTTATTTTATAAACAAATGCGCCCTTATATGATAAGCGCGCATTGAATAATATTGAATTTATTAGTCTAGGATCTCAGTAACCTGACCTGATCCAACAGTTCTACCTCCTTCACGGATAGCGAATCGAAGACCTTTCTCAAGCGCTACTGGATTGATTAAGTTTACTTCGATAGTCACGTTATCACCAGGCATCACCATTTCGATGCTCTCTGGAAGCATGATTTCTCCAGTTACATCTGTTGTTCTCAAGTAGAACTGAGGTCTGTACTTGTTGAAGAATGGAGTATGACGTCCGCCTTCTTCTTTTGATAGTACGTATACCTCTGCCTTGAACTTAGCGTGAGGAGTTACTGAACCAGGCTTGCAAATAATCATACCTCTTTTGATATCAGTCTTTTCAATACCTCTCAAAAGTAGACCTACGTTATCACCTGCTTCACCTCTGTCCAAAATCTTTCTGAACATCTCAACACCAGTTACAGTAGACTTAAGGTTTTCTGCACCCATTCCAATGATGTCTACAGCTTCTCCAGAGTTAACTACTCCTCTTTCGATTCTACCTGTAGCAACTGTTCCTCGTCCAGTGATAGAGAAAACATCTTCAACTGGCATCAAGAAATCCTTGTCAATTAGACGCTCAGGAAGAGGAATGTAATCATCAACAGCTGTCATTAGCTCTTCGATTTTCTCAACCCACTTTGCATCGCCATTCAATCCACCAAGTGCAGATCCCTGAATAACAGGAATATCATCACCTGGGAAATCGTAGCTAGAAAGTAGATCTCGGATTTCCATTTCCACTAGTTCTAGTAGTTCTGGATCATCAACTAAATCAACTTTATTCATGAATACTACCAATGCAGGAACACCTACCTGGCGAGAAAGAAGAATATGCTCACGTGTCTGAGGCATTGGGCCATCAGTAGCAGCAACCACAATGATTGCGCCATCCATCTGAGCAGCACCCGTTACCATGTTCTTCACATAATCCGCGTGACCTGGACAGTCAACGTGTGCATAGTGACGTTTTTCAGTCTGATACTCAATGTGAGAAGTATTGATTGTAATACCTCTTTCTTTCTCTTCAGGTGCGTTATCAATCGCAGAGAAGTCTTTCTGCTCAGCCAGACCTTTGTTCGCTAGAACAGAAGAGATAGCAGCAGTCAAAGTTGTTTTTCCATGGTCAACGTGACCGATGGTACCAATATTTACGTGTGGTTTCGAACGATCAAAGGTTTCTTTAGCCATGTTTGATAATCCTCGGTTTTATTTAAAATTTTGTTACAATATACAATTTAACTATTGCCAGGGCAATCGCTGAGCCAACGATGGGAATTGAACCCACGACCTCTTCCTTACCAAGGAAACGCTCTACCCCTGAGCTACGTCGGCTGATAGTTCTTAAAGGCAAAAGCCCCAAAATTGGAACCATCAACTTTAGAAACTCAAAAAGAAAAAAATCAGAGCGGGTGACCAGGTTCGAACCGGCGACCTACAGCTTGGAAGGCTGTCGCTCTACCAACTGAGCTACACCCGCTTGACAATTTTTCATTACTGTGGGGGGAGCAGGATTCGAACCTGCGAAGACATAAGTCAACGGATTTACAGTCCGTCCCAGTTGGCCGCTTTGGTATCCCCCCAAAAGAACACACCTTTTTCAACTCCTTGCGAAAAAGGGATTGCAAAATTATACGGATTTTCTATTTATTCAAATTTTAAGTTTGAAATAATAAATAAAAAAAAGAACCGCCTTTTTTGTCCAAATTTCTGGCCTCCAAGAATCTCTCTTTTCGTGTAGAAATTGTTTGCAAAACATGTCCAGAATACATCAATAACGCATTTTCAAAATACCCATGGTATTTATCTCTGCATCGATTCACAACCAGCACCATCGATGATATAGCGCGCAATTCGGAGTTCTCATCTCATTATATTTGAATTAAGTAATACTCAAACGCAAATACCATGGAATTCGAGATCGTCACTTCCGGAAAGAAATACGCCCTAGTGGATAAAAATGGGGAGGTCCTTATTAACGGAAACAAGGAGGATTACAGTGTCATCTGGAGGAGCGATAAGAAAATGATCCTGTATAGGAATCAGCAAGCGATTGAAATTGAGCTCCTAGGCCAGAAGGGAAAAACGTTCGAAATCAAAGTAGGGGAACGAATCCATCAGGTTGAGGTAAAAGATCATCTAGATTTAATCCTTGATCAACTTGGATTGAATGATATGAACAAACATGTGATCAATGAAATAGTAGCGCCTATGCCTGGCTCCATTCTGAAAGTTTTTGTACAGCCAGGACAGAAAGTTGTCAAAGGAGATCACTTAATAATTCTGGAAGCGATGAAAATGGAGAACATCATAAAGTCCCCAATATCCGGCATTATTAAATCCGTCTCAGCGTCGGAAGGTGCCAATGTGGAAAAAAATCATTCATTGATTGAATTTGAATAGAGTAGGTATTTGATCAAGCCATTTATATTTGCCGAAATCTCAACCCCGACAGGGCATAAACCTAATACATGAAATATAAGCGAATCCTTCTGAAACTGAGTGGTGAGGCCCTGATGGGTGACCAGCAGTATGGTATTGATGCTAATCGTCTCAATCAATATGCTGAAGAAATAAAAAAGGTTCATGACACTGGTCTTCAACTTAGCATCGTTATTGGCGGAGGCAATATATTTAGAGGTGTGCAAGCAGAGGAAGCTGGTATTGATCGGGCACAGGGAGACTACATGGGTATGCTCGCTACAGTCATCAATGGAATGGCATTGCAGGGCACTCTTGAAAAGCATTCAATGTATACTAGACTGATGAGTGGTCTTAATATGGATCAGGTCTGTGAGCAATTCATTCGAAGAAGAGCAATTCGACACATGGAAAAAGGTAGGATCGTAATTTTTGGTGCCGGACTGGGCAATCCATACTTCACGACTGATTCCACTGCCAGCCTGCGAGCCATCGAGACAGAAGCTGATGTAGTCTTAAAAGGAACCAGAGTGGATGGTGTTTACACTGCTGACCCTGAAAAGGACCCCAGTGCCACCAGATATACGAATATTAGTTTTCAGGAAGTATATGAAAAAGGACTGAATGTGATGGACATGACGGCATTCACACTATGTCAGGAAAATAACTTACCCATTATTGTATTTGATATGAACAAACCCGGCAACCTCCTCCGATTAATTCAGGGAGAACAAGTCGGTACATTAATAAAGTAAACTATGGAAGAACTGGATTTTTACCTGGATCATGCTCGTGAGCAAATGGATAAAAGCATAGAACATACTGTTCAGGCCATGTCTAAGATAAGAGCTGGAAAAGCAATGCCCAACATGTTGGATGGTTTGATGGTAGAATATTATGGCAATCCTACTCCTCTTAATCAAGTGGCGTCTGTTACAACACCTGATGCGCGTACACTTGCCATTAAGCCATGGGAGAAAGGAACGATTCCCGATATCGAAAAGGCCATCATCAATAGTGACCTTGGACTCAATCCGCAAAACGATGGGGAAATGGTTCGAATCAATATTCCTCCCCTGACAGAGGAGAGAAGGATTCAACTTGTAAAACAGGCTAAGCATGAAGCGGAACAAGGAAAAATAAGTCTGAGAAGTGTTCGAAAAGAGACGAATGATCAGCTTAAAAAACTAGAGGGGGTTTCTGAGGACTTGATCAAGGATGCTGAAACAGAGGTTCAAAGCATTACTGATAATCACTCAAAACGAATAGATGAGATTCTTGCTGTAAAGGAAAAAGACATCATGACTATCTAAGTCATTGATAAAACCCTTTGCCTTGAATCAATTCCCATACAGGGTCTGGGACCAGTAATTTGACAGACTTCCCAGTCTTAATCAATTGTCTAATAAGTGAGGCAGATATATCTATAAGTGGAGCTTCAATGTATGAAACGTTAGCTCCACTCATTTTTTCATTTATTTGCACTCCTGGTCGCGGATACACAATTAATCCGTGCTGATTGAGAATCTGCTCATGATTCTTCCATTTTGGGAATGATTTCAAATTATCCTCTCCAATAATTAACCTGAACTGATGTTGAGGATATTTTTCTGACAAATGTGTCAGTGTATTGATGGTATAGCTGGGTTTTGGTAGCCCAAATTCAATATCCGACGCTTGAAAGTGGAAGTGGTCATACGTAGCGGCCCTCACCATGTCAAGTCTGTCAAACTCATGCAACAGGCCCCCTCTTGATTTATGCGGATTCTGTGGCGACACTATGAACCAAACCTGATCAATGGAAGTGGATTCGTATGCCAGATTAGCAATGATCATATGTCCAATGTGAATGGGATTGAAAGAGCCGAAAAACAATCCTACCTCCATTATCCTGCAATAAACTCCTCCACCACATTTTCTGTTTGTCGGACAGCTTTCGCTAAATCATCATTGATGATCGAAATATCGAAGTTCTTTTCAAAGGTCAACTCATGTGTCGCTTTACCCAATCGAGCTTTGATGCTTTCTTCAGTTTCAGATTTACGCCCTTTGAGCCTTTCTTCCAGCGTCTCCAGATCTGGGATCCTTACAAATACAGCTAATGCTCGCTCTCCCAATATTTTTTTAAGGTTGATACCACCAACTACGTCTACATCAAATAAAACGTGATTACCCATCGACCAAATACGATCAAGCTCGCTCTGAAGTGTTCCATAAAATGTGCCACTATAGACTTCTTCCCACTCTACCATTTCATCATCCATGATTTTTGACTTGAATTCAGACACGGATAAAAAGTAATAATCCTTTTTATCTGTCTCACCAGCCCTTGGTGAACGTGTGGTCGCTGACACTGAAAACATCAAATCAGCTCTTTTGCGAAGTAACTCTTTTACGATAGTGGTTTTACCCGAACCTGATGGTGCGGAAAATATTATTGCCTTTCCTTGATTCATTCTTTGGCAAATATCTGAATCTTCAAGCGAATTTCAGATGCTAAATCCTTTGGTACTGGCTGAGAATTAATTTTTGTTTTTAAAAGCTCTCTAATTTCCTTTTCAACTTCGTAGTGCTCAAAACACACCATGCAACTTTCTAAGTGGTCATGCACATAATTCTGCTCCGCTTCAGTTGCTTCATTATCCAATATCAGGTTGAGCAGTTCCATACACTTGTTCAAGTCCTGACAATTCCCTTTACAATCGTTATTATCTCCCATCTTTATCTAATCGGCAAATTATCAAAACTATTTATAACCCATTTCTGCTGCGTAGACCTTCAATTTCTCCTTAAGCAGGTTTCTTGCCCTATGCAATCTCGATCTAACCGTACCGATCGGAATATCCAAAATCTTGGCCATTTCCTCATAAGTAAACCCTTCAAGGTCACATAAGATAATTACTGTTCGGAAGTCAACAGCCAATGCATTCAGCGCCATACTGACCTCATCACCTATCATGTCCTTTACAGTTTCAACGCGCAGATCAACAGTCTGCATTTCATCAACACTTTCTGAGTTATAGTAGTTCTCAACTTCCTGATAATCTACCTTCGCAGGCTCTTTGCTCCGCTTACGATAGTTATTTATAAAGCTATTTTTAAGAATTCTGTACAACCATGCCTTTGAATTGGTCCCCTGTCTGAAAGACTTGATAAAGCGATAAGCTTTCAAGTATGTATCCTGAACCAAATCATTTGCATCATCTCCATCCAAGGTCAATCGATATGCGAAATTGTACATAGCATCAAGGTGAGGTAGAAATTCCTTATCAAAAATCTCTAGCTGCTCCTGTCGACTATACTCATACCGCTTTGAATCCTCCTCTATATTTTCAAGTACCTCTTGCATGTTTTCTTCTAGGTAAACGCCACACTCACCGATGTAGCTACATGAAATATACGAAGTACTCGGGATTTCGTTTAGTCTTTGCAAGCTAGATTTGAAGATCGCATTGACATCAGGTATTTGAACATACTTATCACAACTCAGTTTGGAGGAGTCGCTGGCTCCACTTACAGCATTTATTATTTGGCCAAAGGGTTGATTGAAAAAGGCCATAAGGTCATTTTCGCAATACCACAGGGATGTTTCCTCGCGTCGATATGCCTCGACCAACAGCTGCCTTTCAGATATGTTGGTTTTAGAAATAAACTGTCATCAAATTCAATCAGAGAAATCAATCAAATCATTGAAGAAGAGTCCATAGACATTGTCAATCCACAGGAAAGTCGTGATCGCTACAATGTTATTTTTTCAAAGATCTGGTTCAACTGGAATGCTAAAATCGTACTTACCAGGCGTCAACGAGTAGCAGATAACAACCCGTTGAAAAGATGGTTGCACGTCCGTTTCTCTTCAAAGATCGTCGTAGTAAGCCATGGGCTTCAGCAACACGTTGTAAAAAAAGGATTTCCTGAAGGGCACACGCATGTTATTCATAATGGTCTTCCCACGCATCACTACCTGATAGAAAAAAATCAAATCACTGCACTTCAAGAGCGGTATGGTTTCCTAAAAGATGATATTGTAATTGGCTGTGTCGCCAGAATTAAAGGGAAAAAGCGACAAGACCTGCTCATAAAGGCAATGTCAACATGTCCGGCTCATTGGAAAATCATGTTTGTAGGCATCAAAAAAGCTGATTTTCAAAAAAAATGGCCAAGACTATCACTCAAGGGTATAGAAGATAGAGTTGTGTTTACTGGCATCATATCAGATAAATTAGAAATGATTCACCATTACACTTTGATGTCAGCAAATGTTCTTCCTTCAGAAATGGACGGATTTGGTCTGGTGTTACTTGAAGCGATGGCAATGGGTGTTCCAGTGATCGGGTCCAATTTCGGTGGTATTCCAGATGTAATCAAGCATGATCAAAATGGTTACATTTTTAGTAATCACAACTCAGAACAGCTTGCAGCGCAAATCAAAGCTGTAGTTGTAGACCAATCTGTTCGATCAAGGTTTATCTCAGAAGGGTACAAAACCGCATTGAATAAGTTTTCAATTCAGCAGACGATAGATCATTACGAAGAGTTCTTCAAACGCATCATTCAAAACAAAGATATCGGTAAACGAGAGATGCAATAAACGAAAAAAGCCGGTTGCCCGGCTTTTTAATTCAAACTCACAATTTGATATTAATATCTATAATGCTCTGGCTTAAATGGTCCTTCAACTGTAACACCGATATATGATGCCTGATCTTCTGAAAGAAGATCCAGCTCAACACCGATCTTTGAAAGATGCAAAGCAGCAACCTTCTCATCCAAATGTTTTGGCAAAGTGTAAACCGCATTCTCATATTTATCAGACATGGTCCATAACTCAATCTGAGCCAATGTCTGATTTGTAAATGAATTGGACATAACAAATGAAGGGTGACCAGTTGCACAACCAAGATTTACTAATCTTCCTTCCGCTAATAATATGATGTCATTTCCTTTCACATTATATAAATCAACCTGTGGCTTAATTTCAATCTTTGAGCTGCCATATTTATCGTTCAACCAGGCCATATCGATCTCATTGTCAAAATGACCAATGTTGCAAACAATCGTCTTATCTTTCATTGACTCAAAATGCTCACCGCGAATAATGTCTTTGTTACCAGTAGCCGTTACGATGATATCAGCGCGCTTGACAGCATCATTCATCTTCTTTACTTCAAATCCATCCATCGCCGCTTGCAGGGCGCAGATTGGATCTATTTCTGTAACAATTACGCGTACACCAGCACCTCTCAGTGAAGCTGCTGAACCTTTTCCTACGTCTCCGTATCCCGCGACGACCGCCACTTTTCCTGCAAGCATTACATCCGTCGCACGTCTGATAGCATCGACCAATGATTCCTTACAACCATATTTGTTATCAAACTTTGATTTGGTGACTGAGTCATTAACATTAATTGCTGGAAGAGGAAGCGTTCCATTCTTCATACGTTCGTACAATCTGTGAACTCCTGTTGTGGTCTCCTCAGATAATCCTTTGATATCATCAACCAACTCTGGGTACTTATCCAATACCATGTTGGTAAGATCACCACCATCATCCAAAATCATGTTTAGCGGCTTACCACCTTCAAAAGCAAACAATGTCTGGTCAATGCACCAGTCAAATTCTTCATCATTCATACCCTTCCAGGCATAAACAGGTATTCCTGCTTTCGCAATAGCTGCAGCGGCATGATCCTGAGTAGAAAATATATTGCATGACGACCAGCTCACTTCTGCTCCCAATTCTGTCAATGTTTCAATCAACACTGCAGTTTGAATGGTCATATGCAAACAACCTGCAATTCGCGCACCGGCCAAAGGTTTGGAAGTACCATATTCCTTTCGTAGGGCCATCAAGCCAGGCATCTCCGCCTCTGCTAAATCTATTTCCTTTCTACCCCAATCAGCCAGGGCAATGTCCTTTACTTTGTAACTGCTCATTATGTCTCTGTTAAACTTATTATCAAATTCCGGAGCGCAAAGCTAGAAAAAATCCTTGAGGTTAATTTATAAATTGAACCTCTTTGATATCATAGGTCAAATTTGCTCCGTCATGTGAAATGATCAGCCTTCCTTGTTGATCAACTCCTTGAATCACACCTTTGAAGATGTTACCTGCTTTAAAGGTTCTTGTTTCTCCAATCCACATCAACTTTTCATGATAGGCATGACTAATCTCGTCATGCCGCTTTGCCTTGAGTAGCAAATACCATTTTTCGAAACAAATAAGAATCTGCTCAAGTACTTCGTTGCGGTGATAATGATGTCCGGTTTCCAATTTCACCGAGGTGGCATTCAATTGACCAAAGTCCATTTGATTAACATTTAATCCTAACCCGATTACCACATTCTCCATAAGGGACCCGCTGATACTAGCTTCAACCAGCACACCTGCTATTTTCAAATCACCTACGTAAATATCATTTGGCCACTTAATTTTTACATTACCAAGTCCCAATTCTTTGAGCGCATCATATACGGCCATACCTATTACCATTGTCAAGTAGAATTGTTTCCCTGGCGGAAGAAAATATGGCTTGACCAGAAAGCTCGTTAGAACATTCAATTGGGGCGAACTATTCCAGCTATTTCCTCTCTGTCCTCGTCCAGAAACCTGATGATCCGTGTAAATCAAAGTTCCTTCCGGTAGACTTTCTTTTTTGACCATTTGGGTCAATTCATCGTTGGTTGAATGACATTGTGGCAGAAAAAGAACTTTTTTACCTAGAAACAAGGTTTTGGCAAAGATTTTATGCACGATTATTTGATTAGTTTTGAAGTAAAAATAGAACAGCAGTACTGAATGAGTGAAATGAGAGTGGAATCACCTTCCAGTGAGGAACTGAGTGAGCAGGTGGTGAAGGGAATGCTTGAAATGAAGGCTACAGATATTAAAATAATGGACTTAAGGTCAGTCAAGCATGCGGTCGCTGATTTTTTTATCATTTGTTCTGGAAATTCTGACACCCAAATCGACTCTATTTCTGAATCTATTGAAGATGAAGTTCAAAAAAACACCAAGTCAAGACCTTGGAAAAGAGAGGGTCGTCAAAATAAAGAGTGGATCATAATCGACTATGTAGATGTAGTTGCTCATGTCTTCAGTAAAGATAAAAGAGAATTTTATGCGCTTGAAGATTTATGGGCAGATGCAAAGGTGACATCCATGTCAGGTGAAACATTACCAGAGTAGGGTGAGTTAACAATGAATTAAGGATTAAATTAATGGCGGACAAACCGAGACAGAAGAAAAACATTATTGGCCCAGGGGGGAGAGGTAACTTTCAAATTTGGATCATAATAGCGCTGATAGGATCAATTTTTGCATTTACCTATTTCAGCAAGAGCGATACAGCCATCAAAATTTCGGATAGAAAATTCGAACAAATGGTAGTGAGCAACGATGTGCAAAGGGTCGTACTCATAGAAAATAAAGAGATCGTTGAAATTACACTGAAGCAAGAAGCGCTTCAAAATACCAAGTACAAACTTGATCTTGAAAAATCAGGCCCATTTGGCAATGTAAACGGGCCTCATTATTTCTTTAAGGTGGTGGATCCGGGTGATTTTGATTCGGACTTCAAAGACTTCCTTGAAACATTACCTCCAGAAACACGAGAAAGTATTGAATACTACCCTGAAGAGAGAAGCGACTTTAGCGACTTCCTAATGTCCTATGGTTTTTTCTTCCTATTAATATTTGGTTTCTGGCTGCTCATGCGACGCATGACAGGTGGCGGTGGTCCTGGTGGACAAATATTCAATATCGGAAAGTCCAGAGCCGCTCTGTTTGATGCCGAGAACAAAGTAAAAATTACTTTTAAAGATGTCGCTGGATTAGAGGAGGCAAAAGAGGAAATAAAGGAAATCGTTGAGTTTCTTAAAAATCCTACCAAATTCACAAAATTAGGTGGTAAAATTCCAAAAGGAGCATTACTTGTAGGCCCTCCAGGAACTGGAAAAACATTGCTTGCAAAGGCAGTAGCAGGGGAAGCTGCGGTTCCTTTCTTTACACTTTCCGGTTCAGACTTTGTTGAAATGTTTGTCGGAGTTGGCGCTGCGCGAGTGAGAGACTTGTTTAAGCAGGCAAAGGAAAAAGCGCCATGTATTGTTTTCATCGATGAAATAGATGCAATCGGTAGATCCAGAGGCAGAGGTCAAATGCCAGGTTCGAATGACGAAAGAGAAAATACATTGAACTCACTCCTGGTTGAGATGGATGGCTTTGGAACAGACTCAGGGGTAATCATATTGGCCGCTACCAACAGACCTGATGTTTTGGACTCGGCGCTTTTGAGACCTGGACGATTTGATCGTCAAATAGGTATTGATAAGCCGGATATTGTAGGTCGAGAAGCTATATTCAAGGTACACCTGAAGCCCATTAAATTGCACGAGGAAATTGACCCTAAGAAACTTTCCGCTCAAACTCCAGGATTTGCTGGTGCTGAAATTGCCAACGTATGTAATGAAGCAGCACTAATCGCGGCAAGACGCAATAAAGAGAAGGTTGATATGAATGACTTTCAAGATGCCATCGACAGAGTAATTGGCGGTCTTGAGAAGAAAAGTAAGATTATCTCTCCCGAGGAGAAAAAGATAGTAGCCTATCATGAAGCTGGTCATGCAATTGCCGGGTGGTATTTAGAGCATGCTGATCCTTTGGTGAAGGTGAGTATCGTACCCCGTGGACTTGCTGCATTGGGTTATGCTCAATATCTGCCAAAAGAACAATTTCTTTATCAGACGGATCAGCTAGTAGATGAAATGTGTATGGCACTGGGTGGACGTGCAGCTGAGGAAATCATCTTCAACAAAATATCAACTGGTGCGTTGAGCGATCTGGAAAGAGTGACCAAAATGGCCTATTCTATAGTGAGCGTCTATGGCATGAATGATCAGATTGGCAATGTGTCCTTTTATGACTCTAAGCAATCTGAATACAATTTCAATAAGCCATACTCTGAAGCAACCGCTGAGTTAATTGATAAGGAGGTTAAAAAACTTATTGAAAAGGCTTATCAGCGTACGATAAAGCTTCTAACGGACAAAAAGGATAAGGTGGAGATTATCGCAAAGGAGCTTCTGGATAAAGAAATTATTTTCCAGTCAGATCTTGAAAGATTGATAGGCAAACGACCATTTGAGAAAGAAACCACTTATCAGGCCTTTACTAATGGTCAAACAGATGAACCTGCTGAAGAAGTGAAAGAAGAATCAAGCACAGAGGTGGAAGAGGAAAAGAAAGAGGTGATTCAAATCGTAAAGGAGAAAGTGAAAAGTGAGGTGGAAAACGAGGACACCGACAAACCCGAGTCAAAGGAAAAGTCGCAGGATGTCTCTGAATAATTGTTAGAAATGAACTTAAATTAGAGGGCCTGAGTGCCCTCTTTTTTTATGGATCAATTGAAACTAAATATTCCGGAAGGAAAAAAAATCTACTTCGCAAGTGATTTCCATCTGGGGGCTCCTGATCAAGCTTCCTCCAGAAATCGTGAGCAGAAGATTGTAAAGTGGTTGGAGCACATCCGGCAAAGCTCATCGGCCATATTCTTATTGGGAGATGTTTTTGACTTTTGGTTTGAGTACCCTCATGTGGTTCCTAAAGGTCACGTTAGATTCCTCGGCAAACTAGCAGAACTATGCGATCAGGGAGTATCAGTCTATATGTTCCTGGGTAACCATGATATGTGGATGAAATCCTATCTCAAAGAAGAAGTAGGGGCGATAATGTATCCTGACAATTTAATCCTTGAAACATCCGATCATAAGCTTTTCATCGGTCACGGAGATGGTTACGGGCCTGGTGATCTTAAGTACAAAACCTTAAAAAAACTATTTAGAAACCCCCTCGCACAATGGGGCTTCAAATGGCTTCACCCTAACATAGGATTTGGTATTGCTAAAATGTGGTCATCACATAGCCGATCTCATAGCAAAGAAGAGGCATTTTTAAGCCAGGATGAACGCTTGATTCATTACTGCAAACAAATACACCAAAACGATCAACATGACTACTATGTGTTTGGTCACCGCCACATGGTGATTGATGAAGAAATTGATCAGTCTTCGAGATATTTCAATCTAGGTGAATGGGTAAGTGGAAGTACTTATGGTATCTTAGATGTCGATGGGTTTTCGCTACAGCAGTTTAATACTTAGCATATTCTTCTTACAGGCATTTGTCCCGTCCTTTGCACAGGAGTGGCAATTGACAGATTCCATATTGTTCAATACTGAAATCACTGCACTTTCTTCAGATCCTGCCCACAATATTTACGCAGGCGGAATCAACGGTGCGATCATACGAGTCGATGGCAATTCATCAGAAATCCAGAAACTACAGGCGCCTACAAATGGATCAATTGCAATGATTGATGCCAATAACCCATTGAAATTATTCGTCTCGTCAATCGAAAATCAGGAATTTGCATTCATTGAGCGATTGATAAGTCGACAAGAAAAATCAAGGTTCTCAACCTACTCGTCTGATTATGTCCAATGTGCTACTCCGTTTCCAGACAATAGTATTTGGATGCTTTCTATGCCATCAAGGGAACTCAAGCAGTATAACACTATGACGGGTATTTCAATTCAACGTGTTCCAATAACTCCCTTCGATATAGATGATCCGATATCAATGCTTGCCTATCGAAACAAATTGATTCTCTCAAGTACCAACACAACCTTGATTCTAAATCAATTTGGCCAACGCACTGCCCAACGCACATTTGACGAAATCAAATCTGTCCAAGTCAAGAATGATATGATCTGGATTTTGACCACAAAAAAGTTGATGGGTTTAAACATGTCGCTCGTCACTCAGATCGAATATGGTTTGCCCTCAAGAAGGTATGATCGATTTGTGATGCTATCTGATCAGACAGTCTTCAGTTATGATAATCGACTGGATTTCTACTCAATCCCTCGATAGATATTGAGAATTCTGTTTCTCAAGATCATGCTGTACTTGGCGTTGATCAATTGCTGCTCGGCTCGATTCTTATTGTTTAAGCTTTCAAGAAAAGTATAGAAGTCTGTATTGCCAGTCTCATATCGTTTTTGCATGAAATCATAAGATTGTTGCAACGCATTCAGATTTTCTGTTGCAGATTGGAAGGTTGTTTGAGCAGCAACAAGGTCGAGATACAATTGTTGAACATTATTTGTTATTTGCTGCTTGGCGTCTTGCAAGGCCAGTTCCGAATTGACCATATTCAGCTTGGCAACCTGCGTATTACTATGCGCAGAAAGGTTATTGAAAATTGGAATGTTCATTCTCACCCTAAAATACTCAAACTGATTGTAACTCATTTGCTGTGTGAATGTGGCTTCAGGTTCAAAAGCGTTTAATTCCGGGTTAACAGCACCATTTGATGAATAGTTACTTCCAACAACGAGCAAAGCTGTGATTGAGGGCAACTTGTTTCCAATCGAAGCTCGATACTGATATTTAGAGGCCAGCAATTGTGACTGAGCTCCCGTTAACATGGGATGTTCATCCATACACTCACTTAGTACCTGATTAAATGGATCCACAGGATCCAACAACTCTACCTCAGCCTCCACTGGCGCTACGGAATAGTTGGCTTCTGCAACATCCAGCCGCATTGCCTGCAATAGTAAAAGCTTACTAGATTCATATGCATTGGTCAGAGTCTGAAGGTTAAGTCGTTCAGTTGCAAGTTGTGATCTAAAATTGAACACATCCTCCATGCTTCCAACACCTACTGATTCTCTTTTTTCTGCTCTTTCCAACTGAGCCTCCAGAAGTTCAACTCGATCCTGAGATATCCGAATATTCTCCTCACCCATGATTACATTGAGATAAGACGCTAATACATTGGCTCTTGTCTGCAACTTGCTGTTCTCAATTCCATCAATGGCGGCATCATATTCACTCATTCTCTGCTTTCTGGTATTATAAATCGATAGACCATTAAACAAAGTGATATTTGACGCAATATTGGGGTTCGACGAACTGGTAGTGGCTGAAACTTGTCTTGCTGCATTCTGATCAAATGTTGTTCCAATGAACCAGTCATAATCAACACTAGCATTCAAATTTGGCAAGTGACTCATTATAGACTGCAGTTGAACGGCTTTGGCTATCAAGGCATCATTCTGTGCACGTTTGAGCGCAAGATTCTTGTCCAAAGCTGTGTTGATACAATCATCGAGTGTTAGTACCACTTGCTTTTTTTGCTGCTGAGCAAAACCAGCGAAGGCCACCAATAATCCTAAAAGAAGAAATATGTTTTTCATGCTATTCATTGGAAATAATCAAAAAGGCCGGCCATAACGGATCGGCCCTATTGACATTTGACATGCAACTAGGTATTTAAAAAAAAGGGGCCAATTGAGTTTTTTGGTTGTTTTAAATAGTCCTTGGCCCCTGGTCATTTATACCAGGGCGTTATCCCTGCTATTAATATTTTCAGATACGATCTGACCATCAAATAGGTGAATGACTCTATGTGAATACTCAGCATCAATCGGTGAGTGTGTCACCATGACAACTGTAGTTCCATTTTCATTCAACTCGGTCAATAGATTCATTACTTCCTGTCCATTGGCACTATCCAGGTTACCAGTCGGCTCATCCGCCAGGATCAATTTAGGTTTGGCGACTACAGCACGGCTTATTGCCACACGCTGCTGCTGACCACCTGACAATTGTTGTGGGAAGTGATTTCTTCTGTGCATGATTTTCATCTGCTCCATCACCTCTTCCACTCTCTTCTTGCGCTCGGCTGAAGAGTACTTTAGGTAAATCAATGGTAACTCAATGTTTTCAAATACAGTTAGTTCATCGATTAGATTAAAGCTCTGAAATACGAAACCAATGTTTGCTTTTCTTAAGTCCGCTCTCTTACGCTCTGAATAGCCAGAGATTTCAAGATCGTTAAAGAAAAATTCACCTTCGGAGGGGTTATCAAGGAGTCCAACAATGTTGAGCAAGGTAGACTTACCACAACCTGATGGCCCCATGATAGCCACAAATTCTCCGTTTTTGACCTCTAGGTTCACTCCCGCTAACGCGGTTGTTTCGATTTCATCCGTATAATAGAATTTCTTCAATCCTACGGTTTTAAGCAATGTTTTAGCGTTTTCCATTGGTTTATCAATTTTTTACTTGAATACTAATTTATCCTTGTCCTCATACCCATCATATGAAGAGACAACAACTTTCTCTCCAGGTTGCAGGCCTTCCAAAACTTCATAGAATCTTGGATTCTGTCGCCCTAGTTTGATATCGCGTCTTACAGCATATCCTTCTTCCTCATTGACGATGAATATCCAGTTGCCTCCAGTAGTCTGATAGAAGCTTCCTCTTGGAATTTGAACAGCCGTGATATTTTCACTTAGCTGAAGTCTGATTTGAAGGGTCTGTCCTCGTCGAATGCCTTTGGGTGGTACCGAGTCGGTGAAAAACATATCCACAGAAAACAAGCCCCCTTGCACCTCTGGATATATCTTTCGTATTTCCAACTCATAGTTATCTCCTGCGAAATCAAATGTTCCCTGGAGACCTTCATAAATCCGCGCGATATAATGTTCATCGATGGATGCGCGTACTTTGTATCCATTCAGATCGTCGATCTGCCCTATATTTTGACCAGGTGCTATGCTCTCCCCTACTTCCTGGCGAACTGTTGAAAGCCTTCCTGATATTGGCGCTTTTATGTACAAGTTCTCCAGGTTACCCTTGATCATGTCAAGGTTGCTCCTGGTGCGCGTAAGCGTTTGTTCTGACTGTTTAATCTGTATGATTGAATTCAGAGAATCAAACCTGTTACTTTCAATCTGAATTTTTCTTTGACTGTTTAAGCGTTCATATTCTCTCTTAAGATTGAGAAATTCTTGCTCTGAGATGATTTTGTCCTGATAAAGTGGCTTTCCTCTTTCATAGGCATCAAGTGCCTGATCAATCTGAAAGTCAAGTGTTGTAATTGCTCTTCTCAGCTCAAATTGATTCCGTTGCAGACTCAACTTTGTGTTTTCAAGATTATTGACCAGAATGAATGCCTGAGTTTCTTCACGCACAAAATTCTGTAGTAGATCATTGTTGGACAGTTTTAGTATAGTATCTCCTTTGTCAACAAGTATTCCACCATCATAATATTTTTTCTCAACAACTCCCCCAACAATCGCGTCTAACCTGATGGTCAGGATCGGCATGACATTTCCGTCGACCGGAATAAACTCCCGAAACTCACCCTCCTTCACCTGAGCAATATTGATTTTTTCTTTCTCTACGTTAAGACGTGATCCCTTGTCAGCGAATATGAAACTGTAGAGTACGAACATGACAAAAGCGCCTGAAAGTCCAAAAGTGAGAACCTTACGCAATGTCCAATTTTTCTTTTTAATCTTCCGATCCATTCAAAAAGATAGTTTTCTGATTTCCAAACCACCTATGCCAATTTGGATGCCAAAAAATTAACTTACTGACCATCAAGTAGTTGTAAAATGTTGTTTTTGAAGTCGTAGAGAAATTGTACAGAAAGGAACAAGAAATTGTTCAGTATCGGACATAAAAAAAGGTCCAGGTCAAAAGGCCTGAACCCAAAGGTCAAAAACTCAAAATAAAAGGACTAATTAAATTCTTAATCCACAACAACTCCTCGAATATAATGATTATTAGAACAATTGCATAATATGGAGTAAGAGAAAAATATTACCCAAATAATGATTCTATCTTGACATTTGCATATGATTTGATAGATATTCACATGCCTATGTTCGTATTCGAACAGGTATTTCTGTCTATTATCAATGTAAATATGCCTGTACGTGCGTTAAACGCACATTTATGACGTGGCACTATTTATGAACTAGATTCACAAATTAAAAATTTAACACCGTGGAGCAAGAGCTTGGTAAAATCCTGATCATCGATGACGATGAAGACGTATTGTTAGCAGCTAAGATGCTTTTAAAAAAGCATGCAAAGTCCGTTCTTATAGAAAAGAACCCTAAGAAAATTCCTTTTCTCCTGAACAACGAGACGTTTGATCTAATCCTTCTGGATATGAACTTCAGTAAGGACATTACCAGTGGAAAAGAAGGTTTCTATTGGCTTGAACAAATTCTGGAGAAGGATCCCAACGCAGTGGTAATTCTTATTACCGCCTTTGGAGATGTAGAAATGGCAGTCAAGGCGCTCAAAGCCGGAGCGACAGACTTTGTACTAAAGCCCTGGCAAAATGAAAAGTTAATTGCCACACTTTCCAGTGCATCACGACTAAAGAAGTCGATGGAAGAGGTTAGTCACCTACAGCAAACCAAAAAACAGCTGCAGGAAGACAGTAACCTGGCCTTCAAAGATATCATTGGCAAAAGTTCACGCATCAAAGACGTTTTCAACATCATCGACAAGGTGGCAGGAACTGATGCCAACATCCTGATACTTGGTGAGAATGGGACGGGTAAAGAACTAATTGCGCGCGCCATTCACCAAAAATCGCTAAGAGTAGATAATGTGTTCATAGGTGTGGACATGGGCGCAATAACAGAGACATTGTTTGAAAGCGAGTTATTCGGACATAAAAAAGGAGCCTTTACCGATGCTAAGGAAGATCGAGCGGGTCGATTTGAAATCGCCAACAAAGGATCGCTCTTCCTGGACGAAATTGGCAATCTAAGTCTTCCGCTACAGTCCAAACTCTTAACTATTCTGCAGCAAAGACAGGTGACAAGAATTGGTACCAACAAGGCACTTGATATTGACATCAGGTTGATTTGTGCGACCAACATGCCTGTATATGACATGGTACAGGAAGGTACATTTAGACAGGATCTTTTGTACAGGGTCAACACCGTTGAAATTCATTTACCACCTCTTCGAGAACGAGCTGATGACATACCGTTATTAGCAGATCATTTTGTGAAAACCTACAATTCAAAATATCGAAAGTCGGTTAAGTCAATCTCAACTAATGCACTCAAAAAACTGGAAAAATACCCATGGCCCGGTAACATCAGGGAACTTCAGCATGCAATAGAACGAGCCATCATCATGAGTGATAATGATGCATTAACACCAGATGATTTTTTCTTTCTGATGCAGAAACCAGATAGCCAACTCAATATGGAGGGGGACAACTTCAATCTGGATGACGTGGAAAAGAATATAATCCAACGAGCGGTAAACAAGCACAATGGAAATATTTCTAAAGCCGCAAAAGAGCTGGGACTTACCAGAGCTTCATTGTATCGAAGATTAGAAAAACATGGGCTTTAAGCGCTTTCAACTGCAGGTAATTGGCAGGGTGGCACTCCTTGTGCTGACCATGTATCTGTTGGCAAGTGTAATTGAGGGTGAAACATCATTTCTTACAAAGGGGCTTTTGATTGGTGTAATCATTTATCAGATCTATAACCTGTTTCAATATTTGGATAGATCCAATCGGGAAGTAATTGGTTTCCTAAAGTCCATCCAATATGATGATTTTACCCACACTTACCCGAAGAGTAAGACTGGATCCATGTTGGACGAATTAAACAATGAATTCAACACAGTCATTCGGAAATTCAGAGAAATCCGTGCGGAAAAGGAAGCTCAGTATCAATATCTTAAAACAATTGTCCAGCATGTCGGCATAGGGATCATTACATTTGATAAGGATGGCGAGGTGCAAATATTCAATGCGGCAGCCAGAAGATTGTTGGGTGTCAATCAAATCAAAAACGTCTATCAGCTCAAAGCAGTCAGCGAGGCACTGATCACTTCCATCAACGAACTTCGTACCGGAGGTCGGGACTTGATTCGATTCATCAAAAATGGTGAAGAGGTCCAAATCGCGGTTTACATCATTGAACTATCCCTCAGGGGAAAGGAATTCAAACTCGTCTCACTCCAAAATATACAAAGTGAGCTGGAGGAAAAGGAAATGGAAGCCTGGCAAAATCTCATTCGTGTATTGACACACGAGATAATGAACTCGGTGACGCCCATTTCTTCGCTTGCAGCAACGGTGGAAAGCGAACTGGACGATTTTTTGAAAAGTGGAAACGAGGTGTCAAAAATCGGGCACGATACAATCGAAGACTTTCATCTTGCACTGAAGACCATTCACAATCGAAGTGACAGCTTGATCACTTTCGTAAGTGACTTCAGAAACATGACCAGAATCAAACATCCCGCGTTAAGGTTTGTACCAGTCTGCGAAGTAATGGAGCATGTCTGCAACCTTCTGAAGTTTGAGATTGAAGAGAATGATGTCGCCGTAAATCTGGTAGTACCAGACGACCTTATGTTCAATATGGATAGAGAGCAAATCGAACAAGTATTGATCAACCTGGTCAAAAATGCGATTCAGGCTGTTGGTGAGAATGAAGAAATTGGCAAGGACAATAGACAAATTGATATTGTGGCAAAAGGTACTGAAGAAGGCGGTGGAACAATTGTCATTAAAGACAATGGAACCGGTATTGACGAAGATGCCATTAAAAAAATATTCATTCCATTCTTCACTACCAAAAAGCATGGATCAGGTATTGGATTGAGCTTGTCAAAGCAGATCATGCGCATGCACCACGGATCGATATCTGTACAATCGGCCATGAATGTTGGAACAGAATTTACCTTAAGGTTTAATAGTTAATTCACTGAATGCTATCTTGACTGTATGGAAAGATTGTCAGGAAAAGTGGGGGTCATCACTGGTGGTGCATCAGGAATAGGAGCCGCCACCGTTCAAAAATTCAAAAAAGAAGGTGCAAAGGTCATAATATGGGATGTTCAGGCATCAAATGAGAAGCTTGATGAATCATTGGTCGTTGATACCAGCAAAGTAGATCAAGTAATGAAGGCTGCCAAACAAACAATCGAAAAGTACGGGCGTATTGATATTTTAATCAATAATGCCGGTATTACCCGCGATGCATCGATCCTAAAAATGACACCAGAGAATTGGCAACAGGTCATTGACGTCAATCTTACCGGGGTTTTTAATTGTATAAAAGCTGTGTCACCGTCCATGATCGAAAATCAGTACGGACGCATTATCAATACTTCCTCTGTGGTCGGCTTATATGGCAATTATGGTCAGGCCAATTATGCTGCTTCCAAAGCTGGATTGATAGGTTTGACCAAAACATTGGCGCGTGAGCTTGGAAAACACAGCATTACTGTGAATGCTGTTGCCCCTGGGTTTATTGCCACCGAAATGATCAAGACAATCCCTGAGAAGGTAGTCGCGATGATGAAGGAAAAAACTCCGTTGAAGCGTACAGGAACGCCTGATGATGTCGCCAATGCCTACCTCTTTCTTGCATCGGAAGAAGCCTCCTTCATTAGTGGGTCAACGCTGAGTGTAGATGGTGGGCTTACTGTTTGATATTCCTTTGCACTGCGTTTACCCTGAAAAATGGAGTGTTTACAGATATTTTTTCATCAAATGACCATTAAACCTCTGTTTTGCTTCAAAACAAAACGATTATGAAAACGAGATTAATTCTACTTGCAACACCTATACTGTTTAGCTCATGTATTTTTTCCCTATTCCCAATCTATACCAAGGAGACCCTTGTCAACCTTCCCGAACTGGAAGGTCAATGGGAAAACAGTAGTGAACTTATTTGGATCTCATCACTTAGCACCTTTGAGATTACAGGCATTGAAATCGAACCTGGAGAAGATGAGTTTATTGTGATCGAGGGAGATACCATTAGAGATAAAAATGAGATCATAGCCTACTGGAAACAAGAATTACAAAATGAAATTGACAGTTATGCTGACAAAAAAATAGAGGGATATCTCATGACCCAGATTGACAAGTCAAGTCATGACACTTTAAAATTCAAATTGCACGTTGCAAAAATTGGAGAGGCACATTATGCTGATTTCTATCCCGTTGAAGAAGGTGATGGTTATCAAATGTTTGCCGCTCAGAACTTTCTCGCAGTTCACACTTTTTCAAAAATCAAGGTGAGTGAATCGGGATTAGAATTCACTTCGTTTGATGCCGAGAAGCTTTTAGATGCGTTTAAAGCTAACAAAATCAGATTAAGACATGAGATGCGAACTGACGAAGAGGTTTTGATTACAGCCAAACCAGAGGAAATCCAAAAATTTATCCGGACTTATTCAAAGAATTCTGATGTATTTGATTCCCCGTCAGTGTATACACGATCAACCCAAGCTGACTAGATGAAGATTATTATTCAAAACAGCCTTTTTCAACATACGTTTCTCTGGTTGTGCTCCATAGGATTCTTCAGTCTTTATTTTTCAATCTCCAACCACGTCCAGTCCATCGACATTATATATGCGCTCATTTTTCATATTCCGCTGTGGCTGGTTGTCTACTTCAACTTAAAATGGTTACTCATAAAATACTTTGTCCGGGAAAAAATACTCTTTTATTTCCTGGGGTCTACAGTGCTTATTATGGCAGCAGTTGCCATACATGAGTTACTTTTTGATGTGCTTATTCCTCAGTTGAACAGTGGTTACTATATTGTGTCGTTCACAGATCGGTTGGTCCTGTGCATAATCTTCAGTACCTATTTGATCCTTAGTACATTACTCAAGTTATCCAGCTCCTGGTCCAAATTACGTGAGACAGAACACGAAAAAACAGCTTTGGAGCTTGAAGCCATCAAGCATCGATTGAATCCACATTTTTTGTTTAATGGTCTGAACAGTATCTATGCACTATCGCTTCAGCAAAACGACCATACACCTGAAGCCATCCATCAGCTATCTGAACTCCTTAGATATGCCCTGTATAAGGGGGAAGACGATTGGGCCACAATCGGCCAGGAAACTGAAATCATTAGCCATTACCTCAATCTACAATCACTGCGATTGGAAAATGGAGAGCTCGTGGTGTTCCAGGTAGATATCCAAAACAAAAATATTCAGTTACCTCCGATGCTTTTCTTTCCATTAATTGAAAATGCATTCAAGTATGGAAATCCAAATCATACCCAATCCACGATCAATATTGAAATTAAAGAGGATAACTCTGCGCTACATTTCAATATCTCCAACACCATTGCAAAAACAGACCATACAATAGCCAATGAGGGAGGTATCGGTCTCTCAAGCTTTGCCAAACGGCTCAAATTGGTATATGGTAATCAAGCAAAATATCAGGTTCAAACGGAAAACGATCAATACATTGCAAACGTATCTATCCAACTATGAGCATCAACTGTCTGGTAATCGAAGATGAGCCTCTGGCCCGAGACGTAATGATAAGATTCATTGAGCATCACCCGGCATTGGATTTAGTCACATGCTGCCCCAACACTGCTGATGCTCTTCCTCATGTCGAGAAAGGTGTGGATTTGATTTTTTTGGACATCAACCTTCCTGATATGTCTGGAATAAACTTTTATAAGTCACTAGTCGAAAGACCCCCGGTTATTTTCACGACTGCTTATCCAGACTATGCTGTAGAAGGGTTTGAGCTTGATGCCGTTGACTATTTACTTAAACCTTTTACGTTTGAGCGATTCAATAAGGCAATCGATAAATTCTTGTCCCAAAAAGACGCTAATAGTGACCATCTCATCGTCAAAACAAATAAAAAGATCTATCGGATAGCAACCAGCGACATCATCTATATTGAATCGATTGGTGATTATGTGAAAATCTATTTGGCAGATCAAACATTGATAAGCAGCCTTAAGCTCAAAGAGTTGATCCATCAATTACCCGATAAAATGTTCTTCCGGATACATAAATCCTACATTGTCAATGTGACCCAAATTAACTTTATGGAAGGCAATCAGGTCAATATATTGGATCAAATGATTCCCATCGGTCAGTCTTATCGACAAAACTTTCAGGAATTATTTCGCAGTTCCTAACGATCGTCATTCCATAAATCGAAATAGCGGTATTAGATTTGGACCTTCAGTCAGGAGCTAATGAAATTCATATTTATTGTACAGGGCGAAGGCCGTGGGCATCTTACCCAGGCCATTGCGCTTCGTTGCATTCTTCACAACAATGACCATCAGGTACTATCCATCATTGTTGGCAAGAGTTCCAATCGAAAAATACCAGCATTTTTTTACGAAAAAATAGGTACTCCTGTCACCGAAGTAGACAGTCCCAATTTCGTCACTGACAAGCAGCGCAAATCAGTTAAACCTTTCAGGACTATCGTCAAATCACTGATCAACTCTCCTGTTTATCGCAAAAGCATCCGCGAAATTGAAACCATCGTCAATGAACATGATCCGGATGTCATTGTGAACTTCTATGATTTTCTTGGTGGCTTGTACAATTTTTTTCACCAACCTCGCGCCAAATTCATATGCGTTGCACATCAATATCTCATCTCGCATAAAGCATTTGAATTTCCTTCAGGTAAAAAACTTGATCAATACTCACTGAGAGTTGCTAATCGAATTACCAGACTTGGTGCTGATAAAATATTGGCCCTTTCTTTTCAACCACTCGATGACGATGGAAAAAAGAACCATTTTGTGGTTCCTCCGCTACTAAGGGCAGAAATTGAACAACTCAAAGTGGATGACAAAGGACATCTGCTGGTCTACATAGTCAATCCTGGGTACAGCAAAGAAGTCGAAAAGTTTCACCAGCTATGCCCTAACATCCCCATGCATTGCTTTTGGGATAAAAAAGATCAACCGGACGAATTGGTGATTGATGAGACCTTAACTTTTCATCAATTGAATGATAAGAAATTTTTGGACTACATGGCATCTGCTCGTGGATTTGTAACCACGGCTGGTTTCGAATCAGTATGTGAAGCCATGTACCTGGGAAAACCGGTCATGATGGTCCCCGTTGATGGGCATTTTGAGCAAGCCTGCAATGCTGTCGATGGAGAGAAAGCCGGTGCTGGCATTGGCGCGAATAGATTTGATATCACCAAATTGGTAGAGTATCTTCCTGAGTATCAGAATACGTCAAAATGGTTCAAAGAATGGGCCGGCCAGAGCGATGAAATGTTTTTGACTGAACTAACCACTTAGCCATGGCACTGATTTCCAAAAAGAAACTTACATATCCCATTAGTCCGGAGCTCAGAACATACCTGAGAAGATATGCGGTGGATGTAGACTTGTCCATTGAGTACAATGATCTCACCAGATACGACAACTCAATTCCTCTTTATGATAGCCATGGCAATGATACCTTTTGGGAAACTGTCTTCTATCCACAGGATGAAATGAAGGAAGTTCACCATTCTCTTAAGGACATTTACTCAAAACTCAAGTCCGGTGGTGACATGCGGGAAATGAAGCACCTGGTAGTTGACCGGGTCGATTTGTGCGTCTATGGCAACACACAGCCGTTTCGCATTCGTATGTTGAATCAAATCAACGACAACTTTGACTACTTCTATGTGAAGCACGCTGATGCCTCCAGGATTTATGGATTGGAGTTGGAGTATTTACTTTCTCCAAATAGGATTTCCTATTTTGTTCATTTAGATACGATCATCGAGGAGCATATCATAGGTATTCCTGGTGAGCAGTTTATTCGCACGTACCTTGATGATCCAAATCTGAATAGAATTCGTGTAGCAAAAGAATTTGTTAAGTTCAACGAACGTTGTTTTGTCAGACTGTTGGGCGATATGCACTCCAGTAACTTTGTGATCAATATCACACCTGATTTTGAGGAAGTAGATTACCGCCTGAGGGCAATTGATTTTGATCAACAGTCATATGAAGGCCGCAAAAACATTTATCAGCCTAAATACTATAAACAAAACAATCCGATTATTGAACTCGGCCTTTCGATGATGACACCTGAAACCATGCGTCAGTACATGAGAGAAGAGCGTTCCATGATAGCCAATCGGATTAAAGTAGATCGTGATAGAGTCAATGACCTGCTAGCTGCAATGAAGCACGAACAAATCGCCCCCATTGAAAATGTGATGCTGCTTCGAAAGGAATTGAGCGAATTCTATGAGGAACCAGCATTTGAGAATTGTGATAGCATGGGTGCTTTGGTTGAACAAAGCCTAAGGATGTTATTAGAAAAACCTGATTTGTACAAGGACTAGCTCGGCAGGGCAAGCGAATTCTTCTAAAACCCTAACCGCCTTACGAGCGATCTAAATCGGAGCATATGAAATATGGCAGCTATTGTAAGCGCTGAAGCCAGTGCGTACCATATGCCCAGCACCCCCAACTCAAATACAAATCCAAGCACGTATCCTGCAGGAATAGCAAAGACCCAGTAAGCCATAAATGTGATGGCGGTAGGAACTTTAACATCAGTAAGGCCTCTTAGCACACCTAATCCAACTGATTGTAATCCATCAGAAACTTGAAATGCTGCAGCTACTATTAATAGTTGCGCAGCAACGGAAACCACATACTGATCCTCGACATATAAGCCAGCCAAGGCGCTGTTGAAAATAATAAACACCAATCCAGTGATGCCCATGAATGAGGCAGCCAGACCAAAAGCACTATTGCCGGCCAATCTCAAGGCATTTTTATCTCTACTTCCCATCTGATTGCCTACTCTGATAGTTGCTGCCGAGGCTATTCCTGTTGCAGCCATATAACTTACCGCTGCAATATTAAGTGCTATTTGATGAGCTGCTAACTCAGCTGCGCCAATCCAACCGACCATTATAGCTGCAGTTGCAAAAGCACCAACTTCAAATAAATATTGCATCCCAGATGGAATCCCCAATTTGAAAAGTCTTTTGATTTTCACAAAATCTATCCCTAAACTCAATCCTCTCCATTTGGATCTTGTGAGCATCATGATCATCAGCACCATCACTACTCGTGAGATGAATGTGGCATAGCCAGCGCCATTGAGTCCCATAGGTTCAAAACCTAAGTGTCCAAAAATCAACATATAGTTGAGTCCAACATTGATCAGGTTTGACACAATAGACACCACCATGGGGTTTAATGTATCAGAAAGGCCCTCTGCATATTGACGAAAGGTTTGAAAGATCATCAGTGGAATTAAAGACCCCAGGACAATCAGTAAATAAGGACCTGCAGCTTCTACAACCGCCTCCTCCTGACCAAATAAATCCAGGAAATGAGTAAGACCGTATCCTAATCCAAAAAGCAGGAGTCCGAGCAGTCCATTTAAGATTAAGGCATTTTGCAAATAGCCATGCACAAGTGCACGGTCTCCTTTTTTTGCTGCCGCAACCAAGGGTGTTATGGCATAACTGACTCCTATCCCAAAAAGCAATAGCGCATGATAGATCGTCCCGGCGAACGTAGCTCCTGCTAGCGGTATCACACCAACACGTCCAACCATGGCTGTGTCGGCCACAGAAACCAGGATATGACCAAGTTGACCTATCATGACCGGATAGGCCAAGGTGACTGTTTTGGACAAGTGTTGTTTGAGGTTCATGGGGTTGCGAAATTAGGAATTCCTTTCACAATAAACCGTACATCACTGGTTGAGGTCACTAAAAAAGGCTTGCCTACTTGCTACCTCGCTATTTCTGTTACAACAATGTTTGTTGATTGAATATGAAATTTGGTTATGGACAATGAATCACTCGTATCTCAGCGTATCTACCGGATTCTTTCTGGCAGCTCGAGATGACTGAATTCCCACAGTACTCAAAGAAATCGCCATAGTAATTAAGCCTCCAATCACGAAAATCCACCAGTATAGAGGAATGCGATATGCAAATTGCTCAAGCCAACCTGACATAAAATACTGTGCTACTGGCACAGCAATCAGGAAAGCCAGGAGTAGTGGCCCGATGAACATTCGATATTGAATCCATATCACTTGAGGAATACTGGCACCCATCACTTTTCTGATACCAATCTCTTTAGTCTTCTGCTCTGCAACAAAGCTCGCCAGACCAAAAAGTCCCAACATGCCAATTGCCAATGCCAAAATCGAAAAGATCAAGATCAATTGACCAAATCGGTCTTCAGCAAAGTAAGCCCGCTCCACTTCCTGATCCAGAAAACTCAAGCTCATCTGCCAGGATGGGTTGATTTCGGCCCATGTCTCTTCAATCATCGATACGCTTTGGGACAAACTTCCTTTATTGAGTCTGACAACCAGTTTATCATACCATCTCGGATGCATATACAACATCACAGGTGTGATCTCACTATGTAAGCTATTGAAATGGAAATCTTTTAATACACCTATGACTTTTACCTGCTTTTGGCCTTCATTCAGCTCTAGTGTTTTACCTACTGGGTTTTCCATTCCAAGGAATTCAACAGCTTTCTGATTAAGCACAATCGCATCATTGTCTGATTCAAATGATGGATCAAAATCACGGCCTTCATGAACCTCAATTTTCATCGTCTCTACAAATGAATGGTCAACAGCTACCAAGGGTAACAACTCCTTGGAGGCCTCTGGATTTGATAAATCTTTGATCCACCAGGAATTCAATCTTGACGGAGGTGTATCAGAGGTTGATGCTACCTCACTTACCTGATTAAGCGAACTCAACTGTTCCTTCAAAATCTGACCCTTGGATTGGAGATCTTTGTTGTACAGGTCTATCACGACCACTTCTTCCTTGGCAAATCCAAGAGACTTATTTTTCATAAAATCCATTTGCGCATAAATCGTGAAGCTGGCCACAACAAGACAAATCGAAATGGAAAACTGAATAACAACCAGCGCGCGTCTGAGATTGGATGCCAATTTGGAGTTCCCAGTATTACTATTGCCTTTCAGTACTTTCAATGGTTCGAAACGTGACAAAATGAAGGCTGGAAAACTCCCAGCAGCTAATCCAATCACCAAAATCGATAATACTATAAAGATGAAAACAACTGGGTCGAATAGGTCACTGAAAGCAATCGCCTTAAGACTATATGCGTTGAAATAGGGCAATATCAATGCAAATAGACCAATCGCCATGATTAACGACATAATTGTCACGAGTACCGATTCTCCGAGAAATTGTCCCACCAGCTGTGACTTCTCAGCACCAACTACCTTTCTTAAGCCTACCTCTTTCGCTCTCCAGGAAGCTCTTGCAGTAGCCAGGTTTACGAAATTGAAACATGCAATAAGTAAGATGAGTAACCCAACAGCGATGAAAACCCGAACAAAAACCAGGCTGCCGTTTTGTTCCAGTTCTCCATCATAATCCGACTTTAAGTGAATGTCTTTCAAGGGTTGCACAAAAAAATCAACATTGAGCTGCTCCAATGTTGGAGGCCCCAACTCATATGCAGTCTGCCGGATTTTCGTTTGAAGAATCGTCGGATCAAGGTCACCCTTTGTCATGCCATATACATAGACCCATACATTTCCCCAATGATTAAACATTTCCTCCCCATACCAATTCTTCGTTGAACTCAATGAAGCAATAAAATCGAAATGAAAATGCGAATTGTCAGGCCACTCCTTTACGACTGCTGTAACGATAAATTCCCTGGTATCGTCCAAAACAATGAGTTGACCTATTGGCTCTTGATTACCAAAATATTTTTCTGCCGTTTGTGAGGTAATCACAACCTTGTTTGGTGCATCCAGGGCTGTTTGAGGATTGCCTGACTCAAAGTCAAAGTCGAAGAGCTCGAAGAGCTCGGGCTCACCATAAAAGAAACTGCGCTCTTCGAATTTTACACTTCTGTCTTTGTTACTGACCCAGCCATCCGTTCTGGATATTCGCACAACAGTCTCCAATTCAGGAATGTTTTCCTCCATCAAATCTGCCATTGAGTAATTGGAAACTACGAATGCTGAATGTTGGCCACTGATTGTCATGGATCGACCAACTCTAAAGATGCGCTCCGAATTCGAATGAAATGAATCATAGGACATTTCCTGCCTGACAAATAGGAAAATGATGAGACAGGCTACCATTCCTATGGTCAGTCCCAATAGGTTAATGACCGTATAGGCTTTCCTTTTGGTTAGGTTGCGGAAAGCAATTTTTAGATAGTTCTTGAGCATTTTTCAGGGTGTTTATTAGCAAGAGACAACACCCTGAAGTCAAATGTTGCATCTCAGAACTTATAAATTCTTCCCAGTTTGAGTAGCGAAGCAAGACTGAGACTATCAGTAATCAAACCATCCATGCACATTTGATAAGCTTCTGACAGAGGAAGCTTTCTAATGTCAAGTTGCTCGGTCTCTTCAAATTCTGTTTCACCTGCTGTCAACTCTTCAGCCAAATATGCATATCCAACTTCATCACTTACTGAGTTTGACAAATGCATGGTCAGGAACTCCGTCCATTTTCCTGCAATAAGTCCTGTTTCTTCCTTAAGCTCGCGCTTAGCGGAAATCAAGGGGTCAATTCCCAATGGACCTCCACCCATAGGGATTTCCCATGAATACGCGTCTAACGGGTATCTCCATTGACCAACCAACCAGGTATTGAGGTCTTCATCAATTGGGACTATGCCTATAGCTAAATTTTTAAAATGCACCTTACCGTAAATGCCCTTCCCTCCTCCAGGATTAATCACTTCATCCTCCTCCAGCGTGATCCAGGGATTGTCATAAATAATTTTTCCGTTTTGCTTTTGCCAGGGATTTTCCATGCCTGCAAATGTACACGAACACTTTTTTTACTTCAAGAGTAGAAGAAAGCAGACAAATCAATCGTTAAGTATCTCAGGTAATGATGTTACTCACGAAAACAATTAATTTCGTTAACTGTTTTAACAATAAATAGGCCATCCATTATTATTAACTGACTAGATGAGGAAGAAATATTCCCTACCCTCAGCACTATTACTAGCCTTGATTATACCATTGATTTGGCAGACTAATTCTCATATAAGTCAGCAGGAGATGAACGACCGATACCAAGAGCTCAGGTTCAGATATAAAAGAATACAAGGTCATCCTGAAAAGTATGCGGAAATTGAACGTGAAAAGCGAACCCCTTCTGATCGTACCAAGCCCGATTATGGCCCAAATGATGTGCTTGAGGAGTACGAAAAGTCCATTCAAAGAGCAGCTAAGGCACGGACATCCAGCAATTATACCTTTGTCGAAAGAGGTCCTGGAAATATCGCGGGACGTACACGGGGTGTAGCGATCGATCCCACTGATCCCAATGAACTTACCTGGTTTGCCAGTTCAGCATCAGGAGGTGTCTGGAAAACCATCGATGGTGGACAGCAATGGGTGCTAAAATCGAATGGCCTTCCCAATCTGGGGAGTAGTAGCATCGTCATTGCTCCTTCCAATCCTGACATTATGTACCTAGGAACAGGAGAATTTTTCACAGATGATGTCGACGGAGCAGGATTATTCAAATCTACAGATCACGGAGAATCCTGGCAGCAGGTGCTAAGCCCGGCTACATTTCCTGAAGTGCAAAACATCGGTCGGATAGTCGTTGATCCTAATGATGCCAATCATGTGCTTGTTGCCACACAATCATCTGTCTGGGGTGATTTCGCATCAGCGATTTACAAATCAATAGATGGAGGACAGAATTGGCTTAAGGTTTTCTACTCTGAACGAGATCGAGTTGATCAGATCATTTATGCTCCCTCCAACTTCAATATTCAATATGCAGCACTGTTTGGAAAGGGCGTGATCAAATCCACAGACGCTGGGTTGACATGGGAAGAAAGTAGTGCGGGAATGAATCCCAATGGGCGAATTGAACTTGCCATTTCATCCATCGATGAAAATTATCTTTGGGCTTCTGTAAATGGGGCCGTTTCCGGCTCGAACTCGGATTTATACCTAAGTAAAAATGGAGGTCAGGTTTGGAATATTCTTGCCGAACTGGAAGGAACACTTGATTTTCTGGATGGTCAGGGATGGTATGATAACACCATTTTGGCGCATCCGTTTGATAAAAACACTGTGTATGTTGGTGGTGTGGATTTATGGAAATTTTCAACCACTGACAGTGTCACGGCCGGCAGCTATTTCGAGTATGATCCTGGACAAACCGATCAGTTTATGGAGTTGATCAACTTTGGAGGAGACTACTTCGAAGGCTTGATGGACATACCAGGTGCTGATAGCATGAATAGCATTGAGTTTCGATTTGGACAAGGAACTCAACTTGCTTATCAATTTATCGTCCCGCGGAGTATGGGTTCAGGGGTCCCTCCTGAAGATTATGCTTATAGAGGATATGTTGAAGTTCCCTTCCAGGTGTGGGATGTCACCAAAAATCAACAACTAATGGTCTCATTTAGGGATCAACAACGAAATGATGTTTGGGATCTGATTGGAGAAAATACTACTGGTGCTGATCCAACAGAACATTCACGAGATTATATTTTTGCACACCTCATTCCATATGACACGATTCCAGATTCGCTGATTGCCATGAATGGAGGGCATGAGTACAGACAAGCTGCCTTCTTTTGGCCTGTGCTGGCACAAGGTGCATCATTCAATCCGGATAATTTGCCCATATCCACATTGCTGGTGGATAAAAAATCGAATGAAAGAATTTTCAGAAGTTCTTTCAATATTTCTGATTCGCGAGATCAATATGAAGGCAATAATGCCAACCGGCAGGACCTGGAAAGGCATGAAGATGGCATTCACCCTGATCATCACAATCTTCTCATTACTAACCTTGATAGTACCGATCGATCATTTCGTTTGCTCGTTGCGAATGATGGTGGACTTTACCGAAGTAAATTGTCATCAGACCCTGGTGTGGCAAATAATGACTTTGAGTACGTCAGCTTTGGCTATAACACTACACAGTTCTATAGTGCTGATAAAATGCCCGGACAAGACCGATACATTGGGGGTATGCAGGACAATGGAACCTGGGTCACTGCCGAAGGAGAAACTTCTTCCGCAAGTTCCAATTTTGATTTCGTCTTCTATGGAGATGGGTTTGAAACACTATGGAACAACCGAGATGAAGATTTAATCCTTGCGAGTGTTTACAATAACCTATTTGTGAAATCTTCTGATGGAGGTTCCAACTGGAGAATTGCTGACAATGGCATTACTGAAGATGATGGCCCGTTCCTAACAAGGCTTGTCAACAGCAGGAGCAGTCCGGACAAAGTGTATGCGGTAGGCTCCCGGGGAGTATATAGCTCAGAGGACTTTGGTGATAACTGGAAAATGAACACCGTGAACGCCTCCGGCTGGACCTTTGGTAGTACGTCGAACATTGAGGTTTCGTACGCTAATTCAAATATTGTCTGGGCGGGATCACGAATGGACAATTTTGGCAACCTGGTTGTTTCTACAAATGGAGGTGAGTCTTGGGCAAACACTTCAGTCCCAGCTGGTACTACGCTAGGTTCAATTTCAGGCATTGGTACTCATCCTGCCAAGGACAGCACTGGGTTTGCACTCTTTTCCTTCAAAGGGAGAGCAAAAGTTTTGCGAACGAATGATCTTGGAAAAACCTGGACTGACATTTCAGGTTTCGATGGTGGGCCATCACGCGGATTTCCAGATGTAGCAGTCAGTTGCATTTTCGTATTTCCTGCCAACCCTAATCGAATTTGGGTGGGAAGTGAAATCGGGATCATTGAAAGTGAAGATAATGGAGCATCCTGGCATTTGATTACTCAAATGCCTCCTGTGAAAATCAGTGACGTGAAATCTCAGGATGACCAGCTGATCATCGCTACATTTGGAAGAGGCATCTGGACGATCACAAGTCCGGATCTGGAGACTGAAATAGTATTTGCTCCTGTTGTAAACCGTGCTTTCATAGCCCCTGATGGAAAAATGCAGCTCGAAGTTGTGTTCACTGATGTTTTCGACAGCACTCAAATAATCCTGAATGGCAGTACGATACTAACTGTCGGTCAAAATGAAAAAGGAATAGAAAATCGTAAATTGACCAATCCCAGGGTCGATGGTTTCTTCAACCTGAAAACCGTTGCATTTCTAAATGGTAGATCCTATGAGTCACAAGCAGTTAACACATTGCTATTCGATACCAAAGAACCAGCAGATGGATATGTGCAAACGTTCAACAACGCACTGGACGAGCTGATTGGAAATGGGTTTGACATTCAGAAGACAGCAGGATTTGATGACGCTGCTATTCATTCTTCCCATAATTATCCAGCGGCTACAGATTTGATTTATGTCCTGAAAACACCCATTATCATCTCTGATCAAGCTGCATGGATGAAGTATAAAGATGTTGCCATTATTGAGACCGGAAAGGCAGGAATCAGTTTTCCTGATCCTGAATTCTATGATTACGTTGTAGTGGAAGGATCAACAGATGGCACAAATTGGCAACCACTTGCACCTGGATATGATGCCAGCTATGATCCCAACTGGCTAGCAACTTATGAAAGCAATGAGGCCGGAGATCAGTCATTGCTCAAAGAGCATGAGATTGATCTTCTCAACACATTTAATCCCGGTGATACAATTCTCATCCGTTTCAGGCTCTTCTCAGATCCTGGTTTGCAAGCATGGGGTTGGGCGATTGATGACCTGGCCATTCAAAAAGAACTCGAGATGCCACTTGGCAACCAACTAGCTGATGATGTCGGGATTTTCCCCAATCCTTTGACAACAGTAAGTGAATTGATTTACCCAGAAAACCTTACGGGCATATTGACCATTGCAGACTTGAATGGAAAAGTGGTCTTGACAAAAAAACTAAGTTCAGGACCAGGCAGTATACGATTGGATAGGAATCGATTTACAAATGGTCTTTATGTCGTCAGGATTCAAGCATCAACAGGTGAATCATTTGTGAGCAAATTGATTGTAAATTGATGAGCTTGAGGGATCTGTCACTCAAAAACTACCGAATTATTTCTGTCACAATGTCCCACCACATGAACCAATGCCTGCTCATTTCCCAGGCTGGCCGACTTCCTTAGATCCTTACAGTGTGAAATGACATCTCCCAATCTTTCGCTGGCAAGTGCTCTCCCGAAATAGGCCTTGGCATTAGCACGATCAAGCAAAAGAATATTATTGTAAAGTTGAATGGCTGATGCATGTTCGCCTTGCAGAAGGTATAGCTTGGCCAGACTCAATTGAAGGTCAACTGTAGCAAGAGATTTTCCCGTCAATGACACTGCCTCTTCCATGGCGAAAGAAGCTTCCTCAAGTCTACTCAGGCTCATTGATGAAATTCCCAGATTATAATACAAGTCTGCATTTTTATCATCATCAATCAACGCATGAATCGACAACAATCTGGCCTCCTCGAATTGTTCGGTATTAAGATGTTCCAGAATTTTATTTCGTTTCTCAGAAGGTTGAGCCAGGCTCTGGAAATTATAAAATATCAATAGGACGGATAAGACGATGGTGACAGATCGCATGTGAAACGGTAGTTTAAAACTGCAATAATGACCTTGCAAACGGACCTAAACCACCTTGGGTTGTTATCTGTATGTTATTATTCGATGAAACAGGCAAAATCTACCCTAAACAGGGTAGAGATATGCATCAAGCATCCTAAACCTTAATTTTCATCACCTGCTCATTGAGAAATTTAGCTAGTTGATCCAACTCACTCGAAATGGTAAAAATCTCACCTGAAGCTTCTGAATTGTCTTGAGACGTCTTAAAAAATCCCCGTAACGAACCATTGATATTTTCAATAGAACTGCTCTGCTCCATACTAGATTCTGAAATCTCATAAATAAGCTTTGCTGACTCCTCAATCTTGGGAACGAAATCCAAGATCAATTCTCCCACCTCTTCAGTTTCTTTAGCGCCTCGATGCGCCGAACTGACTATGTCCTGTGATGCTTCCTTACTTCGCTCAGCCAACTTCCTTACTTCTGCTGCAATCACACCAAACCCCTTTCCATTGGCACCAGCGCGGGCAGCTTCGATTGAAGCATTCAGTGCCAAAATATTGGTTTGACGGAATATCTCTTCGAGTACAACAATCTTGCTCGAAATGGTCTTGATTTCTTTCACATTCTTTTCAGTCGCTTCTTTGATGTGTTCCAATGAAGCTACAACTTCCTGACTTATGGCACTGGTCTTCTGCGCATTTTGGCTGTTTTTTTGTGTATGCCCAGTTACATTTTCGATATCCGCTTCAATTTCCTTTGCAGAATCAGCCTGTGATTTAGCAGCATTCGCCAAAAATCCAGATCGATCCTTTAGGATATCTCCGGTTTTGGTGATTCGCTGACTATTCGTTTTTAACAAATCAATCACACCCTTCAAACTTGAAGTCCGTTCTTCGACCTTTTCTTCCAATAATCTTTGGTTTTCACGCATGGAATTGATGCGCCACCTAATCGCGAACATGATAACAGACGCCAGTAATAAAAAGGCCAAAACTCTGAACCACCAGGTGGCCCACCAAGGTGGTAAAATCGTAATTTGCAAAACCCTTTCATTGCTTGACCATTTACCGTCACTATTGGTACCATTCACCCTGAAGGTGTAATCTCCTGGGGAAAGGTTCATATAGGAGGCCGACCGCTCAATTCCAGATGAAAACTGCCAATCTTCATCAAATCCTTCTAAAATATACTTGTACTGATTCTTAAAAGGATAAACATAATCGAGGGCCACAAATTCAATTTCAAATACATTTTGTTCATGCGTCAACTCGATATGTTCAACTATTGTGAGTGGAGCATCCAGTATTTGACGCCCATTGAGTGTGTCTCTTTCACTGACAGTCTCCCCATAGATTTTAAGTTCAGTCAGGTGAATCTTTGGGTCATTATTATTCTGTCTGGATTCATTGGGATCGAAATAGTTGAATCCGCTAATTCCACCCATGTAGATTTTTCCATCTGCTGAATGTATCCAACAATTGTTATTGAATTCACTTCCCTGGAGTCCATCGAACTTGTCAAACCTGGTTAACTCCTTTGTTGTTGGGTCATATCGGACTAATCCTTTAAGTCCGGCAACCCAAAGCACACCATTTTCATCTTGTACAATATTCGTAACACTCTGGCCTTCAATCTTGCTATTTAGATCAACAGGTATGAGAAAGTCATCACTTTCTGGCTGATAGAGAGCTGCCCCTTTACCAGTACCAAACCAAACCGTTCCATCACGATTTGGGTAGGCGCATAGCAATGTATTACTCGGAAGCGATCCAGGGTCGTTTGGATCTTCTGCGTATTTAGTAAATGTTTCATTCGTCGGATCAAAAATCGACAAACCGCTTGAGGTACCTACCCAAATATTTCCATTCACATCCTCTTCAAGAAACCTGGGTTGCCCACCCTGAAAAGCATCAGGATCATCACCGTTTTGCAAATAATGTTTAAACGTGTCATTTCTTTGATCCATTCGTTCTAAGCTTGAACCCGTTCCTACTAAAAATAAATCACCCCTTTCGAAGAAAGACCATTGGCTATTGTCCCAAATGGATGTGGGGTCATTATAATCCTTGACGTAAGTGTTAAATTGGCCTGTTTTGGGGTTATATCGATTTAACCCCGCCTGATAGGATGCCGACCAAATCATTCCATTTGAATCCTCGATTACTCGTAACGATACTGCACTTGATAGACTATTGCTATTATCTCTATCATGCGTAAAAACCTCAAATTTCTCAGTTTCTGGATCAAAAATATTGAAACCTCCACCATCAGTTCCAATGAGTATTCTGCCATCGTTCATCTCACTCATGTCCATTACTGAATTGTGACTCAATGAACTGAGACCAGGTTTATTTTTGTAGGCCTTGAACTTGATTCTATTGGGGCTATACATATTTAACCCCATCTTAAAAGTCCCTACCCAAATATTGCCAGTCTTGTCTTCATAGACAGAATAAATAGCCTTACTTGACAGGCTTTCCTCATAATATACATTGTTGAGAAGCGTAGTATTGATTCCTGTGGATAGGTCATGAATGATCACGCCTCCTCCATCGGTACCAATCCACACCATTCCATCTGAAGTTATATGCAGATCGTTAATATCAAGATCGATGTAATCTGGATAATTTGTCGTAGTGAACGGCTGCACTGAGAAATTCCTAAGGTCTACTTTATAAAGGCCACCTCTCACTTTGGTTGCAACCCACAGAAAATCCCCCTGACTTTCCAATTTGTAGACGTAAGATCCTGTCACAAGTTGAAATTCTCTCAAAATGGAGCCATTATCAGGATCAACTTGTAATAGATAATTATCATTCCCTGTCCAGTAGTTACCATAGGTGTCCTTATGAAAGACTCTTACGAATAGCTCTCTTTCAAAAGAAATCAAGCGACCAGTCTTATCGACAAGATTATATAACACTATGCCGGTCGATGTACTAAGCCATACTCGCTCGTCACTTTCATAAAAGATATCGGTGATATTATTAGAGGCACTTTGATTGTTTAATAACTCTGTCATGGGAGTATATTCAAATTGTCCCGTTTCCCAATAGTAAACAGTAAGACCTTCGCTATGTCCGATCAAAACATTGCCTACCTGATCCTCCTCTATGTCTGCTACTGCCACTGAGGCATTAGGTGAAATTCGATTGGAAAAATTGGTCATTGTATGACCATCGTACCTTGATAGTCCTGCTCCACTACCAAACCACATAAACCCCTCGCTATCCATGAAACTCACAGGAATGGTCCCTTCCAACAGGCCATCATCTGTGGTCAGATGCTCAAAATGGTAATTAGTCTGACTTGTTCCGGCAAAGGCCATGCCTAAACAAAACCATAAAACATGAAACTTCAACTTCATTCAATTAGCTCTTAGGTAATCCAATAATAAAGTACACTTTTTGATCCATTTGATTAGCTCAAATGGTATGAAAGAGAATAATCACGGCTCAACACGCATAACGTCTGATTATTTTGTCTATACCTTAATTTTCATCACCTGATCATTCAGGAACTTTGCAAGTTGATCCAACTCACTTGAAATCGCAAAAATCTTCTCTGATGCATCAGAATTATCCTTAGATGTTTTGAAGAATTTGCGCAATGACCCATTGATATTCTCAATGGAATTGCTTTGTTCCATGCTGGATTCGGAAATTTCGTAAATCAATTTGGCTGATTCCTCAATCTTTGGTACAAAATCTAGTATTAACTGTCCGACATCTTCTGTTTCCTTTGCTCCGCGATGAGCTGAACTAACAATGTCCTGAGAGGCTTCTTTACTTCGTTCGGCTAGTTTTCTTACCTCAGCAGCAATCACACCAAAACCTTTCCCATTTGCTCCGGCACGTGCTGCTTCGATAGAGGCATTCAGGGCCAGTATGTTCGTCTGTCGAAATATTTCCTCCAGAACGACAATTTTGTTTGAGATCGTTTTGATTTCCTTGACGTTCTTTTCTGTTGCAGCTTTGATATGCTCGAGAGATGCCACTACTTCCTGGCTAATCGCACTCGTCTTTTGCGCATTTTGACTATTCTTTTGAGTATATCCAGTCACACTCTCGACATCCACCTCTATTTCTTTTGCCGTATCAGCTTGTCGTTTGGCAGCTCCCGCCAAAAAACCAGATCTATCCTTCAGGTCATCACCTGTTTTAGTGATTTTCAAACTATTACTCTTCAAGAAGTCAATCATTGACTTCAGATCAGCCGTTTTTTCTTCTACTTTTTCTTCCAATCGCAGCTGATTTGCTTTCATTGACTTGATCCTCCATCTCCAAGCTGTCACCATGATACTCGCCGTTATCACAATGGATAAAACTCTAAACCACCATGTACCCCACCAGGGTGGTAATATTTCAATGTACAGGTGTCTTTCTTTACTCGACCAAATACCGTCACTATTCGTGCCTCTTACTACAAACTCGTATGCATCCGGATCCAGATTTGTGTAAGTTGCAACCCGAGAGTTTGCATTGGTTTTTTTCCAATCTTCATCAAACCCAATGAGTTGGTACTCATACTGCGTTTTACCTGGAGCGGTTAAGTCCAGTGAGGCAAATTCTATCGAAAAAACATTTTCATAATAGTTCAATTCAACAGAATCAGTAACAAGCAAAGACTTGGTTAGGATCTGGCGATCCTCAAACTCATTAAGACCTTTGATCGATATTCCGAATAACTTAAAATCGGTAATTTCAACTCCTGGCTCATAGTCATTGGCAGCTATACTGTTAGGATCGAAACGATTCAATCCATTGATACCTCCAAAATAGATTTCTCCACCTGATGTTCTGATGGAGGCAGTGTAGTTAAACTCATTCCCCTGAACTCCATCCCCTTTATCGAAATTGGTCATTTCCTGAGTAGCCAAGTTATATTTACTCAACCCTCTGTTGGTCGTCAACCATATATTTCCCTGATCATCACCAATCATCCCATTCACTACTTTATTAGGCAATTGCTCATTCAATGTTGTTTGCCAGATAAATCCATCAATCGACTCATCATAGATAGAAACTCCATTATCGGTTCCTACCCAGATATTGCCTGACGCATCCTCGTACATCGACTTAAACCCATTGCCTAATATTGTGGTTGAGTCCTGCGAGTCATACCTGTACTGCTTGAAGGTCCCGTTCTCACGATCCATAATATTCACACCATTTCCCATTGTTCCAACCCAAAATCGGTCCTTCGAGTCTTCATGGAAAAAGATAACATTGGGTCCTGAAACTGAAGTTTCATCAACCTCATCTGATAAATGATTTTTAAAAGATTGATCTATCGGATTGTACAATGCAACTCCTCCACCTAAGGTACCAACCCAAAGTCGATTTTGCTTATCATGATACAGTGCCCATACATTATTGGTCCTTAACGAATTAGGATTATCTTCCTCAAATGCAAACCTTGTATATTCATTGGTTTTGCGGTCAAACCTGGTCATGCCTGCTGAATATGTCCCTAACCAAACAATGCCATTATCATCCTCTGTAATGGTCTTCACTACATTTCCGCTCAAGGAATTACTATTCAAAGGGTCATGTTGATAATGAATAAAGTTTTCTGTAGTGGGATCAAAATAGTCTAATCCACCGCCATCTGTTCCAATCCAAATACCGTCATCATTTGATTCGAATAATCCCATTACCGAATTGAAACTCAGACTATTATCATCAATGGGTTTATTTTGATAATGCTTAAATTTTGATCGATATTGACTATAACTATTAATTCCGCCTCGAAATGTAGGAATCCATAGTGTTTTTGCTTCATCAAAATATATGTCATAAATAGCACCGCTACTAAGACTTTTTGCATCAAAAGGATCTTGACTGAGATACTCAAATGCATCATTATCAGGGTCATAAATGTTGATGCCGTTTCCGTCTGTTCCTATCCAGATCTTCCCATATGGATCTTCCCATATAGACTTAATGATCATGTGCTTTAATCCGTTTGGATCATTAGGATCAAATACAAAATGTCTCGATTGGCCAGTATTTGGGTTGAATCTATAAGCACCACCTCCGTCAGTACCAATCCAAAAATTTCCATTCGAATCTTTCAGTAGCGGCATCTTATTGCCTCGTTGAGTTGCAAAATCCGGATCAAATACTGCCTGTTCAAAAGTGTAAGAATTAAGATCAAACCGGTTCAAGGCACCTGACAAAGTAGTCATCCAAATCGCGCCATCATCGATGCAAATATCAAAAACACTACTGCTATTGATTGAACCTGTCTCATCACTCAAAACATGTTGATCAAACTTCTCTGAATCAGGTTTCAAAACGAAAAATCCTGTGCTCGTGGAGACAAGCACATGTCCGTCTAAAAAGTCAATATCTCTAATTGGTAGTTTTGGTTGATCCTGATAATGACTATTCAGGAATCTATCATTCTCAATATCATAAATACTCAAGCCAGCGGAATGTCCTATCCAGACTGTTCCACTTTCATCTTGACCAATCGCCGTAACTTCGGCACCATGTATAGCATAAGGATCGGCATTGTCTACAGGATAGTTTACAACGTTAAACCCATCATATCTGGCAAGCCCCTGGACTGTTCCAACCCAAAGAAAACCACGATCATCTCTGAATACAGTATTGACTGTCCCTGTTGGCAACCCTTCATCCGTAGATATTACTTCAAAAGAATAAGAGGTTTGTTGGGAATACGCCAAACCAGCCAACATCAAAGTAAGCGACACTAAAAATTGTCGAATTTTAAAATTATTATTAGCTCTCAATCCTGTCTTTTTTACAGATCATTTTTCCATAACAGCAAAATGATCAATAATCCATCAATACCTCTTACTACCCGGGAATCAACAGGCTAATTTACTGCTAAATCAGCAATATATTGGTGTTAACGGGTATCGTAAATATTGATTCGATAAAATTATAGACCAAAAATTGAGATTATCATAACAATCACTAATCCCGCTTTGAGAGTAATTTATCTACTTTCTCGTTGAGTTTATCAACCTTATCTTCCAGCCCACGATGATTGTCAATCACCATTTCGTCAACGAAAATGGCGTTCATGATTGAGAAGCCAAAAATACCTCCAGTCAGTACGACAAAGAAGAAAAAGAAGCGGGTGAACATAAACTTCCATGATCCCGGTTCTGCGTTGCGAATAATTTGCATTGGAATCTCATTCCAGCCTTCAAGAGTAAATATTTGAAATATCGAAAACATTGAAATCAGCGGATTGCCAAAATGTTCAGGTGCCTCTTCCCTGAAAAGATACGAACTCAAAATAGCGAGCAAGACATTATAAATAAACAGGACAGTAAGTATAAAAATAGAAGCTCGAAAGGCACGTTGAATTCCCTCCAACATTTGTTTGATATTGGGGATAAATCGCATAAATCTAAGGATCCTAAGTACCCTCAATAGCCTAAAAACCAACAAATAAGAAACATCCGGCACCTCCAGGAAAACTTCAAAAAGAGACGGAACTGAAATCATCACCAGTATTAAGTCAAACTTATTCCAGGACTTGGAGATATAAAACCTCCAACCGGTCATTCGCACTTTGACTAATATCTCGCAAATGAAAAAGATGGTAAAAAAGTCATCAATGATACCCATTACCATTGAATATTGGAGTTCCTCAAAGCCCATGAGGAATAGCACAATCGAATTAATGATGATAGCGACAATGATCACCCAATCATCAAGAAAAATTTGTTTGAATATTTGTTTTAGCATACCGACCAGTTAATCACGCGAAAATAAAAACTTGAACCGGAAAACCAATCAATTCAAACCGGCAATTCCACTGTAAAGCGAGCACCTTTTTCAGTATTCTGCCAATATATACTCCCGCGGTGTTTTTCGACAATTTGTTTACATATATTAAGGCCAAGACCGGTTCCTTCGGTTTCATCTTTTGTTGTAAAAAATGGCTCAAATATATCTTGGTCTCCTAATGTTTGAACCCCACCTCCATTGTCTTCTACAGATAACAAAACCACTTGATCTTGATAAATAACCTTAATGTCTATAATCCCCTTGTATTCTGTAGCATGAGCAGCATTTGTTATTAGGTTGTTAATCACCTGAATGATTTCATCGGGCAATCCCGTGAGTAACGGAACTTCAGTTGACTTGACATAACGGACATTCACATCAATCAGCTTGCTCTCATTAAGTTCCAATGAATTAATAATCAACTTATTGATGTCATATTCCTTCTCGCGCTCCCATCCCCTTTTGAATGAATAGGTTTTAAGCTTGGTAATCAATCTTTCAGCTTTTCCTATCGCATCCTTGCAAACGACAGTTGAGTGATTGACATTGTTCTCGCAATAAACAATCTCCAAAAACCTGGCATACTCATCATGAAGACATAGGGAGAGATAAGGACGAATATCCTTTACATTAAAATCAGTAAAGTATTCGGCTATTGTCTGAATCCTTTCTTGATCTACTCCAGCTGATCTTAACTGACTGACTATCTTATTATCTGTTTTATTCTGGAAACCATAATCAGGATTTTCATTTCCAATTACTTCCTTGATCAGCTTAATCAATACAGTAAATTCTTCTCCTGTAATGTTCCGACCTATTTCCTCCCACAGCTGATAGATATTCCTCTGATCCTTTCGCATCATTGACAAATTTCCCTTTATGGCACCTATGGGGGTATTCATCTCATGGGTAAGTTCCGCAGACATTCGTCCTACAGTAGCCATTTTTTCCGTCACAATCAGTTGACCTTGAGTCCTATTAAGCTCATCAATGGTTTTATTCAGTTCCCTATTTTGATTGGAGTAAACCAATACCGACGAATTCAATTGTTTGATTAAATAGTTCACCGCGAGAAAGAGAAACAGTCCAACGGACGTGGGAATTGCTTTGTACCACAATATATTTTCAGCAACTATCGGAACTACACTGAGATTTGGTGGGGCACAATAATTGAGAATTTCATTTGTGAAGAATATCAATAACAATGGATAAGCTACGCTCAGGATATAGAGCACTTTATTTTTTTGCCAGTCGAATAGTAAAACCGGGAGCAACACAAAAGGGATAGGCACTACCGGATACCAAAAGTAAAATTCATTTGTAGATTCAAATAACTGTAAAGGGTAAATCAATATTAAATATAACGGTATAAAGGTAATGCTTGCTTTTGAAAGAATAAATTGCCGCTTATAATTCAGGTAAATATTGAAGGCTGTAACGGCCAGAATTAAGATCAAATTAACAGACAACCCTGCCGTTTCAAATGGAACAGCTATGATCGTAAACTCATAATTCTTGTAGATCCCGTTGAGCAAATTGATGAGTTGGAAAAATCCAATATTTAGAAATAGTATGAGATTTAGTCGATTGGCTATCTGGACCTGACGTTTCTCTACTTTATTAATGCAATCCTCAGATCCAAGATTACTGTAAAACTCCCACTTCCTCTTCAGGATATTTATCATGCGCACAAGGTAAATTTCAAGCCGGCAAGGATAAAACAAATACTGCGGACTCATCAAAAACCCTGCTGAACAGGAATAAAACAGACTTGATCAAATGCATAATTCCGTTTACAGAAAAACGTAAACTTCACTATTGATTCATGCCTATATTTCGGCAAACATTTAGTCATGAAAAAATACCTGGTACTTCTTTTCCTCACAGGAACAGCCTCTGTTTTCGCCCAAAAAAATGAAGTGATTAAATCACTCAATGCCAAAACAGTAAAATATTCAACCATTGCCATGCAAATATGGGATTGGGCCGAAGTAGGTTATCAGGAAGAGCAGAGCTCTGCTTTACTGAAAAGCGAATTGTCGGCAGCAGGATTTGAAATCAATAGTGGGGTTGCAGATATACCAACTGCTTTTGTGGCAGAATATGGATCAGGAGCTCCGGTCATTGCGATTCTCGCTGAATTTGATGCCCTTCCCGGAGTATCACAAAAAGCCATTCCTTCTCGGGAACCAGTTATAGAAGGAGGAGCTGGTCATGCATGCGGTCATCACTTGTTTGGCACTGCATCCATAGCAGCAGGTATTGAGGTCAAAAACTGGCTCCAGGAAAACAAAAGTGCTGGAACAATCAGAGTTTACGGAACACCAGCAGAAGAGGGAGGAGCTGGTAAAGTTTATATGGTGAGAGCTGGATTATTCGATGACGTAGATGCGGTCCTCCACTGGCACCCGGGCAATTCGAACAATGCCAACCCTGGTGCTTCACTTGCTAATAAATCCGCAAAATTTCGATTTTATGGTGAAGCTTCTCATGCAGCAGCATCTCCAGAGAGAGGTAGATCAGCGCTCGATGGCGTAGAAGCTATGAATCATATGGTCAATATGTTGCGTGAGCATGTCCCAGAAGCCACCAGGATACACTATGTGATTACAAAAGGTGGAGAAGCTCCCAATGTTGTACCCGCTTTTGCGGAAGTGTTTTACTACGTAAGAAACCCTGAAGTCAGCAATGTCAAAACCATTTTTGAAAAAGTCGTTAAGTGTGCAGAAGGTGCGGCGCTTGGAACTAATACAGAAATGAAATATGAGGTCATTCATGGACTCTATAATCTCTTGCCTAATGAAACACTATCCGAAATCATGTACAAAAATCTTCAGGAAGTTGGAGGTGTAGAATACTCTTCTGATGACGTACAATTTGGCGAGAAAATACTAGCTACCTACAGTGGTGATTATGCACTTTCCTCGGCAAATGAAATCCAACCCTATATGATCCAGTCTGGCAAAAGTTTTGGCTCCACTGATGTTGGTGATGTGAGCTGGGCTGTTCCTACAGCAGGCATGTCAGCAGCCACATGGGTCCCCGGCACCTCAGCACATACCTGGCAGGCTGTTGCAGCTGGTGGAACTAGTATTGGAACAAAAGGTATGATGGTCGCTGCAAAAACCATCGCACTTTCGGCCATTGACATATTCAAAACCCCAGAGGTCACAGACAAAGCCAAAAGTGAACTCGCTGACCGCCAGGGAAAAGACTTTGTATATGAGGCGCTGATCGGTGATCGAGAACCACCCCTTGATTACAGAAAGTAAGCCTACATTAGCCGAAAAAGGTGACTGCTCTGAATATGGTCTTATGTAACTATTTGTCACCAACACTTTTATGGCATAATTCTATCCGCTAGCTTGTAACGAAGAATAAATATCTTATGAAAAAGCTCATAGCCATAATCACCCTAGCACTTTGTATCGAAAGTACAGTTGCACAATCGGAATTTGAATCCAATAGCATTCAAATAGGTGTCGTTGTTGAAAACCTTGAAAAATCACTGGACTTTTACAAGAATGTAATAGGCATGAAAGAGACTGGCGGATTTACGGTTGAGTCAGATTTTGCCCAGACAACAGGACTCACTGGTGGTGAAGAGCTAGAAGTCACAGTCCTAAAACTAGCAGATAGTCCACAAGCTGCAGAGTGGAAATTGATGTCATTTGGCAGAAAAGCAACTCACCCAAAGCAGGCCTATATAACGGACGATACTGGAATGCAGTACATCACGATTTTTGTAAATAGCATGGCGCCTTTTCTTAAGCGAATAAAAAAAGCTGGAGTGAAGGTGTTGAGTAAACCAAATACGCAAATTCCGGATGGCCGACTATTCGTCCTCATTCAAGACCCTGATGGCAATTTCATAGAGTTGATTGGGAATGAATAAAATTGCTTTTTTTCTTCTATTTCCGGTAATGGTCATTGCCCAAAAAAGCCCGGTTGAAATTAAAGTAGAAGAAGGCGATTTTGAAATCACGCTCATAGCTTCAAACAAAGGGTTCTGCCCATTCACAATAGATCTAACTGCTGAACTTACGAACATGGAGGCATTAACGCCCCTTCCCAGAAGTTTTGTAATCCCAGCTGGAGCCTTTGATTTTCAGCTTGTCACTTTCAAAGTCATCCATAAGAAAAAGGGTTATCAATTTGGTTACCAAACATCCACCAAGATGGGTAATACTGTAGATCCTCCGGATACCTCGTTTTATGCGTATGCATTGCCCTACCCAAAGGATCAAAAATTTATAATGTCACAAGGGTACAACGGTCCTCAAAGCCATTTCGGTTTGAATGCATTGGACTTCACCATGCCAATAGGGACGCCTATTCATGCCATACGAGATGGTATTGTGATAGCTATTAAAGAAAACTCAAATAAAGGTTGCAATGATCCAATATGTATGGATCAAGCCAATTATATCATCCTTTATCATGAAGATGGTACATTTTCTGAATATGCACATCTAAAGAAAAATGGCGTCAAAGTAAAACCCGGTGAAAGCATTGTGAAAGGACAACTCATTGGGTTTAGCGGTAACACAGGTTATCGTACGGGTCCGCATTTGCATCTGGAAGTGTATCACTACTCAGGATCAGAAAAAATCACACTCCGGACTCCTTTTCAAATCGCGGATTATGAGGTTGACTACCTGATAGAAGGGAGAAAATACTAGCCATCCGTGATCAAAAAATCACCAATAAATTGGCCTTGTATTTTGAGTTCAACTCCCTGTGCTTTGAAAAATTCCGAAACTTCTTCCAGCGTTTCTCTCCCAAGCAATAATACCAGCGTGCGTGTTTTTTCATGTTCCTCATAGCTTAGGTAATATTTTCTAAAAAACTTCTTGCTGGAATCATAGTGGGAGATTACGAAACGGTCCTTGTCAAAGGACTCAACTTTATAAGAACGAATGACTTGATTAAAGAAAATATTTTTAGCATGAATGGTTTTTGTATCAAAGTCAATCAGGATTTTTTTGAATAATGATATGCGCTCATAAAGCGTCATCAATATGCCCAAAACTGATACCAGTGCAAATACACCAATCGCTGCTTCAACACTTTCATTTACAATGCCAATTACCACTCCGGCAATAACCCCAAATAGCATTCCCTTAATTGGTGACCATTTGCTATCATTCACAATTATCAGTTGATCACCCTTCACAAGTACATCCATGAAATCAGTCGCTAGCGCATGAAGATAATCAAACGGTGACTAAATGTTTTCGACACTTCTTAATCAACTTCAAGGCCCAATCATAATGGCTGGATGTAGCAGAAATAAAATAAGTGCCAAGTGAAGAGCTACCAGTCCATGGGTAATGCTCCTTCTCGAATAGTTCCTCATCGGTATGGTTGGCTATCAGTTTCATTACTTTTTCATGCGTGACTTTTAGCTTGGTGACCACTTCCGCTAACGGAACATGCTCATATATTTTTTGAACCTCACGGTTGAGATCAATAGTGATTTTCCATGTATGACCCTCAGCTGGCATTGCCGGTTTGACACCACGCATTCCTTTCTCGTACCAATCCATCATCAGTTGATGCCAATGATGCAGGTGAGCAAGTACATCTCTAATATTTCGATTCAAGAATTCCGGTGGAAATTCTTCAATTCTCTGTTCATCTGATAGCGCAAATACATGCGAAAACAGCTTTTGAAGATTATCATCACTAAAAAAAAGTAGTTCTGATTTTGTTGTCGGTTTAGACATTTTTCTAAATGATTTTGACACCCTGAAACTAGTTCAAATAGCTATTTAGAAATATGACAAAGAGCAGTTTGTAGACTAAAATTGATAGTTGAAATATTGCGATTCCCATGCTGCATGTGCCGCAATAATATTCTTTTCGTGTTCCTGAATCACTTGCTAATAGGGTTTTCGATCTGATATCATATTTTCTTTTGCCCTTCGAGGAGGCAATGTCAATTTCCCATCGAATCCTAATCGCTCATTTAGTTCCATCAAGACATCAGTTAGCATTTCAAACTGATAAATTTTATCAACCACCACGTCATCATCGATCATGTAGAGCTCCTTGCCCTTACAGTCCTTATGACCGCTTTGGAAATGAAATCCTCAGATGATTGATATTGGCCATTTCTATTGCGCCAATGATAAAGTGAGACGACTTTGTCGAATGGATTCCGCTCAATACTAAACTTGAAATATGAATTCCAAATTTCATCTCCGAGAACACTTTTGATTTTAGCCGCACTATCATGATAGGCAAAACGAAAATCCAAAGACCATGGACGGGTAATCCATTTCCAGCAACTGCCTTGAATCCACTTGTAGTTTTGAGGCTTTTTGTGGCAAATTCCCGTCGCTATACTTCATCAGCTTTTGATATTGGAGTGATGATATTCATTGGGCCGCACATTTTGGACAATGCTATTTCCAGACTTGTGCCTGCTGTTTTTTCTGTTTTTATAAAAATGAACTTGTGACGATGTGAAACAATCACTACTTACCCATCAAATACATTCCCACAATTAACAACACCATTCCAGCCATATTGATTGGTTTAATAGGTGTGCCAAAAACAAAATATGCAAGTATTGCTGCCCATATAAAGGTGGTAGCGTAAATCGGGTATAAGACTGTAAGAGAACCACCTTTTTTAAAAGCTGCTACGAACAAAACCATTACACCTATGTAACAAACTACACCCCCCAACAAACGAGGATTGGCTAAATATCCAGCAACAGTCCCATCCGCTCGATCAGCCCCTGATTTATAAAGATATTGGCCAAGAGCACCCAGAAATGAAGCCAACACATAGAACAATATTGAAATAGTAGGTGTGCTCATATGGATCAAATTTTAATCATGGTACGCGAAACGATTGAGGTCACGTTCATCCTTTGACTTGAGCTCCAGGATCTCTTTCCTCACTTTTTCAGTAAGTTCTTCAATGGATTCGTGCTGTGCAAACATCGGATCTCCAAATCGAACACGGCAGTTTAATGGAATAATTAAGTTGGAATGCTTGGGTAAAACTCTCCCAAATCCATCCAGGTAAACAGGAACGAACGGTATGGTTGGATTTTTTTTCAACAAAACAGCAATTCCAGTTTTAAAATCAGCGATCACACCTGGTTTTCCTCTTGTGCCCTCAGGAAAGATCATAATTGATTTACCCGCTTTCAAATAGCGATCCAGCAAGTCGATAGCAGATGGTTTTCCTGCGGTGTGGTGAGCTGCTATCATAATGGTATTTACAAAAAACCGTGTGGCCCAGGATCGAAGTGGCGTATTCCCGAAATACTCCACATTCGCCACCGGAAATGTGTTGGCAAGATGTCTGGAGGGTAGCGCAGACATCATGGCAATCGTATCGAAATGACTATTGTGATTGGCCACAATGATGAATTGATCTTCACGCTCAAATACATCTGAATGATCGAATGACACTCCGATAAAGTATTTCAGTATGGGTCGAACACAAAGCCCATAAAAAACAGTTAGAAATAGCCTTCTCATGTATCTATGAAAATCAGATAAACAGAGTAGTAAAGTACTGGTGCAGTAAATAGCAAGGAGTCTAGTCGATCCATAGCACCTCCATGACCTGGAATCAGGTCACTCGTATCTTTTACTTTTAGGTCTCTTTTGATAGCAGAAATCAAGGCATCTCCTAAAAATCCAAAAACACCTAATCCTAAGGATATCAAGAAAGCATCAAAACCTTGAAAAGGCGTTAGAAATCGTATGAAATACCCCAGAAGAGCAGTGGTAAGCACGCCTCCAATAAATCCTTCCCAGGTCTTATTGGGACTTACCTCAGGCAAGATTTTATGTTTTCCTAGAAGCGTACCCCATGTAAACTGAAATACATCGTTGAATGCAGTAAGTACAATAAGAAACACTACAAGTTTATGCCCTGAAAGATTGATGGTCACATCATTGAACTGAAGGATCATGATCACGTGACTCAACAAAAACACCGTCAGCATCAAAATAGCTGGGATGATAGACATAGACCTGCCGACTCTGTCCATCTTTCCGCTCATGACCAATACGACAGGTACTGTCACGTACATAATGATGGGAACGAAAATCAAGAATAGTGTGTGACTATTGATAAAAACAAAATAGTATTGAATCGGTACAGCCCAATAAGCCACAAATAAACCCGTACGGTCTGCGGTACGCAAAGGCGATATGCTCAACATTTCACGGAGTGCCAAAAATGAAACATACGCCACCAGTAGGGTAGCCAGCATCAAGGGCCCGGTAACCAACAACCAGAAACCAATGGCAATGATCCACCAGGAATTTGTGCGGAGCAATAATTCTTTGGCAATAGTTTTTCGGGATATTTTCTGGTAGACCGAAAATAAAATTGTGCATATGACGAGCACAGCAAGTATTCCAATAAATATCAAACGAATCTCCGGTGAGACCGAGTAATAATAGTTTTTCCAGAAACTGATAAGCGGGTTCGTCAACTACTTAAGCGTTGTTGTTTATGTGAAATTAGACATTTTGTGTAATCTTTTATTGTTTAACCGTGATTCGTCATGAAGCATGACTTTTCAGGGTATTTTTATGGTTATGAATCGCTTGATCTCAATATCATTCGCACTGTCCACAACGGTAGCGCTGTTGCTGGTAAGACCTGCTCATGGTCAGGAAAAAACATGGTTCAATAAAGTTGAAGACAAGTCCATCGATAAAGCCATTGTAATTCTACCTGGGTTTGGAGATAGTCGGAAAGGAAGAAAGGAACAGATCAAATTTTTCAACAATCGTGGATATGATATTTACATCCCCGACTATGCTGACAAATCATCGTTTGATAACTGTATTAGCAATTACACTCAGTTTCATGCAGACAATCAACTTGATCAATATAAGGAACTCCATTACCTGACTTATATTCTCGGCTCATGGGTACTGAATATTCATCAGGCCAAATACCCCTCTGAAAACATTAAGTCGATCGTGTATGATAGAAGTCCTTTACAGGAGCGAGCACCTAAGGTAGCTTCCACCAAAATTCCCCTGATCACCAAACTCATCAAAGGAAAAGTGGTAGGAGAAATGGCAGATGTCCCCTACCTGCCCTTAGAGAAAAAGAATCAACAAATTGGTCTTATCATTGAATCCAAGGCCACCACTCTGATCCGATTCTTTCGAAAAGCAACATTGGCCTTAGGGGAAATTCAATGGCAACCTACGCAACTCAACCAAGACTTTGATGATCACATGTACACTCGGCTGGATCACGACCAAATGTATGTGCGATTTGACGTGGTAGGTGATAATATCTTATCCTTCTTTGAAAACGGAACGTTTAGCGAAACGGCGCGAAGAACAGCCTATGATTGGGACCATTTTAAAAAATACAAAGAATGATTTCTGTCTATCAGCTTAAGTCAGGTTTCCAACGACTTTTAAGACCTGTATTAGCAGGGATGAGGAAAATGGGAATCTCACCAAATCAAATAACCATTGCAGCCATACTGCTTTCATTCATACTTGGCATCCTCCTTTGGAATGTCAAGGATTTGAATATTGCATTGCTATTGGTACCGATAGGCTTATTGCTAAGAATGGCACTGAATGCGCTGGACGGCATGATGGCCACTACATATCATCTACAATCGAAAAAAGGAGAAGTGCTGAACGAAATGGGTGACATCATCTCCGATCTATTCATCTATATCCCCATTATCCAATTCCAGGATGTATCGCCAGTATTACTAACAGTGTTCATTGCGCTTGCCGTTACCAATGAATTCGCAGGCATCTTGGCGAAAGTGATCAGTGGAAGCAGACGTTACGATGGCCCGATGGGTAAAAGTGATAGGGCATTTGTTGTAGGATTAACACTTCTGCTCGCCTGGTTCTTCCCCCAGGCGATTTCCTATTTTAACTATTTGCTTGGCGGATGTGTCCTCCTTATGTTAGTCAGCACCTTTGTGAGAATTAATAAAGGACTTCAGGGAGCCAATTGAATTATCTCAAATTTGATATTGTCATCATTGGAGGAGGATTAACAGGCAGTCTTTTTGCGCTGGAAATGAAAAAGCGTACTGACGTAAAAATCCTGATCGTAGAGCATGACGAAACATTTCAACTAAAGCCGGGAGAAGCTATCAGCGATCTTACTGCGCTGTATTTAACCAGGCTTAATCTTGACGGCATTTTATCCCGGCAATCGAGAAAATCTGGATTAAGGTTTCTGTTTGAACATGAGCAGCAGACATGTGAATTTACAAGTCCCACGCTACCAGGAGTGATCAGAGGGTATCACCTCAATCGATCTACATTGGATGAGGAACTTTTAGATGAATGCGTCAAGGAAGGGATCGAGGTATGGCGACCCGCCAGCATCACAAAACTCACCTATCAAGCGTTCAATACCTCTATTGAAGTAGCTTATCAAACTGGGCGTTTCCATGTCAATGCAACCTGGATCATTGATGCTAGTGGTCGCTCCAGATATTTGCCCCATGTACTTGGATGGGACGATTTACCCGTCAAACTCAACACATCATCGATGATGTGCTACTACACTGGCCTTGATTTCAACAAAAACTGGGATCACCTCGACCATAATTACTGGACTCGAAATGCTATAGGAGATCTGAGCTATGCCACCACACACATCATGCGCAAGAACCATTGGTGGTGGATCATTCGACTCAACGAAGAATTGACAAGTGTTGGTGTAGTATTTGATCACCAACATTCACAACCGGATGATTTTGATCAAGCAGTAATGGAAGACAGGTTGTTATCTCAATTAATGAATGGAACAACACATGGACCAATCAGAAAGCTTGATGGACTAAGCCATCTTACTCAACAGATGTATCAACCTGGTATCGTTGTGCTCGGCGACAGCTGGTCGTTTATTGATCCACTATTTAGTCCGGGCCTAGAGTTGCTCGGTCAACAAACCGTCGCAACATCTGACTTATTAGCAGACTATTTCACGCGACATACTTTTCATCAAAACCAATGGAAGAGACTAGAGAGGTCATTTCAATGTGCCTTCAGAGACAGAGAGGAGTATTATCAGGTTGCCTATCAAATCATGCACAATTATCCAGTCATGAGTAGCTGGATTCAGCTAGCGAACTATGTCTACAACACATTCACAATTATCCCCTCAATTTGGTTTCCCAAGAGGATGAAATATCCAAAAACGTTAAATCGTATTGAAAAGATGCTTTTTCGAGTGATAAAGAAAAGGTACTTGAAATTGGGGGAATATCATTTCGGCAACAAAAAGAGTGTCCAGCCCAGCAATATTGAATTGACGGGTGATTGGAAAATGATTATAAAACCGTTTCACCTACTTTGGCTGTGGTTCAAAGGATATGTCAGGCTTGAAATCCATGCGATAATCAAGCACTAAAAAAGGCATCCGCTTGTTAGCGAATGCCTCTAAAACAAGTTTATTTATGGTTCCTATCTCTCGGGAGCAAGACCCCAGACTTTAGGAGATCTCCACAAACTAGACAGCATCAATTCGCGCATGAAGATGAATTCTCTAGGAAGCTTGTCAAACATACTTTCAAAAAGTTCCTCATGAAGTAAGACCTCTTTCTTCCAACCTTCTCGGTCTACATTCATGATTTCATCAAATTGTTCTCTTGTGAAATCCAGACCCTCCCAATTCAAATCTTCATATCTAGGCATGTAACCGATCGGGCTTTCAACTGCTCCAGCTTCTCCGTGTACTCTATCAATCACCCACTTCAATACTCTCATGTTCTCACCAAACCCTGGCCATTGGAAGTTACCTTCAGCGTCCTTTCGGAACCAGTTTACAACGAATATTCTAGGAGGATTTTTCAAAGATCTACCAAACTGTAACCAGTGGTTGAAGTAGTCTGCCATGTGGTATCCGCAGAATGGAAGCATGGCAAATGGATCTCTTCTTACTTTGCCTACCTCGCCAAATGCTGCGGCTGTCATTTCAGAACCAATTGTAGATGCTGCATACACACCAAAGTTCCAGTTAGCTGCCTGATAAACCAGAGGTACTGTAGTGCTTCTTCGTCCACCTACAATGAATGCACTGATTGGTACTCCCTGAGGGTTTTCCCAGTTTTCATCGATACTTGGGCATCCCTCAGCTGGAGCTGTAAATCTTGCATTAGGGTGCGCAACTTTCTCACCACTTGCTGGGTCATGTCTTTGGCCTTTCCAGTTTGTAATGTTAGCTGGAGCTTCCTTAGTCAGTCCTTCCCACCAAACATCACCATCATCAGTGATACCCACATTGGTAAAAATGGTGTTCGCCTTGATGGATTCTATGGCATTTGGATTCGTTTTCACGTTGGTCCCAGGTGCTACACCAAAGTATCCAGCTTCAGGGTTGATGGCATAAAGTTGTCCATCTTCACCAGGTTTGATCCACGCAATATCGTCACCTACTGTTGTGATTTCCCAGTTGTCCATTTCCTTCGGAGGAATCAACATGGCAAAGTTGGTTTTACCACAAGCACTTGGGAAAGCAGCTGCTACATAAGTTTTTTCATTGGTTTCCTTGTTCTTTGCTCCCATGATGAGCATATGCTCAGCTAACCAACCTTCTTCGCGAGCCATGGCAGATGCTATGCGCAAGGCAAAACATTTCTTACCTAAAAGCGCATTTCCACCATATCCGGATCCATAACTAACAATCTCTCTGTCTTCTGGATAATGAACAATGTATTTGGTAGTTGGATTACAAGGCCATTTCGCATCTTCCACTCCATCTTCAAGAGGGGCACCTACAGAGTGCAGACATTTGATGAAATCACCGTCGTTACCTAATACATCTAAAACTTTTCGACCCATTCGGGTCATTATTTTCATATTGACTGCTACATATTCAGAATCAGATATCTCGATACCAATATGTGCTTTGTCTGAACCAACTGGTCCCATGCTAAAGGGAACAACATACATCGTTCTTCCTTTCATACAGCCGTCAAATAACCCGTTAAGGGTATCCTTCATCACCTTAGGATCTTCCCAGTTGTTGGTCGGTCCTGCGTCTTCTTTTCTTCTACTACAAATGAATGTTTTGTCCTCCACACGAGCTACGTCACTGGGATCTGAAAAACAAGCGTAGCTATTCGGTCTCAGCTCAGGATTGAGTCTTTTAAATGTACCCTTCTGTACGAGAAGGTCACAAAGTGCGTTGTATTCTTCTTCAGAGCCATCACACCAGTAAACTTTGTCTGGTTTGGTCAATGCGGCTACCTCGTCTACCCAAGCTTGCAAAACTGGATGGTTAACTTCTGCCTGATAATCTTCTTTTAAGTTTTCAATTAATGCTTCCATGGTTTTATGGATTTATTGCTTGTTTTATTTCGTTGGTGAAGTTAAAATCACACTAAAATCTGAAAGACGACTTTTGTCAGTTATGGAGTTTTAAAAAGTCAGTTTTGTAAATCTGAAAACTGACATTCGCAATGTGCATTCTTCAAATTTTGACTGGATAGTTCACATTGTCTCATTTCATATTAACTTGTTTATTGGTTTCACCGCCATCATGAGAACCTTTCCATCGATACTATTCTATTTGGCAGCCTCTGCGCTGATTCTTAGCGGAGCTGTTTTTAATCAGTCCTACTCTTCGGAGATCTGGATTGCGCTCTCGGTGATTTGTACCATCGGTACCTATATCATTTACAATCTAAATAGCATCATGAAGCAAACTGGCGTGTTGAACTACCAGAGTGCTCAACAAGGAATTGACAAATACTTTACAGGTTTGGGCGTACTCATCTGCATCTCAATTGCCATTAAATACCTCAATAATTTTCAGTGGGTTTGTTTGTTTGTGATTGCAATAATGGGAATTGCCTATTCATATAAATGGAACCCTCAAAGTAAAAATCCCTTCATGCTGAAGAAAGTCTTTTTTATCAAAAACCTAATAATTGGAATTGGCTGGGGACTGTTGGTATTAGTAGGATATGGTAACCTTGAAATGGAAATCGTGAATTGGGTAACAGTCTTTGCTTCTCTCCAGGTAATCGTGGGCAGTATCATGCGAGATGTTAAAGACAAAGAACGAGACATACTACTAGGTTATAAAACTCTTCCTGTGGTATTGGGAATTCCCCAAACGATCTGGATATGTCACCTGATTAATCTTACTTCTATCACTCCATTTCTCTTGTTATCGCCTGCAACACTATCCCTATACCTCGGAGTGATTATTCTTTGGAGGTCTGCTATTTTGGAAGGCGTCAGAATCAAAGGTTCAAACAACTTGTTCACACAAAAACTAAATCTCATTTCTTGTGTTCTTATTCTGATAATGATTTCATTGCATGAATTCTATTGAGGAAACATCTCCTATGTACTTTGCCGTGGCGGCACTGATTTCCGGCACCATTTTTTGTGTGCTATGGCTGCTAGATTCTATTATACATGGCAAGATTGTGGATGATGAGATTACCGGAAGCGAACTTCAGACACATCGCAATATACTTGCGGCCTCCTTGCTGATGGAAATAGCATTGGTAGCCATGTACTGGTTTCCAATTGAAGCATTGCCCTTTTTTATCGCCTTCTTCCTGACCCGAACGGCACATGAATTTATTGACGAATTGCATTGGCATGCAAATAGATGTTCACAGTATGAATCAATGCTGCATCTGGGTATGTGGGTCTCTATTTTGAGTCAAACTGCCATTCTATTTATGTGGGGATTCTTTAGCAGCTATAATGGCATACTGGCTTTACCCGTTTACATGTATGTATGGGGCGCAATCCTCTTCCTGATTATGTCATACACCAGTATCATTGAATGGAATCGATCATCCTCTAAGAGCTAGACAAGTGAGCAAATCCTGGTACGTAATAGTGGTATCTGCAATACTGTTAGGTCTATCGGTCTTTTGGATGTCTAAGCTTCAATTCAACGCTGATTTCACGCGCTACTTTCCGCATGATGACGAAGACTATCAATTTTATCAAACTTACATAAACACCTTTCAGGGGGATCAAGAGCAAGCATTAGTTGGACTGGAATTCGCAAATGGCGTTTTAAACCCAGTTAACCTGAATACCATCGCCTCATTTACAGATTCATTAGAAAGCCTGGAAGAAGTCATTCGTGTTCAATCACTGACTAATACAAAATACTTCATCAGGTCTCCCATGGGCATGATGCCGCTATCATATGTCCATCTAGATGGATCCAATCGGAAGAACGATTCTTTGAGAATGATCCAGTCTCCTTTATTAAGAGTTTTAATTGATTCATCCATGCTACGAAGCACACTTGTGGTGGATATTCAAAATGATTTGTCAATAAAGGAATTCTTGACACTTAAGGAACAAATGGTTCAAATGTCTCAACATGTTGGACTGGATGACATTCAAATTGCCGGACGAGCGATCAGCATTGCTGAAATATCGACGCGAATTCTAAGAGAAATGATTTTGTTCATGGGCTTGGCCTTGCTCGCCATCGTCATCATACTTTGGAGACTGTACAAAAGAATTGTTGATATCGTTATCCCAATTCTCACAGTAGTAAGTGCTGCTGCTATACTACTGGGTATGATGGGCTTTTTGGGTAAGTCAATAGACCTTATGAGTTCATTACTTCCCGCGATCATGTTTGTCATTGGCATGGCTGATATCATACACATCAATACGCACTATCGAGAGCTGATTCGCAAGGGCAATGAAAAAAAGCAAAGTATCAGGCTAGCCATTAAAGAAGTTGGACTTGCTACTTTTATAACCTCCGCCACTACTGCAGTAGGCTTTTTAACGCTTTTGACTTCCGATATTCCATCCATCAGGCAATTTGCCACCTTCGCTGCAACGGGCATCATGATCGCATTTGGGCTGGCCATATCTTTATATCCGGCAATCTTATACCTCACTCCTGCTCCAGAGCAGAACAACCTGGGTAAGAACACAGGCAGACTGCTACCTCGAATATTTCTTTTTGGTATTCGAAATGCCAGAACTATTGCCTTGACTAGTATGGTACTGCTATTCATTGGAGGGAGTGTTGTTTCCAATCTACGTGTTGATAATTACCTAAGCGAAGATCTACCTCAGGACCATCCCATACGAAAAAGCTACACTTTTATGGACAACCATTTTGGGGGCGTCCGTACTATGGAATTGGTCATAACTCCATCCAAACAGGTATTCGATCAAGAGGTAATACGATCCATCAACAAACTCGAGCAATACCTTGAAAGCAACTATCATGCATCGATATTATTAAGTGCCGCAGGTGTAGTTAAATCTACCAATCAAGCCCTCATGGGAGGCATATTGAACCAATATTCGATTCCTACAAATGCTAATCAACAGGCGAAAGTTGACCGATCAATAGAAAGATTGACAAAATCTGGGAGCATTGACATATTATATAATGAGGCGACCAACAGCACACGAATATTCGCCAGGATTCCTGATTGGGGTGGACGGATACTCAGACAGAAAAATGCCGCTTTATTACAATTTGCAGATGCCCATCTTCCTGGATTGAAGATTAGACTCACCGGAATGCCATATTTGATCGACATGAATAATCAAAAGATGGTGGAAGACATGATGCTTGCAATCGCAACGGCTTTGTTACTGGTCGGCATGTTGATGGGCTTTTTATTTCGAAATCTTACAGTGATGCTTTCAGCGTTCATTGCCAATCTGATTCCTTTATTACTCATTGTGGCCGTCCTTGTGGCCTTTGATATTTACATCAATATCCCAACAGCCGTCATTTTTACAATCGCCTTTGGAATTTCCGTTGATGATAGCATTCATTTCTTAAGTCGCGTAAAGGTCGAAATGGGAAAGGGGCGATCATTGATCTATGCAATTAAAAGATCGGTCGTATCAACCGGCAAAGCGGTCATCTATACGTCACTTATTTTGTTTGCCGGATTTGGTTCCATGTTATTCTCGGATTTTGGAAGTACCTCACGATTCGGATTGCTTGTGAGTCTTTGTCTGGTTTTTGCTCTCTTGGCAGATCTTTTTTTACTCCCAAGTTTGTTAGTACTGCTTCACAGAAAGAAAAACTGACCCATACAATATATTTGAATCTGCCATAATTCCACCTATCTACTGAAAATGCAACCCATTACCTGTTTCAATCCACTGTCATCTTCATGACTTGTGATTTGATGCAAGCACCCTAGATTTGCGCCCTTTAACCTTCCCTAATCTTTTGAGCAAACCAGACATACGTGTAATTATTCCGGCCTTCAATGAGCAAAACGCCGTTGGATTGGTCATTGACGAAATACCAAAAGACCTGGTATCAGAAATCATTGTGATTGACAATGGATCGACTGATGACACCTTCCGAATTGCTCAGCAAGCTGGAGCTACTGCCCTCAAGGAACCCAGGAAAGGTTATGGGCAAGCATGTCTCAAGGGAATGCAACACATTGCCTCCTCACCTAATTTGCCAGACATTGTTGTATTCATCGATGGAGATCATAGTGATTATCCGAATGAAATGCCCAAACTGACCGGACCTATCAATTCAGGTGATGTTGACATGGTGATTGGTAGTCGATCTCTAGGTATAAAAGAAAAAGGTTCAATGACTCCTCAACAGATTTTTGGAAATTGGCTGGCGACATTTCTAATCAAAAGACTTTATGGCGTAAAGTATACTGATCTCGGGCCATTTAGAGCCATAAGATACAGTAGCCTTGTTGGACTTGGTATGTCAGATACCAATTATGGTTGGACAGTAGAAATGCAATTAAAAGCAGCAAAGCAAAATCTCCGGGTGCTGGATATTGCGGTAAACTATCGAAGGCGAATTGGTGTTTCTAAAGTGTCCGGAACGCTAAAAGGTACCATAATGGCTGGTTACAAGATTATCTTTACCATATTCAAATATTGGTAGTGCTAGATTGGGTCATCATCATAGTGTACATAGGGGCATTGAGTCTCATCACCCTTTTCAGTTTTGGGCAGCTAAATCTCAGCTATCATTACAATCGCAATAAGTCAAGACAAAGCAAGCCATCGATGATCGGCGATTGGCCAACCGTCACCATTCAACTACCCATCTACAACGAAAAGCATGTAGTCGATCGACTGATTCAATCCATTGTTGCATTTGATTACCCCAGTGATAAACTCGATATCCAGATCCTTGATGATTCAACTGATGAAACGTCAGATATCATTCAGTATATCCTCTCCAACCTTTCCACAAAAATGGAAATCAACCACATTAAACGAAAGGATCGAACGGGATACAAGGCCGGAGCACTCCAGCACGGGCTGAAAATCTCCAATAGCGAGTTCATCGCAATTTTTGATGCTGACTTTACCCCCAATCCTGATTTTTTGAAGCAGACTATTCCCTTCTTTCAGGATGAGCATACTGGAATGGTCCAAACGAGATGGGGGCATATCAATGAAGACTTTAGCCTCCTGACAAAGCTTCAGGCATTTGGACTAAATGCACATTTCACTGTTGAGCAGAGTGGAAGACAAAACGTAGGTAGCCCAATCAACTTCAATGGCACGGCAGGTATCTGGAGAAAGTCCTGCATTGAAGATGCCGGCGGATGGGAATACGATACCTTGACAGAAGATCTAGACCTGAGCTACAGAGCGCAATTGAAAGGTTGGAAATTTAAATACCTGGAAAACATAACTTCTCCGGCAGAGTTGCCAATAGTCATTCCGGCTATCAAGTCACAACAGTTTAGATGGAACAAAGGCGCAGCTGAAACTGCCAGAAAAACGATTACCAAGGTTTTGCATTCGAACCTAGCCACGCGACACAAGATTAGAGGACTACTGCATCTGTGTAGCAGTACCGTTTTCTTGTATTTGTTAACAGCAAGTCTGTTCTCCATCCCAATGCTCTACATCAAGCATAACAACCCCGATTTGGCCATCATATTCAACCTGGCCAGCGTGTTTGTAGGTGGATTCATTGCCATCGGCATTTTTTACTGGACCGCCTCAAGATCTATCAAGCACAAACCACTCGGATACTATCTTAGGCATTTTCCATTGTATATGATTTTTTCTATGGGCTTGGCGTTACACAATTCCATTGCCATCATAGAGGGGTTTCTCGGAATCAAGACACCCTTTATTAGAACGCCTAAATTCAATGTGACCACCAATTCAAAAAGCGTTATCAAAAGTTCTTATGTGCGCAGACACGTCACCCCACTAACTATTCTTGAAGGATTACTGGCTTTGTATTTTGTTTTTGGCATTTATTCTGCCGTTCTGCTCAATGATTATGGTTTGGTGTTTTTCCACTTAATGCTAGTAATGGGATTTGGAGGCGTATTCTTAATGTCCCTCAAGAAGTTGCCCAATGAAGGATAAATCAAATTTAGGCACCCTGGCCGCACTTGGATTTATCTTCATAGTAAGCATATCCCATATTGGAAATGGAGTAGAAAGAACTCAATCTATCGAGCTAATGCTTGCCTATTTTGCAGCCTTCAGCGCCTATGGATGGCTTTGTTCGATGGAACACTCAAAAGTTGGATACCTGATCAGCTTAGGGGCAATCACCAGAGTGTCATTGCTTTTCTCCCTTCCCAACCTTTCAGATGACTTTTATAGGTTTTTATGGGATGGACATATTTCAAACGCTAGTTATGACCCTTTCTCACTATTACCTCGGGAAGCATTAGAACTTTCGATAGCTGGAGTCAATCCGCAATTGTTTGGCCACCTTAACTCTCCGGATTACTACACCGTGTATCCTCCCACAAATCAACTCGTCTTTTCGCTCGCCACATTTCTTGGTCAACAAAATGAATTGCTGGCCGTGAATGTGATCAGAAGTATGATCATTGTCGCCGATTTTGCCTCGTTTTGGTTGATCTTCAAGTTATTGGGTGGTGATCACAAGAGGTCTTTTTGGTTTCTATTGAATCCTATGATCATACTTGAATTCACCGGCAACCTACACTTTGAAGCCTTCACTATCTTCTTCATCCTTCTTGCTGTGTGGTTTGTTAAAAGAAACGACAAACTTTTAAGTGGGGTGGCAATTGGGGTGGCGGCATCCATCAAACTGCTCCCAATCATATTTCTACCGGCATTCGCCTGGCGCTCCAGGTGGAAAACAGGTATAGTTTTGAGCGTACTGGCACTCTCCATTTTATTGGGTTCGCTTGCTCCGGTTTGGATTGGCGCTTCATGGTCTGAAATAGCGAGTAGTCTTTCTTTGTATTACCAGTCCTTTGAGTTCAATGCCAGCATTTACTATTTGTTGCGCGAAGTAGGTTTTTGGTTCAAAGGTTACAATATCATACAAACATTAGGACCAAGAATGGCCATTCTGGCGGGTATTCTCATCATCATAATTACTATTCGATCAGACCTTAAAAAAAACCAATTGGCACAAACGTTGTTGTATTCGCTGACCATCTATTTGCTTATGAGTACGACAGTTCACCCATGGTACATCCTACCCTTGGTGCCATTGGGATTGCTTGCCGGACATTACTACCCTATCGTATGGAGTCTGATGGCATTTACCACATATTTGGGCTATACCGATGAAGGCTATCACCTATCCATGTTGTGGATATTTGCAGAATATGGTTTTGTTTTGTTGATAGGATTTATTGAGCTGAAAAGAAGACATGCATTTTCGTAAGATTGTTTTTGGACTATTTGTATTATTTTTCATTCCTGCCTGCGGTCAAATGACGTTTGAAGAAAAATTAGCTCAGCTTTATCATCACACTGTTCCTCAGCTCAAAGCTGCCGAACTTGCATCCAGGGAAGAGGTTGTTATTCTTGATATTAGAAGCATTGATGAATTCAATGTAAGTCATATAGAAGGAGCAAAACTGATTGATTACGATTCATTCAACGAGCAGGATGTCAAAGACATTGACAAAAGTGCTGAAATCATTGTGTATTGCTCAGTTGGATATAGAAGTGAAAAAGTGGGTGAAAAATTGTTGGAAATGGGTTTTCCAAAGGTATTGAATCTGTACGGTGGTATCTTTGAGTGGAAAAATAACGGCTTTGAGGTCTACAATGATCGCGGTGTAACAGATAGCGTTCATACTTACAATCAAAAATGGTCTCAATGGCTAAAAAATGGAGTAAAAGTATATGAGTAAGGATCTACTAATTGTATTTGTAAAAAATCTGATTCCAGGTTCAGTTAAACGAAGACTTGCTGAGGACATTGGAATGGATCTGGCGATGGAGGTGTACAAGGAGCTGGTGGCAGCTACTGCTGAAGTGACAGACAAAGTGAAGATGGATAGGGCTATTTACTATTCAGAATACGTTGAACTATACGATTTCTTTGATGACACCAAGTATCAGAAACATATTCAGGAAGGAAAAGATCTTGGTCAGCGCATGCTCAATGCCATATTCGATGGCATAGAAAATGAGTACGATAAAGTAGTCTTGATAGGAACAGACATACCAGAACTCACACCTAAGCTTATCAACATCGCTTTTGAAACATTGAATAAACATGATGTAGTTGTCGGTCCGGCCAACGATGGTGGTTATTACCTGGTCGGGATGAAAGATGCCCACAATAATCTTTTTGAAGGGAAGGAATACAGTCACGACAAGGTGCATGAGGAATTGGTAGAGGAAGCAGAAGATGCGGGTCTCAGCATCGGACTACTCCCAACCTTGACAGATATCGATACCAAAGAAGATATGAAAGCCGTTGGTATTGAAATCGTCTATGAAGATGAGGACGATTCCGAATCGCTGGATTAATTAGAACCGGAATAATTCCCGATAAAGAACATTAAAGCAGCCTCAGTACCCCAGGTTTCATTAATTTCTGGCTGATTGAGAGTTTTACGTCGATTATTAAATAATCTAATCGATATGCTATCAATACTTCAAACTCAGAAACTAACTCATTTTTTCAATATCCTTGATCAGGACAAAAATGGAATGCTACAAATCCAGGACTTTGAGCAAGTAGGTCAAAATGTCTGTTCATCGCTTTGTTTGAAAGTAGATACTTCAGCGTATGATGAAATCATAAACAAGTGCAGAAGCATGTTTCACAATTTGATCACTTCGGTTGCACATAATAATCATGATTTTATTTCACCAAATGCCTGGCTCACATATTTCGATCTTGAGGTAATTACTTCGCAAAACAGGCAAACGCTCAATGACTTTATCAATCTAACGATCGATAATCTTTTCGAGATTTATGATCAGAATGGAGATGGCGAAATCTGTCTGGATGAGTACATCGACATGTTCACTGTGTATGGAATCACGGCAAGCCAAACGGCAAAAAGCTTCCCTAAACTTGATACCGATGGCAATGAGACCATTTCAAAGGAAGAATTGCAGCAGGCAATGAAAGATTTCTTTGTGTCGGATGACCCCTTAGCTAAAGGAAATTGGGTGTTTGGTATGTGGAACTAACTCTAGGCCAATTTGGCTAAATCTCTGATCAGGATTCTCCTCCTATCAAAATTGATAATATTGTCTTCTCGTAATTCATTCATGACCGTCGTGACCGTCTGTCGTGATGTGCCTGTGAGACTGGCAATATCCTTATGGGTAAGGTGATTTTTAATCATCATTTCAAAACCAACCTTTTGACCCTTTTCCAAAGCCATTTCCTTCAGAAATTCCACAATGCGTGTTCGCGCATCTTTGAATACTAGGGATTCAATTTTTCGTTCCGTTTTTCTGAGTCTAAACCCTATGATCTTCATGATCTTCAGGCTCAATGTCCTATTGTCAGCCATCAGTCCCTGCATGTCTTCGACAGTCATGGGGCAAACCTGTGTACCATTGTCCATCGACTGAGCAAAATCCTCTCTCACATCTTCACCCGTCAATGCCAGCTCTCCAAACATCTCGCCTCTGGTCAAAATGGCTTTGACAATTTCTTTACCCTCTGCTGTATAGGACCCAATTTTCACTCTTCCAGCAGAAATCATATAAACATTCTTAGAGGCCTGTTCAGGAAAGTAGATGTACTCATCCTTGCCATAACCATGAAATGTATGTTTATCCTCCATGGACGGGACCTTTGTCGGGCACAAAAGCTCATATAGATCCACTTTTTCAAAAAACCAAATGCTCGACTTGTCACTCATCTGTGGCTAAAATTATCATCTAAATTTACAAAACCTTGCTAACTCAACAATTGAGAAACATTTTTGCCCTAACATAGTTCCTTAACCCTTCAGATTTTTTGTAAAAAGGTTCGTTCTCAATGGATTATTTATCCCTCAAAGCCCTTCATATCATTTTTGTAGTCACCTGGTTCGCTGGCCTCTTTTACCTTCCACGAATTCAAATCTATCAGACAGAAGCGTTTGACAAACCTGAACCTGAAAAGAGCATTCTGAGTGAACAGCTAAACAAAATGGCCCGACTATTACTTGTGGTAATTACTTGGCCATCAGCTATTCTAACAGCCATTCTTGCCGGAGCACTGCTTTATGTACAACCAGCATGGCTTTCATTACCTTCTTTTCAAATCAAGCTGGGATTTGTAGGCGTATTATACCTATATCATTTTAGTTTGCACTACATACACAATCAGCTCAAAAAGGGCATAAAAAAATACACCTCCACTCAACTTAGAATTTGGAATGAAGTGGCCACCATCATCTTGATTGCAGTGGTATTTCTAATTGTAAAAAAGGATCAATTAAGCTGGATAGGAGGAGTAATCGGTATTCTTTCAGTTGCCATTTTATTGATGATTGCGATCAGGATGTACAAAAGATTTAGAGAAAAGAAATGAGATACATACCATTTGTCGTTTTGCTGGCATGGGCCTGCACCGAGGTAAAAACCAAATCAAAACTTCCCATAATGGGATATCCCAGATACGTTGAGAAAGAAGTAAACGGTGAAATTGTCACGGATACTGTTCCTCATACCATTAAGGATTTCAGATTCATCAATCAAGACAGTGCGATCGTAACCAACAGCACATTTGACAATAAAATATATGTGGCCGATTTCTTTTTCACTTCGTGTCCAACCATATGTCCCATCATGAAAAAAGAAATGCTTCGGGTTTATGAAGCATACAAAGATGAACCGGAATTTGGTATACTTTCTCACTCGATTGATCCTGAATACGACACGGTGGCACTCCTGGCTGATTTTGCTGAGAAGCTTGGTGTAAATAGCAACACATGGCATTTCGTAACGGGCAACAAAGACAGCATTTATGATATAGGAGAGTCTAGCTACATGGTAGTGGCAGACGAAGATCCTACGGCACCTGGAGGTTTTATCCATAGTGGCGCATTCTTACTGGTTGACAAGGAACGACGAATCAGAGGAGCATATGATGGAACCGTTCCCGAACAAGTTGACCTGCTCATTGCGGATATTCGAAGACTATTAACTTCCTATGAACCAACGGATGAATAAAGTTTTGGTCATTCTTGGTCTGGTCATTGCATCCTGTTCGGGTACCGAGCAGGCGGGCATTTATATGCCAGAGAACATGGAAAGACGGGAAAAAATCAGATATCAGCAATACCTCGTGCAAGGGAAACAGCTCTATCAAACACATTGCAGCAATTGTCACCAAACCAACGGTCAGGGTCTCGCGAAACTTTATCCACCTTTAGCCAAGTCAGACTACTTGATGGAGGATCTGCAGCGATCGGCGTGTATCATTAAGTTTGGCATGGAAGGGATGATTAAAGTGAATGGCACCACTTTTCAAAGTCTAATGCCCGGGGTGAATCATCTATCCAACCTGGAAATAGCTGAAATACTGACCTATATCTCAAATAACTGGGGCAATGAAAACGGGATGATCAGCGTACAGGAGACAAGTAAGTTTCTCCTGGAGTGTGAAGCTTACTGATCTAAAGTCTCTTTTGCTTCCTCCAGTGCCTTTCTCATTTTTCGATTTACGCTTTGAACGGACTTAAGCTGATCCTTAAAATATTTGGCCACCTCTTCTTTGGAACCTTCTAGTTTAGGATCATACTGACGCATCCATTTCATCATGTCCTCATTCGCATCTGCGACTTTATCTGCTAATTCCTCAAGCTTCTCTGCCGCAGCATCCTCCGAGTTCTCTCGTAATTCTTCTGCCTTAGCACGTAGTTCCTTTTCTTTTTTCCTGAGCGTTCCCATTTCGGGCATCACTTCGTCATGCAGTTCCATGACCTTTGATTTGATGCCATCCAAGCTTATTAATTTGTCGTCCGTCTTCCTTTCTTCCGTCTGACTGCAGGCAATGGTTCCCAAAGTCAATAGCAATGCGATTATTTTATTCATTCTCATCTCTTATTAGTCGATTTCAACTTTTGCATCTTTCAATACATACATGAGTTGATCGGTCTTTGTGTCATTTAGCTCAAGAATACCTGTCACTGAGACCAATTTCGCCGAATACTCCACCGGATTTGATAAATATGCTTCAACAACAGTCTCAGGTCCACCCCCACCACAAAAAAAGCAGGATGCCACAGGCAATGAGGATAATATGATATGCTCTGGCTTGAACATACCCTCAAAAGGTATGATGTAGCCTGGAAGCGTAATTTCCTTTCCATTTAATGCCTTAATTTCTTCATTGAACTTGGGTACGAATATTTCACCATATTCATCAGAAGATTTAAAATAATCTATCTGAGCAAGCACCTTCCATGTTGCAAACTTGTCCCCAGTTTGCGAAAACCCATACTGGTTAAATCCAACAAAAAGCAGAAGACATAATCCAATCAATCTCATACTAAACAAATTTCATCGTAAAAATACCCATATCAACATTAGCTAAACGTCCGAATTGTTACAAGTGGTTGATCAATTAGGATTTATGTAACCTTTTCTTGAGTTGTCTTTGGTGATGTCTCAAATGGTAGCCGAAAAAATCCAACGTCTGTGGTAAAGTAATACGTCCAAAAATTGGGTGCTTGAAGATTACCTTTCTTAAATCATCAGCTTCATATGCTTCAAGAAACTCTACTAGCTCAGCTCGAAGACTTTTCCATTGAGTGCTGATTTCTTCTAAGGTTCCTTCTTCGCCTGGCTGATCTACTCCTCTCGGGGCTTTCAACTTGAACAGACCTAATAGATAAATTTGGAATAATACAAACTTCCCGCTATCCAATATATTTATCATCCTTACCCCATCTATTCCGCGAATTTTCTTTTTCAAATAACGCAGTGTTCCGGCCTCACTTAATATCAGGTGATTTAAAATCTGGATGGCAGACCAAACTTCAGGCGATCGCTTTTTTTGTAGTATTTTGAGATCATGAGCACCTAATTCATTCAAAAGATTATCAGTAAGACTCTTTAAATACTCGAATTTATGTGCAAGTGAAGGATGCATTATAAACTGGTAGGTGTATTCCAAAATTGTATAATTTTAATTTTCTTTTGTCTCAAAATAGAAAAAAAGTTATCTTCGAACTGAAAGCCAGAGCTTTAAAGAAGTATTACCACCCAGAAGCAGCCGTTACTTACGTGTTAAGCAGGGTTAGCCTTTAGACTAACTCATTTGTTTTATGAAATTATTGAATGAAATTTGCGGCTATTAACCCAAGACTACTGGTCATATGAGTATTTTTGATATTATCGCTCTGTTTATATTTCTAGCAGGGCTCTTCATATTCATTAACACATACTTTTTGAAGCTACCATCTTCGATTGGCTTGATGGTGATGGCGCTTGCCCTTTCGATTGTCATATTCATGGCAGACCTTATTTTTCCTGGAATCGAAATGTCAGAGGTAAATCTGGAAGAATATGAATATGGGGAAGTACTCTACCAAGTCGTATTAAGCTTTATGCTCTTTTCAGGAGCGCTCAATATAGATTTCAAAAAGCTTTCAAGCCAAAGAACGCCTGTTTTGGTACTTGCCACTACGGGGGTGTTCATTTCAACAATTGCAATCGGAACTGGGGTCTACTTCATGCTCGACTTGCTCAACATCCATTTAGACTGGCTCTATTGTTTCGTTTTCGGAGCGCTGATTTCTCCAACCGATCCAATAGCGGTAACACGATTTATTAAGAAGTTCAATCTATCAAAAGAACTAGAAGTAAAAATAGAAGGTGAGTCACTATTCAATGATGGTGTTGCGGTTGTATTAGCACTTACCTTGCTAGACATTGCAAGTGCTGGTCAGGATCATACTCTGTCGGTGGCTGAGATTGGGTATATTTTTCTTGCCGACATAGGAGGCGGTATTTTCATTGGTCTTTTTTTAGGTTATATAGGCTATCGATTACTCAAGTACATTGACAATGATCAAATGCACGTCGAGATCATCATCACCTTGGCTATTGTCATGGTTGGGTCTTTCCTTGCTGACTTCATACATGTATCCTCTAAACAAGCAGCCGTAGTAATGGGGCTTGTAATCGGAAACGAGGGACGAAATGACCATGTAGCCGGAGCAGCTGGGGATTACGTCTTTAAATTTTGGGGTTTGATGGAAGAATCTCTGGCAGCCATGCTCTTTGTCCTAATAGGATTGGAGATGATAGTCATCCCGCTACGAGGCGACTACTTCGCGGCAGGATTCTTTGCCGTAAACATAGTATTGCTAGGAAGGTGGCTGAGTGTATTTATTCCAATTAAGTTAATGTCGGTCAAAACTCATTTTGACAAATCCACGATACCGGTGTTAACCTGGGGAGCATTACGTGGGGGACTTCCCATTGCGTTATCACTTTCATTAATAGAATTTCACGGAAGAGACATCATCATCACCATGACATATGTAGTAGTGGTATGCTCTGTTCTTTATCAAGGTCTTACAGTGCCTGTACTCATGAGAGGTTACGCACAGGAAAAGGATTAATAAGGTGATGTGACCACCTTGGTCCAGATTGCCATATTACCTTCTTTGACAACACCTCCTGAAATATATCCACCAATCAATCGGTCAAGTCCGGCGCGATTGTGAGTAGCCATGGCGATCATATCTGCCTTTATTTCGTGCGCATATTGCAATATTCCTTCGCGCTCATTTAAATAAGCCAGTGCAGTCAAATCATAGTCTTCGAGTGCATATTGAAGTGCAAATTCTTTAAGCCTTTTCTCAACAGCCGCATGCTTGTTTACCGTATCATCAAAAATTTTGACTAAGCTAATCTTAGCTCCATAGAATTTTTGAAGGGCCTTGATATCGCCAATCAATTCTTCCTGATCAATTCGCATGTCTGTTGGATAAACAATATTTTTTACATTGGCCAAATCTGTATCGCACTTGACCGTAATCACTGGACAATCGGCCCTCTTTGAAACGCGCTCTGCATTTGAAGACCCAAAAAAACTTCTAGCTCCCTTCATCATGTGACTTCCCATGACAATTACATCTGCCGAAACACCTCTTATTGCACTAACTAAATCTCCAAATCCAAGAGAAAGAAACACCTCCGCATCGCCAAATAATCCACTTGATCTCCACTTTCGAAATTGTGCGGTTGCCAAATCTTGATTTTCCTGACCTTTGGATACATGCAATAATTCGATGATTCCTTTACTTTTTCCCGCAAGAGAAACAGCCGATTTCACTCCGCATTTTGCTCGCTCCGAAAAATCTGTGGGTACAAGAATTTGTTTCATATTCAGAGGGATTAAGTGACGCTCTATATAAAGTTATTAGTTTTGGGTTTTACCTGTTTGTAAGCTGATGAAAATCAATTTTGATTCTAACATTCGTCAAACATTTGGAATAGCACTACTATGCCTACTGACGCTTTTGTGGAGTTGCGAATCTGAGAAGAAGGAATCGCCCGCCAAGTCTCCTAGAATAAGAAAGATGATTCAAATGGACTCTCCAAAAAATGGGGGCTTGTTTGAACCAGGAGCATCTGTTCCATTTTCCTTTTCTCATCGAAAGTCCGCCTCCATTGACTCTGTTATAATCGAACATGAAGGGGAAACATTGGTATTCACCACCAGTACTTTCGAATGGTCACCCAACATTTCACAGCTGGGTAATCAATCGATCAAGGCTACTGTGTATGCACAAGACGTAAAGGAAGTTATGAGCCCAAAAGTTCGTTTCAAAAGTGCGAAAGCCCCTAAAAACTACACCTTTCGTATTATCAACACTTATCCTCACGACGAAAATGCCTATACACAGGGTCTATTTTTTCTGGATGACAATACGCTAATAGAAAGTACCGGGCAAAGAGGAAGTTCCTCAATTAGTAAACTAAACATCCAAACAGGAGAAGTTGTCAATACCGTGGCACTGGATTCCAAGTACTTTGGTGAGGGGGCCACATTATGGAATGACAAGATTTATCAGCTCACCTGGACCTCACAAATTGCGCTCGTCTATGATCAATCCCTCAATAGCTTGCAAAGCTTCAATTATGTAGGACAAGGCTGGGGTATTGCTGTTCTTGAAGATCAATTGTTCATGAGCAATGGCTCTGAAAAAATTACCATCTTAGACCCAAATGATTTTTCCGAAAAAGGAAGCATCGAAGCGTATGATGAGAATGGACCTGTGTCCAATCTGAATGAACTTGAATTTGTCAATGGAGTCCTTTATGCCAATGTCTATACCACTGACAAAGATGAAATAGTGATGATCAATCCTAAAAATGGGCAAGTCACAGGAAGAATTGACTTTACAGGTATCATTGACCGATCCCAATATGCCGGATTTGATTACGTCTTGAATGGAATCGCCTGGCATCCAGATCAAAGATTATTTGTGACCGGCAAATACTGGCCTCAAATGTTCGAAGTAGAGCTTATTGAAAAAGAAACAAACCTTTAAATAAACAAAAATGACGTTAGAAGAAGCAACTGCAAAAGTACAATCAATGGCATCAGATCATGGTGGCAGATTTGGTTCGAAAGCCAATTTCAAGTTTGATGAAGGAATCATTCACCTGGATGATTCGGTCAGCCCGGCTGTTGTAAATAATAATGAAGCAGATGCGGATTGTACTTTCAAAATGACCATTTCAACTTTTGAAAAACTCATCTCCGGTGACGTAAACCCAATGATGGCTTTCATGACAGGAAAAATGAAAATAGATGGTGACAAGGGAGTGGCCATGAAATTGTCTTCACTCTTCTGACTTCACAATCATTGGCTTTATCCAATGATTCGAGCATAAAGCCAATGTTACACCTATCATCGATCCTGTGAGCACATCAATCATAAAGTGTAACCCCAGGTAAATCCTGCTAAATCCTACCCCAATCGCAATTAGAAGCAAAACAATCTGAACCCAGTTCGGTAGATTAAACAAAAGGATCACCATGGTCGAAAGCATAAAAGCAGTCATGGTGTGACCAGATGGAAAAGAATACCTGGCAATAGCCTCCACTCCTTTTGCTAGCTGAAATGACGTGTCTCCAAAAAATACTGTCGGTCTTGGAACAGATGCAAAAACTATTCTTTTCAAAAATAATGTGACAATGGCCTGTAAGACACCTCCAGCCACAAAAACCAATCCCACCCTCTTATTAATCAACAGCACAAAGAAAATTGTAAATCCAAATGTGACTATTTCGCCAGCATGGGTAATTAGTCGCATCAAACTGTCCAGCACGTCAATTCTATTCTGACTTAAAAGCAGGACAACATCTCCGTGATCTATAGTCAACCAAATTGACCATCCTACCAACAATAACAAGAGATAAAGACACCAATAAAGCAAATGCTGACGAATCATCTCAAAATGTAGAGCTTTCCGTACCCCTTTGTAAACGCACCATCGGCCCCAGTACTGCGATGCTCGATGATCTCGCCCTGAATTCGGCTTATTACACGATATAGATAAACTCCGTTTGCCAACCGATCTCCAAATTCATCTGTGCCATCCCACGCATACTCAGATATATTATGTCCAATGTGTATCGGTCCCAATTCAAATTCATCAATTTCCTTGACGACACGACCGCTTATAGTCATAATTTGTATTTTCAAATTGTCCGGTACCAACGCACCCGTCAGTGTAAATACAAATCGACAGTTTGTCGAAAAAGGGTTTGGATAAGGGTAGAAATGTGTAATCGTGGATTCATTGATCACCTCAAAACTTACCTCATAGGGCTCCTCGGCAGAGCGATTCCCTGATTGATCTGCCGCCTGAACGCGCAAAGTGTACACACCATCTTCTAGTCTACCGGGCACATACTCCACCTCAAAATCCTCATTCTCAGATGCTGGTTTCCAGGTGAGCCTGGCATCATTAAATGATACTGGCTCGAAAACAGATGTCTCTCCCGGCTGCTTGAGAGCAATGAAAACATTCGCTGTATCTGATTTGTACAAATAGTCATTGTCATCTTTTAACAGCACTCTGATTACTGGTTCAGGTGATACGATATCGCCATCCATGATGTATTGTCCATCAACAGTCACATCCAATACAGGATTGACATTATCTGTAAATACTTCAAAGTGATTTGGACTAAACAATCGATTATTCGATGAGTAAGTTTCTAGTTCAGAAGAAGCAATGCTCAGCCTGAGATTTGCAGGTCCCGAATAGCCGGTAGTTGGCAGCTCGAGCAGAAATCGTCCCGTATCACTTTCTGCAATGGCGCTAATGGTCAGTGTGTCTGCCACTGTCTGTATGTTGGGGAAGGTAAATACGTAATGCAAGTTAATCGAGTCTTGATAATCAGCTCCCAGGTTGATAAACTGTACTTCTTGGCTGTATACCTCACCTTCTGCCCATTTATCTCTAGACTGATTGTCAATAATCAATACTCCCTCAGGTGTAGGCACATAATTTGCTGCCCAATTTTGAAGCTGAGCAGGTGTGAAATCTACTTCATCCGACACCCTCATTCTGAATTGTAGGTATGGGTAAATATTAGCATCAACACCTGACAAATCGATGCTTGCCTCAGTTCTACCCCCAGTAGAGGGATCTAGGGTAAGTAACTGTCCGGTTTGTGGATCCAATACATCTATATCAACTACGTCATTAATTTCAGAATTCACCGAATAGTCCATATCAGTCCAGCTTTTTGCTGGACCGATAATTTCGGAAGTTAAAATCCCTGAGCTATAAGTACCTTCAATCTCAACATCAAGCGTTAGCACCTTACTTCTGGGGTCAAGAATCGTATTGTCATCCTTCACTATAGTGGCATTACCAGCTGCTGATCCCTTTTCTCCAAAGATGATCAATGGCTGTCCATTAGAGAGACTGATCAAATCTGTTTGATCAACACCTATGGCTGCCAAAGACTCATACAGTCTAGTATCCCAATTTGAAAAAGTCACCGAGTCAATATTGAACAGTAAAATTTGATCTCGATCATCCATTTCAGCAATGAGTTGATCCAATCGCCGATTGGTGCCGAGCACATCCGTCTCATCGAGGTTGTATACCATCTGGGGCAATCTGCCACAGATTAAATCATTGAACACATCAGCCTGACTCGACTGAATAGGTCGATAAGGGTTAGCAGTAGACCCATCAAATACTACGGCATTTATACTGTTTCCCTTACAAACCGAATCAGCCAAATTGACTGTTTTAAGTAAGTCCACGCCATTAACAATGACCTCTAGTTCGTCATAGTTGTATACTTCAGATCCCATTGTATAGATTCCTGTAGGTAGTAAAGCCGTCTTAAAACTTAAATTGCCCGTAGGGTCAGCGTTCATGCCTACTAACCTGTTATTCGAAATAAGCTCAGCATCGTACTGCCCCCAGGAGTTGGATTGATTTGGATGATAGGTAAAATATCCTTCGCTCCATAAGCTATCTTCGGAAGTTAATATCTCCGAAAACCTTGTCCTCCAATAAAGTGTTGTGGTATCGGAGAAAGGCAATCTCATACGCGTAGTGAGCAATTTACTTCCCTGGATTTCCCGAGACTCCAAAGGTACTTCAAAGGTGCTGGAAGTTGAAATCTGCCATTCATAAGTCCGTTCTGGTGCGAGAAGGTTAATTGGATGCCAGATAAAATCTACTGTATCATGATTAGTGACTACCCCTTGGGTGGGAAATAGATGAAAAGTGCTCCCCTGTGAAATAAACAATTGGAATTCAACTTGATTGTTCAGCTCATTAGATTCATCAATGCTGTCCAAATAATCAATTGTTATTTGAAATCGATTTTCGCCAGCCACATCAAAATCTCCATTGGAAATAGTCAGATTCAATGTGTCCAGGTATTTCGTTGAGGGAAGTTCATAAACATAGGATATGGTATCTCCACCTGGCAAATGACGAATCAATTTAAGGCTCAAACTATCTGTTGTGGTCTTTCCGAAATTACGAATAGGGAGATGAAGTTTAAATGAATCCTGATTCGCAAGTACTTGCCTGGCATCAAAGGCACTGGAATAAATCTCACTTTCTCTTACCTCAAAATCCGGTTGCTCAGGACCAAAGACCTTTATGGCAGGATCACCTTGAACGATCATTTGATAAAGCTGATTTTGACTGACAACTCCATTACCATATCGATCAAAGTATTGTTGGTAGACGCTAATGAGAATTTCACCCAACGATGCACCGATCATTTCCTCTGTTCCAAAAGCAGTCTGATAAAACAGGGTTGAAAATCGTCTTAAGTTCGTAGACAAAGCAAAATCTGCATGAGCTAAAAATGCAAGACTACCCCTGTCAGCTGCAGTCATCCAATCCTCTCCAAAAGATTTGTTGTTAACAAAGACTTCACCTGCCTTGCATCCATTCACTAGAATGATGGGGTACTTGTTTTCGTTTTGATAACCATATTCGTCATCTGTAGCCAACCCAATTTCAATATCTGTAACCGTATTACTGGAATGACCAAAAAGGGTGATCAGTGCTAGCCCGTTATTTACCTGCTCGGCAATATTGAAAAATTCTGAAACTGAACTGGTCTCTTTCCCTCTGTTCAGAACTTTGGCCCCCATGTAATCTCCTTCAGCAATCGTCTTGAATCCATCTATTGTCGCGGAGAACGAATTGAGTTCTGCCTGGGTTTTGCCTCCACTTAATTGGACAATATTTTTCCGCCATAGTTCATCGAACGCAAGTGCCTCCATGTCTTTTATCTTATCCAAATAGTTGGCAACTTCCTGAGGTAGCCGGGCATTGAGCCTGCCAACCGGAATGGTCGGAGTATACCGATTGAGGGCATCCAAACCAACACTGTAGATAACATCTCCTCCAGGAAGTCCAAATGTTGGAATCATTACTTCCAGATTATCGAATATGTCTCTGTTATGATGAAAACGTCTAAAGAAATCTTGATCGACTGTTCTACCCTTGCCAATAATGAACAGATTCTTGATAGTCCCATGGCCAGCTGCCAGCAATTTCCTAATGGCCAAAGGCGAAGGATCACCGTAATTGAACTGATCGTAAATGTCAAAAATATCTGCCACTTCTACAGCGTGCTTACCCCCTGCTTCGCTCTCCCTATATTCCGCATAGGCTTCAACAGGATCTTGCCCATCTACTGGAACCCTGAGTTGTTCATGAGAAATAATGATATAATTCTTGCCTTCTAAATCAATTTGGTTGAATCTGTAGTTCGAAATATCAGGAACACTGCGATGTTGATATATAGCGGCTAGTTTTCTTGATTGCTGGCTTCCTGTCACGACAAACTCCAATCCGCCAGTAACTATTTGCTTGGAAATTCTTACCGGGTTGTTCGGATTTGTGATATCCAGTATTTGATATGCAGCAGCATTATTCGTCGAAATCTCTATATATGACTTATCAACTTGTTTGGCTGTAAGATTAAAAATAGCTGTGGAGTCCTGCACAATTTGTGGTTGCTGACCGTAAGTAACCTTCAAGCTGGCGATTGAAATTCGATCTGCTCCTTCGGCTCCCTCTCCAATGACTGAGAATCTTACAAAAAGCTGTCCTTCTGGACCTATTTGATCCAATGGGAGCGATCCATGATAATTGTAATGTGTGTAAGCTGCAAACCTGATAGTATCCAGTTTTACAAAAGTTGTAGCATCAGGACTGACTGCTATGTATACTACATGATTCCTACCATTTCCACCTATCAAGGTCGTCTCAATTGAAGGGTCTCCTGCGCCGGCGACTAATCCATCTAAACTCAAATCATATGAAACAGCCTGATTCTGCGTGTAGAAAGGTCCTGTCCATCCTTCCCCAAAATCGTAAAAGCTGGATTGAAATTCACTGTTAACGCCAAATCGATATCCGCCTGAATATTGACTTGTTTCCAACTTCAATATTTCAGCCAGGTGATAACTATCTTTTGTAAGACCTGAGGGGTCACTGCTGGGGTTAACGCCTATCCTTCGTGTGCTATTGGTAGTTCCCCATGTCAGAAAATAGGTAGCTGAATCGGTAAACAAATTGTAATATTGATGTGGCTGAGCCTGATCCGTAAACAGTTCCGCATCTGAAACACCATCATTTTTTTCACCCCAAAACTCGAAATAGTCTAGTGTCAAATCATCTGATGATGTAGTGGTCTGGATTGAAACTTCCTCACCTCTTCGAAATAGTCGTAATCTTGAAGCTGGAATAGTAGAGGAAAATCCAACAGCTTCTAGTTCTGCCCTGGTTACCCGATAGTAGCCGTCTTCAGCAACTTTGAGCTTGACATAATCCTGATCAAAATTGATCCATTCATGTTGCGCGAAAACCTGCAGCGCCAACAAACAAAAGAGCGCTATCAGCTTACTTCTCTTTTGCATATAACCTTGCCTTCACTGAAAAAACATGTGTATAGAGCCCCTGAGCACGATCACCAATATCGGTCATGGCATAATCAATATTAATCTCACCTACATTGATGCCAATACCTCCGCTAGGCAAAAAAGACCATCGCTTGGTCCCACTCAGCCTTTCAAATTGTTGAAACTGGCTTACGCCTAATCTCACAAATATTAAATCCCGGTATCCGATCGACACCCCACCGTGAGGATCAAGTGATGCAAAATTTGATCTGAGCAATGTATTTCGCTTGCCATCAAAGGTCACATCCAGGTCCAAAAGTGGCATAAGTATGATTTGTTTAGGGAGTGTGATCTTTCTAGATATACCCAAAATCAATCTAGGCAGTGTCACTTCAAGCGTATTGATAGGGACGTCATTGCCAGTCAACTGAAATATTTCACGAAGTTCCTCTGGATTATGAGACCATGCATTGAACGTCCCAAAGATGTCCTTCCCTGTAACTCCCAACTGCCACTGACCTAGCTGCTTTTGGGTTCCCATATCAATTCCAAAGCCAATGGCCTGTGAAAAAACACCTGCTTTGCGATAAATCACTTTTGCATTGGCGCCCAAGGAGATTCCACCCAGCAACGATGATTTTCGCGCATAAGTCAGTAAAAACCCAAAATCCTGTGCCGAAAACATTTGAATGCGATCATAATGAATGGATCCATTAGCATCAAACAGGGCACGTGTATCCGGAATATTATCCACAGCAAAACGAATAACACTTAATCCAATGGCTGAAGAGGTATCCAGTTTGGCCGCAATTGTGGCATAATCATAGTTGGCTATGCCCGCAAAATACGCAGCATGCATTAACCCAATTTGATAATCACTTTCCATCCTAACCAACCCGGCCGGATTCCAATAGCCGGCCTCAGCATCATCAACCGCCGAAGAACCGGCCTGACCTACCGCCATAAATGATGCGCCTGCACCGAGATTCATAAATTCATTTGAATATTTCGGTGTTGCCAACTGCCCATGCACTACCAGAGGCAGTGCACAAATCATCCATATCACATTGTTGATCAGTTTACGCATTGTAACAGATTGCAATTTACGATCTCTTAGCAGTTTTTTGCGATGTTGATCAAACAAGATTGAGACATATGTCAGACAAAAAAAGCACCTAATATATAATTATACCAATATTATATATGATTATTAAAATATATACATGTGAATCGGAATATTTTTCACCTAGTACTTGGCCATGCATAGTACCTTTCCGTATATAGTTATTGGTAATAAACACCTCGTGTGTTTGAAACGATAGATTCATGAAAATAGAGAATACACAAGTACAGATGAGAAAAGGAATACTTGAGTTCTGTATTCTACACATTATAGCGCGCGGAGAGGTGTATGCTTCTGACATGCTTGAAGAACTAACTTCCGCTAAAATTATGGTTGTAGAAGGAACATTGTACCCGCTTCTCACCCGTCTTAGAAAGGCTGGACTGGTTGATTACAAATGGGTGGAATCCAGCTCGGGACCACCACGTAAGTACTACACCATCACGGACGAGGGACGAAATTTTGTAGATACCCTTGATCAAACCTGGGATGAGTTGGTGTCTAGCACCAAAAAAATCATTTCGCTAAAAAAGTCCAAGAAGACCAAAACAACTAAGGCTAAGTCTAACGAAGAGCAATCATGAAAAAGAATATAAGTATCAACATTGGTGGTATCATTTTCCACATAGAGGAAGACGGATATGATCATTTGAAACAGTACCTCGACTCGATAAATAACTATTTTTCAACTTTCGAGGATAGCAAAGAGATCATCGATGATATCGAAAACAGAATCGCTGAAATTCTGTTAAGCAAGCTCTCCGACACAAATCAGGTAATCTCAAAAGAAAACATCGACGAGCTGGAAGGAGTCATGGGGACTGTCGCGGATTTTGAAGCAACCATAGAATCAGAACCCAAAGAATCAAATACTCAACAAGCAACAACTGAAGAGGAAAAAACAGAAGAGGAATCTTCACCAAAGGATGACTTTGGCTTCCAAAATATGGGCAAGCGTTTATATAGAGATACACGCAGAAAATTGCTTGGCGGTGTGGCATCAGGAATGGCCCACTATTTCAACATTGATGCGCTTTGGATCCGACTTATCATCCTTGCATTATTCTTCAATTTCTTTTTCTGGGGATTTAGCGGAGCTACATTCTTAGCGTATGTGATACTCTGGATCGTGCTTCCTCCTCACCATGCTTTGGAAGAAGATAAAAATGTCAAAAAACTTTATCGCAACCCGGATAATCGGGTCCTTGGAGGAATTTCAAGTGGAATCGCTGCTTACTTTGCTGTGGACGTCACATTGATTCGATTGCTTTTCGTTATTTCCATTTTCTTAGGCGGTGCAGGTCTATTGCTCTATATCATATTATGGATCATCACACCAGAAGCCAATACGATCACTCAAAAAATGGAAATGCAGGGGGAGCCTGTTACCCTCTCTAATATCGAAAGCACGGTAAAAAAGAACTTTCAAATTAAAGAGGGTGAAGAAAATATCTTCGTCAAAATTCTCCTATTCCCATTCCGATTGATTGCCATTGTTTTCAATGGAGTAGGCAAGGCTTTAGGACCACTAATGATCTTTTTGGTTGAAGCCTTTAGGATACTGGTAGGCGCCATAATTACATTGGTGGGTTTCGCGTTGATGTTCAGTTTCGTCATCATGTTCTTTGTCCTAATGGGTGTCACTTTTGCCTGGGCTGATTACATCCACATAGGTGACCTGTCTATTGACCTACTTGGTTCCTCCATGAGTTGGATGGCTGCTTTGTCTATCTTCCTGGTCTCCTTTATTCCGGCTCTTTCGATCTCTTTACTCGGTTTGGTGATCATGTTAAAGAGAAGAGTTGGAAATGCATACATTGGCTGGACCTTGTTTGGTTTTTGGATCATGGGATTAATCGGAACCGCATTTTTTGTACCTGGATTGATCAATGATTTCAGAACAGAAAATGATATCCGAAAGGAAATGATCTTTGAGAAAACAACTGGCATTGCTACGCTGAAACTCAACGAAAACTACTCATATGATGACTATGAAAGTGTTAACCTTCAGCTCAGAGGTCACAGCGACAGTACCTATAAAGCAGTGGTGATCATCGAGTCAAGAGGATCGTCCAATACAAATGCCAAGCGAAATGCTGAAGCTGTTTCTTACTCGATTGTACAGGAAGGTGACCAGTTCATTTTTGACAGTGAAATCGACTTTCGGAATGGCCCCTTTAGATTTCAGGAAGCTGACGTAGTTTTCTATATTCCTCTCGGAACAACCTTTCGAATGGATGAGAACCTTGATGAAATCATCAGAAATACACTATACCACAATGGCTATAGAGCTCACCAGATGGAAGGGAATGATTGGGTATTTGATACAGAAGGACTTCAGTGTTTGACTTGTGAGCCCTCAGAAAGAAAATCGCGCAGGAATTATCGGTACAAATCACGTGATCAACGTAGATGGGATAATGCAACCGGTGACACCCGAACCTACGAATTTGAAAACTTCAATGAAGTGAAAATTACCTCATTCTTTGATGTCAAAATAGAACAAGGGAATGAACATAGTGTCATGGTCAAAGGAGAGAATGTAGAGGATATATTTCTTTCGCAGCGAGGTGATGAACTGAATATTGAATACAAACATGACTGGGAAATTTGGGAACGAGATGACTGGGATAAGAAGGCTTACATCCATATCATTACTCCAAGCCTGGAGTCGATTGAACTCATAGGAGGATGTAGCGGAACACTTGAAGGAATTGAAGGTGATGACTTGGAAATCACATTGACTGGTGCTTCGGAAATAGAGGGCGAAATAAATGTCGACTATCTGGATGTCAATCTCACAGGAGCTTCCAAACTGGAACTAAAAGGCAATGCGGATAGAGCGGATATAAGAATTGTAGGTGCCAGTAAAATAGATGCGCTAGAATTTCCCGTCGATAGAATGGAATTACAAGCCTTAGGGGCATCAAAAGCCAATGTCTATGCCACAGAATCATTGGATGTGAAGGCAGCAGGCGTCAGTACTGTTCGTTTCAAAGGATCACCAAGACTCATGGCTGATGATGATGGCCTTAGCACCATCAAAAAATATTAAGTTTTTCTGATAACCAATAATGCTGAAACCCTGAGTAGAGATGCTCAGGGTTTGTTTTTTCCATTTTCGGTCCGGGTATGCGTCTCATGAGTAATTCATGTTCCTGTTTTTACTCATTTATCGAATTTAGAGGTTGTTTTGGCCATTTAATATAACCCTTATCAGTTCTTTTATTTATTGTTACAATAGAATAATCGCAGCAAATAAATGAATAGTCGGCCAAAGGAGGATTTGACATTCCGTGCGGTCTCGGAATCACAAGAACAGAAACTGATTATAAGGTTTGTCTTATATACCATCGCAATCACATTTTTCTATGCGCTCCTTACGTTGAGAAACTATTTGATCAATGAAGACAAAGCTGACCTTCATGCGTTAACAGGAACCGCTTTTTTGATCATTATAACAGGGGTTTATTTCCTGATAAAGAATCATTTAATAGCGAAAAATTACATAACCATTCTTTTTTCAATATCAATCGTTGGGTCCTTTTTTACTTATAACGGCATTTTAGGGCCATTCGTTCTTGACTTAGTAAATCTCATTATTTTCACATTTATCATTTTTCAAGGGGGCCCTCTAATTGTTTACACGTTTGGATACTTATTGCTTTACGGCACCTTGTTCACTTTCCAACAAGCCGGCGTGTTCGACTTACCTCCACAAAAAATATATTTTTCGCCTGAGATGGATGCGGTGTTGAATGTTGTTACTCGAATCATTATAACCACAAACATGATTCTTTATTTCAAATTCAGACTGAACATTGAGAAGCGAAAATTGATTACTAAAAATGATGAAATCAACTCTTTAAATCATGAACTTGGGTCGGCCATTGAGAACTTAAAGCAAACACAACAACAACTCATTCAGTCAGAAAAAATGGCCTCAATTGGGACGCTTACTGCAGGAATGGCTCATGAAATTAACAACCCAATGAATATTGTGAGTGGTGGTGTGAATTTGCTGAAGTCTATCGAGAAGGACTTAGGAAAACAGGTAAATAACGAAACCAGAAACTTAATCAGCGAAGGATTTGAAATGGTAGATGAAGGATCGAGGCGAATCTCGTCCATTGTAGGTACACTTAGAACATTCGCGTTCAGTGAAAATAGTAACCCTGTCAATATGGACGTGCATGAAATAATCGAAAATGCGTTGATCCTTTTAACGCCAAAATTTCCAACGGGGATTAAAATCACAAAAGACTTCAAACTCAAGGGAGATATTAGAATCATCCCTGAGAAAATTCATCGTGTTGTTGTTAATGTTCTCGAAAACGCCATTTACGAGATTTCGAAACAATCTGACAAGAGAGAATTACATATTCAAACATTACAAGACGAAATGGTGCATATAGTAATACACAACAGTGGATCACCCATTTCAGAAGAAGTGATTGGTCGAGTTTTTGATCCATTCTTTACTACAAAAGAGCCAGGAGATGGTACTGGTCTAGGGCTTTCGATTGCCTATAACATTATAAAGGAGCATAATGGAAAAATTACAGCCACAAATGAAAAAAACGGTGTAAGTTTTGAAATTGAGTTGCCTATTTAACTCAGAACACAGCAGGTGAGACAAAAGATTATTGGTTGTTTTGAAATAATAATCAATGGTTCTAAATGTATCCATCCAATCATAGTCAATGCCATCAATTGCACTTATCATCCATTTTCATACTACTATCGTCCATTGATGAAGGCAAACGGTTCCCTGAAACGTTTCTAATGTATTTTTATAAACTGTACTGACAATCAAAGCTTATGAAAATACTCAAAGCGCTATATCGAGGTTTGACCGCACTTTTCAGACCTATCGAATACATCGGGATCAACTATATCGTGTTGCCCTTTCGCCATTCACTCAAATTGATTGAACCTCTTAGTCATAAAATTGAAGGAACGCTGTTTAAAAAAATACTCCAAGTCAGTATTTATCCCTTATTTCTCTGCTTGACTTTTTATGTAGGTTTTGACTTAGTTGAAAATGGATTCACAAGCCGAAGTTTCTTTGGCACCATCATCATGTTTTTGATTCTTGGTGCCATTTTTGCCCCCCTTGAACATCTTATCCCATTTAGTCGCAAATGGCTGAATGATGAGGATGCAACTATCGATTGGATGTTATTTTTTGGTGGCAAAATCTGGGGCGATTATATCAACAGACCCATCAGACTTGCCACAGTCGCACTGGTTGTTCAGGAAATTTCCCCATCCATTGGTCAAGCTTATTGGCCAACAATGCTTCACCCGGTCATTCAGGTATTGCTATTGCTCTCTGTCAGAGATTTTTTCCGGTATTGGTACCATCGCTGGATGCATGAGTCAGAGTTCATGTGGAGGTGGCATGCGGTGCATCATTCTAGCAAACGGCTTTACTGGTTTAATGGAACTCGCTCACACCCATTGGAAGGGCTTGTCTCGAGCCTTCTTTGGGGCATTCCCCTTGCCTTTGTTCAGGCGCCAGTTGAGATCGTGTTTGTAACTGGGTTGCTCGGCAGGGTCATAGGCAGATTTCAACATACCAATATGGACCTTATCCTGGGGCCTTTCGACTATATTTTTTCAACTCCTAAAAATCATAGATATCACCATAGCAAATTGATTCATGAGGGACACACCAATTATGGCGGAGATGTGATTTTTTGGGACATCCTATTTGGGACTTTCTATTTACCCAAAGGAGAACAGCCAAGTGATGATATTGGACTGGAAGAAATGCCCAACTATCCACAAAATTTTGTGGGGCTGATGCTGGCGCCTTTCACCTACGATCACTTAAAAAATGAAGCCAAGGAAATGCTTGGAGAAGAAGAATTTAACAAAATAAGAGACAGTATTAACCACTAGTTTCCTTCCATCATATTCTGAATTGCCTTCTATTTCCCAGGTCGTATATTTACTAGACAATACACCTGAACATGAAGAAGTTTTTCAAAATCCTGCTCTACATCATTGGAGCGCTTATTTTGATACTGGCACTTACCTACGCTGGTTTTAGCATTAAATGGAATAGTCAATCCAAGGCAAACTATGCCAAGCTGGGCGAAGAAGCTCCTACTCTGACGATTGAAGGAAGACAGCTTCGTGATTTGAATAAAAATGGTTCATTAGACATCTATGAAAATCCGGACTTGTCCATTGATGATCGGGTTGAAGATCTGATTAAACAGATGACTGTTGAGGAAAAAGCCGGTATGATGTTCATCACCATGGCCATATTGGAAGATGATGGTTCGATCATTGATAAACCCACTCTCTCAAACCCTTTTTCTTTCATGCTTGAAAGCATCACCAGTATGATGCTCAACAAAAACATGAATCATTTCAACATCTTATCAGCAGGATCTGCTGATGGATTGTTGAAATGGCATAACGATATTCAAAAAATGGCCGAACGCTCGAGACTGGGAATTCCCGTCACGATTGCATCCGATCCACGGCATGGTAAGCCCATGAATTTTGGCACTAATCTGGCGGCACAGTTTTTTACCAGATGGCCATCTCAGCTAGGATTTGGCGCCATTGACGATACAGTGCTTGTAAGGGAATTTGGAGACATAGCACGTCAGGAATACAATGCTGTGGGCATCCGAGTAGCACTGCATCCCATGGCAGACCTGGGGACTGAACCCAGATGGGCCAGAATCAACAGTGTATTCAGTGAAGACGCATATATGACTTCAAGACTCACTAGGGCTTATATACAGGGATTCCAGGGAGACAGCCTCGATGCAAATAGTGTCGCTTGCATGGTCAAGCACTTTTCAGGAGGTGGCCCGCAAACTGACGGGTGGGATGCGCATTTTGCTTCAGGTAAGGGCCAATCCTACGATGGAGGACAGTTCGATTATCACATGATTCCTTTTGTGGAAGGGGCCTTCCCGGCAAATGCAGCTCAAATCATGCCGTACTATGGTATCCCAACTGGCCAAACGAGTGAAGACGTAGGCTTTGCTTACAACAAAGAAATTATCACAGATCTTTTGAGAGACTCTTTAGGTTTTGAAGGAGTAGTTACTACTGACTGGGGATTGGTAACCGATATGGCAGTCAAAGAAGCTTCTGCCTGGGGTGTTGAACATCTGACGGAAAAGGAACGTGTAGCAAAAATTATCAACGCAGGTTGTGACCAATTTGGTGGTGAAACCCGCGCTGCGTTGGTGGTAGAATTGGTGAAGGAAGGGAAAATATCAGAAGAACGAATCAATGCGTCCATCAGAAGATTATTAAGGGATAAATTCAGATTAGGTCTGTTTGATAACCCCTATCTCGATCCTACTGGTCTTGCCATTTTCAATAATGAAGTCAATCGAGAAAAGGGGCGTGCTGCTCAACGTAGGTCATTGGTATTATTAAAAAATGAAGGACTATTGCCACTGGCCAAAGACAAAAAAGTCTACCTAAGCGGATGGGAGTCTGAAAAGTACGTAGATTTTCCTCAAATAGTAAGTTCGGTAGAAGATGCCGATGTGGTGCTTTTAAAGCTCCCAATTCCTAAATCACCATCACCGGGAGGCGGGTTGATGGAAGGGCTATTTCCTCAGGGAAGACTAGACTTCCCTCAAGAAGAGAAGGAGGAATATCTAAACCTAATTAGCCAAAAGCCTGCGATCACAATTATGACTATTGGGCGGCCTGCAGTTATTCCTGATATCAATGCAGCCAGCAAAGCAGTGATTGCTGATTTTGAAGTTGAAGAGGACATTATATTGGAAATGATATTTGGTGAGTTTAGCCCTTCAGGAAAGCTCCCTTTAGAAATTCCTTCATCCATGGAAGCTGTGGAAGCGCAGTTGGAAGATATGCCCTACGATTCCAAAGACCCACTCTATCAATATGGACATGGGTTGAGCTATTGACAATCGATACGACGAATCAGGCTTTCTTATGACTTCTTAAACCTTATTTAGCCATTTAACATCGACTTTTCTGTATGGAGGATTTGATCTTTCGATTCTGAAGTGAAGCCACTTTGCTCTGCTTTTTCAAGCTTCATTCAATTAAAATTAATCTGTCGATGCTGATGCCTTGCTTGCCGAATCAGATCATAGACCGCTTCACTTTTACTGGAGTATTCTTGCTGCTCACGAGCTCCTTCAACCATTTATCGTTGGGCGCCGTAAGCGAAATACTTTGTCTTGACATAACGTTACTGGTGTAATATTTCACCACCATACATTATTAATCTAAAATGGGGAAGTCACCCAGTTTATCAATCAATTTTCCTTCTCAGCTACACCGTCTTCCTGTACCTAAACACAGCCAGTGCATTGATCACCATCCCATAGGCTGCTATGGCATAAAGTTGAAACTGGATGTCTTTTAAGGTAGCTCCTTTCAGAAGCACCAATCTGACAACATCAATAAAGTACTTAATTGGATTCAAAAGAGTAATTTTCTGCGCCCAGGAAGGCATGTTCTCAACAGGTGTAAACAGTCCACTCATCAAAATGAAAATCACCATAAAGAACCATGATATAAACATGGCTTGCTGTTGGGTATCTGTAACAGTCGAAATCAGCATCCCCATCCCTGTGATCATGATCAAATAGAAAACAAGAAACAAATAGAGCACAAGCGGACTCCCAACAATCGGAATATTGAACATGAGCTTCGCAACAATCAATCCTAGCGTAAATTCAAATACACCCAATATCCAAAGTGGGATAAGCTTACCTAGAATGAAATGATGCTTGCGAATTGGAGTCACGTTCAATTGCTCAATCGTTCCCAATTCTTTTTCCCTAACAATATTCATAGCAGCCACAAACCCACCTATCATTGTAACCAAAAGCACCAGAATCCCCGGTACCATAAAGGTTTTGTAATTCAAATTGGGATTGAACCAAAATCGATAAGTGGGCTGAATTAGCCTGATACTGGACATATTATACCCGGGATTAGCTTCCCGAAATTCTCTGGAAAGATCGTTGATGACCTGTCCCATGTAAAAGTTACCCAATCCCGCCTTAGTCCCATCAATGGCATTGACCAGGAGTTGTATTTCAGGGTTTGAATTAGTCGATAGATTTCTTTCAAAATCTCTGGGCACAACAACAATCATGTCCGTATTTCCCATATTCAACTCTTGCTCGCCCGCATCCACATCAAACGATGTGCCCGACAAACGAAAGTACGGAGATGCCTCAAGTTTTTGTCTAAGAAGCCTGCTCACTGAACTTTGATCCTGATCCACCCAATGCAGTTTGATGTTCTTGATTTCAAAGTCCGCTGCGTATGAGAGGATTAACAGCTGTATGATAGGCGCTACCAGCAACAACGGTAAAATCGCCTTGTTACGAAACAGTTGTACAAATTCCTTTCTAATCAAAAATCTGATGGTCCTCATTCGAGCCGTACTTTAAACTTTTTAATACTAACAGCCAGGAAGAATACAATGAAGCCGCACATGATCAGCACTTCTTTCCAAACAATCAAAATACCAGAACCCTTGAGCATAATCGCTTTCACAGCGACAATGAACCAGCGTGCAGGAATGATATTTGATATTATCTGAAGTGGTATGGGCATATTCTCAATTGGAAAAATAAATCCAGACAGTAAAATCGTCGGTAGCATCAATGCCATTAGCGAAAGCAGTAGCGCCACCTGCTGTGTCTTGGCCACTGTAGAAATCAAAATTCCCAGAGATAATGAAAGCACGATGAATATGATCATTACCATCATCAACAAACCAATACTTCCGACAATAGGGACTCCAAAAATGAATTTACCCATGGCCAAAATCACAATCCCATCCAACAAAGCCAGGAATACATAAGGCAATACCTTGGCCAGTATAATTTGAATCGGCTGCATTGGCGATGCAAGCAACACCTCCATGGTCCCAAGCTCCTTCTCTCTGGTAATGGAAATGGATGTCATCATTGCCGATACGAGCATCAAGATCACCACAATCAACCCTGGAACGAAATAATAAACGCCTTTCAACGACTCATTATAAATCATCCTCGCTTCAACGTTGACACCACCCAATGACTCGGTATGATTGAGCTCCATATTGTAGGCTCCAACGATGGCTTGTACATAGTTTACCAAAGTATTGGCAGTGTTGGGGTCAGTGGCATCCGCCAACAGCTGCAGTTGAACACGACCTTCTTTTTCGAGTGTCTTACCAAATTGTTGTGGAAACACAATGGCCATCTTCGTTTGTCCATCTCTAAATACTGTTTCCAGCATTTGCTCTGACTGGATGTTGCTTGATAAAATGAAATAGCCGGATGCCAGCAGCTTATCCTTAATCAAAGCAGTATGTTCATCCATTGACTGGTCATAGACAGCAATCTTCGCATCCTTGATTTCATTGGTAATGGCAAATCCGAACAGTAATATCTGAGCAATGGGCATACCAAACAAGATCACCAAGGTCCTGGTATCTCGTAGGATATGATAAAACTCTTTGATCACGAATGCCTTGAATCTTCTCATGCGTTCATTGTTTTACCTTCTCTGGCAATGCCTACAAATACGTCATCCATGTCCCCGGCATCAAAGGCCGTCTTCAATTCATCAGGTGTACCAAGCGCGGCAATCCTCCCGTTTACCATCATCGAAATGCGATCACAGTACTCCGCTTCATCCATGTAGTGAGTAGTTACAAATAGTGTTTTGTCAGCATCAGAGGCCTCATAGATCATGTCCCAAAACTGCCGTCTGGTGATAGGGTCAACCCCTCCTGTGGGTTCATCCAGAAAAATGATCTCCGGATCGTGTAGCATTGCCACGGAAAAGGCTAATTTCTGTTTCCAACCCAGGGGTAGGCTTTCAATCAACGTATTGCTCTCACTGGCGAGACCCAATCTATTCAACAAATCCTCAGTTTTGTTCTTAATGACCTGATTGGATAACCCATAAATTCCTCCGAACAACACAATATTTTCCTTGACAGTGAGATCAGCATACAATGAAAACTTTTGACTCATATAGCCAATCTTTCTTTTGATTTGTTCGGTATCTCGATAGACATCAAGTCCGGCGACCATTGCTTCTCCCCTGGTAGGTTTCCATAAGCCGGTCAACATTTTCATGGCAGTTGTTTTACCTGCGCCGTTGGCACCCAAAAATCCAAAAATCTCACCTTTGTACACTTCAAATGAAATATCATCTACAGCGTGAAAACTCCCGAATGCTTTGACCATGTTCTTCACTGATACAACAACCTCTCTACCCATGATTTTCCATTAAAGCCATGAATGTATCCTCTATATTGGCGATTTGTTGGGTCACCACTGCATCCGAATAGCCCGTTTCGATCAGATCATTTTGCAATGATTTAGCTTCAAAATCCTCCGGTTCGGGAGTGAAATGCAACTGAGATCCAAAGGAGTGAATCGAGCGACACGCCTTATGCTTTCTCAGTGTTTTTAGCATTTGAAATTTCTGGCTTCCGCTAATGGTGTAGATAGGACGATCAGTCAATCGATGAATCCTGTCGGGCTGATCAATCGCCAAAAACTTACCTGACTGCATCAAAGCAATTTTTGCACATCGCCCAGCCTCATCCATGTAAGGCGTGCTAACGATAATCGTTAAACCTCCATCGTTGAGTTCTTTCAGCATCTCCCAAAACTCTCGTCTCGAAACTGGATCTACCCCTGTTGTGGGCTCATCCAAAAACAAGATTTCGGGTTTATGAATCATGGCACAGCAAAGTGCCAGTTTTTGCTTCATGCCTCCTGAAAGTGCTCCGGCCCTACGATCCTTAAATGGTTCAATCTGTGTGTAAATACTCTGAATAAGGTGGTAGTTTTCCTGAATGGTAGTATTGTAGATGGAGGCAAAGAGGCTGAGGTTTTCTTCAACCGAAAGGTCTTGATACAACGAAAAGCGACCTGGCATATAGCCAATGATTTGTCGAAGTTTTTTATAATTCTTTCCTGGGTCCAGTCCCATTACAGATGCCTCACCCTTATCGGGTAAAATCAATGAGGTAAGCACTCTGAGTAAAGTCGTTTTCCCGGCTCCATCCGGACCGATCAATCCAAATATCTGACCTTGCTCAACTTCAAATGATAGTTCATCCAGTGCGATTGTATCACCGTAACTTTTAAACAACCCGGTGGCGGAGACAGCAATCATTCTGCAAATTGAACTGATGCTGACATGCCAATTTTTATTCTCCCTTCAGGGTTCTTCACCCTTATCTTCGCCGCATATACGTTGCTAGCCCGCTCCTCTTTTGTCTGAATCGTTTTAGGAACAAATTCCGCTTTATCTGCAATCCAGTAAAGTTTTCCAGACTCCACCCCTTCAGCACCATCGATTGCTACTGTCACTTCGGACCCGATTTTTACATCTCCCAGCTGATCTCCAGTAATGTAAACCCGCAGTATCATTTCATCCATTGCGGCCATTTTCAGTAGCGGCCTTCCTGGAGCCGCAATTTCTCCCTCAGAAAAATATTTCATTAAGACAACACCATCGATAGGAGATTTGATGCTGCACCTGTCAAGACCATCTTCGATTTGCATCAATTGCCACTCCAGGGGTTTGAGCTCAGCCAATACAGCTCGGTTTGTTGATGACAGCTGGCTCTCTATCGCGGCTCTTTGCTTGTCAATCACTTCGAGTTGCGAGTTCATGTCATCATATTGTTTTTGAGTAGCCGCTCCACTTTCCAAAAGTCGTTTTACTCGTTCCAATTCCTTACTCAAATTGGCAGCCTGTTGATTGAAAACATCTAACTGAACTGGTACATTTTGTAATCTCGATCTTAGTGCATCCCGCTGAGCCAATAACCGGCCCTTCTGATAATACAACTGGATAGTATCAACCATTGCCAGGAGCTGCCCTTTTTCGACATTACTGCCTTCCGACACATCCATTGCAAGTAATTTTCCCGGAGATTCCGCAGACACGATTACCTCAATTGCCTCAAATGTTCCAAATGCATCGGCTGACGTGGATTCCTCTTTACAACCTGCCATAATTAGTACAATGGCAATCAGTAGCGTGTTTACTTTGATGATTCGTTTCATGGCTCGTTTCCTTTTAGTGTAGCAAGCTGAGATTGCAGCTTTAATTGCTCGATTTTGTGGACTTGCATGGCAAGTTGTAGTTGTGCTTTTTTATTTAATTCTGTGAGATAATCCGTTGAAGACATTGTGCCTTCCTCAAATTGCAATTGTGCATCTTCCGCTACCTCCGACTGTAGCTGTATCAATGTCTGATCCTTCCCTAATGTAAGATCCAAAGCATCTATTTGAGCCTTTAAAGTCAGCGACTGATTCGTGATTCCCCTAACAAATTGCTCCTTTTGAGTGGCTATCATTTGCTGATTTAAACTTACCGTTTGTTGCTTACGTCCAGTCTCTCCCCAAACAGGCAAACTCCAAACCAGCTTGGCTCCTACGATGAAATATGGCTCAAAATCAGTTTCAAAGAAATTCATGGGATTAGGTCGTCCCAAACCAAAGTTTCCAAATCCAAGTAATTTAGGTTTACTACTTGCCGCTAGTAATTTCCGTTGCGCATCCATCTGATCATGCTTGTTTTCGAAAAGAAGTAGTTCCGGCCTGAAAATTTCTTGTTCAACTGCACCCGTAGGACTCACTAAAACTATGTCATCACCTACCTCTTGACCAATCCAATTGCCTAGAGCCGTTCTCATGGCTGCAGCATTCATCACGACGGATTCTATTTGCTGTTCAATTTTCAATAATTCAATCCTCATAGATTTTACTGAGCTCTCAAGTGTAATTCCATTCTCATAGCCGGCCTGAACTCTTGTGAGTTGGTTGGTCAATTCCTCCTGAAGCGCAGCTAGCACATCCTTTCTTTGTTCCAGTAACAGAACACCAAAAAACAGATCATCGATAATCGCCCTTGTTTGATAGAGGTTTACTTTGATTTCCTGCTGCCTGGCAACCAGATCCGCTTCTTCTACCGCTTTAAATGCCTTCGTTACTCCTCCATCATAGATTGACTGATTGATTTTCAATGCAATATTGTATTGATCCTTAGGTATCTCGGGCACATCGGAACCTGGCACTGAAAAGGGAAGTGAAAACACATCACTTTGATAGCTAGCACTGGCATCCAACAACATCTGTGGATACTGTTTGACACTTTGATTTTTAAGATTGAGTTCACTAATGCTGCCTAGTAAAGCCTCATTCTTCTTAATGGGATTGACCAATTCAGCTTGTTCATAACAATACGCTAAGGTCAATGACTGACTTAAAGCTTGCTGACCAAGGATGGCAAAGAACATTGCCATGCAAAAAGGCCTGATTAACTGTTTAGTTAAATTCATTTCTCATGATTTTAAGGTCGTAATGCATTCATAATAAATTTCGGAACTTCAGTTTTCCGCACTTCCATAAACTCGTCGAATTTTGGATCAGCCAACCCCATCAAACCTGTAAGCATGGGTTTGGCTACAAATGGGAACACCAACATTGACATCAAGTTGGTCATGAACATTTTGACTGAAATAGGTCTGATACTTCCGCTGGCAGCTCCCTCTTCCAATTGCTTTTGCAAAACATCAAATTTCAGATGCTGCTTAACATGAAACAGTCTCAACAACCCTTCAGGATCTCTTTGGATCTCTGAAAGAATAAACATTGGCATGTAGGGATTGGCACGGAAGAATTCAATATATGCCTCTGCCAACGTATAGATCTTCGCCTCAAGTGGAATATCTTTTACCAGGGTACTGAACAATGTTGGCAGGAATTCACTCATGGTATCCTTGAATATCGCGGAAAACAGCTGGTCTTTACTTCGATAGTAGTAATGCAAAAGTGCCTTGTTAATACCCGCATGATCGGCTATCTCCTGCATCCTTGCTCCGGCCATTCCTTTTCTAACAAATACCTCCTTTGCCGATTTTATGATCCGTTCCTCTGTCTTTAAATCTTTAGTCACATGTTAAATGTACGGATACTTATCCAAATAGTTTAACCATTTGGTTAATTTTTTAACAAACAAAAACCCGCTTTTAAATTTTTGCGGGTCTGTATTTTATTTTTTTCCTGCTTTAGCTGAAATTCTGACCGTCAGCACGAAGAAGCAATACTTATCATCCGTTTGCTCGAAATAATACTCGTATTTGGTGCCCGTTTTCTTGGCCATATCCACAAATCCAAGTCCTGCACCTCCAACATCGGAAAGCTGAGAATTCTGAAGTTTATATCGATAGAGGTCCTTTAATCCATCATTATCAAGCTTGTTGATTTGCTCGAGCACATCTCGCAATCGCATGGCATTGTCAATCATAATCTGATTACCTGTTGTCACAAAGTACTCACTATCATCATTGTGACCAATCAGAAAGATACCGTCCTTAGCTAATCCATCTTCCAAGCTATTCGACGCAAAATCCGCGGTACTATCTGCGTGCTTACATATATTTTGAAGTGCCTCAATCATTACATGATAGACCTTTCTTGATGTTTTCTTATCGATATTCTGGATTTGCATCTCGCCTTCCGTCATATCTGCGATTCCATCAATGGTCTTCTGTGTGATTTTACCCAAGAACACAATATTGACATTGGTAGATTGCATCAGGTTCTTGAAAGACATCAAGGCCCGTAGGTGCTGCAATTCATCGGTAGTACTTACACTCATGATATATCTATTAAATGATAGTGTAAAAATACACTAGATTTTTAGTTCCAAAGGTAATGAATTCATTGTGTGACCGATTTATGGACATAAAAAAAGCGATCTCAACTCGAGATCGCCCGCAATAAAGTTTTGTCTAACTGCTTAAGCCAAAGCCTTGGCCATCGTTTCTCCTATATCGGCTGGTGATTTTACCACATGGATACCACATTCATCCATAATCCTCATTTTAGCTTCTGCCGTATCGTCTTTACCACCGATGATCGCTCCTGCGTGTCCCATTCTCTTGCCTTTCGGTGCTGTCTGACCAGCAATAAACCCTACAACAGGCTTAGGGTTACCTTGTTCTTTGATCCACTTTGCAGCATCAGCCTCATATTGGCCTCCAATTTCACCTATCATCACAATGGCCTCCGTTTCATCATCTTCCATCAACAGCTGAACAGCTTCCTTGGTCGATGTACCAATGATCGGATCCCCGCCTATACCAATTGCCGTGGAAATACCAAAACCAGCTTTTACAACCTGGTCAGCAGCTTCATATGTCAATGTTCCTGACTTGGACACAATACCTATTTTGCCCTTTTTGAAAATAAATCCAGGCATAATTCCTACTTTGGCCTCATCCGGTGTGATGACACCCGGGCAGTTCGGTCCTACCAGTTTCGCACCCCTTTCCTTTGCGTAAGGTTTAGCATCCATCATATCTTTCACCGGGATTCCTTCCGTAATCGTGATGATCACCTTGATACCTGCATCCGCGGCTTCCATGATTGCATCTGCGGCAAAAGCTGGCGGCACAAAAATGATAGAAGTATCCGCACCAGTTTCATCAACTGCTTCCTTCACTGTATTGAAAACTGGAAGATCAAGATGTGTCTGGCCTCCTTTTCCTGGCGTGACTCCTCCAACAACAGGCGATCCATACTCGATCATCTGCGTTGCATGAAAAGTCCCCTCAGTACCTGTGAAACCCTGAACTATAATTTTGGAATCTTTATTTACTAAAACACTCATCTCGTGGTATGATCAATTTTGATTCGCAAAGATATGCGGATTCAATTATCCACCCTATAATCCTTCGTAAAAGTCTCTAACCAAAATAAATGTAAGGTTCAGTCGACCAATGATTGTTCTATTCAAAATCTAAAGTTCACCAGTACACCAAATCATCTTCTGAAATTGCTTAAGTTTAATAAAACGATCATATGAATAGCACAAAGACACTTTTAACAATTGTCCTTATTGGCATAGCTTTAACATTGTGGGCACAGGACAGCTCAAATTTCAAATTTTCCGCTTACGTCGATATTTACTACTCATATGACTTTTCGCAATCGGATGGCACAAAACAATATGTCACCCAGGCTGCCAGGCGCAATGAATTCAATTTAAATCTTGGAGTCATAACAGCTTCATATGACAATGGTAGAATACGTGGCAACCTGGGGCTGCAATCAGGCACCTACCCCTCCACAAACTATGCTGAGCCGACCTCATTGGCTCAAATGATCAATCAGGCAAATGTTGGCATTCGGTTGGCAAATAACACCTGGCTAGATGCTGGAGTTATGGGAGGACACTTCGGATACGAAGGTTTGTTTGCTTTGGATAATGAACTCTATACGCATGCGCTGGCTACTGAATACACGCCCTATTATCAGACTGGCGTTCAACTATCTACACTCATCGCAGAAAAACTAGCGGTGCGTGTAGTAGCTGTGAATGGATGGCAAAACATCTATGAAACCAACAAGACCAAGTCAATAGGCTTAGGTGTAGACTATCCATTGATGGAATCACTTACCATCAGCTACGGCAATTATTACGGGAATGAGGGTAATCATATTATTGGTGATAAATTTCGATTCCATAACAACGCATATCTTTCCTATCAATCAGGGCCGATATCAAGCACAGCAGTCTTTGATTACACCCTCCAGGAATCCTGGCGTTCGGACAATAAGACTGGTGCCTTATTTCTTACCTGGATTAATAAATATGCAATCAGTGATCAACTATATGTTGCTGCGAGGTACGAGTTTGTAGATGATCCTAATCTGCTGTATTTCGACTCGCCGACTGTCTCTTTCGAAACCCATATTATCACCGCAGCAGTGAGTTATAGCATATTGAAAAACACTGCGATAAAAGCAGAATGTCGCTACTTCTTCGGTAATCGGGGAATCTGGGAAGGTGAAGATGCCTACTTCAATACCAATACTTATATCAATTTGGGAATGATGATCAGAATGGAGTAGACTTGTCAGTCATTGTAACTAACATTTACTGCCCCGACTGAAGTTCGCAACTAGCAGAATTTAACAATTATTGCTAGTGCCTGGCAAAGACGGCTGTCTGCTATTTCGTGGCAATAAAATGTATTTGCTCACATTTGAAATGTAATTGATAATGAGAATTACGCTGATTTTACTCGCCATTTCCCTTCGCCTCACACTCAATTCCCAAAATCTCGACTCGATCATTAGCGCTCATGAGGGGGCGAGCGCATCGAAGCTCGTCAAAGTCCTTGAAGATGGGGCCTGGGACAACATCAATAGTGATTTCCATACGGCCGAACGATATGCGCTATTGTCCAAATCCATTTCAGATACGGCGAATTACTTAAATGGGATTGCCATGTCCACCAATACTCTGGGTGTGATTTATCGCAAGCAATCCCGGTATCAGGAAAGCATGGCGCTCTACCGCCAAAGTTTAAAAGCATGGAATGAATTGAACAATCAAAAGCAAATGGCCTCCTGTTATCAAAATATGGCTAATGTGACGCGAGCGATGGGATTGACTGATTCAGCCTTTTATTTTGCTGAAAAGGCACTTAATATCGGTCAGTCATTAAATGATAGTATGCGCATTTCCGGTGTGCTGACCACTCTTGGCAACCTCTCAAAAGATGTTGGAAAGCACGAACAGGCCATTCAATACTACCTGGAAACAGCCAAAATAGATGAAGCATTTGGTGACTCGTTTTATTTATCCATTGACTACTCCAACATCGCCGATCTATTGCGCATGATCAACCAATACGACAAAGCACTTGAATACTATTTGCTAAGCTGGAAGCTAGTCAAAAACTCCAAAGACAAACTGAATGAATCAATCGCACTAGGAAGTATCGGTGTTGCATATAATGATCTGGAGCTGAAAGACTCTGCGGCCTTCTATTACCAAAAAAGTCTGGAGTTGGCTCAAGACATCAATGACTCCATTGGCATATCACAAATTCTAAATTATCAGGGAGAGTTGGCGTATGACGAAAAGCGATATGAACAGGCCCTCAATATATACTCAAATAGTCAACTCATAGCTGCAAGCATTGGTGAAGTAAGAATTGTTGGCCTATCCAAATATGGAATGGGTCAGAGCCTGATCGGGTTGAACAAAACCAAAAGCGCCCTGAAACTACTCAGAGAAGCCTTACAGATAGCCATAGAAACAGACAACTCTGAGTTGGAACTATCTTGTTATACTGCTTTATCGAATGGATACAAAACAGTGAATGAACCTGTTCTGGCGCTGCGATACCTGGAGCAATATGTTGCTAAAAATGACAGTGTAAATTCTGCTCAACTCCAAACGAGAGTAGCCGACCTTGAGACAAAGTATGAAACAGAAAAGAAGGAGCAACAAATCATTCTCTTAGATTCTCAAAATCAACTGCAAGCCGCAATCATTGATCGCAACAACTTATGGCTCACCATTGGACTGATCAGCTTCATCTCACTGACCGGCATTGGATTCTTGTTCTATAAACAGCGCAGTTTAAAAATTAGCACACAATTTGAAAAAGAAAAGTCGGCACTAAAAGCGGAACAAATCCAGGCTGTAATCAGCTCGCAGGAACAAGAAAGAAAGAGGTTCGCAATGGACCTACACGATAATTTTGGTCAGTTGATTTCCGCACTAAGATTGCTCGTAGGTCAATCGGGGGAACTTAAGGATAAGTCAAGCGAAATTTTGGACAAAATGTACCATTCTTTGAAATCCATTGCTTTTGATTTGATGCCACACACATTGATGGAAAAAGGGCTCGATAAGGCACTAGATGAGTTGTACACTCAACTCAATGGACTTGGTGGTATAAAATTCAATTACCGATCATTTGCGCCAGATTTGACAATGGCTAAGGATCATGAAATCGCGACATATCGAATCATCCAGGAGCTTACCAGCAATATGATGAAATATGCCTCCTCAACCAAGGCGGAAATTAGTCTTACACAGCTCGATGACCAGATTAGTATCATGCTGGAAGACAATGGACTTGGATTTGATCCACAAGCATTTTATCATTCTACTGGAAACGGGTGGAAAAACATCAAATCCAGGTTAGATTTAATGAGTGGTGAAATTGAAATCGATGCTGCACCTAACAGACCAGGAACGACCATTTCTCTTAGCATTCCTTTGACAAACCTAATGAACCAGGCTGCCTGATGACATCTATCTTACTCGTCGACGATCATCAAATACTACTTGACGGGATCAATGAACTGATCTCAAAATCGACTGATCTCAAAGTATTTGCGACAGCTGACACAGGTACCAAGGCATTGGACCTCATGCGATTACATGGGGCCAATATCGACCTGATCATTACAGATATCAGCTTACCCGACATGAAAGGTTATGAATTGGCTGAAAAGATCAAAGTCCAAAATAGTGAAGTCAAAATAATTGCCTTGAGTATGCATGAAGAAAGGCATATCATCAAGGACTCCATCAAATCCGGGATTGCGGGATATGTCCTAAAAAAATCCACGCATGATGACTTACTCCAGGCCATTGCATCCGTAATGAATGGTGTGAATTATGTAAGCCCGTCCATAACTCATATGATGATAGAAGACATTCGTAATCCATCTCTTGTCGAGCTACTCAGCGATCGTGAAAAGCAAATCATTCTTCTGATTACCAAGGAATACACCACCAGGAAAATCGCACAAGAATTATTCATCAGCGAAAAAACTGTGGAAACACATAAAACCAACATTTTCAGAAAGACCAACACCTCCACCCTGGTGGGTCTCACCAAATTTGCCATCGAGCATCAGCTGGATTAGGCTTAGCCAAACCACACTAAGGGAATACCCCTAATTGTATTTACAGAGAAATCCCGATGATATCGCAGATCCTGTTTGTGACCTTTGGATAAAAGTTTTAACAAATGGGATTAGAAAATTTGACGGTCAGAGAAAGGGAAATTGTCCGTCTGATATTGGAAGAAAAGTCCAGTAGTCAAATTTCTAAAATATTGGGCATCAGCAACAAGACAGTTGAATCGCATCGGAAGAACATCTATCTCAAATCAGGTGTGAAATCTATCGTTGGTCTTGTCAAGGTTGCGATGGCCCACAAAAACCAATTATAAAATCAGTCACTAAAAATCAAAAAACATGAAAAAAATTCTAGTCACACTCACACTTGTTGCTGTCATGAGTAGCGGGTTTGCCCAAGTTGAAGTCGGAAAGGTCAAGGGCGCAATAGTGGGAAAAGGGAAACTTATCGCAATTGAAACCGATAAAATGACACTTGACAATTTCTCAGTCATGGTCAACAGATACAAGTTTGCCGAGGACCAAGGTGCAAATGGTGCCCAAGTAGGTATTCGTGCTTCGTTAGGGAACGTGGATGAAGCGCTTGTTCAGGAGATCACGGATGACGTTTATGCCTATTTTGTTTTGAAGTGGAAAGAAAGGGGAGTAGAAGTAGTCGTTCCCACTAAAGCAGAAATTGAAAGTTCCGCTAAATATTCAAAAGCTGTCAAAAAAGGAAAAGAGGCTAACATAATCAGTGGTGGAGCATGGGTTAATGAAGGAAAAAAAATAAATCAAATCACCGTTTGGCCTAATGGGGTGAACATAGGCTCTTCAGGCTCAGGTCCAGTGGCCGCCTTTGGAAATGCCGCAAATCTTGGACTGGATGGAAGTGGAAGCGGTTATTTCACTAGTTATACTGCCAGTGTAGATTTCATTGAATTCAAAACAGCTGCCATTGGAAGTACTGCTCAGGTTAAGACTTTTCCAAAATTGTCCTCATACAATACACTTGGTGCCACAAAATGGCAAAAGAACAAAGTCGCTATGTTCGGTGCTAACAATCAGGCAAACGGATTAGAAGAGTATTACTCTGAAAGGAAAGATAGTGATATTGGAAACTTGGGTATGTGGGAATATGTTGCAGACCAAGCAAAATTTAAAGCGAATGTCACCGAATTGATCAAGAAAAGCATGGATGAGCAATTTGCAAATTACGATGCTGAGGTAGAGAAAAATACCAAGTAATCATTCGCCCTAATTAGCTGCCAATGATGTCTAATCTTTGAAGCAGTTCTTACTCATCTCTACAACTATCAAAAACTATGAAACAGTCAATATTTATCGTTTGCTTGTTATTGTCATCTTATGCCATCATGGGTCAAGATGGCCGCCATCTGTCCATCAACTATGATATTGAAATCAACAATTGGAAAACAGATGCGCTTCCTAAAACGGGAGCCACAGTCGGCTTTTTTGACATCCAATACTTCCACTATGCAGACAAATTCTTCAATGGGAGTCTATTTGACGTACACATTTCAGGGCTGATGAGCAGCCTTCAGAAGAACAACAATACGATTACTTCTGATGGTGTTACACAAATCACCAACACCAACATTGTGAGTTTGAACAGCCTTCATTTTCTAAATAGTGGAGACTTTAAATACGGCTTTGTTTGGGGGATTGACTTCACTAGCAAATACATCACTGAGGGTGTTGAAGTAGGAGGCTGGGATACAGGTGAAACGACAGCTGACATCAGTGGCCTGGCGATCCCACTTGGTGTGGGAGCACAGTACGCTACGCTCGATGACCAGCTTTACATTGACGGTCGACTCGCTTACTACTTTGTCTATAGCTCAAGCTATGGAGACTCTGGTGGATTTGTTGGGAAAGGCCCACAAGCCAAGGTGCGAGCACGGTATTACATCGGAGACTTCTTATTTGCATCAGGACAGGTCTTTTACGAGGGACTCAAGCACAAACCTGCCAATGAAACAGACAATACCGATCCTGGCAAAGCAACAACGACACGATTGATGTTTGGTATAGGCGTGCAGTTTTAAAACAATGGAAGGAGTGGATCAAAAGACATAGCTAGTCACCAAACAGCTTTAAGGTAGATCCATTTCCTTCCTTTTTTCAAGCGCCAAATATGATTAATTTGGTCACTTCACAACGCTCAGCAAATGTTCTTCGGAAAAAAGAAAACAAAGGCGGTCTATGTTGCCTACATGACCAAAATGATGAAGTATAAAGGCGTCATCGATAAGTTTCAGCAAGACACCTCTTCATCCAAAGTACTCCTACTCTACTATTTCGAGCAAACCCGAGATGAAATGAAGGCGCTCCTGAAGGCAACCGGGGTGTCATTCCAGGAGATTTCTTCAGGTCAATCACCAGGGGATGGTTACATTTTGGCTGACGCCAACGGCATTACCGAAAGTCTATTTGATCAAGTTGACAGTGTCTATGCATTGGAGGCACACCCCATTTATTCTATCAACAATCAACCATTGTCGCTGGCCAAAGGATCTCCCATCAAGGAAATCACCTGGTTTACGGGAATGGACGAGCCCGTAATGGCAGCATTCGGGTCAGCACGCATCATTAAGCTCATGGAGCAAATAGGAGTCAATCCGGAGGAAGAAATCTCTCATAGTATGATCTCGACGAGCATTCAAAAAGGCCAACAAAAGATCGAAAAGAGTATTCCAGCGCCTAAAGATATCCGCACCTCTCAGGAGCAATGGGCCGAGGTGAATAAATTGGAAAAGTTGAATAGTTAACGAACCCATCACTAAAGGATTCTTAGAAATACAAATCCTTACATAATTACATGACCTATATCATTTCTTAGGATCGAAATTGGTGATTGATTTGAGGATAAAATAATACAACCATGGAAACGTCTACACCTACTTGCGTCCTTTGCGAACGTACTAGCCAGGAAGTACCCTTAGTCAAATGGGAATTTCAGAACAGGGAGTTTCATATCTGTCCCCAGCATCTGCCCGTCATCATTCACAACCCATCCGAGCTGATCGACAGGTTACCAGGAGCTGAAAACCTTGAACCAGCTGAGCATAAGGATTAGCGGAGAGATGCTCTATTCAAGTCTCCCATTTTTTAACCAATAGGATGCTGTAGCCTCCATACTCATATTGGCAGTTCGTCTGGACTTCTAACTATTAAATACTTTGCCCGAAAGTCAACAGGTTATTATCAGGGTCAAGTAAGGCAAATTCCTTTTGTCCCCAGGGTTTAGTCTCCAATTTTCCACTGGGATGAATTGCGGTTCTATTGGCAAGCATAGATTGATATAGTCTTTCAATGTCATTAGTTCGGATATATACCTGTCCATAATTCTCTTTTGGCTTTAGTTCTTTAAACTCAAAAAAGTGGATTTCTATTTTATCCTTTTCCACCATTAAGTACCCGTCATAATTACCTATTTCCCGAAAGCCCAATTGATTCACGTAATAATTTCTTGTAATAGATTTATCACGCATTGGCAACTTAGGATTAATATCTGTAAGCATAGTTTTACTGTTGATGTGATGACCATTAGCCACATTACTTAACGAACTCAGGTTTATTCCTCGTAAATATCAAATTTAGCAGAAAACGTTTTCATTAAATCAGTGTTGGAAAAATCATCTTGTGACATTGTAGATAGCTGTTCCAGAAAAACGTCAAACTGACCATTTTTGAAAATGGTGAGCATCTTTCCACCTTTACTACATTTGGCCTCATGCCAGACATTGGGAGCAACAGTGATCGTATCTCCAGGTTTTAGCAGAACTGTTGCTTCATCAAAAATCAACTCCATTTCACCTTCCAGCATATAAAACACCTCAGTCATTACCTTATGATGATGTCTTTTTAGATGGAAACCAGGTTTGATTGTGTCTTCAATCAAGCATAATTCTCCATTAGTATCTCTGGATGAAACTTTGATAAAGCAGTGATCCTGCGAATAGTCATAGTTTTCTCCTTGTCCATTAGGTACATAGAATTTTGAATTCATTTTGTGATTTATTGAGTTTAGCAACCATTTTATGTGTCTGCAGCAATGGCTCGATGGTGGTTAGCGCGACTATGATTTTATAAATAATGTTGTGATATATTATTGCAAGTTATAGCTGTAAATCTAGCCGTTTTAGAATAATGTCGATGGCCATTTTCAGGACACAAATGGGTCAACTTCAATTTATGCATGTTTGCAATTTCGACCATAGGAGAAATCTAACCAGAACGCAAAAGACAAAATTGTCATCAGAATAAACTAATAAAAGAAAAGCATTCTGATCATAGTACAGCGAAGAAAAGAATCTGAGATCTCACGATTCTCCACCTCTGCAGTCATTCACGGAAGTGATCTTTCTTGCGTATTCCTCAGAGTGAACAGGCACGGATTGCAAATCCGCGCCAGCTAAGTACTTATTTTCGCAAATTAGATTATTCTGCGGTACCCCACAGGTTTTCGGATTGATCCATTCTTTGGCACAAAAAAACCCGACACTTTCATGTCGGGTTTCTGCAGAGGAGGAGGGATTCGAACCCCCGGTACCTCGCGGTACAACGGTTTTCAAGACCGCCGCATTCGACCACTCTGCCACTCCTCTATGGTTGATCGTAAAATCGGATCGCAAAACTAACGTAACTTTCAAATAATCCAACAAGGATGAAATAAATAATTTTGGCTCCAAGCACCGCTAAAAATCAAGCACCTCCATAACTTTAATCCATGTTTCAAGACACCTCCCCCCTCGCAGAACGGATGCGTCCATCAAGTCTCACACAGATCATTGGACAAGACCATTTGGTCGGAAAAAATGGCGTTTTACGAAAAGCCATTCAGTCAGGTCATGTTCCTTCAATAATCTTTTGGGGACCTCCCGGAACAGGTAAAACCACATTGGCCAATATCATCGCCAATGAAGTAAAAGCACCTTTTCATACCCTTAGTGCCATTAGCGCCGGTGTGAAAGATGTTAGGGAGATCATCTCCAAAGTAAGACCTGGGGTTAAAAACATCGTATTTATAGACGAGATCCACCGATTCAATAAAGCACAGCAAGACGCCCTGCTAGGAGCTGTCGAAAAAGGCACCATCACACTAATAGGGGCGACAACAGAGAACCCTTCTTTTGAAGTGAATGCAGCCCTCCTTTCCAGAGCACAAGTATATACCTTAAATCATCTGACCAAGGAAGATCTACAGGCCATTGTGGAACAAGCCATCAGGGAGGATACTGAGCTACAGCAAAAGGAAATAGCCTTAAGTGAAACACAGGCGCTATTCAACCTCTCTGGAGGAGATGCACGCAAACTGCTCAATCTTCTGGAACAAGTCGTTCAGGCGGATGGTAGCAAAACGGTCACCATTACTGACGAAAAGGTCACCGATGTTGCTCAGCGTAAGACGGTTCTATATGATAAGGATGGTGAGATGCATTACGATATCATTTCAGCTTTTATCAAATCCATCCGTGGAAGTGACCCCAATGCTGCGGTGTACTACCTGGCGCGCATGATTGAAGGCGGAGAAGATGTAAAATTTATTGCTCGCCGATTAGTGATCCTCGCCTCTGAAGACATTGGAAATGCCAACCCTACTGCTTTGGTCATGGCCACCTCAGCCTTTCAGGCAGTTAACATGATTGGATATCCAGAATCCCGGATCATCCTGTCACAATGCGTCACTTACCTGGCCAGTTCGGCCAAAAGCAATGCAAGCTATGAAGCCATCAACAGAGCACAACAAGAAGTTGCCAAATCAGGGGACTTACCTGTACCAATGGCCATTCGCAATGCACCCACTAAGCTCATGAAAGAGAAGGGATACGGTCAGGGGTACAAGTATGCCCATGCTTACCCAGGCAATTTTACAGCCATGGAGTTTTTGCCTGACAACATTGCCAATACTGTTTTTTACGATCCTGGAAAAAACCCAAGAGAAGAAGAATTGCGCAAAAACCTGCGCGCGAAATGGCAAGAGAAATATGGCTATTGACCGGTTGTCTTAGGTAACCTAGTCAGGGATTTGATCGCAAAGAGCAATGCAATAAGGCATAGGAAGGATCCCACATAAAATGGCGCTCCTGGTAAGTAAACCTCATGTGTAGGATTGGTGAAGTAGGCAAAAATACCGGTCATGAGCGGTGGTCCGACAATGCTGGTCACGCTCATTACGCTGGTCAACCCTCCCTGCAGTTCTCCTTGCTCATCCGCTGACACCTGGCTGGTCATGATCCCTTGTAAAGCCGGTCCTGCCAATCCCCCCATCGCATAAGGAATCATAATCGCATATATCATCCAACCCTCTTGAGCCATTGCGATCAGCAGCATACCCAGAATGGTGAAAGACAGACCGATATACACAGACTTAGTCTGTCCAAACCACTTCATTGCCGCACGGATACCTCCAGCTTGTACCAATGCAATCATAAAGCCAACAAAGCCCAAAGAATATCCCACCTCTGCTTCTCCCCATCCATATCGTTCCATGGTGAAGTACGCCCAGGTAGAATGCGTGGCATGCTGTCCGAGATAGATGAAAAGTAAGGTGATGACTAATCCTGTAATAACTGGATACTTCCTGAGCTGAAGCAACGTACCGATTGGATTGGCCCGTTTCCAGGAAAATGGACGTCTGTTCTCTGGTGCCAGTGACTCAGGCACCACAAAGAAGCCATACAACCAATTGAGCAACGTCAATCCAGCAGCTGCAAAAAATGGTATTCTCGATCCAAACTCTCCTAGTAATCCACCCACCATAGGACCTACGATAAAGCCTAAACCAAAAGCCGCTCCGATCATCCCGAAATTCTGTGCTCTCTTCTCTGGCGTAGAAATATCCGCAATGTATGCTGATGCAGTTGTCATGCTCGCTCCCCCTATTCCTGCGATGAGTCTGGCCAAAAACAACCACCACAAATACGGTGCAAACGCCACCAAAATATAATCTATTGCTAATCCAAACAAGGAAACCAACAACACCTTTCTGCGTCCATATTGATCACTTAATCCACCGAGGATAGGCGCAAAAAGGAATTGCATAAAGGCGTATACGAACATGAGCCAACCACCATATCTGGATGCCTCACTGAGTGTTCCTCCTGTCAGCTCTGTTATGAGCTTAGGGACGACCGGGATGATGATTCCAAATCCGGTGACATCAATAAGTACCGTGACAAAAATGAATCCAAGGGCCGCCTTTCTCTGTGTCATACCATCAAAATGAGGTGCAAATGTACCATGCTCCTTTTAATGTCATTATTATCTATAAACATCAATATTTGTTATTTTTAATGTCTGATGATATCACAGACATTAAATCAGCCTCCTTAATCAAAACAAACATCATTTATTCAGTTTTTTAATGCCTGGAAAGCAATAAAGCATTAAATTCCTCGTTCAATCATGGGTCAGACATTATTTAATCTACTTTTTAATGCCAAACTATTCCATTAATCCAGATCGCAATCACCCATGGAATGACCTTCCTGATCTCCCAATCGACCCATCGCTATACCGAACAGTCGAGATTTATGAACAATTAGGTAGGACCAAAGAAGTTCTCGGCAAACTTCAAGGCAGAAGCATTGCCATTCCCAACCAGGGGATGCTCATCAACACCATTAGTCTTCAGGAGGCCAAAGCATCAAGTGAGATCGAAAACATCTTTACCACAGATGATGAACTCTATAAAGCATACAGTGAAGATCAGCAAGCATCCATATCCGGTCCACAAAAGGAAGTACTCAGGTACCGGGAGGCGCTTTGGTCTGGTTTGGCCTATATCAACGAGCACAGTGGATTTGACCGATCTTATTTTATCAAAATCTGTCAGGTCATCAAACAGACTAATGATGAAATCAGGCCACCTTTTGCACAGGTTGTAATTAGGCGGGGCAGCACTGGCCCTAATGCAGGACAAGTAGTTTATACACCCCCAAGAGGAAAAGGCATTCTTGAATCCAAACTTGATAACCTGGCAGCCTTCCTCAACGAGAGCGATGGGTTGGATCCAATACTCAAAATGGCCATTGGTCATTACCAATTCCAAGTGATCCATCCATTCAGAGATGGAAATGGACGAACCGGACGAGTTTTCAACATTCACTATCTCACACATCAGGGTTTACTTGATTACCCCATCCTGTACCTGAGTAAGTACATCATTGACAACAAATCTGATTATTATGCCTACTTAGCTGGTGTATCACAACGAGGTGATTGGCACAACTGGCTCATGTTCATGTTGAGAGCGGTTGAGGTCACTGCCCAAATCACCTACAACAAAATCAACGACATTGTTTCAACCAAAGAAGCGATTCTAGAAGTGGTTGAAAAAGACACAATCATTCGAAGGGCTAATCAACTTGTTGAAATGATTTTCGAACAACCCTTCACTAAAGTCAAACACCTTACAGACAAGAAAATTTACGCCGAGAATACAGCCAGAAATTACTTAAATGAGCTGGCTGAAATTGGAGTCGTTGAAAAAAGAAAGATTCAAGGCCATCACTATTACCTCAATCAAGAGTTGTACAGGATATTATCAGACTAGTTATGTTGCATTGAGTCATTTCTAACCGCTCAAATAATTCGGTTCGCAATTGGATCAACTGATCACTAATTTGATGTTTCAATTAATGGTCAAACTAAACCCAAATAAATTGAAACGAAGAGATTTTATGCAAATCGCGGGGTTGGGAGCTGGAGCCATGATGTTACCTACCCAGATGATGGGTCGATCCATCAACGCTCAGGACTTACTTGCTCCAGGACTTGACGTAGCAAAGAAAAAGGAACTGGCCAGTGTTGCGCTCAACACGGCCAAGTCGCTAGGAGCCTCCTACACAGATGCTCGAATCGGAAGATACCTCAACCAGTATGTATTTACTCGCGAGGATAAAGTACAGAACGTTGTAAACACCGAGTCATTTGGTGTAGGTATTCGTGTGATTGCCAATGGCACATGGGGATTTTCGTCCACAGTTGATGTAACTACTGAGGGCATTAAAAAAGCCACTGAAATGGCAGTGGCCATAGCTAAGGCCAATTCCAAGATTCAGAAAGAGCCAGTGAAACTTGCGCCTGTAGCAGCTCATGGTGATGTGTCCTGGAAGACACCTATTGTGAAGAGCACAATGGAAGTACCAGTCTCTGAGAAAGTAGATTTATTACTTTCTGCGAACGCAGCGGCTATGGAGAATGGAGCAAACTATGTCAACTCGGCGCTTTTTATGGTGAACGAGCAAAAGTATTTTGCATCTTCTGAAGGCAGCTTTATCGATCAGGACGTGCACAGAATCTGGCCTACCTTTGGTGTCACGGCCATAGACCCAGAGAAAGGTAAATTCAAGAGTCGCCAGGCTTTGTCTGCACCTATGGGAATGGGGTATGAATATATGGATCCTGATCCAAAAGAACAGGTCGAAGGTCTGGGTGGAGTCAAGCTATTCCGAAACAGATATGACATGGTTGCAGACGCTGCGGATGCTGCATTACAGGCGCGTGAGCAGCTGTCAGCCAAATCGGTTGAGCCAGGAAAGTATGATCTTGTACTTGAACCCAATCATTTAGGCTTGACGATTCACGAATCAGTTGGGCACCCACTTGAGCTTGACAGAGTGTTGGGCTATGAAGCCAACTATGCAGGCACTTCATTCGCGACGCTGGACAAGTGGAAGTCTCAGAACTTCAATTATGGCAGTAAGCTGGTGAATCTGGTTGCAGATAAAACTCAGGTTGGATCTCTTGGTGCTGTAGGATATGATGATGAAGGCGTAGCATGCAAAGAATGGGATTTGGTGAAAGAAGGTGTCTTGGTCAATTATCAGGCCATTAGAGACCAGGTGCACATGATTGATCAAGATGAGTCACATGGTTGTTGCTATTCACAGAGTTGGAATGATGTACAATTTCAGCGCATGCCTAATGTTTCGCTTAAGCCTGGTTCAAGCCCTTTGACTCCACAGGAAATGGTAAAGGACATTGAGAAAGGTATCTACATAGCCGGACGTGGATCATACTCCATCGATCAGCAGCGATACAACTTCCAATTTGGAGGAACTGTTTTCTACGAGATCAAGGATGGTGAAATCAAAGGCATGCTCAATGATGTTGCCTACCAATCCAACACACAGGAATTCTGGAATTCATGTGCTGCAATATGTGATGAATCTGACTACAGATTATTTGGTTCATTTTTCGATGGAAAGGGGCAACCCTCTCAAATCAGTGCTGTATCTCACGGATCCTCAACTACTAGGTTCAAGGATGTAAATGTGATCAATACAGGTAGAAACATTTAATCACAAAACAGGAAACTAAAAATGGCAATATATTCAAAAGATGAGGCGAAGCAACTCTTGGACAAGGTGCTGAGCTATTCAAAAGCAGATACCTGCGAAGTGAACCTGGATGGAGATAATTCAGGAAATATCAGATACGCTAGAAACACAGTCTCCACAGCTGGATTTCAGAACAATCAAAACCTTACCATTCAATCTAGTTTTGGAATGAGATCAGGTACTACGACCGTTGATGAGTTTACGGATGAAGCAATACAACGGGCGGTCAGGAGGTCAGAAGAGTTGGCGAAACTGTCCCCAGAGAACCCTGAGTTCATGCCCCCATTGGGACCTCAGAAATACCTGGAGACAAAGGAGCACTATGAATCTACTTCAAAAATAGATCCGGCCTACCGAACACAGGTGGCAGCAGATAGCATCGAGCCTGCTAGGGCGAAAGATGTAACTGCAGCAGGATTCTTCAATGATTCTGATTCCATGTCTGCAATGGCCAATTCGGCTGGTTTGTTCGCTTATAACAAACAGACCAGTGCAGAGTTTACCGTAACCATGAGGTCTAATGATGGAACTGGTTCAGGATGGGTTACACGTGATGTTAACGACATAGGATTGTTCAATGCTGCCGAGGCTTCAGCCATTGCAATCGACAAGGCACTCCAATCAAGAGAGGCTAAGGCCATAGAGCCTGGCAAATACACCGTCATCATGGAGCCAGCAGCATCGCTAGGGCTAATTGAGCGAATGTTTGGATCATTCAATGCCCGAACAGCGGATGAAGGACGAAGTTTCATGGCCAAAGAAGGTGGCGGAACCAAGCTCGGTGAAAAAATTGTTGACGAACGAGTTAATTTATATTCTGATCCGCAGCATCCATTAGTTCCATCTTCTCCATGGTCGGGCGATGGTCAGGCCAGAAAGAAAATGAACTGGCTTGAAAATGGGGTAGTGAAAAACCTCTTTTATTCAAGATACTGGGCAAAAGAAAAAGGCGTTGACTCAGTTCCATTTCCGGCTAATGGCATCATGGATGGCGGGGACGCCTCTTTAGATGACCTCATTAAGGATACTAAGAAAGGTGTCCTGGTTACCCGATTGTGGTACATCAGGACAGTTGATCCTCAGACATTGCTATATACTGGTCTCACCAGAGATGGAACATTTTATATAGAGAATGGAAAAATTAAGCATCCAATCAAAAACTTCCGTTTTAACGAAAGTCCGATTATCATGTTGAACAATCTGGAACAGCTTGGACAACAAGTAAGAGTTGATGGAAATCTTATTCCTTACATGAAAATCAGAGATTTTACGTTTTCAAGTCTATCAGACGCGGTATAATTTGATTAAATTTAAGATCCCGAGACAGGAGGGTGGTCACCATTTTGGTGGCTGCTCACCTGTTTTTTTATGGCAACCAGGTCATGAACATCAAAATTGACAATCCATTTTTCTTTACACGACTTCAATATGAATCCGGTGATTGGGATGTAGATCAACGTATGCCATCCAATCTGCTCAATTCCATTATTGAGTACACCAGCATTCCTGTAGATACAGTTGAAAAAGTTGTCCCACTGGCTGGCGAAGAAATATTTGAAAGTCCCTTTTGCTATTTATCTGGTCACAAGCTTGTGCAGTTTACCAGTCAGGAAGCCGAAAATTTCAAAAATTACGTGGACAGAGGCGGATTTGTATTTGTTGACGATTGCAATCATGACATTGAAGGTTTATTTGCTAAGTCATTTGAATCACAAATGGGTGAACTGTTTGGTGAAGAGGCGCTCATAAAAATACCCTCCAACCACAAGCTGTATCGCTCATTTTTTGAATTTGATGGCCCTCCTGCCACGTCTCAGGAACTGAATGGATGGGGTGATGACCTGGTCCACGAGTATCTCAAAGCGATAGAGGTCAATGACAAAATTGGTGTCCTCTACAGTAACAAGGATTACGGTTGTGAATGGGATTACGACTTTCGCAACAAGCGATGGTACAAAATTGATAACACCCGTTTCGCTGTAAACATTGTCGTTTACGCACTCACAGCATGATTTTTAAGTAAGTGAAAAAAAATTGAAATAAGATGAAACATTTATATGTACATACAGTATATGTATTTGTATATATTAAATCAATCATAAAAATGACTTACTTAGAACAAGAACAGCAACTGCAATCCGAAGCATCAGGTGACCTACTCGCAGCATTTGAAAAATACTACCACGAGGATGTAGTCATGGAAGAGCCCAGTTTTGGTAAAACAGAAGGGAAGCAGGCCAATCGCGAAAGAGAAAAGAGTTTTGCGGGTATGATCAAAGACTTCCATGGTGGTGGGCTAAAATCAATTTCTGCGAACGAAGAGGAAGCCACCACCGCTACGGAATCTTGGATGGAGGCCACCTTTCAGGATGGGAACCGTGTGAAAATGGAACAAGTTTCAATTAAAAAGTGGGAAGGTGACAAAGTAATTCACGAGCGCTTCTATTACAACGCAGGTTAATTTCATTGGGTCATTTCAGCTCTCAGCTGGAATGACCTTTTACAAAACTAATCCAGAAATTTGCGGATGGCATCCCCGGCAAAATAGAATGCGGTACTCTCTAGCAGTGCCCAAAAAACAGCACTGATCCACATCCATTTCAGTATTTCCGATTTTTTACCCCCCACTACATTGCAGAGCAAAGCGCCTAATACAGGACTCAGAACAATAGGTGTAAAAAAAGCAACTCCCTTCAACCCATATTGCTTCCATATCTTCACAAACTTCCGATTGCGCGGTGTGAATTTTCTTTTCTTCTTAAAAAACCACTTGACCGTATAGTGGTGTATTGTATTTCCAAAATAACTGAACAGATACACTGTGGACATCATGCCTAAGACTGTCAAGATGGTAGTGATCAATATTCCGAACCCATAGCCAATGCCAAGTGTTGGCCCCAGAAAAAACCTGACTGCTGCAGCTAAATAGACCGTGATGTATTTGATCACAATGTTCATACCGTAGTAAACGAGTGTTTCATTTAGTTTGATTTACCAATAGGACCAAACATCTTTGCATCCCGATTTAAGAACGCGTGAAATTACTCGAAAATTTAGTTAACCTACATGCTCCATCAGGAGAAGAATATCGAGTTCGCGATTTTCTGATTGATTATATCAATTCAGCGTCCTCCTCCTGGAAGGTCAAGCCTAAATTATACTACGGAGACGAGTTTCAGGATACGCTCATTGTATCCTTTGGAAAGCCGAGAACAGCGATTTTTGCGCACATGGACACAGTTGGATTCACCTGTCGCTACGATAATCAACTTGTTCCTATTGGTGGTCCGGCAGCCAAGTCCGGTTATGCTTTGTCAGGGCAAGACACTATGGGACCTATTGCATGCAAACTCAAGGTGGATGATGAGGGTAATTTGTTTCACGACTTCCCCCGAGGTATAGACAGAGGAACTTCACTGGTTTTCCAATCCAACTTTCGATTAACGGATACGACCATTCAGTCTCCTTACATGGATGACAGACTTGGCATTTACAATGCACTCAAGGTAGCAGAAACACTCGAAAATGGTGTCATCGCCTTTTCGGCTTATGAGGAACATGGTGGCGGGACAGTGCCATTTATGATCAAATTTCTCCATGAGAAATTTGGAATCCGGCAATGTCTCGTATCAGATATAACATGGGTGACAGACGGAGTGCAGGCTGGCAATGGGGTGGTCATCTCGCAAAGGGATGTGAGCATTCCTCGGAGATTATTTTTAAATAAAGTGATCGAGCTAGCCAATCAAAGCGGCATCCCCTATCAACTCGAAGTAGAAGGATCGGGAGGAAGTGACGGCAAAGAATTGCAGGCCTCTCCATATCCTATTGACTGGTGCTTTATTGGCGCTCCTGAAGACAATGTTCACTCACCTGACGAAATAGTGAATCTCAATGACATTCAGGCCATGATTGATTTGTATGTTTACCTCATGGAAAAGCTGTGAATCAGCTTATTGAATTAGATTTGAATCCTTATTTGAAATAGATATCATGCTTAACATCGTATTATTCGGCCCTCCCGGTGCAGGTAAAGGCACTCAAAGCAATCATCTTATAGAAAAATACAAATTGATCCATTTATCGACGGGTGATTTGTTCAGAAAGCATCTGGGTGAGGGTACAGAACTGGGTAAGCTCGCTCAAGGCTATATGGATCAGGGCAACCTGGTGCCTGATGAAGTTGTCATCAAAATGGTGGAGGATAAAGTTGCCCATCACATGGATGCCAATGGATTCATATTCGATGGATTTCCCAGAACCGTACCTCAAGCGCAAGCGCTAGACAAGATGTTAGCAAATCACAACCTTTCCATTTCCGGCATGATTTCTCTTGAGGTGCCAGAAGAGGAATTAAAGAAAAGATTACTGGAAAGAGGTAAGACATCAGGTCGTGCGGACGATCAGGACATGGCTAAAATCGAAAATCGCATTCAGGTGTATCACAACGAGACATCACCTGTGGCTGATTTTTATAAAGGCCAGAACAAGTTCAATGGCATACACGGTGTTGGCGGCATTGACGATATATTCAAAGAAATCTCATCAGTAATAGATCAGTTTTAACCAATTGGATTCAAACTTCATTGATCACGTCAAGTTTTATGGCAAATCTGGTGCCGGGGGTCCAGGCTCTGCTCATTTACGCCGTGAAAAACATGTTCCAAAAGGTGGACCCGATGGCGGTGATGGTGGGCGTGGAGCGCATATCATCCTAAAGGGTAATAAGCAATTTTGGACACTCTTGCACTTGAGATATAGAAAGCATATCAAAGCTGATGCAGGGGGACCAGGAGGATCCAGTAATAGTAGTGGAGCTGATGGTAAGGATATTACCCTGGAAGTACCGCTTGGCACCATTGCAAAAGACTTTGAAACCGGTGAAATTCTAGCTGAAATTCTGAATGATGGTCAAGAACAAATCATTATTCCAGGCGGTAAAGGAGGACTTGGAAATACGCACTTCAAGACATCAACTAACCAAACACCCAGATATGCCCAACCTGGCGAAGATGCCATTGACAAAACGGTCATCCTGGAGCTTAAACTTCTTGCAGATGTGGGACTGGTTGGTTTCCCTAATGCGGGTAAGTCCACGCTCCTTTCCACAATCTCAGCTGCCAAACCAGAGATCGCAGATTATCCTTTCACCACTCTGACACCCAACCTGGGCGTAGTAGCCTATCGTGATCATAAATCGTTTGTAATGGCCGATATCCCAGGCATCATAGAGGGAGCTTCGGAAGGGAAGGGACTGGGACTTAGATTCCTGAGACATATTGAGCGCAACAGTATGTTGCTTTTCCTCATCCCTGCCGATGCTGATGATATTAAAAAGGAATATAAAATTCTTCTCAACGAGTTGGCACAGCACAATCCAGAACTTCTTGACAAACCCCGCCTGTTAGCGATTTCGAAAGCTGATATGCTTGATGACGAGCTGCTGGAGGAGATGAAAAAGGAAGTTCCCCAAGAGGTTCCGAATTTATTCATTTCAAGTCTTACACAACAGGGTATTACCACGCTGAAGGATCGAATCTGGCAGTTGCTCACCTAATTGCTGCCAACTTGTCATAAAAATCATCTTTGGCAAAAAAATTGACGATAGGCTGATCATTTAGAAGATTACAATAAAATCCAATTTGACTAGGCATAAGTTTTTGTGAAAATGAAAAAAGCAGAAAAGGAAGAAAAGCTTAAGGACGAAGAAATCACCACCGAAGAGCAGGTTGTAGATGAAGCTGAAGAGCAGGAACCAACTGAGCAAGATGATGAGCAGGAAGAAGATATTGAGGAGGAAGAAGATGAGTCATCGAGTATCGAGGATCAGCTGGCTGAGCAGAAGGATAAATACCTGAGACTATATTCTGAATTTGAGAACTTCAGAAGACGTACATCAAAGGAAAAGTTGGAAATGATCTCAACTGCAAGCCGTGATGTCGTTGAAGCTATGTTGCCGGTACTAGATGATTTCGAAAGAGCACTTAAAGCAGCACAGGATGCAGGAGAAGGTGATGACAAAGGGATTGAGTTGATCTACAACAAATTCAAAAATATTCTCGAAAACAAAGGACTAAAACGAATGGAAATCAATGCCGGAGACGACTTTGATGATGATTTCCATGAAGCAATAACCCAAATACCAGCTCCATCTCCAGAGTTATCAGGTAAAATTGTTGATGTGGTGGAAGCAGGATATTTCCTCGGCGAAAAGGTGATTCGCTTTGCCAAAGTGGTTACAGGGGCTAAAGAATAACTATGAGCAAGCGCGATTACTACGAAATATTAGGCATTGACAAAAATGCATCCGGTGATGAAATCAAAAAAGCTTACCGAAAGGTGGCCATTAAATTTCATCCGGACAAAAACCCTGACAATAATGAGGCAGAAGAAAAGTTCAAGGAAGCCGCAGAGGCATACGAAGTACTGAGTAATCAAGACAAACGTGCTCGCTATGATAGATTCGGTCATCAGGGTGTAGGTGGAGCAGGTGGATTCGGCGGAGGCGGAGGTATGAACATGGATGATATCTTCTCTCAGTTCGGTGACATATTTGGCGGTGGCGGCAGCCCATTCGACAGCTTCTTCGGTGGCGGTGGTGGAAGTCGAGGTGGCCGCAGAACGCGCAAAGGAACTAATCTTCGCATCAAAATGAAGCTGACCCTTCGGGAGATAGCCAATGGTGTCGAAAAGAAAGTAAAAGTAAATCGCCTCGTTGTTGATCCCTCAACGACGTTCAAGACTTGCGCAACTTGTCAGGGTACCGGCCAAATGCGCAAAGTAGTGAATACCATGCTGGGACAGATGATGTCAACTTCGACTTGTTCAACATGTGGTGGTTCAGGGCAGATGGTTGATCAAAGAGGTGCTGGTACAGACAGCACAGGCATGGCACGCAATGAGGAAATCATTAGCATCAAAATCCCTGCAGGTGTTTCTGAGGGCATGCAGCTCTCTATGTCTGGAAAAGGAAATGAAGTTGCCGGAGGGATCCCTGGTGATCTTTTGATCGTGATTGAGGAAATAGAGGACGAGACGTTAAAGCGTGATGGCAACAATGTGATTTTTGATCTCTATGTTTCGTTTATTGACGCTGCTCTGGGTGCCTCCATCGAAGTACCAACTATTGACGGGAAAGTAAAAATCAAAGTGGATCCTGGCACACAAAGTGGAAAAATATTAAGATTAAGAGGAAAGGGCATCAAGGACTTGGAAGGATACAGTCATGGTGATCAGCTGATTCACGTTAATGTCTGGACTCCAAAGAGCCTGAACAAAGAAGAGCGAGAAATGCTAGAATCTCTGAGAGATGCCAAAAATTTTGAGCCTGCCCCTTCTAAAAGCGATAAGGGATTTTTCGAGCGAATGAAAGAATTCTTCGAGTAAAGAACTAACCGTTTTACAAACTATTCTTTATTATTCCCTACTAAATATTTATTATCGCAACATGCGTGATAAAAAATCGTAAGCTAGGGAATGTTGAAGTGGGTATTTACAACAGGACTATGCACGTTTTTGTTGTTTGGAGGGCAAGCACAACTTAAGAGATTCTATTCTCTCGGAGATGTACAATCGTTTGACACTGTAGATTTTACACTTACAGCGACATCTGGTATTTCTTTTCTCAGACATGTAGATGGTGGAAATCCATTGGCCATTTACGGAAATCCAGATTTGAACAAGATCAATCCATCCTTTGACGCAAAGGTTGTGAATCGAAAATGCATTGCTTCTTTATCCCTTGATGAATTTCGTACCAGCGGATTGGGAGACGGGCTTGCCTATGCATTTGGTGGTGCCAAAGAAAAAAAAGAAGAAGACCCTAACTATTGGAAGTTTTTACTCAACAATCAAAAAGTCTATAACCTTAATTTGAATTACGGTATTGGGTCATCAGATATTGATCTGGGAGGAACAAAGTGTAGCAGCCTGAAGGTTCAAACAGGCAATGCGGAGGTGGTGGTAGCCTATGGGCGTGAAAGGGCCAATTTAATCACGATGGACACTTTCTTCCTCAAAGTGGACTTTGGTTCGATTAAAGCACTCAACCTAGAAAAGTCCAGGGCGGAAAATATCATTGCTGAAATTGGATTTGGACAAGCTGAACTTGACCTTGGTCAACTCAACAAGAATGGATGCAACGTCAGAGCGGCAGTAGGTGCTGGTACGCTTGATATATGTATACCCAAACAGGTTCCGATCATTATTGAAATCAAAGACTCTCCGTTCTGCAGCATTGATATGCACAAGGACTTTGAGGAAGTAGAGACCAATGTTTATGTCAACCGCCAGTACGCTAGCGATGCGGACAATCTTATCTCCTTCAAAATCGATGTTGCCATTGGCAATGTTAAATTCGATTACTCTCTTTCCAGATAATTGATAAGAGTCATGGAGACAGCCCTCTATGATCATGGTTTGTTTCATGTTGATTAAGTATCTCTACTGGTCCACATCAGATAAACAAAATCATGATTACGCTATCCCAAAATTCTCCATGGTTGACTTGGACATTCCCTAAATGGCTGAGTTATGTACGTATGTTATTTGGACTTGCACTTGCATTCAAAGGATTGTTTTACCTGTTTCACATTGCCAATTATGATGTAATGCCTGTGGGACAAACAGATCCCCTTGTCGATACGATGCTCCTTCACATCATCATATTTGCGCACCTGTTTGGAGGCATATTCATAGCCCTCGGGTTTAAAACAAGATTGATGGTGATAGCCCAAATGCCAATTGTAATTGGAGCCTTATTTATGTTCAACAGCCTGAGTCGTTTGATTCTATGGACGCCCAACGTCGAGTTTCTTACAATCATTACAACTCTGCTACTGCTGGTAATATTTTTGATTGAAGGTTCTGGCCCATTATCATTAGATAGCATCGACCACAAGGTAAAAACAAAATGATCCTTTAATCACCCAGTTGCTAGAAATTCCAACCTATCATTTTAAAATGGTAGAAAAACAGTGTCACAACCACGAAGCTGATAGTAAGCAGTGAGTAGTGTAATTTGACAAGAACTGAAATTTGCTGTCCCCAAAGGTCAATCACTGCATAAATCATATAGATGGCGTATGCCCCGATGATCAGGGGTAGAAATAGTGCGAATCTAAATAAGGGAGGCACACCATAAACTGCATTCAAAGGGTTCGAAAACGCAATCATGATCATGATGATGAAAAGCACAAATGCAAAAGTTCCAAAAAAGCTAACGCGTAACACGGTCAGCAACCTTTCTTCGTCTTTGAATCGAACGATCAGATAGATCCCCCAACCGATAAAGGTTAAAATGATGATCAATGCTGAACTCCCAAATCCAATTCCAATGGATGCAGGGCTCAACCAGTTAGGGATTCGTTCATACACTGTAACTGGCATCATTCCATTGTACAATGTTGTGATTTCCCCATCCGTGTCGCGCTCAAAAACCATCAGTTCTGAACTGGTTTCTTCTCGAAACTTATCGGACCCAATTGGGACATAAAGTTCATCTTTGAACATTGTTTTGATTCTCAGCCCTTCTCCTTCTACATTGACTTGAATATTATCCTGGAGAGAAGTAAGTTTTGTATAGCGATTGTTTGGGAATCTTATGCTTCTAAATACGCCCTCATATTCCGACAAAGTAGAGAAATCAATATTGATGGGTGGTTGAAGGTCCTCTTTTTCAGGGAAAAACTCATCCATGAACTGGAACATGAGCTTTAGAGCCAATGTTCCACTCATATTGCCTGTGTTAACTGAGACAAACAAACCTGTATTTGCCTCAGGAATCAACGCCATTGCAGAATGAAACCAAAATGTATCACCTCCATGACCAAATACGGTGTAGCCATTTTGACTAAAGTCCATAAACCCATGCCTCATTGCATCAATCTCGGCAGTATGTTGATGCGAAACCTCATACATTTGAGCTAGGGTTGTGCTATCCATGATCTTGACAACTGAATCCACATTTCCATAATTCAGCAAGGTTGACATCAATTTTGCCATATCGCTTGCCGTGGCGCTCATCGCACCAATAGGATAAAGTGGAATCAACTCGAAAGACTGAGCAACAAATTCGCCATCACCATATAGATAGCCCTTTGACATTTGACTCTGCAATTCCTGGGACAGTGGTTGATCAAAAGAACTCTGATTCATATTCATGGGATCGAAGAACTCCTGCTTAATAAATTCTTTCCAGTTCTTTCCGGATACTTGCTCGACGATGAGTGCTGCTAAGCCGGTAGCATGATTGGAATATGATACAAATTCCCCAGGAGGCCTCACTCTTTCAGGAAAGTGTTGATCCAATATTTCGGCAAGACCTTTAAGATCCTTTTCCTTATTCGAGAATAGTTTGATCACATAATCCTCAAGCCCCGCAGTATGTGACATGATATGCCTAAGGGTAATCGGTTCATCAAAGTCGCCTTTCATCTCAAAATCAATGTAGGTTTCAACATCCCGATCCAGCTCTAGGGCCCCTTGTTCCACCAACTTCATCACACTCAACCAGACAAATACCTTAGAAATTGACCCAATGCGCATCAGGCTGTTTTCAGGATCCATTTTCACTCCTTCTTCAACATCTGATAGACCATAGCCTTTTTGGAAAACAATCTCACCGTTTTGGACCACAGCTACCACTGCTCCAGCTGTCTTCAGATGATCCATTTGAGCAGGCACTTTCTGATCAAAGAAGCGCGCAATCGATAAAGAGTCTATTGCAAAAATCTGCGCACTTGCCAATAAGGCAAGTATAAAAAAACAAGATCGAGTCATAGGCGAGAAATTTTGCTCAATTTAGAATAGAATTGACATAATCACTCCCCCCTATCGGATAACTTCGATCAAATCAGAGTAATCATAACTTACAACGAGCCACAACAGTATCAGGCTTATGATAAGCGTTATTCCAAATGCAACTAAAGTTTTAATGCTAATCCCAATTCTTTCAGTTTTTGGTTTTACTGAATCCAAATCAAGTTGTAGTGAAGGCCCCTTCCTATTATGAATCGTGCTATCGTATTCACGCTGTATATCTATCAGTCTTTTTCGCTTTGGTATCAACCGACGATTAGATTGATAAGACTTGATCATTGAATCAATAGGACCTCCAAATGACATATCAATACGCTTTAATGGATTGAACGAAATGTAGTAAGAAAACGATTTCTGATTTTCCTCATAACAGATTCTCTATTGATTTCGCAAAAAGCCTACCAACATGAAGAAGTATCTCATTAGATTCGAGCATGCTTAAATGGACGAGTCTCATTCTCCTTTGGACCACTTCGCTTGTTGCGGCAAACGCACAGATAGATCAATCTAAAGTAGATCAATTCATCAGGGATTTCTCGAAGATTCAGAATCGGTCAATAGATGAGGTCCAGATCATTATTGGACAGGCTGAATACATACCTGGCATCATTGAAAAAATGAACAGACCTGCTGAGAAAATGACCTGGGAGCGATATCGCAAAATATTTATTCAAGAAGATCGCATTAATGCTGGTGTACAATTTTGGAGCGACCATGAATCAACCCTCAATCAGGTATACGATCAGACGGGAGTGGCTAAAGAAATTATTTTAGGAATCATCGGTGTTGAATCTAAGTTTGGACAGAATAAAGGAACCTACAAAGTGCTTGATGCGCTTTATACCCTCGCGTTTGCATATCCAAGACGGGGAAGCTTCTTTAGGAAAGAACTATCAGAATTTCTGATTTTATGTGAGGAAGAAAGCCTCAATCCCTTAAGCATCAAGGGGTCATATGCAGGTGCCATTGGCTTTGGTCAGTTTATGCCGAGCAGTTATCGGGCCTATGCCAAATCATTCGATGAGGGTGGAACAAGAGACCTGGTGAATTCTCCTGAAGATGCTATTGCCAGTACTGCCAGTTACCTGGACGTACATCGATGGGAAACCGACGGAATAGTCGCAATTGCAGCAAAACAGCTCAATAATGCTCTAGACCTATCAAAGCAGAGTCTAAAACCAAAGAATACCCTCGCTTATTATGAAAAACAAGGGTATCAGGCTGTGAGCAGCATCTCCAAAAGCGAATCGGTCACTTTGATCCAGCTAGAGATTAGTGATGGATTCGAATATTGGTTTGGGGCAAACAACTTCTACGTCATCACTCGATACAACCACAGTCCCCTTTATGCAATGGCTGTCTATCAATTGGCAGAAGCTATCAAGGAAAAAAGACAAAGCGCGTCGGGAACCTTTTGAAAGGGTATTTAAAAGGAGTTGCTACACTCCTTAAATCCTTGTGATGCCTTATGAATTTTTATTTCGCGTCTGGATCTTTTCCTGATACAATCCAATCCTGGGCAAGCTGCTCCCAATTAGACACGGCAGAGGCATCAATATATCTTTCCCATTCATAAATACCCGTCTCCTTGGCGATTCGCTTGAACTGCATAGTTGTGATTGGGTTTGCTAACACAACTACAGATCTGAGCATACCAGCCTGCTTATACATTTTTTGACCTTCTTCCATTGCCGCCTGCGCATCGACGGGTAATGGCTTTAAATCTCGGAGATCAACAAATACGCCAAAATTTGTTCCAAGTGATGGTAATACTTTCTTTGAGTCTTCAACCCAATTGTTCATTTCGTCTGCTTGGATAAAGCCACTAAACGTAAGCTTTACTCCGAAATTCTTTGTTTCAATGTTGTACATCTTTGGTAGTTAAATTGTTTAGTTAATGATTGTTCAACAAAACTATGATACAGTCTTCCTACTGAAAACTAGTCCGACATCAACAAGTCGCATAACGTCATGGACTGGAAAGCAAAACGATGAAGGATTACCGTCAATCTTGCTCGTACAAGACAAGATCGGGGTAGAAAGTAGCCCAGGCAAACCAGTACCCCACGAATGAACGTGGGACTTTCAAGACACTTCCTGCATCCGATCCAGTAATTGCTTTTCCAAACATATCCCATTCATTTCCAAATTGATCTTTCACAATAGCAGGCGGATTGTTTACTAAAACCAATTCAAGCGACTGGCCATTCAAGGAAGGATTTTCAAATACCGTTATCCAGTTTTCTTCCAGATTTCCAATAACCACCAGGTTACTCCCTGACTGATCATCAATGATTATTTTACCACCATCAAAAGTTGAGATTGGATATACTTTTATTTCTTCATCAAGTTTAACCCCCAGTACTCTTTCCTTCGCATGTAGTCGGTTGTCCTCATGATCTATTGGGAATATGAGTCTCTCAGATTCTTTGTAATTGCGATATGGGTAGTTTCCATAACTCCGTGAATAACCTGTATTGGTTGTCAATACATTAGATTCAGGATAATAACGTTTCCAAGTACCCCATGTAGTTTCTATTATTTGAAATTGGGCTGCATTTGTAGCTATGTTGGGTCCGTTGACTGAAAGTGATTTCATTTGACTCCAGTTGCTGTCCGTGGCTCGATCATAAGCGATTAGATTGGAATTAAACAATAATCCTGACACTCCAAATGTCGTCACATTCCCAGCAACTGATCTCTCCCATCCAATTCCGGTTCCTGTCAATGGGCAATAGGTAATGGCAACAGATTGATCGTCCACAGCGTCATTGACGATTTCGTGCCAATCTAAAATATCGTGTGGATATGCCCGTACATCATCTCCCATCTTTATGCCCAATACAAGATCATCCTCAGTTAAATAATCATGCACGGCGCTAGAGGTCAATTCAAAATTGGGCTCATCAATAGCCGGTATACCGTCTTTTCCCGGGCCTCCGTCAAACACTGATGCCCGGTCAATTAGCCATTCGTCGAATCTGGAAGGTTCGGAACCGGTTGGTGATTCGTCATCCTTGCAGCCAAATGAGGCAAGGATCAACAATGACATTATTTGCGTCTTCATAGCTTTAATAGATTATTCGATAATGTGAAATGAAAGCCTAAATTGAACCGATTGGTCATCGCGAGCTGTGTATCAAAAACATGTTGAAAAACAGGAATGGTAGTGTTTGCTATGACCTGGATATTTTGAGATGCTTGAACAGACACCTGCGGATTGACTCTTAAAAAAATGCCCCCAGACGAAGGGAAGGCAATGTCATCAAACTTATCGCGAAGCGCATATCTGGTGTTAATATTGACCGCAGGGCGAATGATTAGCCCCTTAATTAATACCATATCTGATACACCCATTACGATGACGAACTCATTCCCAAATTCATAAACAGCCGTTTCATTTAGATAATGCCTATTTTTCCCGGTCAGCCTTGCTGTGGCCGATAGAGAATAAGTCATACTTGGTCGTAATGAACTCGCATGCCGTAAAGACATATATGCCAACTGGTCCCATGCTCCCGATCCTGGCTGCAAATCAGCATTCAACAGTAAACCAAGCTCATTATTCTTGTCAAATTTCCCAGTTGGGAGCTTCAAACCATACCCAACCAGCAGCATTGGATTCACACGATACTTCACTAACATGGCCATGTCTCCAAATCCACTTGTTCGTGTTTGTCGCTCCAGTGGAATAAGAATGGTTCGCTCTTGTGCAACCACAGACATCAATGCGTCTACACTCCATCCATTACCAAATGAGAAACCCGACTCCAACAATGCCGTCCTCGTAATTCTAGAACGACTTTTTTCTTTTAGGTTCGTCGATCCTGATTTTAACTTTTCAAGGCTATTCTGATCATAGCTAAGTTCAAGTTGAAAACCTCTACCTTCAAGCTCACCCATACCAATATTGCTCGCCATGGGTACGCCTCCAGAACAACATTGAGCAATCAGGTCAAGAGTCAGAAATAGATATACAATTAGCACCAGTGTTCGAAGCATAGTGATAGATACAAATCATTCCTGATTTTAGCATCATTTGATGTGTCAGCACAACAACATCCAATCAAATAGCTGTCGAAAATTTCATCCGTTTGTCATCTAGATTACCCCTCTAGCGGCACATTATTTATGATAAACTCCCTAAATGTTGCATAACATTTAACACAACAATTTGAAACTAAATCGTTTAAATGATGGTTAGAAAGGGTACTAAAAACTTATATATATTGAAATCATCGGAATAGTTCCGTAACTTCGCGTCCATTTCGAAACGAAATATTACTCGTTCTTACAGTATTTTTCCTGTTGGCGGGTTGGAATTTTCAATTGAAAATAGGATATTAAAAATTTGTATAATCATTCAATTATAGAATAACTATATGAGACAACTGAAGATAACCCAGTCGATCACCAACAGGAGAGAGAGCCACACCCTTGAGAAGTATTTTACAGAGGTGAGTAATGTGCCGATGATCACTCCTGACGAAGAAGTGACGCTGGCACAGAGAATCAGAGAGGGAGATGAGCTGGCACTTGAGAAATTGGTGAAAGCCAACTTGAGATTCGTCGTTTCAGTTGCCAAACAATATCAAAATAGAAGTTTGCCACTTAATGACCTTATCAACGAGGGAAACCTTGGATTGATCAAGGCGGCAAAAAAATTCGATGAAACAAAAGGTTTCAAGTTTATCTCATATGCGGTATGGTGGATTAGACAGTCTATCATGCAAGCACTTGCTGAGCAGTCTCGTATTGTAAGACTTCCTATGAACAAATCTGGTGCAATCAACCAGATCAGAAGAGCATACGCAGAGTTGGAGCAGCAGTACGAACGTGAGCCAACAGAGGAGGAATTGGCTGAGATTCTTGACATGAAGCCTCAGGAGGTTAGAAACACCTTGGGCGCTGAAGTGAAGCAGATGTCTATGGATGCACCATTTGGTGAGGACGAGTCAGGTTCGCTTTTAGATGTTTTGGAAAACGAAACCACAGGCCCTACTGATGGCGAGTTGGTCTTCAACGATTCACTGAAGGTTGAAACGTTAAGAGCATTATCAACGCTAACAGCACGAGAAAGAGAAGTAATCATGATGAGCTTCGGCATTGGTCATGACAACCCATATACATTAGAAGAAATTGGCGATGCGATGGGCTTGACTAGAGAGCGAGTACGTCAGATTCGTGAAAAGGCGCTGCAGAAACTAAGAGAGCCTAGCAAGAACAGACGCCTGAAGGAGTTTGTTGCGAATTAAGAAATTATCATAGTTGTTTTGGAAATATCAGGACCTGTCCACTCGGACGGGTCTTTTTATTTGATCGCTATCCTGGAAGTCGTCGACTCATCATTGACATCAATCGTAAGAAAGTAAAGTCCCGATTCTATCTCCCTGAGGTCCAGGACAAATGACTTCAACCCTCCAGAAAGATCCTCCGAGCTGTTTTGCAAGACAACATGTCCAGACAGATTAAGCAACCTGATCTGGACATCAGAATTATCCGGAATAATGGCCTTAACGACCAACTCATCTGAGGCAGGATTGGGATAAGGTGCTTCAAAGACGACTTCCGGATCAATGGTCAGGCATTGTGTGTTATTAAAAAGATCTATATCAGGGTATGTAGTTGCAGCACTTACAGAGACGCATACGGCATTAATATCTGCATTAGCAATGGGAATTTCACTTGTTAAACTAAATACATTGGATGCGCCATTATTGATACGAGTTTTAAATGTCTCCCGAATATTGAAAGCTCCTTCAATTTCCAATTCAAATGCAAGCTGCTCAACAGGCATATTACCAAGGTTAGCCACCTCTACTACTAATTGCCCGAATCGATCATCAATCGCGACCAATTCTATCTCACTAATAGAGACATTGATGACTGGTTCAACGACTAGCAATTGTTGCCACACTGAGTCCTGACAGCCGTATTCATTTTCCACTGTCAGCGTAATCGTCTTGATTCCGGCCTCACTGAAACTAGTCGAATAGCTCTCGGATGTGTCTCTTTTAGCTCCGTCTACATACCAGACAAATTTTCCAGAATCACCCTGATTGTCAAAGGTGAAAGCATCCTGAACGGCACCATAATCACTACTGGCACTAAATAAAGCGACTGGCTCAGGGCTAACAAGGATAGTCTTGGTGAGTTCATGGACACACCCTGTTTTAGTCTGAACCATCAGCGACAGAGCATGCTCCCCTGGCTCATTGAAGTCAACATATACATTTGAACCAACACCCAAAGGCTCATTATCAGCCAACCATGAGATGGTTTGCACCGAGTCATCATACGCTACAATTGCCGCCTCCAACTGAAGCACTTCATTTTGACAAAGATCCATGACTGAAAAGTCGATGACCGGATTCTTCTTTACCGTTATTTGCTCAAAGCGCTCTACAGAACAAAGGTTGTTATTGGTAATAGACAACCCAACGTCGTAAACCCCTGCCGAATCGAATGTCACCCGGAATGTATCCATAATGATCTGCTCTCCATCAAATATCCAATGCGATTGGTAATAATCTGTTTTTGGCATTGGATTAATGAATACAAATTCCTCTCCATTGCAAACTTGTTCGTAAGAAAATGAAGGTGTCGGAATTTCAAGGATAGAGACAGTCTTTGAATAAGACACTTCGCATCCGGTAGCACTTTGCACCACTTCACGAATTCGATAATTGCCATGCTGTTCGAACTTGTACTTCAAATCTCTGCTGGATGAAACCAGGGAATCCTCAATGTACCATTGCCATGCGACCAGATCATCGTTGACGACACTGCTGGTATCCTGAAAGATGGCTGAATCTCCAGCACAAATCAGGGCATGTCGAAAGCCAACAGATGGAATCCCTGCCACACTCACTTCTGCCATATATTCGGTTTCACAGCCTTGAGCCGAGATAGCAGTTAGTGTCGTCTCATAATTACCCACTGATTCGTAATTATGTGTGGGGTCTGTTCCTGTACTGTTGTATCCATCTCCAAATGCCCATTCGTATGATGCAGCTCCAACCGAACTGTTTTCAAACACTACCATCTCTCCAAAACAGGCATCATTGAACAGGAACTCCGCCGTGGGAGGGGCATAAATCATAAGCGTGTCATAGGTGGTATCTGACGCACAACCAGGAATTGAGCTATATACCTGAACAATTTTACTTCCAGCGTTATTAAAAAGGAAATTTGGGTTGTGTGCTTCATACACCGAATCAATGCCGGTTGCTTGCCAGTGGAAGGTCACCAATGAGTCATAGCCTGATTCATCGGTCGTGTTGTTAACCGTAACCTCTAATGATTCACAGAATAGGTCACTGGCATAATCAAATGTGGGTATCAGTGGTGTTGGATAGATGTTGATGGTGTCAATGGCATAACTGGTACACCCGTTATCACCCACCACGTCTAGTCTTACCACATGGCTGCCTGTAGTATCAAACTGATAAGTTGCTGTGGCAGCTGTGTCGTCAGGGATTTGGTCGGAGTTGAAGTCCCAGGAGTAGGAGGTGACCTGATCTGATAATTCTGATTGATCGTCAATGGCA
>JAGDZR010000012.1:0-445806 GCA_049115695.1 Cyclobacteriaceae bacterium | reverse complement strand
GTCACTCAATACCACAGTTGGAGAGAGCTTATCGAATAAAGTATCTTCTTTGGTTCCTGAATAGGCAACATCATTTTGATCATAAACCTCATTTGAGTTAACAGTAACGAGCAATCTTTCTGACCCATCCGGAGTTCCACTAATAACCAAACTAATACTTGCAGTGGTATCCCCTCCTGAATGCGATAAAACATTCCAATCACTCAATATTGCTGCCCCTCCAACAATGCTAACATCAAAATCAGCTTTAACCAATGCCCCATTTCGACCAACATTAGTCCAGACCGAATCACTAAATGAAATGACAGCAGAACTATTACTTGTCGCAACAACCACAGTATCCAAGGTCTGCCCTAAAACAAAAAAATTTAGCCAGAAGCTAAACGTTAAAAACAGCAATATTTTGGATAGTGACACCACTTTTGTCTATATGACAAATTCTACAGGTAGAACAACTTTAACTCTAACAAACTTCTTATCTAAAACACCCGGTTTGAAATCCGGTAATTCTCTAATCAACCTAAAGGCCTCTTCATCGCAACCTGAACCAAGCCCTTTCACCACATTAATCTCTCCGACCGAACCATTTTTTTCAATCACAAATTCCATCATTACCTTTCCTTCAATACCTCGCTCTCTTGCGAAATCAGGATATTTCAAATTATTCTTAATATAATTATAATACTCCGAAATTCCTCCTGGATACAATGGATGTTGATCTACAGTGGTATAAATATTATTATCATCAACATCATTTCCGGCTAATTCTATTGCCTGATCATTGGAAACTGAATTATCATTTGAAGATGCGGCATTTACAAAATAGATATTAGCTCCTATTAGCCCTATTAACACTACACTTATCAATCCAACAAGCAACTTGTAAGCACTAGATGTAGACTCTTTCTCCTCTGCTGATATTTCTTCTAATGCACTATCATCAGCTTTCCCCTTGTTCCAATCCCCAATATTCAACGATTGGGTTACTTGAGTTATCCTGGTAATAAGCGTATTAGATTCTTGCGAGGGTTCTGATGATTCTGAAACTGGCAGATCAAAATTGAATGAAACAGTTTTTTTATGAAACAGGTTGGAAGCTAGTCTATTTCCATTCTGCACCCTTTTTTCAGGATCCTTAGCCAGCAAATTCAATACTTGCGAATTCAACCAAGTTGGAATTTTTCGGTTATGCTCTACCGGTTCTTTTGGTGCCTCATTAATCACCTTGAACACTGTTGTCAAAGGATTGTCAGTTCGAAATGGCATTTTTCCAGTAATTGCCTCATATAATATGACACCTAAACTATAAAGGTCACTTCTCCCATCAATATCTTTTCCATTGGCCTGTTCTGGGCTCATGAATTCAGGTGTACCTAAAACGGTACCAGGTTGGCTTAGCAAACTTTCATTTGTATAAACGATACCAAAATCGGTCAACACAGGTCTGCCATCCTTCGTGATGAAAATATTGGAACTCTTCACATCACGATGGACATAACCCATTTTATGTAAATAATTCAAAGCTTGGGCAATTGGTATTACAATTTTCAACGCCTCCGACAAGCCCAACATTCCCTTTCTCCTAATCATTTTTGACAATGGCTCACCATCCAAATATTCCATGGTCATATAATGAACCTGATCGATGGAGCCGACATCATGAATTGTAATAATGTTTGGATGATTCAGTGAAGCAGCAACACGAGCTTCCTTGATAAAACGGTGGATAAATTCCTTGTCATGCACCAGGTTTTGATGCACAACCTTTATAGCCACATCCCTTTCAAGTGTAAGCTGCATAGCCCGATATACACCGGCCATTCCACCAGTTCCAATTAAGTCTCTAATCTCATAACGCTCATTTAGTGCTTCCTTTATAATGGTAACAGCATCTTTTGAGTTTTCACTCAAATTATGTCCACATTTAGGACACTCAGCATCACTCGAACTAATCTTTCCCGAGCACTTTGGACATGTGATATCGTCAATCGCCATTGTTGCTATTCCCTACTTAATTGAACCAAACGTTAAAACCCATTCTAATTGCACCCAAATATTCATGTTCGTCATTCAAAGTATAAATTGGATAAGCCATATCATACACTTCATTCTCTTTGTGCTTCGTCGTTTGAAAATAAAATCCTCGTGTAACTCTGGATTTTTCCCAATCCTTACTACTATACCTCAAATCATCCAAATCAATTTCTTTATAGTCCTCATTTGTTATTGAATGGAAAACATAATATTCCAAGTAATCATTTTCATTAACCAGCTGTTCCATAGGATCAGTGGTCAGTGAACGGAAATATTCCGCTTCAAACATCTTTGATAAAACAACAAAAATTGACTTAAGACTCTCCTTCTCCTCATTTTGCAAAAAATCCAACCAATAGTCTATATTATATACGTCTCGAGCGACATTTGTAATCAGCTGACTCCCCTTTTCTTTAAGTTCGGAAGAAATCGTGATTTTGACCTTGACAGAATTATCCTGTGTGGTTTTGTTTAAAACCAATTCTTCAAAGACTAAAAAATTTTCAGAGTTTTTATTCTTATAATTAAATATCAGTGAATCCTTCTCAATTTTTATCTCTGAAATAAAGTAGGGTAATCGCTCACTCGTCAAGAATACCTCATAATGCTCCAACTGATTCATTCCAATAAGAGCGTCAACCAGCAAATGACTCAATCTAGCCCTTACATCAAGTACAACATTTGATAAGTCCGCCTGCGAATTAGTCTCCTTATAAATTCTTTCACTAATGGTAAAGGCATGTTGAAATTGTGAAGTTTTCACATACATCTGATGAAGAAGTCTCAAATAGTCAGAGAGGCTCAACTCCATTCCACTTTTCCAATGATTTAACACCCATTTAAAGTATTCACTACCTTTCTCATTGTTTCCAACATGAAATAGACTTAAAGCATAAGACGCTTTAATAAAAAGGTCATTGTTGATATTTTCACCTAGTTCAGTTCCTTTCTGATAAATATCATCATACAATTCATATTTCAATAATGTTCGGAATATCTTGTTGACCTCTTCCGTTTTTGATAACTCAACTAACCTTGACCAGTTTACATCAATTTCATATAACTCTGTTCGCTTTGTTCCCTTTATGACATTAATTAATTCATCAAATAACCGATCATCATGATCCTCAATAATGTGCTTGGATGTGGTATAAGTTTCATAAAACCTTTGCATCGATTGTTCAGGAGTATTTGACGTCAGGTACCGTACATAACTTTTCAATGTTTCCGCATAGATATCTAAAATATCAGCATGACCAACTTCCGCATATTTCCTTAAAATGTATTTAAGGGATTTTTCATAATCTTCGTTTTCATTGAATAAATTGGACTTTCTCTCAACTGTCTCAATGTAGCTTCTCTTTAAAATGGATTCTGCAATGTCCAATTTGAGAGCGTTCGATCTTTGATCTTGTCCATCTTTGATCGTAACCACTACATCCATGTCGATCAACGTGTCCAATTGGCTGAGCTCGAATGCGATCTCCAAATACTCTACATTTAAATGTGAAGCCCATGTGGAATTCACATTCTCTCGATATTTCAGATTGAATTCCGCGTAACTAACCGATCGCCCCATATGATTAATAATCAGCCAGTTATTAATTTCTTTGTTTACATATTCATAATTTTCGTCAATCACATTTATGACAATTCGTGGGTAATTATCAACATTGACCGCAGTGATCTGAGGCAAGTGCTGTGCACTCGCTATTCCAGATGTCATGAGGATAATCATGCACCACACTAACCCATTTAATAACCCCTTAATCACTAATTGAAAATTGAATTGAATTTCCGACGACCTCTCTGTCATCATCTAGCAGAACAGTCAGCTCCAGTCCATATTTTACTCCGATTTCAAGTTGAAACTCTGTTACAGGAACGTGATAGGTGTCTTCAGGAAATTTCTCAAGATAAATTTCAGTTTCACCTTTCGTGATTTTCAATTGATATCGTTTGACATCTTTATAGTTTGGGTAAGGTTGCCAATGAATATGATATTTATTGGATAAGGGATACTCATAGTCACTTTGTCTAAGTGGTATCCATTTTGTTGTAAGATTGGTGTTTGACTCAGTCGACGATGAATCCGTTTCTGACATACCAATAATAAGAACAGCAAAACATACCCCTATAAACAAGGTAATCAAGCCTATGATCAATTTGTTTCCGCTGAGAAAACCTGATTTCTTAGGCGTGATTTTTATTTTACTATTTACCGGTTTACCTTCCCAGCCACTCTCTTTTCCTTCATGTGTAACCCTTAACGATGCAACTGAGATATTATCATTTGATCCATTATCAAACGCATATTTGATCATCTTCTCTACTCCTTTTTCAATGGTCTTACCAGACTGAAATAAATCGCGTAAGATTGAATGATCGTCATCATACTTATTAATAATCAAACCGTCAGAACAGAGTAAAAACTGTTTCTCTTCTGAGAATTCCAAGCAAGAACTATCAGTCGGAAACAAATCCGGGGACTCGTATTTACCATCAATACACTTTGTCAAATAGTGCTCATACTTCAGTCTTAATTCTTCCGGAAGTTCCTCACTTGTTTCGTTCTTATATTGTTGTAAATAAGTATGATCAACAGTTAGCAACTTCATCCCATCTTCATCTACTTCATAGATTCTTGAGTCCCCAATATTTGCCCAGGCATATTTACCCTTATGGATGATAATCATACATAGGGTTGTACCCATACCGGCTAACTCAGGATCGGCTGCTATTCGATCTTGAAGCTTATTATTGGCGCTTCTGTAACATCTTGACAAAATCGGTTTAAGGCTGTCCTCAGAAATTTCCGATGGATCAAGTCCTTTTACAAATTCGATGATTGAATCAACTACCAAATGACTCGCTATTCGTCCGCCATTCGTACCTCCCATACCATCAGCAATGCCAATAAGAAAAGTCTCTTCGGATACCCTGCAGCTGAGCACCGCATCCTGGTTTTCTTGCCGTCTTCCTATAAATGAATCAAATGCGAGTTGATACTTCACTTAGTCGATTGGGGTTAAACTACGTATTTGAATTCGAGTTCTCCCATTCTAATTACTGAATCGGATACAATTTCTCTTTCTTGTTCCGGTGGCAATTCATCACCATCTAACGATGTGAAATTAGTTTCGCTAAGATTTCTTAAATATATTTTCCCATCAGACTGAATGATTTCTGCCTGCTTTCGAGATACTGTTTTCTCTGTAAGTTGAATATGTGAGTAAGCCCGTTCTCCGGTCACCGATTCTCTTCCAATGGATACAATATTACCCTTCGGTGATGGATATCCTGAAATCATGAATTCTTTGCCCTTATCCAAACCAGCAGTCACAACTAATTTACCAGGAATAAATTTCATTGTTTTTTGTTCGTATGCTGGAATACGGATGGTCTGGAACTCATTGTCGTACCCAATTCTATTTTCATCACCACTTGCTGCTGAAGCAACACCCTTCCCTGCGCTGTTCGATCCTCCAATTATACCTGTTCTAACACTAAGTATAATAATCAAAATCGCCATGATTAAGAAGCCTCCGAAAATCAGAAAGAGAACCACCGGATTATTTAATCCTGTCCCATTTACCTGCTCTTTGTACTTCTCAATTATGTATGGTTGTTGGGTATATGGATCAATTACCACAGTTCCACTCACTTCATACAGTTCGAATACCTCTGGTTTTGAGTCCATAGTGGTTACTGAGATTGGGCTACCGTAATCACCCTGAACCATATAACTTCCTGCGGTTTGTGCACCTCCGGGAGTGTACTGAGTCACTTGCCCGCGGATCATCACAAACTCATTGTTATACTTACCAGGATTTGTCATTATACTATCCACTGGGATAACTTCCGCGTCTTCCTGAGCAAAAACTCTTTCTCCACTTAGTGTAATGAAAAGAGCAGTGAGCAGAATAATTTTTTTCATTATATGGACCTTAATTCGTTCAATGATTATCTAAATTTCTTCATAAAAAGTGGCTTGTGCAATTATTTACCAAATCAAGCCACAATTTGTTCTTTCGACTTTCTTCTGGGTTTAATAACCTTATCCAAAACGATCGTAAAAGTAGTTCCTACTCCTACTTTACTCCTCACGGAAATCTTACCTCCATGCTTTTCAATAATGGAATAAGTTATCGATAAACCTAACCCTGTTCCTTTACCCACTTCTTTCGTAGTGAAGAAAGGATCAAATATGTGGGTCATCACGTCTTTATCCATTCCTCTTCCATTATCAGATATCTTCAACCTTACTTTGGTGTCAAAATCTTCTGTACTAATTTTTATAAGTCCTTTTTTAGGAATGGCGTCAACAGCATTACTGATTAAATTGACCAATACCTGATTCAATTGACCAGGAAAACAGTCAATCTTGTCAATCTTTGGATCAAGCTCTTTGGTGATTTTCGCTACTGAGATATACTTGGTTCTTAAGATCAATAGAGCGGAATCGATAACTTCTGAAAGCTTGGCTTTCTTCGGAATCTCTTCATCCTGTCTACTGAAAATCCGAAGGCCATTTACAATATCCTCTATCCTAGAAGTACCAAACAACATGTCTTTCAGAATCTGAGGAATAAATTCATTGGCATATTCTAGCTCCTCGCGCAGCTCTTCTTGAACTTCTTCAGCCTCTTGGCCTGTTTTATTTTGGGTTTGTTTTAATAATTGAATGATATTTTCAAGGGTTCTTTCGAGAGTATGAATCCCCCCATTCACAAAGTTCACAGGGTTGTTAATCTCATGCACAATTCCAGCTGTCAGTTGCCCCAAGGAGGACATTTTCTCTGCATGAATCAATTGTGATTGAGCAGCCTTTAACTCTGTATTAGTCACTTGCAGATTTTTACTTGTCTGCTGTGCAATATCCAGGGTGTTGGTCAGTTTGCTTTGTGCATCCTGCAATTCAACTTTTTGGATCTCAAGATCTTTATTCTTCTGAGCAATTACTTTTTTGGAATTACTTATTCGCCAAAACGAAATTCCCAAAGTAACGATTGTTATCAAACCAATCCCCATGATGATAAAGAGCAGTTGTTGCTGCTTGCTGGCTGATTCCAGTTCAGCTTTCTGCAACTCAGATTGCTGTTGGAGAATCAACCGCTCTTTATTTGAAAGCTCAAGAAGCTGCTTATTCTCTGTTTCCTTCAATTTTCTTAATTCCTCTGTACCTCCTTCATTCAGATTAACTTCTGAAATATCCTCAAGGTTAACAAGCCTATCGGTCCGGTCAACTGCTAGGCCCGGAACGTTTGAAACCAAATTCATCTCTTCAAGGATATTTTTAGAATAGGATGTGCTTTGGACTAGAGATTGTCGAATCATTTGCTCAAGTTCCGCTATTCTACTATCAGCACTGCTGCCATTTTCTAATATCGCCCTTTCATTGTTACTCATTCCCGTTGTGAGTCTATCCAACTGACTTCTGTATACAAGTGTCTCATTAGTCAAATCTTCAGATGAATAGCTGGTAATCAGCATGTTGTAAGTACTAATCAACTCGTTATGGAATCCATTTCTTATACCTATTTCTTCTGCACTTTTAAGGTGAAAGTCTGCACTTGCATTATCAGCCTGACTGAGGTAAACTTGGGCAAGCTCATTATTGACTCTCATGATATCCAGTTCATCTCCTTGTAATGTTGCGCTGTTCAAGGCATCATTAAATATGGAAATGGCCTTATCGCTATTACCCATCATGGCTTCACATTTCCCTAGGTTAATCAGATAGCCTGCATTATCAGGGAAATTTTCAATGGTCTTATTGGCGTACTTCAATGCTGTGCTATGGTCTCCTGAACTCGCATAAAACCCTACCATTAGATTCCAAATATCCGCGCTTCTTGGAAATAATGACATGCTCTCATATTTTTCCCCATACTCTACCCCCTTTTGCATGTCACCCGATTTTTCAATGGTTAGTAACAGTTCCTCATAGATTCGCTGAACAATCGAGTAATTGTCTGTGAAATTCCTAACGATAGGAAGTAAGGATTCATATATTTCTATAGACCCGTTGTAATCTTTTGATTCAAAAAGGTTAATCGCCTGCGCCTGTCTGGCTCTTATCACTCCCAAGAGATCATCTGACAATAGAAAATTTTCCGAGGATTTCGAAAAAGCCTCATTAGCTTTCCCAAATGCACTCATTTCAAGATAGGATTTACCGAGTGCGTAATAAGCTTCGGCTGTATTTTGGTTATTATTATTCCGCTCTGATAGTAATGCGGCTCTTAAGTAATGATAAATAGAACTTGTGTAGTCTCCTGAGGCGGAATAGATGTCCCCCATTAAAACATCAAACTGGAAGACATATCGACCATTCTGTTGATTTTGAGCTCTTAGCAACCCGTTTTCAGCAGATTCAATTGCCCGCGGTAAATTAGCCGCTTGCATCTCAGATAATGCGTCTTGATAAAGTTGATTCAAGCTTTGCCCAAAACTTGAAAAGAAAAAGCACAGTATGAATCCAAGGATAACATACCGGATTTTAGTTGATCTCATGTAAACTGTTGGTGTACTAGTCAATTGCTACCACGAACGATTGCAAATTATATGATGTGTAATTAAACATATAGTACTCAATTTTAAAAGCTTTAAACTACTAAACGGGAATAATACCCGATGAACGACGCAAAATGAAAAATGATCATGCATTTTCTTGACTGGTAATTGGTTTATTCTTACCCAATTTCTTCATAAGGGCTATCGTAAATTTTGTTCCTTTACCTTCGTCAGATTCGACGCTTATTTTGCCATTATGCTCTTGAATGATCGAATAACTAATAGACATTCCTAACCCAGTTCCTTTTCCAACTTCTTTGGTAGTATAAAAAGGATCAAATATTCTTCTTTTGACCTCAGAAGTCATGCCGCTTCCGTCATCTTCTATTGTGACTACCACTTTCTTTGTTTTGTTTTTTGTGCAAATCCTAATCGTTCCTTCCTCCATCGCGTCTATGGCATTGCTTATAATATTCACAAATACTTGATTTAACTGCCCTCCATAGCACTCGATTGGATCAATTTTGTGATCATAATCTTTGATCACTTTGGCCACCTCTTCTGTCTTTGATTTGAGAATTAACAAGGCTGAATCTATAATGCTATGGATATTAAGTAGTTGAGGTTTGACATCATCCTGGCGAGAAAAAATTCTTAATCCATTCACAATTTCTTCAATCCGATTTGTCCCAAACATCATGTCCTTTACAATTTGCGGAACAACCTCATTGGAATAAGTAAGCTCCTCCCTAATCTTATCCAGAATCACGTGCATTTCGTCATTGTCATGCTTGTGGTCTATCAGCTCTTGTAATAATTTCAGATTAGTGGTCATTGTTCTGCCTAGAATCTCGATACCTCCTTTAACAAAGTTCACGGGATTATTGATCTCATGCACGATTCCAGCAGTCAACTGCCCAAGAGAAGACATTTTCTCAGCATGAATTAATTGAGATTGTGCCGACTTCAAGTCCTTATTGCTTTTTTCAAGATTCTTGCGCGTTCTCTTTTCCTTATTTAAAGTCCTATTTAGCTGCTGTTGCGCATCTTGAAGTTCAGTCTGCTTTTCCTCAAGGACTCTGTTTTGATGAGAAATTAAATTCCGAATACGGTTTAGACGAATGACAAAAACAATCAAAATCCCCACTACTAGTAAGGTAAGACCAATTACGATTATCAGGTAGAACTGACTTTTATTTGCCGTCTCAATTGCCGCTTCCTGCAATTCTGCTTCTTGTTGGAATATCAGCTTTTCCTTATTGGATAATTCAAGCTCTTGCTGGTTTTCCTGATCTCTCAATGCGCGCAATTCAGCATCCGCTTGCAACTGCCTCAAATCACTGTCCTTTTTCTCGGCATCAAGCATTTGTCGCGCGATCATTAAATTTTGCTCGATCTGAAGAGCTTCCAACTGCTGCCTCTCTATCAATTGATCCTGAATCGTTTTTTCTTGTTGTAGTAACCTAACTTTCTGCTCCTCCTGCTCAATGGCTAGTTTTCGTTTTTGCAATTCGGCAATTTGCAACCTGCTATCCTGTTCATAATTAGCTGCAAGATTATCGGCCCTAAGGATCTGTTGTAAATACTCCTCTTGTTGCCGCTCAAGCCTAGCGCTTATTTCTTTTTCCAAAAATCTATAACGAATAGATTCATCACTCATTTCTAATACCTCATAAACTTTGGCTAAAAGGGTTTGTATATTTTGGAGTTCCTCAAGGATGTCTTGTTCTCTTGCTTCATTCTCGGCTTCCCTGAGAATTGTTCGTGATGCTCTGTAATCATTCCGATCAAAGTACAAATGTCCCAAATACCTTTTTGCAATTATTTCTCCCCTTTTACTTCTACTTTCCTGGGACAAGTCTAATCCCTTGAGATGCATTTCCTCACTCCTGTCAAACTCGCCGTTTTGCCTGTACACTTCTCCTAAGGAATGCATGAATGATGTATTGGTTCGATCTTGGTCTAAAGCCCTAATTCCATATTTGATAGCATTTTCTTGTTCACCTATCTCAAAATAGCATTTGCTCAAGTAGTGCCAAATTTGCCCACTTTCCAGGTAGCCCAATTCGACAAGGTCTTTGTACTGTTCTCCCACTTTAACTCCAGCTTCATAATCACCATTTGCATATATAGCTTTCAGGTAACCAACATATGCCAGTCCAGTAACAAATCGATTTTCATTAAACTCAGAGACAGCATCTATTAACATTTTGTAGGCCACAATTGACTTTTCAAAATCTCCCACTAAAAAATGCGTGGCACCCTCAGCGCTCTTTGCTTCTGCAAACCCAATAATGTTATTTGTAGTCCGGAAATGACTATAAGAAACCTTGTAGCTTTTGACCGCCTCTCCTAAAGCATTCATCTCCACATATACTTCTCCGAGCGCGAAATATGCATCCGCCAGATAGTCTGTTACAGTGTCTGTTTGTTCTAGATTGTATATAATGTTGATGTAATGCTCGATGCACTTCGGAAAATTCCCTTGAGCAAGGTATACATCGCCTAAGATATAGTTTAAATGGAGTGCGTATTCCGAATAATTCAAAGAATCCGAAAGCTCTAATCCATAAATGCCGCTTTCAATGGCTCCTGACCACTCTGATAATCTATATTGAGACCTAGTCACGCCAAGAATGGAATCAAGCTGTTGTTCTTGACCAAAACCAATCAAATTGGCCATCATCAAAGCAAAGGGGATCAGTTGTTTATAGAGTTTTTTGGTCACAGCTATGTTTCAATCATAACAAAAGTACATCATGATTGCATTATCTATATTAGTCAAATCTAATTGAAAAAATTACTGAGTTAAGTGAAAAATGTAGTTAAAAATTCCGGAGAACTCGTTCCATTTGATGAAAGGAAAATCCTGGAAAGTTTGAAACGCGCAGGGACGAATACCAACACTATTGATCTTGTTTTGCATGAAGTTAAAAACGCTATTTACAATGGTATTTCCACTAAGAAAATTTACAGCCTGACTCACAAATACCTCAAACAGTTTTCACAGCTCGAGTCTTCAAGATACAAGTTAAAGCAATCTATCATGTCCTTAGGGCCTTCTGGATACCCTTTTGAAAAACTTGTAGGCGAAATTCTTAAAGTAATGGGATTCGAAGTTCAGGTAGGAATACAGATGCAGGGAAAATGCGTACAACACGAAGTGGATGTTTTCGCAGAAAAAGGCAATCAACAATTTATCGTTGAATGCAAATTCCATAATCGACAAGGATATAAATCAGATGTTAAAGTCCCACTTTACATTGATTCAAGATTTAGAGATCTCAAAAACTCAATTGATCCAACAAGTGGAAAAACTATGAATGGCTGGATTGTTACCAATACAAGATTCACGATTGATGCCATCAAATATGCAGAATGTGCGGGCATGAAAATTATGAGCTGGGATTACCCGAAAAACCAAAGCCTCAAGGGCATCATCACCAAACTCAACTTGCATCCTATTACCAGTTTAACAAATCTCAATAAAAGAGAAAAGGAAGAATTGTTGGCTAATGATATAATCATTTGTAGAAATGCACTTGAAAGACCACAAGTGGTATCCGAAGTGATTAAAGATGACAAAAAACGTCGTAAGGTTTTCAAACAAATTGAACTGATGTGCGGAGTTTAATCAATTCAATTCAATCCATTTATTCGACTTTGAACTCTCATTCAGAGCATCAATAACTTTCATATTGTCTACCGCATCTTCTAACGAGGTGGGAACTCCCTTTCGGCCGAAAACGGCTTTGGCAAAAGCATCGACCTGTTCACTATACTGATCTGCTATTGGTATTTGTACTTGTTGTGTTCCATCTTGATCCGTCAATTCAAGCAAACAATTCGAATCCCTTGGCGCATTAAAGGGTATTTTCACTTCAATATGTCCTGTTGTGCCATAGGCAATCATTCGCTGGTAGGGAGACAATTGCGTACTACATGTGAAAGTAGAAGTTCCTTTGTTAAATTCTAAAATCCCTGATGTCAAAACGTCCACTTCGAACTGCTCATCATGTTCCATCAAACCAACTACTCTATTCGGTAATCCTCCAAACAATAACCTGGACAATGAAATATTGTAACATCCTATGTCCATTAGTCCCCCTCCACCAATATCCTTCATATTTCGGATATTGACAGGATCATTATTGAAATAGGAAAAAAATGAATGAATCGTTTTCAATTCACCAATTTTCCCATGGTCTATCCATTGTTTGACCTTGATCCATTGGGGATGAAAGCGATACATAAAAGCTTCCATTGTTCTCAGAGATGAGAATTGTTTTGAATAATTGACTAAGTCAATTGCTTCTTCTGCATTCAGTCCGATTGGTTTTTCACAAAGTACATGTTTCCCAGCTTCAAGGCATTTCTTTGACCATTCAACATGCATATGATTAGGTAATGGGATATACACTGCATCTACAGACTTATCGTGCAAAAGCTCTTCATACGTTCCGTAAGCTCGTCCAATGCCTAAATCCCTGGCTACTTTCTTCGCGGATGAAAGCGTTCTTGAAGCTATTGCTACAACAGTACCATATTGACTTGATTGAATCGCAGGAATAACCTTTTGAACGCCAATTTTCGCAGTACTCAATATTCCCCAATTCAATTTGTTATGTATACCCATGTTAAATCACTTCTTTATTGAATAAATTGACTTAAAAGTAGAAAGGATAAATTGAATTATGCTCGAAATTGGTAGCTGGATAGAAGATTATTGGGGGATTGAAAAAGTGAATCAGCTCAAGATTCTTTATTCTTTTCTGACAATTCTTATCCTTTGGATTATTAGATTCCTTTGTCTTCGTCTCCTGTTTTCAAAAGTAACGGATCTTAAAGTCAGATACTACTGGAAAAATGGTATAAAGAATACTTATTATGTATTGGTCCTTCTCATAACGGCTTCTATCTGGGTTGATCAGGTAGGATCTCTGGCAACATTTTTTGGTCTTGTAACAGCTGGCCTTGCCATTGCTTTACAAGATCCAATAGTAAATCTTGCTGGTTGGTTGTTTATCCTTATTCGAAGGCCTTTTGAAGTAGGCGATCGAATAGAGATCGGTGAGCATTCTGGAGACGTTATTGATGTTCGGTTCTTCCAATTTACTATCAATGAGATCAATAATTGGGTCGATGCGGATCAAAGCACAGGGAGAATTATTCATATTCCAAATGGTACAGTTTTTAAAAATCCTCAAGCCAACTATACACAAGGATTTACACACATTTGGAATGAGATATCCGTCCTGGTTACTTATGAAAGCAATTGGGAAAAAGCGAAGGAAATTGTTGATCAAATTGTTAAAGATGAGGCAGAAAGTTTAAGCAGGGCAGCAAAGAACAAATTGCTCGAGGCATCCAAAGATTACATGATTTTCTATACATCTCTAACCCCAATTGTTTACACAGCCATAGAGGAAAGTGGCATAAAACTATCTATGAGGTATCTTATCAACCCAAGAAAACGAAGAATGACCGAGCATAGAATATGGGAACAAGTTCTTCGCAAATTCAAATCAGAGCCAGATATCAAACTTGCCTATCAGGCGAGACGAATTTATCTTGATCAAGCTGATCAATCACCGGAACGAAGTTCGTAACTCTGATAGAGAGTTAAACGGACTTTCTGTTGCGGTCATATTCGCTAGCCAGGCTGGAATACTACCCCCCGGATGCATCTGCGAAATGTAGGTGACCCTAACTCCTCTTTCTTCTCGTTCAAATGTCCATTCAGTCTGCAACTCCGTTATTCTCACCATGTCCTCCCTTGTCGGTAATAAAGTCGGCTGAGCTTGACCTATTATGATGCATCGATCAGGCTCTCGACGGATGGTGAATTCTGACACAATATCACGATCTGTTACTGGCCAGGGAGCATTCGCTTGATAGTAAGCTAGTTTCTTGTCTTCTTCATCACGTAATAGCTGCGACTTTTCAGTTGAATACATCCATTCCTTGTGTTGATCAATGTCAAGAAAAAAGGTTACCACCTGATCCAAATCAACATTTGGAATCAATACTACCGCCTTTGAATCATTAACTGGTGATTGAGTTGTTTCTCTTGTATAGACTTGGATTCCTTCTTTTTCTAATGAAAGTTTCCAATCAGTTTGATCAAATAGAAAAAGGAAACTATGAATCATGATTAACAGCATACCCCTTATAACAATTAGCATTAACTTTTTGTTACAGTTTTTTACATCTATTGCTTACCGCTGGTAATAATTCGCAATCATCCAGGCGCATTCCACTTTTAGCTTTGTCATATGTTGAAACTCAGTTTATCGTTTCTTTTCATTCTAGGATGCCTGATTTATAGTTCAGGGCAGTCGCTCACAATACGAAAAACGTCAGGTCAGATAGTCTTGGATGGTAAGCTCAATGAAAGTGCATGGACTGCATCTGATTCTGCATACAATTTCATTCAACAGTTTCCTTCAGACACTTCTCTTGCTCTAGCTCAAACGACCGTATATATTCTTTACGATGAAAACTTCATTTATGTGGGCGCCAGACTCGAGAACTTAGCTGGTCCAAGAAAATATATTACACCATCTCTTAGACGTGACTTTAGAGGGGCCGCCAATGACAGCTTTTCAGTCATCTTCGACACTTTCAAAGACAAGACGAATGCCGTGCTTTTTGGCATAAATCCTTTTGGAGTTCGACGTGAAGGCCTTATATCAAATGGTGGAGCAGGCAGAAGTGGCTTAAGTCTGGATTGGGACAACAAATGGGATGGTGAGGCAAAGCAATACGATGGGTTTTGGATTGTGGAAATGGCCATCCCATTTAAAACACTAAGATTTACCGAGGACCAATCCTCATGGAATGTCAATTTCTACAGAGTTGATAGTGAATACACCGAAAAATCAACCTGGTCTCCAATTGCTAGAAATTTGACCATTATTAACATAGGTACTGTTCAGGAAATGATGTGGGACAAACCCACAAAAAAACCAGGCGCTAATATTTCTTTGATTCCATATACCTCTGGTGGATTAAGTCGTGATTTTGAAGTCTCTGACAACTATGACTCAGATCTCATGGCGGGGTTTGACATGAAATACGGCATAACATCCGGTCTCAACCTGGACCTTACCGTGAACCCTGACTTCTCACAGGTTGAGGTAGATCAGCAGGTTACTAACCTCGATCGTTTTGAAATATTCTTTCCTGAGCGTCGACAGTTCTTTCTGGAAAACGCCGATCTCTTTGCTGATTTCGGTACCCGCAGAACGAGACCATTTTTTTCGAGGAGAATTGGGATAGCACGTGATGAATCAACTGGTCAGAATATTCAAAACACAATTCCTTTAGGTATGAGGGTAAGCGGAAAGGTTGGAAATAACACTCGTATTGGTCTTATGAATATGCAAGGCGGAAAGAATGAAAATATACTTCAACCGGCCACCAACTATACAGTACTTTCTACTCAACAGAAAGTCTTCGATCGATCCAATATTGGATTCATCTTCGTCAACAAAGACCCGTTCAAGTTAAATCTTGAAGATACCACAGTGGATGACTCATCCAACAGAACTGCGGGGCTAGATTTTAATATCGCCACACCGGACAATCGGTGGAACGGGAAAATATTCTACCATAGATCGTTTGAGGAAGGTCAAAATGATAGTGCTTTTGCAATGGGTGGAAATATGCTTTATACGACCAATACCATTCGTGCTTCCATATTTACTCAATCCATCGGTGCGGGATACAATCCAGAAGTTGGTTTCGTACGACGTACAGATATTAACCAACTTGCTGCCAACATTAGATTTAGCCTATATCCTTCTTCAGGGATTATTCAAAGTCACGGTCCTGGTTTTGATTTTGATATGATTCGCAATGATACATATGGGTTTCTGGATTGGGACGTGAATGTCTTATATGATATCACATTTCGAAACAATGCCAATTATAGAATGAGGCTCAGACGACAGTACACCTTTTTGTTTAATGAGTTTGATCCAAGCGGGAGTAACGGTCAAGAACTGCCTGCTAATACCTCATACACAGCAAATCTTATTTTTGCTGATTTTGAGTCAGACGCGCGCAAAAAGATTTTTTATTCGCTAGGAACAAGATCTGGTCAATATTACAACGGAATTCGACTAAACCTAGATGGATCTGTTGGGTATCGATATCAGCCTTTTGGTTTTACGTCTATTGATTTTAGCTACAATTACATCAAGTTACCTCTACCCTATAATACCTCAAACTTGTTTTTGATAGGCCCTAGATTCGATTTTACGTTTACCCGTAAACTCTTCTGGACAACATTTGTGCAATACAATAGTCAAATCGAAAATCTAAATGTCAATTCAAGGTTACAATGGCGTTTCAAACCTGTATCTGACATGTATTTGGTTTATACAGACAACTACCTGGCATACTCCGATGAAGACAATCTTTTTGCCCTTGGGGCACCTAAGTCAAGGGCACTGGTATTCAAAATAACTTACTGGTTAAATCTTTAAGCTTACAGCAATAAATAGATAAATCCTGCCAGTATGGCTCCTATGACAGGGCCAATAACTGGAATCCATGCGTACTGCCAATTACTGTCCTTATTGACTGCAATGGCATGAAATAACCTGGGGCCCAAATCACGCGCCGGGTTGATAGCATACCCTGTTGTACCTCCAAGAGAAAATCCAATTGCTACGACTATCAGCGCAACAGGTAATGCACTTATAGATCCTAAACCATTTCCTTCGACCAGAAAAAATACAGGAAAAATCAAACCAAAAGTTCCAAGCACTTCTGAGAGTAGATTTAGCGGTTTATTTGGGATTGCTGGACCTGTGCTAAATACCCCAAGCTTTGTTGCAGGATCTTCTGTAGCATCAAAATGCAACTTGTATTGTAAATAAACAACAGCTGCTCCTGTAAAGGCACCCAACATTTGAGCACCGATATATCCAGGAACCTGGGCCCATTCAAATTTCTCAGCAGTAGCTAATCCAATGGTAACAGCAGGATTCAAATGAGCTCCACTTATTGATCCAGCGACAACCACTCCAATAAAAACAGCAAGTCCCCAACCCAATGATATCACCACCCAACCAGAATCATGTCCATAGGTTTTTTTTAATGATACATTGGCGTTAACGCCGTTACCGAAATACATAAGCAGGAACGTACCAATAAACTCTGCGAAGTAAGGGGTCATAGATTGTTAAGATTGTTTTACAAAAGGCTAAATGTAGGAAAAATCCACTATCTTAAAACAAACAAACAGCAGATTTAATACTTTGCCAATATGCCAAAATACATTGTCACCCTTGACGCTGGCACGACTAGCGAACGAGCCATTTTGTTTAATCACAAAGCAGAAATATTCGCAACAACCCAAAAAGAATTTGAGCAAATTTTCCCACAGCCTGGATGGGTCGAGCATGATGCTACGACGATCTGGAAAACTCAATTAGAAGTACTTGAAGAAGTACTATCAAAAAATAATGTAAAACCGGAAGAAATAGCTGGGATTGGTATAACAAATCAGAGAGAAACTACCATCGTATGGGATAAAGCCACAGGAGAACCTGTATATAATGCCATAGTATGGCAGGATCGACGTACGGCTGATTATTGTGAGACGCTCAAAAACGATCATCTTCCAGAGCTCATCCAAAACAAGACAGGCCTGCTGATTGATGCATATTTTTCAGCATCAAAACTAAAATGGATACTGGACAATGTAGACGGAGCTCGTCAAAGAGCGGAAAAAGGTGAATTGGCCTTCGGAACAGTAGATTCATGGTTGCTTTGGAACTTGACAGATGGCAAGGTGCATGCCACGGATGTCACCAATGCTAGTCGCACCATGCTTTTCAATATTCACACTTTGGAATGGGACGATGAACTTCTAAAAGTGTTTCACATCCCAAAAAGTTTGTTGCCAAAAGTAAAGTCAAGCAGTGAAATATATGGCTACACAAACATAAGTGGGCATGATCTTCCAGTATGTGGCATTGCTGGGGATCAACAATCAGCACTATTCGGACAAATGTGCACTGAACCTGGTATGCTCAAAAACACATATGGTACAGGTTGCTTCGTAGTGCTCAACACCGGAAAAAAAATCGTAAAATCGCAAAACAATTTACTCAGCACCATAGCATGGCAAATAAACGGTGAGGTAAATTATGCCTTAGAAGGAAGTATTTTCATCGCTGGGGCATTGGTGCAATTCCTAAGAGACAATTTTAAATTTATCAATAATGCTTCTGAAATCGAGGAGCTTGCAAAACAAGTTGATAGTAGTGATGGCGTAGTGTTCGTTCCTGGTTTTGTTGGACTTGGAGCTCCTCACTGGGATCAATACAGCACTGGCACATTGATAGGATTAACTCGGGGTTCTTCCAAATCTCATATTGCAAGAGCCGCTTTGGAGGCCATTGCACTTCAGTCCATGGAGGTAATAGAAACCATGTCCAAAGATTCTGGAATTGACATTAAGGAACTCCGTGTCGATGGTGGTGCTACCGCAAATGATCTATTAATGCAAATACAATCAAATGTCTCTGATTTGAGAATAGTTCGTCCACTTATAAAGGAAACCACCGCAATGGGAGCTGCTTTTCTTGCGGGGATTGCTGTTGGATTCTGGAAAGATGAGCAGGAAATAAAACAATATTGGAGTATCGAAAAAACCTTCAAACCAGAGGACAAAGATGTCTCTCTTATAAAGCACAATTGGACGAAGGCGATAGAACGAAGTAAAGGATGGAATCGTAACTAATATGCGCAGAGATGAAATGATTGATGCGATCGCCAAGCGCAAAGAACCTTGGGACATTCTCGTTATAGGAGGAGGCGCAACTGGTCTTGGAATTGCCGTTGATGCTGCCTCAAGAGGATATTCAACCCTCCTTCTTGAGCAACATGATTTTGCGAAAGGCACATCAAGTAGAAGTACCAAACTTGTTCATGGTGGTGTAAGATATCTACAGCAAGGAGACATTTCACTTGTTATGGAGGCACTCAAGGAAAGAGGACTTATGATCAAAAATGCTCCACACCTTGTCAAAAACCAGCCCTTTATCATTCCCAACTACGACTGGTGGGATGGTCCTTTCTACCAAATTGGTCTTAAGGTTTACGATTGGATGTCTGGTAAACTTGGAATCGGTTCTTCCAAAAAACTGAGTAAGGAAGAAACAGTAAAATACATTCCTACGATTGATCAAACTCGACTAACCGGAGGTGTAAAGTACTACGATGGACAGTTTGATGATGCAAGAATGGCGATTAGTCTTGCGCTTACAGCGGTTGACTATGGAGCAACACTGGTTAATTATTTTGCGGTAACTGGTATTTCAAAAAATGACGAAATAGTTAGTGGTGTCAGTGCCACAGATTCAGAAACCGGCATCAACTATGACATTCCTGCGAAAGTTGTGATCAACGCCACTGGCGTATTTGCAGATAAAATAAAACAACTTGATGAACCCGATACGCCTGACATGATTCAGCCCAGCCAGGGAACTCATGTTGTAGTGGATCGAGAGTTTCTACCTCATGAATATGCCATTATGGTTCCCCATACCAAAGATGGCAGGGTTATGTTTGCCGTTCCTTGGCATGGAAAAGTAGTATTGGGCACCACAGACACGCTCGTTAACACTGCATCTCTCGAACCAAAACCATTGTCGAGTGAAATCGACTTCATTCTGGAAACAGCTGGAAACTATCTCGTGAAAAATCCTACAAGGGCGGACATCAAAAGTGTTTTTGCAGGGTTAAGGCCATTGGCAAAACCAGAAGGTGACGATCAGGCAACTAAGGAGGTAAGTCGACATCATAAAATATTGGTTTCAAAATCAGGACTGATAAGTATTGTCGGTGGCAAATGGACTACATATCGCAAAATGGCTGAAGATACGGTTGATCAGGCCATGATCATTGGAGGATTGGATGAGCAGAAAGCAATTACTGAAAACTTACTCATACATGGATACTTAAACTTTGATTCAAATGAGACAGATGTTTATGGTGCTGATAGAAAGATATTGGACATGCTGATTAGTAACTCACCTCAACTCGGTGATAAACTTTCACCACATCTAAGCATTACTGGTGCCCATGTCATTTGGGCCGTACAAAACGAAATGGCGAGAACCGTAGAGGATGTTCTTGCCAGAAGGACCAGGTCATTGCTACTTGATGCTCAGGAATCCATCAATATCGCACCGGCAGTGGCGATACTAATGGCAAGAGAAATGAATGAAGATGACAAGTGGGTTAAACATCAAGTTGAACATTTTCAAAATCTTGCCGCGGGATATTTAGTTAGTTAATTCCAAATTTCCTCATCAATACTTCCCGGTTAGACTGAGATACCTCAAGTTCTATAGCTGTTGATAATTTGACCGAACCATTTTTTCCTTTCCGCATTTCAACAATATGAGCAGGGTTGACCAAAAAAGATCGATGAATGCGGATAAAGGATGTTAATAACTTCTCAAATTCTCCGATTGGTTTTGAGGCGACATGATAGCTTTTATCTATCAAATGAACAATTGTATAGGATTTAGAAGCCTCACAATGGGAAATATCTGCAATATTCACTATGTGGATGCGATCAACTGTAGCAATGGAGATGCGCTGCATATCATCGCCATCTTTTAGCAAATTTTGCAAAACGGAAATATCGGGTAACTCCTTGTTTTGCTCTTCCTGAAATCTCATTACGGTTTCCCTGAGTTCGACATGATTGATCGGCTTTAGCAGATAATCGAATGCGGATAATTTAATGGCTCGAATAGCAAATTCGTTAAAAGCAGTTGTGAAGATCACTTTACGATCAGGTATTCTTTCCATTAACTCCAACCCTGTACCATTTGGCATATAAACATCAAGAAATACCAAGTCGGGATTTTCATGCGTGATCACCTTGAACCCATCTGTTATGTTTTGAGCAAATCCCACCACAACAACTTCGGGACAAAATTTCTTTAACAGATTAGTAAGCACGCCTATTGCATCCTTTTCATCATCAATAATTACTGCTCTGATCATTCACTTTACTGGTTAACTGGTAAGCTCAAATATACTTTTGTTCCCATTGAATCTGTAGCATAGGTATACCCCACTTTCCCTTCACTTATTGCACCTAGAAGTCGCAATCGTTCTTCAATGAGTTTCTGCCCCTTGGAGCTCTTTTTATGAGGCAAACTAGGGTCAAAACCCCTTCCGTTATCTTCTACAACCACTTGAATTAAATTATGCTTTTCACTAAATCTAATTGTGATTAATCCACCCTTGTTTAATGGAGCCACACCATGCCAAACAGCATTTTCTACTATTGGTTGTATGACCATGGCTGGAATTTGAGTAGTAAATACGTCAACAGAACCATCTATGACTATATCAAATTTGAACTTACCGCTCATTCTCATTTGTTCAATCTCCAAATACAACCTCAACAGATCCACCTCATCATGCAGATTCACAAATAGATTTTCTGAGTGATCAAGTATCCTCCTCATGAGCATACTCATTTTTGACAAGAAGATATTGGCGTCTTCGCTTCTCCCATTCAAAATTTGATTATTAATACTGTTTAAGCTATTAAAAAGAAAATGAGGATTGATTTGAGCTCTAAGTCCCTCTAATTTGGCCTTAGACAAGGATTGCTGCAGTTGAGCAATCTTATGCTTTCTTTTGATGACTAAATAATAAATGGCACTAACGGCTAGTGAGGTTAATAGTATGGTTATTACAAAAAACCACCAACGTGTATAAAATGCATGCTCTATTTCGAAATGTGCTCGCAAAGCTTTCGACCAGTCGCTATTGAGGTTCTTAACCTTAACGCTCAGGACATAATCCCCCCCTTTTGGATTCACTAGAGCGTATTGACTTGAAGAGGTCACCAATTCATTAATGATTTCACCATCAGTATTTTGAAGGCTATATTGATAAGACAAATCTGATTGACCTGAAAGATTAATACATTCGAATTTCCAATTGATATTATTTACGTCATGACTAAAGGTATGATTACCCACAACTTCATTTGAAACATCATCAATTTCCAGTTCCCCTATCATTAGCGATAGTGGGGGATCATTTTTAAACTTAAGATTATTTTTTGCGTAAAAAAGTCCTCTATCGGTCATGACAAGAACAAGGTCATTCCATATATCAACCTTGGTAACGATCTGATTTCTTAAATCAATGGGCATGATGAGATCAATGGCAACACTGTCAGGTGAAGCAATAACTCTGGAAATTGATCCCAATCCACCGACCCACACACTTTCATCAAACACAGTCAGGCTCGTTGGGAAACTTGAAATAGAACTGTTGTGATCTGAATACGTTTCGATTGCTTTATTTTTAATCCTCAGTAGTCCATTTCCCTCTGTGATTGCCCAAATATCACCACTCATATCCTGTTTAACATCACGCACCCCCACTCCAGCTGTTGCATCATCTAAATACGGAATGATCGTGTCTCCATCGATTACGTATAACCCATCATCATTTCCAATAATCAACTCATCATCAGATGTGAATAAAAGACAACTTGCCCCCATCCAACTGATTGTCTTTTCAACTTTAAAGTCAGGTCTCCTGACATTGACAATTTCGGTAAGAGAAGCATACCAAAAAGTCTCAAATGCATCAGTAAAAGCCCTTTGGGATTTCGTTTCAATCTCATGTCCACCATAATTTAGTGAACCAATAAGTCCCAAGACAATTTGACCTTGCTTATCAGTTTCAATATATTTTATGAAATGGGAAGTTTGATCGCGAGTGTTAATCAGAGATGTCTTATACTCAAGGTTTTCTTTTATTGAATAAAGGTAATTGTTATCAACGGCTAGTAATGCTGTATCCGTCACTACAAAATCCACATTAGCATCTATGAGTTTTCCAAATCTGTTTCTCTCATTTAGATAAAAATATATTCCATCAGACAAGCTCGACACCCATGTATTTCCAAGATTATCTACAACAATGTCTGTAGCATTGTTAATGTCATATAATTGAGTGTCCTTATCAAATGGATCAACGAAAACACCATTTGTTGTTAGTGCGTAAAGACTCTCATTCAATACCTGAAAATTCAGTACCCTGTAAGGTTTTGGAAAAAAAGTTTGAGTCCCAGATTCTAGATCTATCAGTCTAGGACGATAATAACCTACAGTTGCCCATGCAATATTTCCTTTGAAACAGATTAATCTAACAGAATTAAAAGCAGTATTTCTGAATGCATCTATTTGACTAAATGTCCCATTCTTGTAACTATTAAATCTATCTGTAATGACATATATTTCGCTCTTATGCCTAATCATCCCAGTGATTTGATCAAATTCATTTGAGATTTCATGAAATTCACTACCTGTTGAAATGGAGATAATTTTCCCTGAAAGGGATGTCACCCAAACTTCACCTAATTCATTTTCTGTGATTCCGGTTATTCTAGCTTCCAGGTTAGCAATAACAAAAACCTCAAACGGTGATTCATTTGTGATATATCCCAGTACTCCGTTCATACTAAACAGCCAAATCCTACCAATAGAATCCTCATATACATCTAAAATCACATTATCCGGCAATCCATCCTCAGTTGTGTAGTTTTTGAATGTTCTTCCATCATACCGACTTAGCCCGCGATCTGTGCACAACCAGAGATATCCTTGCTTGCTCTGGTAAACACGATAGACTTTATTAGATGGAAGTCCATCTTCTATGGTATAATTAACCTGTCCAATGCTACTAAACCATAGAGTAAAAAAAATAGCTGGCAATATCAACCTGACAACCTTCATTGCCTATCTGGTATTCGAATAATAATACTGGTACCTGTTTGCTTACTATTAATCTCACATGTCAATTCGGCTCCATTAATTTGATTTAACAGTTCTAACCTCTCTTTAACCAATCTTTGCCCTTTTGATTGTTGGTGTATTACCTGAGTTTCATCAAAACCACCCCCATTGTCCTGAATCAGCACAACAAGTTCATCTTTCAAGGACTCAAACTTAATACTGATTAATCCGCCTTCATCCAATGGCGCAACGCCATGCCAAACTGCATTTTCAACAAATGGCTGAACAATCATTGCAGGAATCTGAGTAGTGTAGATGTCAATGGACTCATCAATCGATATATCAAATGAAAACCGACCTTCCAATCTCATATGTTCAACTTCGAGGTATAACCTCAACTGTTCAATTTCTTCATTCAAGTTTACATAAAGCAACCCTGAATTGTCCAAAACACTCCTCATGAGCATACTCATCTTGGATAAAAAAATGTTCGCATCCTCAGTCTTGCCATGAAGTATCTGATTATTGATACTATTCAAACTATTGAACAAAAAGTGAGGGTTAATCTGTGCTCTCAACCCAGCTAATTTTGCCGAAGATGCACGTTGACTAAGTATGGCTATTTTTTCTCTTGTTTTGGATCTTTGATAAAAGACTAGGAATAATATTGCTCCACTTCCTCCTGTCAACAAAACATAAAACCACCATTTCTGATAGAGCGGAGACTGTACGACGAACGAGGTTTCGATTGGTTTTGACCAATTGGAGTTTGAGGTCTTTACGTACACATCCAATGAATAATTGCCAGCTCTTGGCTGTCTAATTTGATAATTGGGGTCATGAGACAACTCCTCAAATCGCTCTTTGCTTGATTGTTCCTTCAAGACATATTTTAATGTTGCTTTATCTTCAAGTGTCACTAAATCAAAAACAAAATCTAAGAATTTGACATCATGAGAAACATTTATTACTTGTTGGTCTTCATATTCAATTCCATCAACTAACACCTTGCTTAGAAAAATTTGTCCATTATTCGGCTTTAAAAAATTCATCTCAGCAGAAGTGTGATAAATACCACCATTGGTTCCAATAAAAATGTCTTGGTCAACGACGGCTAAACAGGTAATATTTACGTTGGTCAATCCTTCATCACTTGCTAACTGAAAAACATCCAAACCGACACCAACGTCAATAATATTTAATCCCTTGTCTGTTCCCACAAAAATTCGCTGATCACGGACCTCCAGAGAAGTAACCGCGTTTGAGAGAAGTCCATTATTTCGGTCAAGATTCACCACATCATTTCCAAAGTGGATAAACAATCCCATACCATTTGTTCCGATCAATAGAGTATCATTTCCAATAACACCAGTTTGATTGATGATTGATTGACCATGAATATCCTGATATACAGGAACAATAGTTTCACCATTCCAGGCAAACAATCCACTTCGGGTTCCAATCAGTAGGACACTATCTTTTAAATTGTATAACGTCGTAATTCCAAAGAGATCAACAGTTTCAATTATACCAATCTCCTCTTCTATGGTAACAGTTTCGAAATACTCATTGTTGGCAACAACTGTCATTCCCTTGAAACTTACAATATCTTGAATAGAAGGTTTTGGCAAAAATTTATCACTTGTTTTTGCTAATAAAGAACCTCCTCTTCCAACCCAGAGTTCTCCATCATCATCAATCTCAATGCACCGCCATTTCTCATTTGTATCTCGTGCTCGGTACGCAACACTTGAGTAATCTGTCACTGACATTATATGATCATTGGATAAAAACAACAGACCATCTTTGTTTTTAGCAAAATCCTTTATGGAAAGTGAATCATAAATTAAGTCCAGTGGATAGTCAGTAGTTTCATTACAAAACTTTACAATCCCTTTAGAAAGGCTTGACACCCAAGTGCAGTTGCCTGTCCGTAAAAAGCTCGTCGCATTTTCAGTTGCATAAATCAGTTCTGTAGTCCCATTTGCGTTTATAAGTATAACACCTTTAGCACCTAGGGCATAAGTCTGGTCATGGTATACTGACAAATTATAAATTTCAAAATCAAATTGGAAATGATATTCATTATTGAACGGGGTGAAAAGGTCGATCTTCCTATTTGAAATCCCAAGCAACCAAACACCGAAGGTGGTACTAATCGGCTTCATCAAAGAAAAAAAACTATGCCCAAGTGATTCAATGCTCGTCATTGAATCATTCCTAAAATAGTACATCATGTTATCTACCTGAGCCAATCTTTGGTTTTCATGCATAAACATTCCATGTAAGCGTTGACCCGGTACGCTATCAACTTCGACTACTTCTTCATCCACTATTGTCAAAATTCTACCCTCCAAAAAAGCAATGAATAATGAGTCGTTCGATTCCTGGATTCCTGTAATTCTTGACCTGGTGTCAGATGGAATCAATGAAATGGTGCTTTGAAATTGAACTTGATTGCTTATAAAACCAATACTTCCATTTAAGGTGTAAAGCCACAAACGCCCGGATGTATCCTCGAATAAATCAAAGATTTCATCATCTGGCAACCCACGTGCAGCTGAAACATTTACAAAGCTCCTTCCATCATATCGACTCAGTCCCCGATCTGTACATAACCAGAGATACCCCTGCTTGCTCTGGTATATACGATAGACCGTGTTAGATGGGAGACCATCATCTATCGTATAGTTGGTTTGACCCTGTCCATTTACTACGGAACAGGTAAATAAAATCAACAAACAAAAAGAGTACTTTATCAAGGAATCCAATATCAGATTGGCTAAAATAAAAAAACCCTCTTCCCCATATGAAACAATTCAACCTAAGAGCATTTTAGAGTTGGGGAAGAGAGTAGGCTGGCCTAAACCAGAATTTTAACTGTTTTGGACTAAGTTTAAATTGAAATGTGATATCCAATTGTTGAACTTGATTGCTAAACTAATTCCAACCTTTTTAACAAATTGACTACAATTAATAAGCTCGAACCTTTCGCTAACGAATAAGTCATTTCAATCAACGAACGATTCATCCTGCTTTACTTCCTGCTCTGTAAATTATCCATTGGCTATTTGTAGCTATCATTATCTTTGCCGGCAATGAAAAGGGTGGCATTGTATACATTGGGTTGCAAACTCAATTTTTCAGAATCTTCGACAATCGGAAGAATGTTTACGGATCGTGGATATGAAAAGGTTGATTTTACTGATCATCCAGACATTTTTGTGATTAATACTTGCAGTGTTACAGAAAATGCTGATAAAAAGTGTCGGAAAATCGTAAAGGAAGCTAAGAGAATCTCTCCCAACTCATTTGTAGCGATCATTGGTTGCTACGCTCAGCTAAAACCGAAAGAGATCAGTGAGATACCCGGAGTGAACGCAGTACTTGGTGCTGCCGAGAAATTTAGAATGTTTGATTATTTCGATGAGTTTGTTCCAAAAGATCAATCGGTAATTCATGCTTCTGAAATTAAAGAGGCTAACACTTTTCATTCTTCTTACAGTATTGCTGATCGAACGCGCACATTTTTGAAGGTACAGGATGGTTGCAACTACGGTTGCGCGTTTTGCACCATCCCGCTGGCAAGGGGGAAGAGTAGAAGTGACAGCATCTCGAACATCATCGCTCATGCTAAAGAAATTGCAAAAACGGATGTTAAAGAAGTGGTATTGACAGGTGTAAACATTGGTGACTTTGGTATCCAAAATGGTAAGAGAAAAGAAAATTTTCTCAATTTGATCAAGGAGCTAGATAAAGTTGAGAATATAGAACGATTTAGAATTTCCTCAATTGAACCCAACCTCTTGTCAGATGACATCATAGCTTTCGTTACGCAATCCAATCGATTTGTCCCTCACTTTCACATACCCTTGCAATCGGGAAGCGACACTATACTTAGTGCCATGAATCGTAGATATTTAAGCGATTTGTATAAAAAGAGAGTTGAAAGGATAAAACAATTGGCGCCACAGACTTGCATTGGAGTTGATGTAATTACGGGATTTCCAGGTGAGACTGAAGAGGAGTTCATGACAACATACAAATTCCTCACAGAGTTGGATATTTCCTATTTACACGTATTCACTTATTCTGAAAGGCCAAATACTCAGGCAATCGATATGGAAGGAAGTGTTGCTTTGGAAGAACGTCAAAGAAGATCCAAAATGCTCCGAGGTTTGTCTGAAAAAAAGAAGCGGTTCTTCTATGAGCAGCATTTGGGAAAGACTGCAACCGTGTTGTTTGAAGAGGATGTTGAAAATGGTCAAATGCACGGCTTTACAGAAAACTACATTCGAATTGAAGCTAAGTTTGATCCGCTGTTGATCAATGAATTAAAGTCTGTTGAACTAGTTGGCATTAACGAAAAGGGACTGGTTGAAATCAAGGAACCAGAAATGATAATCTCTCATTAACACATGAAAATTGCTTGCATAGGTAGGAACTACGTCGCTCACATTGAAGAGCTTGGAAATGAACGACCGGACAGTCCCGTTATCTTTTTAAAACCAGACACGGCTATCATTAGAAACAATGATCCTTTCTACTATCCCGATTTCAGCAAGGACATTCATCACGAAATAGAGTTGGTAGTAAAAATATCTCAACTGGGTAAATCAATAGAGACTGAATTTGCACACAAGTATTACAATGAAATAGGACTTGGGGTTGACTTTACTGCCAGAGACCTGCAAGCAAAAGCAAAAACCAAAGGGCTTCCCTGGGATTTGGCAAAATCATTCAATGGTTCTGCTCCTATCTCCAATTTCTTAAATAAAGATCAGTTGGATTTATCAAATACTTCATTCAGTCTACTGATAAATGAACAGGTTGTACAGCAAGGAAATACCTCTCATATGTTGTACTCAGTAGATGAAATCATCTCATACATTTCAAAGTTCATAACCCTTAAGAAAGGAGATTTGATTTTTACAGGTACTCCGAAAGGAGTTGGTCCGGTACAAATTGGTGATCGATTGGTGGGCTTTATTGAGAACCAAAAAATGTTAGACTTTGAAATACGTTAGTCTACTCCTTTTAAGTCTTACATGCTTCATTTGCAAGGGTCAGGCGTTACCAATAGTTGATTACATTTTCCCAATTAACCCTGGTCAACAAAACTACCTGGCGGGCACGATGGGCGAAATGCGAGGAAGTCATTTTCATGGAGGAATAGATGTACGCACAGGTGGCCGAATTGGCATTCCTATTCTGGCAACAGCTGATGGCTATATTTCTCGTATTGCGATCAGCCCCGGTGGATATGGTCATGCACTCTATCTAACACACCCTGATGGCAATACATCAGTCTATGCGCACTTGAACCGTTTCGAACGTACACTTGAAAAATATACGCGGCAAAAACAATACGAGGATGAGACATACGCTATATCAATATTTCCTGAAAAAAACGAACTCGTTTTTAGACAAGGAGATGTCATCGCATATTCTGGTAACTCGGGCTCATCTACAGGCCCACATTTACATTTTGAAATACGTGACACACAGCATAGATGCCTTAATCCACTAGAATTCGGTTTTGAGGAAGTCATTGATCGCATCCCTCCACTCATGAAAAAAATAGCTTTTGTGACACTCGACGATCAAGCAAGAATTAACGGAGCATTCGGTAGATATGAATTTGATCTCATAAAAGTCAATGGCAAATACACCATCCAAAAACCGATTTCGCTTATCGGAAATGTCGGGATTCAGATCTATCATTATGACAATCTAGATGGTACCTATTCCCGAAATGGCATTCCCGAATTACTACTATCCATTGATGGCGACACTGTTTTTCATCAAATCAAAGAAAGAATGGGTTTTGGGGAAAACCGAGAAATCCTTGTTCACCTGGATTACGAAACTTACAAACGAAAACGAAAGTACTTCAACAAACTCTATGTGGACGATGGCAATCGACATAGTATGTATGTGACAAGAAAGAAATACAGATTTGAGGCGAAATCAACAGATTTAAGAATTATTCTTCGGGATAATAGCAACAACATTTCCGTCATGGAGTCAACCATCAACAACCGACGAATAGCCTATCCCATTACTCCATCTATCCGTTCCTTCGATGTGCAAGGCAGCTACATGCATTTTAAGTCTGCTGATTCAACTGGTAACGTATACCTGGGGAATCTGCATAAAAAAGTTAAACCCTATTTATCACGAAATGATGTCAATTACTTTTTATGGGATTTAAAAAACGGATTGGTTGACTCCATTACTTTTTCTAACTCAGGCGTAATCAAGCCTGAGTTTTATACAGCGCTCCCAACCAATACCAAAATCAGTTTCTACAATAGTGATTTTGATATTCTTAGTAACAAAAACTCCCTATTTGACACTGTCTATTTAAGATTTAAAAAGGATATTGCATCCAATAACCTTGAGTTGTTTCAATTCAAAAATACCACAGATCCAATTCGCCAGAATTTGACTTTCACCCTCAAACCGGTTTATCAATATCCGGAAGGCTATCAAGTCTTCTCCAAAATTGGCAATCGCCTCAGGTATGTTGGAGGAAAGCAACTCGACGATGGGACATTTGAATTTAAATCTCGTGATTTTGCAACCTACACGATTGCAACAGATAGCATACCACCCAAAATTACTCCTATCTCATGGTCTCGTAGTAATTTAAAAGTTAGCATAAAAGATGACTTATCAGGGATCAAATCATATAACGCAACAGTAGACGGAGATTTCCTCATGATGCGCTATGATGCTAAGAAAAATCTTTTGATGGCTGTACCCCATCCAAATATTCCTATATCAGGAGAGTTTAGATTGGAGGTTGAAGATTTTTTTGGTAATATTTCAGAACTTAAAAAAACATTATGATTACGTTGAAACAAGGCGACAAGGCTCCATCATTTGAAGCCAATGATCAGAACGGTGATACCGTCAAACTTGAGGATTTAAGAGGAAAAAAAGTAATACTGTTTTTTTACCCTAAGGACCTTACGCCTGGTTGTACAGCTGAAGCATGTAACCTTCGGGATAACTATTCTGATCTACAGAATAAAGGATATGAAGTGTTCGGTATTAGTCAGGATAGTGAAAAGCTTCATCAGAGATTTATTGAGAAAAAAGAGCTCCCCTATTCACTCCTTTCGGATCCTGAGCACAAAGTGCATCATTTATACGGAACTTGGGATTTAAAAAAATTCATGGGCAGGGAATACATGGGTACTTTAAGAACAACCTTTGTAATTGATGAAAATGGCATCATTGAAAAAGTGATTGACAAGGTTAAAACCAAAGATCATACTGCACAGATCATTAATTGATCAGAAATTTACCAAATGACAGTTCGATATGCCAAAATATCAACATATTTGAAAGCTCTTAATAACCTACTTTTTAAGTGAATAAAATTGAATTTGAGCTCTTTGGACTCCACTTAATGGAGCCTATGGCGTTTATACTCAACATAGCATTGACCGCAACCAATATCCATCACTTTCTTCAATTGCGAAAATTGCCGCAAACTGATCTGGTGAAATATTGGAACTTGTTTTTTCTGTTTTTTGGAATTGGAACCTTCTGTGCTGCTTTTGGGCATACCTTTTATTATTACTGGGGTATTACTGGTAAGATGCCGACATGGACTACTGGATTTTTTGCCATTTCAGCTGCAGAATGGGCAATGATATCTCTTCAACCTTCCACAAGGCGTAAATGGATGCAAACATTATCATTGGCTAAACTGGCTGCCTCATTGGTTGTTTTTATTATTCAACCTAGTTTCAATTGGGTAATAATCCATTCCTCAATTGGATTCATATTTTTTATCGCAATTCCTTCAGCCATTCGAACATTCAAGGGTGATACCTTTCATCGCTATTTCGCCATAGGTGTATTGGTCTTAATTGTTTCATTGCCTGTTCGACTGTTAGGAATCGATTTTCATCTTTGGTTCAATAGAGATGACATTGGACATGTACTGATGTTTATCACTTTGATGTGCTTCTTACAAGGAACCAGGGACGCTAAAGAGTATTCCGTAAAGCTGTCTCCCTCGTTAAGTCAATAAATTATGACAGTGATCATTGACGATGAAGCACAACGTTATCCAATTGGGCAGTTTAAATGGCCAACTACTTTTCATGACATTTCCAGGTGGATTTCAACCATTGAGGAGTTCCCTTTTAGGCTAATTAAGTTAGTGAGTGAGCTCTCGGAGGAGGAGTTGACCTGGAGTTACAGGAAGGATGGTTGGAGCATCCGACAGATCATTCATCATTGCGCCGATAGTCATATGCAATCACTCACCCGGTTTAAATGGGCGCTAACAGAAGAATCACCAACAATAAAAGCCTATCATGAAAGTCTCTGGGCCGAGTTGTCTGATAGTGTCACAAGCTCAATAGCTCCTTCATTGAGCATTTTGGATGGACTTCATGAACGTTGGGTGTGCCTACTTAACAGTCTGACAAGCGAGGAATTGGATAAGGAGTTCATCCATCCAGAAATAAAAAGAGCAATCAAGCTCAAGGAAAACATTGCTTTATACGCCTGGCATTGCAATCATCATTTTGCACATATAGAATTGGCCTTGGAGCAAGAGGGGAAGTATAAGTCGCATTGAATCTAATAATATTCTGGGTCAAAAGCTTTAATCCACAGTTACTCATGAACCTTTGGTGCAGATTATGACATGTTATTAAACTTGCTTTTTAATTATACTTCATGAGTTACGAATCTAATACCCGCCAAATCCAGATAACCACGAGCTTGTCTTACATTGTTCCTGGTTTCGTCGTTTTAGCAATAAGCTATTTTGCAAAGGTGTTAACCTGGCCAGAAATTCAATTGATTGTGATGAACTGGAAATTGTACGCTTTTGCAGTACCACTTTTTGTCATAATTATGACAATTAACAATTACTTGTTAAAGAACATCATAAGCCACATCGGTTCGAAAACTGAAAATGTAATAGCAAGCTCGTATAGAAGAATTTTCATCTTCTTTATTCTCTCAAGTTTAGGCTTTTCAATCGTTTGGCTATTTGCAGGTTGGCTCAATGATCTAGAATTTATTCCTGCCTCATTGTTCTTTATCAATGCACTGTTATATCAAATAGTTGGTATTGCGGCCTCATCATCTAGTTTTTTGCAAGAATTTGATAAAATCCTAATTACCGTACCTGTAAAGTCGGAAGGAAACATAAACCTCCGGTTCAAATTCATATTTAATGCACTATCAGTTGCTATTGGTAGCTTAGGGCTAATGATCTCCATCGCTTATTCAATGACATGGAGAATGACAGAATATCCTGAATGGGGAGTTGATATTTCAGACATGCTAACGACCATGGTTTGCTTTGGGGTTGTTCTGGTTATTCTACAACTGACACCCATGATCATCATTAGTAATTTTTTTGTGTCAGGGTTTAACCAGATCAAACAGTTCATTCACGCCATGTCCCAAAATGACCTTAGTAATGATCTTGTACTGTCATCAAGAGATGAATTGGGCCAGACAGCTACATATATCAATTCGATGAACACCTCTCTTCGAAAAATAATCTCTTTGCTGACAGATCAGGTTGGAACGCTAATGCAATCGGGAAATGAGCTGCAAAATATGTCTTCGGCAATATCAACTACATCAAATGAACAAGCTGCCAATTCTGAAGAAATTGCAGCTAGCATCGAAGAAATGTCATCAAACATTGATGCTTCCAGTCAAAATGCATTGGAATCTGAGTCCATGAACAAACAATCCATTGATAAAATGATGGAGAGTCAATCATTTGTAGAGAAAACACTCGAGGACATAACAGTCATTGGGGAACAAGTCAAAATCATCGAGGATATTGCCGGGCAGACCAATTTGTTGGCCATTAACGCATTTATTGAAGCGGCGAATGCCGGTGAACATGGAAAAGGGTTTTCTGTGGTGGCGAAAGATGTTCGTCAACTTGCTGATAGCAGCAAAGAAGCAGCGAACAGAATTACTTCTCTTTCTAAGTCAGGTTTAAGCAATTCTTCAGCATCCAAGGAGGCAGTAGACGAAGTTGTCCAACACCTCAAGACACTTACAAAGATGTCTTCAGACATAGCACTAAACTCTGTAGAACAGCAACAAAGTAGCAGTCAAATCAATTCGGCAATTCAACAATTCAATAGCAGTAGTCAACAAAACGCTTCAACAGGTGAAGAGCTTTCGGCGGCAGCTAAAAGTCTTACTGAACATGCCACCACACTCGACGAAATCACTCGAAGTTTTAAGCTATAAAAAAAGCCGGGCCCCTACTGAAAGACCCGGCACTACCTAAGTTGTAATATATGAAGGGTAGAATTGCCTATTTTACATCAAGAATCAACGCTTGCATTGCAGGTACGATCACTTTGCCTTCAAGTGATATTGGTTGTCCTGAAATTACCTCAATGCCGCTCTCATTACCATTTAATACCTCACTGAAACGATCAAGAGAAAGCTCAAAGTCATCCGCTCTTTTGCTCAATATGGTGACAACTTTTCCCACTTCATTGTATCTAATTAACACATAGATATCATCTTTGGGCACATAGTGAAGGAGTTTTCCTGTATGCACTATTTTGTTATCCTTTCTCCAGTTAAGTAGGTTTCGTATAAATTCTTGTGCCTCCTTCTGCATTGACGTTAGTCCTTCGCCCGTAAACGCATTCACTTTATCGCCATCCCATCCTCCAGGGAAATCCGATCTAATGATTCCATGATCTGTTGTCCCTGGATTATTCATTAGTATCTCAGTGCCATAATAGATCTGAGGAACTCCACGGATTGTCATATAATATGCGATTCCAAGCTTGAATAAGTCGAAGTTCTCATTTATCTGAGTGAAAAATCTACTCATGTCATGGTTATCGGGAAAGACTACCAGGTTGGATGCATCTGCATAAACAAAATCATTAGCCAGAGTTGTGTAGGCTTCTAGCCAACCTGCCCACTCGCCATTGGGCGCGTTCAGACTTTCGGACAACTTGCTCTGCAAAGGAAAATCCATCAAACTCGGCAGGCATGAAGTATAACCATTAGGATTAACCTTGCCCCTTTGCCAATAGGACACTATTGATGGGTCACTGAACCATTCCTCTCCCACCACATTGAAATTCGGATATTCTGACATCACCGCACAAGTCCACTCTGTCATGTAATTCATATCGGGGTAAGGATAAGTATCCATTCTAATACCTGATAGGTCAGCATATTCAATCCACCATATGGAATTTTGTGTGAGATATTTCGCCATATATGGATTGCGCTGATTGAGATCTGGCATTGTCGTTACAAACCAACCATCCGTAAAATCCTTGCGATCGATCTTTGAAGCATAAGGGTCCTGTACTACCGGTTTTCGATGAGAAGTAATCTTATATTCTCCCATCAGGTAATCATCTTGAAAGTTTACCCAATTTGAACTCGGTAAATCCTTCATCCACCAATGCTCTGAACCACTATGATTCACTATCATGTCCATGATTACTTTAATGCCTTTGTCCTTGGCCATTTGACTGAGTTCAGCGTAATCTTCATTGGTACCAAAACGTGGATCAACTTTGTAGAAATCAGTAGTGGAATAGCCATGATAAGAATATTCGTTCATATCATTTTCCAAAACCGGGTTGACCCATATAGCAGTAAACCCCATTTCATCAATGTAATCGAGACTTTTGATCATACCAGCAATATCACCACCATGACGCCCTCCTTTGAACGACCTGTTGGCTTGCTCGCGCATACCGTCTACATTGTCATTACTTGGATCTCCATTTACAAACCTGTCTGGTGTAATAAGATACATCACATCAGAGGTGTTAAAACCAATACGATCTGCTGATCCTGCTCTTCGAGCCTTCAATTCATATACGTACGTCTTAACTGTTTTTTTGCCTCTCCTAAACTGAATATCAAAGGCACCCGGCTGTACGTCCATATCCAAGTTTAAATCAAGAATCAGATAATTCGGATTTTCGAGTTTTGTGACTGCTACAAGCTTAACACCTGGATAGTCAAAAGATGGCGTTAACTCCGAGATTCGTTCTCCATGAACCATCAACTGCAACTGGTTATTCACCATGCCGGCCCACCAAAATGGAGGTTCAACTCTGTCTAATTGTTGACCGATCGTGATGTTACAGCTGAGGACAACAAGGAGAAATAAAACTACTTTGTTCATGTTCTTGAAATTTACATAAATGAAAACAAGATGGGCTGTCTAAAAAAATGACAGCCCGCTCTTATATCCAAAATCTAATATCCAGGGTTTTGTTCCAAATTGGGATTGGCAGCCAGGTCATTGGCCGGAATTGGGAAAATGTCGTACTTGGGGTCAGTTGTAACCCCATTAGGCTCGCCCCCTTTCCAGGGCCAAACACCATTTGCCGTAAATTCATTATATCTAATTAAGTCCATTCTTCGGCTCGCTTCCCAGTACATTTCCCTGGAACGTTCATCTAATACAAAGTCAAGATCAAGTTCTCCACTAGTAATATTTCCAGTCGCATCCCCGTATGCTCGTTCTCTCAACATATTGACTAAACCAAGCGCGGTTGCAGCGTCACCGCCAGCACCTCCTCTTAAAACTGCTTCAGCATACATTAAGTATGCATCTGCCAATCTGAATACAGGCCAATCCGTATCAACAAAAGTGGCATGTTGCCCATCAGATCCATCCGAAAGTTTGTTTACATATTTAATTACGCCGTAACCTCCTGTAGAACTGTTGATATTAGGTTCGTCAATTACAATGTCTCTACCCTCGGTGTAAAACGGAGCTCTCACATCCGTATCTCCGGTAATGTCATCAAATACATCGACAAATACACTTGTGGCTCTTGGACCGGACCATCCAGCATCTACACCATAGTCAGTCGGCTCCATATTTGCCATTATGGGTGCATGTACCAGAAATGTCGTGCCCCCCCATGTTTGAGAATTAAGACCATCTGATGTGAATGCAAAAACGATTTCAGTTGATAGATGATTATCCGCAGTAAAATTGTTTGCGTATATGGGATTCAAAGCATATGTACCATCATTGATTACTTTATTAACAGCGGTCAAACAATCTGTATACTTTTCTTCGCCAATGTAAACCTCCGCATTGAGATAAAGTCTCGCTTGCAACATCCATACAGCACCCTTATCCACTCTTCCATATTCATTTGCACCAGGAGCTGGCAACTGTGATTCTATTGCCGCCAATTCTGATTCAATAAAACTGAATGTTTCATTTGGAGAAGCCTGAACTGGAGGCTCAGTGGTGATCTCAGTTACAAGCGGAACATTTCTAAACAGATCCAATGCATGCCAATAGGCCATTGCTCTAAGAAAACGCACCTCATTGATATATGATGAAACCAGGTTTTTCTCATCTGAGGTCAGTCCATTCTCATCCAACTTTACATCAGCTGCTTGCTGAAGAAAATCATTTGAATATGCCACAATTAGTGCTAATCGATAATAAAGCACTCTTACAAACTGATTTTCGGACGACCATTGATGCATGTTCATATCCTGGATACCGCCATCAGTCCACGTCAAATGTGTTTCGTCAGTAGTTATTTGTTGTGCCTTCCAGTAAGCTCTCATGTAACTTGTAAAACCCTCATCATTAACTAAGGCCAAATCAGCATCACCAGCAGGCCCATCCTGACCTGTCATCATGTAAGCACCGTATATCTTAGCCAAATAGTTTTTATAAGCATTCACATCCTTAAAAACCACGTTTGCAGTAGTAGCATCAGCTGGTCGCAGGTCCAAATCCGTACACGCCACCGCCAAAAAAGCAATTATTGTTAATGTTAATATCTTGTTCATCTTCTTAGCGCTTAAAATGTTAAGTTGATACCGAGAATGTAGGTGGTCGACATTGGGTACAGGTTATTGTCAATACCACTCGATATTTCAGGGTTTGGTCCACTATACCCACTAATCGTAAAGGCATTTTGAACTGTACCATAAATCCGACCCTGAACAAAATCAAGTCCGGTATAATTATAACTTAAGGTGATATTGTCCATTCTCAAGAATGACGCATTCTCAACATAAAAATCCGAATGCAACTGACGAGTGTTGTAACCTGTCTGTAAAACGGACTCATGAATATTGTTATAAACTTGCCCTGTTGCAATTACATCGTAGAAACCATTTGCAGACGAAACATTATTGTAAACATAGTTCCCAATATTACTTCTCATCGTCATGTCCAGTCTCAGGTTCTTATATGACATACCAGAGGTTAGTCCCAGGATCACTCCTGGATTAGGGCTTTTGTCAATAACCAGATCTTGCTCATTGATTTGACCGTCAGCCATATCCGGGACACCATCACCATCAGAATCAATGGTCACGGCATCTTTATATGTCTCTCCACTCAAGCTAATACCGCTCTCGTCACGTACGTATGTTCGGAATGAATTGACAGGTTCGCCAACCTTCCAAACCTGAATGGTCTGACCCACATCTCCAGAAATACCTCCTACTGGAAGACCTGGTCCATCATCTTCACCAAAGGTCAACTTTGTGATTTCGTTTTGATTGTAAGCGGCATTGAATCCAATGTCCCAATCAAAATCCGACTGATCAACAGCAACGATACTCAATCCAAGTTCAACCCCTTGATTCTTCAGTTCGGCGACATTAGTTACTACTACATCTCCAACATTGGTAAATGCTGGTGGTGCCACCTGCGTCAGCAGGTCAGAGGTAACTTTATTATAGAAATCCAATGTTCCGGAAATCTTACCCTTTGCCAAGCCAAAATCTAAACCGATGTTAGTCGATGTAGTGGTTTCCCATTTGATGTTTGGATCGACGGCCACAGGCCTTAACGTGTTGTAATAGTCTCCACCAAATTGATATCTGGCATCATTTGTGCCTAAACCATAGAAAGTCTCATAGATATAATCCTGAATATTTTGATTTCCTAATTGCCCATAACCCACTCTTAACTTTAAATTGGAAAATGTACTCGACAAAATATTCATGAATGCCTCATCCGAAATTCTCCAGCCCAAGGCCATAGACGGGAAGAACCCATATCTGTTTCCCGCTCCAAATTTGGTAGATCCATCATATCTGAAATTTGAGGTAAACAAGTATTTGTCAGCATATGAAAAGTTCAATCGTCCATAAACCGACTGCAACTGGTTTCTTGTTGGCGAAATCTTGGCTGGCTTTAAATTTTGTATTACGTCTGGATTGAAATATGTGAAATTATTGGTGGATAAATCATCTCCAAAAAATCCATAATACTCTCTAAATACATCCTGATATGAATAACCCACCATCGCTTCAAAAGTACCGTTGATTGACTCGAGGTAAGTTTTGTAATTGACAAACTGCTCGTAGTTATATGTGTATCCTTTGCCGGCCCCCACGTTGATGAATCCGAGATGGCTTAGTCCGGTCAGGTATGTAGTAGGTTGAAAGAATTGTTGCTTACCATCTCTTAAATCTGCCGACATGATGGTGTTAATCGATAAGTCCTGCAAGAATGGCAAGTTGTAGGTCATATTGATGGCAGAAAAGGATCTTCTTGTTTCTCCAAGATTGGTGGTTTGTTCCAGTGTAGAAACCGGATTTGAAGGTGCTAAGCCTACCTGCCACTCCCAAAAGCCACCATAGGCTCTATTTTCATCATCATAAATGGGTCTGGTTGGATCAAATGAAAGTGCACTTCCAGTAACGTTGCTGCTAAAATTATCCTTGGTAAAAGCATTAATTGTCTGAAAGGTTACCTTCAAATTGTCATCCAGCAGTTTAGCCGTTGTTTTAACATTTAATCTTGTGATTTCGTTTTGAGAATACTTCACTATACCATTATTGACCATTCGATTGATGGACATATTGAAGGTATTCTTTTCACCTCCACCAGAGAATGAGACATTATGACTATGACCAGCAACTGGCTGTATGACTTCATCGATCCAGCTGGTATTCTCAGCACCTAAGCGACCCAGATATTGTGGTGCTTTGTCTTCAACGATCAACCTAAAATTTGAAGGGCTTAGAAAATCGAAATCGCCTTGAAACCTTGAGAATGAATAGAAGCCGTCATATACAACTGAAGATTCCCCTGATTTACCTGACTTTGTGGTTACCAATATAACACCAGCAGCAGCACGCGTACCATAAATGGCAGCTGCTGAAGCGTCTTTCAATATTGTAATGGTTTCAATATCATTTGGATTAATGAAATTTAACCCATTCCTACCTCCAACGTACCCTGATCCATCAAGTGTAACGCCATCTACAACTATTAATGGTGAACTTCCGCCATTTAAGCTGGTGATACCCCTGATGTTAATACTCGCTCCACCACCTGGTTCTGTACTTGGTGTAATTGACACCCCTGCTACTTTCCCAGTTATCAAATTTTCAGGACTAGCAATCGATCCCTTATTAAATTCCTTAGTACTTACAGTTGCCACAACACCGGTAACATCCTTTGCCTCCTGCGTACCATATCCTACTACGACCACCTCTTCCAACTGCTCAATATCAATACCCAATTGAACATCAATCACTCCTGATGCATCAACAGTGCGCTCCTGATCTTGATACCCAACAAACGAAAATACTAAAACGTCACCTTCATTTGCCTCAACACGATAGTTACCCTCAATATCAGTCACTGCTCCCATCGCAGTACCCTTAATCAGTACGTTGACTCCAGGAAGCCCGAAAGTGGATCCCTCTTCTGTTACCCGACCTGTAATAACCGCTTGTGCGCTAGCGCCTAAGACGACCAAGGTCATTAGTCCTATTGCGGAAATACTCCGTAAGAACTTCATCCAATTACAATAAATCTTCTTCATAACTTTGGTAAAACTTCTAATTCTTAATTACCCTTTCACTAAAAACATGCTCATCAGTCACTATACGTAATGTGTAAATCCCGGGATTAATGGTTTGCAAACTGATGGGATCATTCACATTGGCAGCTTCAAAAGGTCGTTTGAAAATTAACTGACCTGCCAAATCAAATAATTCTATACTCAATATTTTTCTGGTCGTAACGATCTTAATCCACTCTGATGTAGGATTAGGATAAATCAATACTTCTTCTGACGCATCTGTATTTACTCCTGTGATAAAATCAATCGGGTCGCTATCCAGATAATTTTCGATCCTCTCGGAGGTATAAACATGAAACTCCCCAGGGCTCAATTCAATCATACCTTCAGGATCCAATACTTCGATCTTTTCTCCTGTGAAATAATCATACCATGTACCAGAACTAACAAAGTGTGGATTGCCGGTAACAATAGCATCTCTGAAGTTGCCAAAAACACTGATTTGAACATCCGGATGCTCGAAGTTCATCCACTTCACAGTTCCTGTTGACTTCCAAGAGAAATACTCGTCATCCAAATAATCTGTTTCAGTTCTCAGGTGAATTAAAGACCGGTAAACATTAAATAGTGCCTTTCTATCAGGATCATTCAGATATTCCCAGTGTGTTGGTTTTATACCTAATCGATCATTGTTCAACTCTTCATCATACCCCATTTCCCCAAATTGCCATATCATTTTTGGACCCGGAATCATCAGAAAAAATGTTGCATTCAATTTTAACCGATTGATCTTATGCTCAAATGAACTACTTGGCTTCTTCATCAGGTCCCACGCGACTCGCTCCTCATCATGACTTTCCATATAGGTCACGAGATTTGGGTTGCTCCAGCCCCTTGATCCATAGTAACCCCAACCAATATCATTTGTCCCTCCTTTGGAAAGGGAGCGATATTCGTCATTAAGCTTACCCCATAACATAATGCCATGGTTAGCTAACACCTCTTCCTCAGTATTATCTGAGAGATGTTCAAAAATTACATAGGTAGTTGAATCTTGTTTCCAAACATCATTGGCCATTTCGGTTAGGGTTGCAACCCTGGCGGCATCATACCTTCCCCAACGGCCAACATCTCCAATTGTGACCTTCTGGGTATGTCCTTTGGTCAAATCAAACCGATAACCATCCACGTTGTATGCCTCTGTCCAATAGGTTACCACCCTTTTCACATACTCAATGGTATAAGGACTCTCATGATTGAAATCAAACCCTACGTTGTAATCATGTGTAGGCTCTCTATTGAACCAAGGATTTGAGGCTGTAGGTGGGCCATAATCTCCACTTGCCTCCATTCTAACCATTGGATTTCTTCCAAAAGCATGATTCAAAACAATGTCGAATAGTACGGCTATGCCTCTTTTGTGGGCTTCATCAATCAATCTTCTTAGATCATCCTCAGTTCCGTAGAACTTATCTGGAGCGAAATGGAATGCTGTATTATACCCCCAACTAATATTCCCTTCATACTCCATAATGGGCATCAGTTCAATAGCATTTACACCTAATGATTTGATATAATCCAGCTTTTCTGTAACAGCATTATAGGTTCTGTCATCTGTAAAGTCACGTACCAAAAGTTCATAAATGATCAGATCTTCTTGATCTGGTTTTTGAAAATCAGGAACCTCCCAGATATAGTCCTCACGACCAGTTTGCAGGAATGTAGCTCCAAATTTGGTCTTCCCTTTTGGGTAATTTTTTAGTTCAGGGTATCTCCCCTCTGAAATGATTTGATCATCATCAAACTCAGAACTTACCTTTTCTGAATATGGATCAGCTATTCGAATATTTCCATCAATCAGGTACTGATAGGTATATTCAAACTGGGGATCTAAGCCGTCCATGGTTAGCCAAAATTTATCCCCATCCTTTTTCATTAAGAAATCAGCATTGATTGCCCAATCGTTGAAGTCTCCAATGACGAACACATTAGATTTTTCAGGAGCTGTTAAAACCAGCGTGACTTTAGTGAGATCATTGTCATCGTAATTGATGCCATCACGAACACTTTCAGGAAGTGTTGCGAAAACAGTTTGTGGCTCAATTGTATAGGAGTGTGAGAAAGACTGGGTTTCAGTCCCCGACACAGCTAGCACCTCAAGGATATGAATGGCACCATCATCAATGATCTGGTGCTCAGCCTGCAGTTGGGTAGCATCAGATACTTGAGTAATAATCTCATCATCCAGTTTAAGTGTAATGGTCGCATTCAAAGAAGTCGCAGCATCAATACTTATGACTTCACCGGGTTTATAAAAGGCAAAAGGAACTTCGGGTGACGTTACCAGTAGGCTAAAGCCATCAGCAATTTCATGTACGTAATCTTCGGATTGACCATCACTCCAGTCGTTTCCCTTTATCAGCATTCCAACCTTCTGGATCTCATCTGCTGTTTTATTTGAAAACTCGGTAAGTGTAAGTGTGATGGAAAACAATGTCTTATTGTCCTGCTCTGATTTGGTAAACTTTGCAGGATTGGTTTTTGTTGCATCATTGGATGCAGGGTTGACGTTACTGGGAACATCTACGTTTTGTAAATCAGGAAGCCAAAGCCAAAGCCAGGCATCTGGCAAGTTTGCCAACGCTGTACCCGTCACATCATAGGTGATGGTAATTTCTTGATCTGGTGAGAAGAAGGTTGGTGTAATAGTAGGATTTACTGCAATTTTTTGGGCATACAATCCCAAGCCACTGAGTAAACTAATAAATAATACGAGTCGCTTCATTTAATAGAAATAAACGAGCTACTCGTAAATTGAGTAGCTCGTTTTAATATGTTTCTTATTCGATTGTACCTGTACCGTCCTTGAAATTCAAAGAAACTTTCTGACCAGCAGTAACATTCGCTCTAGCTTGATCATCACCTGTTCCTCTGTATTCAATCATTCCCTCTAGTACGATAAATTCTGCCTGCCACCACTCTACGGCTGGGCCATCACCTACTGGTGTGAATGTGCTAGCGTCTACATGAATTCTCAATTCACCATCAGCTGCGAATGCAGGAGAAACTATCAATCCATTTGCATTGTCAACTGTAAATAAATTATCAGGATGAGAAGCTGTCCATTCTGAGTTTGGCATAGTAGAACCAATACCATAAACTGTAGGAGCAGCAACCTCAATTGTTTCATTATCTGTCTCAAGATTTACTACTACTATATAGTATCCAGATTCAGCAGGATCAGGACCATTATCAGTACCTTTTGCATAAACACCATCAGTACCGTCACCTGAGATACCAAAATCACCAATCCAATCTGCTTGTGGCGCAAACTTGTAACCAGCATCTGCTACACCAGCATCCATCCAAACGATAGTCCAGAAAAGGTGAGGATTGCTATGGACTGGCGTCAACTGAACGCCATTAGCAGCCCAATCCCAACCACCGATAGTGGCACCTACCATCCATAGTTCTTCAGGGTATTCTGCTTTAGGTTCCGCATCTCCCACTCTTTCTTTGGTTGCTGTAAATCCAGATGCAGGATCCCAAGAAACAGTAACATCAAAGTTAGCATACTCATCATTTTGAATATTTGATCCTTCATTACCAGGAAGTAATTGATCCAATGAACCACCGAAATTGGTGAAAAATGAATAACCATTTGTATTATCAAAATCAACACCAGTATCCAATCTTCTGTCAATTGCCCAACGACAATTAAATCTCACTTTGAACTCTCCTTCATCAAGTGTTACGTTTGAAGCCGTCCAGCTAGCTCCATCAGCATTGACATCACCAGTAGTCATATCAGTGTCACCACCCCATCCACCTGGAGTTGCTGCACCAATTAATCCAGCTGAAGTGATCTGATCATAGATAATTTCACCTAGTTCAGTGTCATATGCCAAGACATAAAGACCATCAGTAGCAACATTAAAAGCAGCCCCATCTACAGTTGCTTCTACAAGGCTGAATCCTGACTCATCACATTCCACATTTTTTACATCGTCTCCAGTTACAGCAATAACGCTACCTCCTAAAGTTTGTACAATTTCTTTAGAGGTAACCTCAATAAGGTTGTAATCTCCAGCAGTTAAGTACGCGTAAGTTTGGTAAAATCCTTCACGCGACATTGCTCCGAAACTAGGAGCATCTACCATAGCTGCCTTAAGTTGTGCTTCGGCTGCAGGATCCTCACCAGTTTTAGCAAAATAAAAGCCATCACCTACAGCAATACCTTCTGTTACATCAATAATGGGTTCATCTTCCCCACAGCTTGCCAGGAATGTCAATGCCGCAGCGGAAAACAGCAGTCCAAAAAACTTGAAATACTTCTTCATAATTACATTAGTTAATTTAAACGTTTTGTTCTAAATATTAGAATATTACAATTTTAATGCCTCCGTTATCAATTTTTCGAGTTGGATAAATTCAAAAACCGTGTCTACTGTATCTAATGGCCAATAATTGAACATTTCATACCCAAATCATCAATAATCATCGGTTGATATTAGGAAATTAGTCACTCAAGGAGATTTATCAGCTATCGAATTCAAATATTTTCAAACCTAGTTTTCATCGAAATCGTTTGCGAATTCCCGCAAACGGTTTCGGAAATGCATTTTTTTTTGCAAATTCCATTCATTGACCATTATTCGAAGAGTACAATTCTGCAAACAACTGAAATGGCAATTATTGAAATAGTATAATTTCTAACCACTTCAACATTTATGATTGATCAGGATATCATTTAGATTTGAAGACTAAGTTGAAAGAGATTGAAAAAGCCAATAACCATAAAGGACATTGCCAGACAACTCGGCATCTCTCCTAGCACGGTCTCTCGTGCTCTCAAGGATAATCCTGAAATCAGTGTTGAAACTCGAAAGAAGGTTTCAGACCTTGCTAAAGAATTGAACTATGAACCAAATATCCTTGCGCTGAATCTTCGACAGAGTAAGACCAATACAATCGGTGTAATACTTCCTGAATTGGTTCATTTCTTCTTTTCTACGGTCGTGAGCGGAATTGAAGATGTGGCTTACAGCAAAGGTTATAATGTTATCATTTGTCAATCCAATGAAAGTGCCGAGAGAGAAAAATCAGATACCAAAGCACTTTACAATCATCGCGTAGATGGAATTCTGGCATGTATTTCAAAAGAATCGAATGACTTATCTCACTTTATTGCAGTGCAGGATAAGGGAATTCCGGTTGTCTTTTTTGACCGGAAAGTAGACATTGATGCTTCGTCAGTCTTAGTAGACGACTTTAAGGGATCTTATGATGCGACAATGCATCTTATATCGTCTGGGCGTAAGAATATTGTTCATTTGGCTGGGCCTGAAAACCTTCATCTAACCAACAATCGCATTGATGGTTTTAAGAAAGCTCATGAGGATAGTGGTTTGAGCCTCAATACATCCAACATTATCACATGTGGTACTGGCACTGCAGAAGAAGCGACTGCACTAGTTACAGAATTATTGAAATCAGAATCCGAAATTGATGGAATATTCGCAGTTAATGATCTAGCAGCATTTGGCGCTATGAAAGCTGTCAAGGATGCCAATAAAAGCGTACCAGAAGATTTAGCAATTGTAGGGTTCTCAAATTGGCAATTTTCTTCTTTTACAAACCCTCCTTTGACTACTGTAGATCAACCTGGTTATGAAATGGGCAAAAAAGCGGCCGAAATGTTGCTCTCAGAAATTGAAATGAAGGAGAATGAGTTCATCGAACCTCACAAGGTAATTTTGAATACCCATCTCATTAAAAGAGAGTCAGCGTAAAAATCACCCGTACAGCAGCCATTGCTCCTTATTACACCATCTCTTTACAGAACGTGTTTAATCTTGGGTTACTTTTGACTTTATAATTGTATTAATCAAAGGTTTATTTTAACTAATCCATTATTAAGCATTACAATGATATTCATTTGGTATAACCCCGATAAAGACCAATTCCAAAAAGGAACCATCCTGGAATATGATCGAATGATCCTCAAAAGTGAGAACAGCGATAGATTCGACCTATTATATGAATTTAATCGCACGACTATACGTCTGGCCGATAAAATATTGAAGTCTCTCAATCTGGCACACGAAATCAAACTGGAAGCTCATTAATAGTGCATGATTTTTGAGATATCTTTAGGCGTTAATGGGACGTTTTATTTTTATCTCAATATTACTGATAGGTTGTGCGCCAAGGGTGGTTCAGTTCACAAACACTGCGGCACCATTTGCTTCTTTTACAACTTTCAAAATTCTATCACTCAAGGGTAGCAATCTGACTCAGACAGACGAGCAGTCTGACTTAACTCCACGACTTGAGCAATACTTGAGCGATCAAATGCTCAGACGGGGATATACCACCGACCGTCTTAATCCAAACCTGATACTTAGGTATGAGTTGATTTCCAGCACTGAGTCAAGGTTGAACAACAATGCAAGCCCCTATTCCACAAGTCGCCTTTACGGTAACCCTTTAAATAATAATTATGGCGGTTATCCTGGGTTCTTTAATGCAAGAACCTTTACAGAATCTATATTGCTTATTGAATTATGGAACAACCAGTCCAAAAAAATGATTTGGCAAGGCAGCCTTGATCAAAAAAATGTTCAAAATCAGAAAAAACGTAGCGATCCCATTGAAAATGCGGTTGTCACCATATTCAACACCTATTTATACAAAGCAGGGTCAAACCAACCCGATGAAAGCTTAATTCAAAAATGAACGAATACGGATTCTTATCTCTTATCCCACCAGTGTTGGCCATTTTTTTGGCCATCAGAACTAAACAAGTAATTTTTTCTTTGATAGTAGGTATCCTGGTCGGATGGATTATCATTTCTGATGGCAATGTGTTTCTAGGATTACTGGCTACTGTAGAAAGTTTTGTTGACGTCTTCAAATCGTCCGGCAATACACGTACTATCATTTTCACCTTATTGATTGGCGCATTAATCCAATTGATTAGATATGCAGGAGGTGTTGATGGATTTGTCAGGTTTATCCAGAAAAAACTGGATGGATCAAAAAACCCAAAAAGAAACATACAGCTTGCCGCAGGTCTCACGGGCTTTCTAATATTCGTAGAGTCTAATATTTCAATCCTTACAGTGGGTTCTGCTTTTAAGCCATTGTTCGATAAATATCAAATTGCCAAGGAGAAATTGGCCTACCTAGCTGACAGTAGCTCTGCTCCCTCATGTATATTATTTCCGTTGAATGCCTGGGGTGCTTATGTTATGGGGTTATTAATGTCATACGAGCATTTGGACCCGTTCAAGACACTTGTCTATGCCATTCCTTTCAATTTCTATCCTATTTTGACCCTTGGACTCGTGTTCTTTCTTGCTTACACCGGCAAAAGTTTCGGCCCAATGAAAGAATTTGAAAATCAAGCTGAGGCTGTAGAACCAGAAACTATGTCTGAGAAGAGCGAAGAGGGTAAAGCCTGGTATATGATCGTTCCGCTCTTGGTAATGGTCCTGAGTATGCCTGTTTTTCTAATCTACACTGGCTGGGATAGCAGCAGATCGGGAGATATGTTGAGCCAAATATGGATAAGCATTGGAGAAGGTTCGGGTAGCTCATCAGTAACCTATGCTGTACTTTCCGCTCTCATTGTTGCTGCGGCAATATTCGGAATCAAGAAAATCATTACCATCGACTCATTTTTCAAGGAGTCAGTTAAAGGCATGAACGATATGCTTGTCATGGCTATCCTGATGGTTTTGGCATTCGCACTTGGTAGTCTATGTAAAACTTTGGAGACAGGACCCTATGTTGCTGAGGTTACTTCTAGTTGGCTTTCCCCTGGTTTGGCACCATTCGTGCTTTTTATTACAAGTTGTTTTGTCGCCTTCTCAACCGGCACTTCCTGGGGAACTTTCGCGATTATGATTTCAATAGCCGTACCATTGGCTCAAGCCGTCGGACTGAATCCCTATTTGAGTATTGCGGCTGTTTTGGGAGGTGGCGTTTTCGGAGACCATTGCTCACCTATATCAGATACAACACTGATTGCTTCAGTGGCATCCAGGTCCAATCACATTGACCATGTCCGCACTCAGCTGCCTTACGCTTTGTTCACGGGTAGCATTGCAGCAATCATGTATATCGTGATTGGCTATTTGATGGCTTAATTAAACGAGATCGTCACTGTAGATTGATGGGGCAATCTCTCGCAGATTATAACGATTGGCCATCACCTCTCCATATGCCCCAGTTGAACGCACAGCCATCAAATCTCCACGTTGGGTTTTCGGCAGAGAAATACCCCGTGCGAATGCATCTGAGGATTCACAAATAGGACCCACAATATCATAGGTTCCAAATTCCGCATTACTCGTAAGGTTTTCAATTTTATGAGACGCCTGATAAAGTGCTGGTCGAATCAGTTCCGTCATTCCCGAATCAAGAATAGCAAAAGTGGTGTCCTTGCCAGGTTTGGTATACAAGACTTTGCTGATCAATGATCCACACTGACCAGTAATCGATCGGCCTAGCTCAAAATGTAATTGCTGACCGGGCAACAACTGTAAATGTTTTTTGAACAGCTCAAAATACTCCTTGAAATTGGCAATAGGCGTTGCATCTGGATCATCATAGTCTATGCCTAAACCACCTCCCACATTGACATGGGGAAGTTCAAAACCTCTCTTCACGAGTTCCTTTTGTAACTCTGTGACTTTACCGGCTAACTCGATAAACCGGGAGAGGTCATTTATCTGTGAGCCTATGTGAAAATGTATACCTATGAAATGAGCATGTTTCAATCCTTGCACCAAATCCAGCGCTTCCCACAATTCCTCAATGGTAATTCCAAACTTATTATCACGGGTTCCTGTGGTAATATACTTGTGAGTGCCGGCTTCTACATTTGGATTGACGCGTAAAGCAAAACGGGTTTTTTTACCCATCCTACCAGCCATCTCATCCAGCACCTTGAGCTCTTCAATGGATTCTACATTGAATGCAAAAATGTCATGTTCGAGACCGAACTGAATTTCTTTATCCGTTTTACCGACCCCTGCAAATACAATTTGATCAGCTGAAAACCCTACCTCAAGTGCTCTTTTCACCTCATTGCCACTTACACAGTCAGCACCCAACCCAAAGGCTTTTACCTCATTTAAAATGCGCCTATTCACATTGGATTTCATAGCATAGTGCACATGAAACTGACTATCACCCAGACACTGTTTTAACTCTATCAAGGTCTTTCTGAGCAAGGCTATGTCGTAGAAATAGAAAGGTGTTTCCAGTGATTGAAACTTTTGAAAGAACTGAGATACACTCATGATTACTTACAGTACTTATTCATCGCAGCTTTCGCTCCATCAACATCCAAATTATTTGCCTTCATCAGGTCATTGCACGCTGATTGCTTTTGTTCCATTCCAATCTTTACAGCTGCCCGATAGAGGTATGCTTCCCCATAGTTACGATCTAATTTGATAGCCAGGCTATATTCCTCCATCGCCTTTTCCATGTATCCTAACTGGTGACTTGCTCTGGCGCTTAAAAAGTGTGCATCAGCAGAGTTCACGTTTACGTCCAATACTTCTTTAGCTATCACCACGGATTGCTCGTACTTTTTTTGCTCGTAGTACACTTTAGAAATACTAAGCTTGGCATTTAGATTTCTTTCATTCACTTTTAACACTGCCTGAAAATCTGTCAAAGCCTTGTCATACTGACCTAATTCTTCATAGGCTCTGCCTCGATTGTACAACGTCTTTTCATTAGCAGCATTTGACGCGAGAAAATCATCGTAGGCAACAACAGCTTCCTTATACTGCCCATTTTCAAAGTATATATCTCCCTGATTGGTCGCTTCAGAAGTACATCGCACAAGAATGGTTAGAACAACCAGGATAATCGCAAATCGCATGATTACATAAATTTAAGCCGGCAAAGATATACCTAGTCGATATAATCAGGTCCGTATTTGATGTTTTTATAACCAGTTAATTCGCACTCAGCTGTTCCAAAAAACATGTTGGCCTCAATCTTGAGTGGTAGCTGGTTATTATCTGCAGAAATCCACGCTGTAATGGGGTTTTCACCTGGAAACACCTTATTCTCTGGCAGTACTGGAACTACTTTATAGGCATTTAGTTTACCTACCTCTGTATTTACCAGCTCAACACCATGATACACCAATCCAAAATCATAAAATATTTGATCATAAAATGCATTGAACTTCACTGTATCACCAATGGACAATGCTCCGAAATCAATATCTCGGATTACCAAAAATCCACTAAGCAGGTCGTAAACCTCCGTGGCTGATTCAAAATATTTGGTCTTTCTGGGCTTCTTACGTTTCTCTACATGTAACTTAATCTTCCGATTGGTTTGATCATAGTAGATTTCTTCCTTACGTGTGTACTTTCCTTCCTCAATGTCGCTATAAGCCATGACCGGAAGCAAATCATCCTTACTGACATACGCACCCCACTTATCATCTACATGGGTAAACACACCGAGCAGCCCTGCCGTACGTCCTGAAATATCTATTTTATAGCAGTCCTTATTATCGTAGGTGTGATCTGCCGGATCCACTTGTAGGTCCGCCCTACCCACCGTAAACCAGCCATAACTTAATTTAAAATAAAGCTCCTCGCCAGCATTGAAATTATATGTCTTCCGGATGACTGGATCACCGAATTTGAGCGTGTCGGACTGAGTGAACCCCGATAACGCAATCATCAAAAAAGTTAATGCAACAATTCTCTTCATGCAGTCTGGATTTAACCGGCTACTCACAAGATCAATGCCAAATTAACGGATGTTAAACAGAAACATTGTTTTCCCGAAGCGCTTCGTTCAATGAAGTCTTCTTATCTGTACTCTCCTTGCGCGTACCAATGATCAACGCACATGGTACCTGGAAATCGCCTGCTGGGAATTTTTTGGTATATGACCCTGGTATTACCACTGACCGTGGAGGAACAAAGCCTTTATATTCCACGGGTTCATCTCCCGTAATATCAATGATTTTTGAACTTGCTGTCAGCACCACATTTGCACCCAAAACAGCTTCTTTGCCAACATGACATCCCTCAACTACAATACATCTGGATCCTATAAATGCATTGTCCTCAATGATTACTGGTGCAGCTTGAACAGGCTCAAGAACACCACCAATTCCAACACCACCACTCAGGTGTACGTTTTTACCTATTTGTGCGCAACTACCTACAGTCGCCCATGTATCCACCATTGTTCCTGAATCTACAAAAGCTCCGATGTTCACATAAGAAGGCATTAATACTGTATTGCCGGCAATAAAGGATCCGTATCTTGCAATGGCGTGAGGAACAACCCTTACACCAAGCTGATCATATCCGGATTTTAGCTTTATCTTATCATGAAACTGAAACGGACCCACTTCAATGAGTTGCATTTTCATTAATGGGAAGTATAAAATAACGGCCTTCTTGATCCATTCATTTACTACCCATTCATTTCCAGATGGCTCAGCTATTCTTCTTTTACCAATATCTAAATCATCTATTATAGTTTTGATAGCTACTGCTACTTCTTTTTCTTTAATCAATGACCGGTCTTCCCAAGCCTTCTCAACTATATTTTGTAGATCCATTATCTTAATAGTCTAAATAATTGTCAAATTTTCCGCGATGAAATCAATCGCCATTGTTTCTATCCTAAAACCTGTTAATGAGGTGCGAATGTACGAACGTTTCGCACAATCGCTGGCTAAAACAAATAAATACAAAACAAATATTATTGGAATCCCATCGAAAAGTCAATCTCATGATGAAAATTTAATTGAGTTCTTCACCATCACTAATTCGAACAGAGATGTTTCAATTCGATTATTTAACCTCTTTCAGGTATTTATCATTTTAAATAAAATCAAGCCAGATCTTATCATCATCACCTCACCTGAACTCATACTCCCTCTATTACTTTTACGTATTTTCAAGCGGGCAAAAATCATTTATGACATCCAGGAGGATTATTCTAATAATATAACATTTCAAAGAATATACAAAGGCCCGATGAAACGTGTAAACTTATTCATTCATGCTCAACTTCATCGGCTCATCTTAAAGAAAGCAAAACACATTCTCCTGGCAGAAAGCATTTACGAAAAACAGATTGAAACTGGAGGAACACCTGCTATCATCCTTGAAAACAAATCCACTCTTACTCGTTGGACATACACTAACAGGGCTCCTCACAAACTGTTATTTTCCGGAATCATATCCAACTATTCCGGCATAAATAGGGCGCTTGAATTCTTTAGAAATTATCAACAATCATTTCCAGTAGCAACGCTAACCATTATTGGCAAGTCCTACGATCGTAAACTCATTAAGCAGCTCAATATAATCGCTGAAGAAAACCCTGCAGTACATCTAATTGGGTTGAACGAATTCGTGGAACACGATCTGATTAAAGAAGCTATTTATCAAAGTTCGTTGGGCATTATATCATATGAATTGAATGAGGTGAGTCAAAACAGAATACCCACAAAGTTGTTTGAATATGCATCTGCAGGCTTACCCTTTGTTGTACAATCGGACTCAGAGTGGGCCCAACACTCATGTGGCATTGACTATTCAATTCCTATTGATTTTAATCGCCCGGATTATCAAAAAATCCTCGCGCGTCAAATATCTATACTCAACTCCAGAGAATCAAACTCATCCTCTCCAGCGCATTGGACAAGTGTCGAGCAACAATTTACTTCATGTATTGACACTTTAATTTAATCAATATACTATCCTGATTAATTGATACTTAAATAACTTAAAAATATATTATCAAAATATATTTTTAGATATATCTAAATAAATATTTACCTTTACTCTATGGAAACAAGCCTTAGTTTCACGGAGGAAAACTACCTAAAGGCAATCTATCATCTTTCAGATCAAGATTCCAAGGGAGTTTCGACCAACAGTCTGGCAGAATCCGTACAGACCAAACCTGCCACTGTTAGTGACATGATCAAGAAGCTCGACAAAAAGCGACTCATCTCCTATGTCAAATATCAAGGTGTTAACCTTACTCCACAAGGAGAAAACATTGCATTGAGTATCATTCGGAAACATCGCATTTGGGAAGTGTTTCTCGTTGAGAAATTAGCGTTCAATTGGGATGAAGTTCACCCGATTGCCGAACAGCTCGAGCATATACAATCAGACAGCTTGATCAATAAACTGGACGATTTTCTAAACAATCCCAAAGTTGATCCTCATGGAGATCCGATTCCTGATCGGGATGGGAATTTTAATCTGCGACCATCCATACTTCTTGCTGAACTTGAACTCTCAATAAATGCAATAGTATGCAAAGTCAATAGTGATGACCCTCGGTTGTTACAGTATCTTGATAAAGTCTCAATACGCCCTGGTACTATACTCGAAATCATCGAAAGAAATGATTTTGACAATTCGCTTCAGATCAAAGTTGAAAAGAATAGAACACTCTATTTATCCAATGAGATTGCCACACAATTAAATGTAACAACAATTGTATGATTCTAATAATGGATAATATCTCATTTATAGTCATCACTGAACTTACAACACCAGCTTCCCCTCCTAATCCAGTCATAGCACTGGGCATATTTATTGGGGTTGTAATATTCACCTTTCTTGTATTGAAGCTTAAAGTCATTGGTACCATTTTCAAAACGAGGGAGCAAAGAGATCGTGAGCTAATAGAGGACATACTCAAACAACTGTACCATGTGCAAAAAAGCAACACATCGGCCAATGTGTCCTCTCTTGCTGGTGCTCTGAGAATTGGAAATGCCAGGCTGATAAGCATAGTAGAGCACATGTCTGAAATGGAATTAATCAATACAGATGGGGATCGATTGGTGCTTACAGAAACAGGTCAAGACTATGCTCTGAAAATCATACGTATTCATAGGATTTGGGAAAAATACTTATCTGAGAAAACTGGATATAATAAATTAGACTGGCATGGTCAGGCCGAAGAAAAAGAGCATAAACTTACAGCCAAACAGACAGAAGAAATTTATCAGGAATTGGGTAATCCCAGGTACGATCCTCATGGAGATCCGATTCCAACTGAGCAAGGTGAAATGCTGGATGCAAACTGGAGTCCCCTACCCAGCTTCAATGCCAATGACGAAGTAAGAATTGTCCATATTGAAGATGAACCAGAGGTTGTATTTAAGCAGATCATCGGTCAGAAGCTTCACATCGGTTCACATTTGAAACTGACCAGTACGGAAGGTCAAAGCATAAAATTCTATTGCGAAGGGATAAACTATGAGTTATCGACAATAATTGGCAGCAACATCAACGCAGTTTTGCTCAACAACAATGAAATATTCGAGCGTGGGAAAGTAAGACTTAGTTCACTCGAAGACGCTAAAGACGCTCAGGTTTTGGGGATTTCATCTGAATGCAGGGGTGCCGCAAGAAGGCGTCTGCTGGATCTTGGATTCACGCCAGGAGCAAACATCAAAGCGGAATATGCCGGCCCTAACAAAAACCCACGAGCATATAGAATCAGGAATACGCTTATCGCACTGAGAAATGATCAGGCTGAATTAATCTTAATTGAGAAAAAATGAGCGAGGAACAAGGAAAACCAGGTTGTGAAGATTGCGCATTTTACAATGCAGCGCAGCTCAAGAAACTCGGCCTAAGTATTGAAAACGCTGATATGGTTGTGGCGCTTGCTGGCAATCCAAATACAGGAAAAAGCACTGTTTTCAACGCCCTGACGGGACTGAGGCAACACACAGGCAATTGGCCAGGTAAAACTGTCACCCGAGCCGAAGGTGGATATCAGTACAACGACAAGCGAATCAAACTCATTGACCTGCCAGGTACCTACTCCTTGCTATCAACATCAGAGGATGAGGAAGTAGCGAGAAATTTCATTCTTTTAGGCCAGCCAGATGTAACGATCATAGTGGTCGATGCATCTAGACTCGAGCGTAATTTGAATCTTGTTTTACAGGTGCTGGAGATTACCGACCGGGCTGTGCTTTGTCTCAACCTGATGGATGAAGCTAAACGTCACAACATAGAAGTTGATGATCGTGCTCTAGCCAAGAGACTGGGTATTCCGGTGATACCAACATCAGCCAGATCAGGAGAAGGAATTCCCGAACTGATCAATACGATCGATCATGTTGCAAGTGGTGAAATCCAGTGCAAACCTCACAGAATCAAAAACCTTTCTCCAAATGTCGAACAGGCTGTTGGACAAATGGTTAACGCACTAAAATCAGAATTCCCAAATATGCCCAATGTTAGATGGATTGCCATGAGACTGCTTGACGGTGATAAAAGAATAATGGAAGCATTGAGAAACAACGAATTGGTAACATTATCATGATAAATCAAAGTGACAGGACTGAAAGCATATTGAAGCAGGCTTCCTCACTGCGCTGGCAGGTTGGTGATGACTTTCATGATCGACTGTCTGAAAGTATCTATGCTGATGCTGCGGATATTGCACAGTCGGTTCAAGGAAATACGCATGAAGGTGACTATAGTTTTGACAGAAAACTGGACAAGATATTAACCAGTAGAACTTTTGGTTTTCCCATTATGATTATGATTTTATCAATCATACTATGGGTAACCATACAAGGAGCCAACTATCCTTCCGGGATGCTTGCTACTTTATTTCTTGATATCATCTATCCTTTACTCAAACAGGGTGCAAATGCCATTTCAATGCCCTGGTGGTTGGATGGGTTTTTAATTGATGGAGTCTACCTTGCCATAGGATGGGTAATAGCCGTGATGCTACCGCCAATGGCGATCTTTTTCCCTCTTTTCACCTTATTGGAGGATTTCGGGTATCTTCCGAGAGTTGCATTTAACCTGGATGATACATTTAGGAGAGCAGGTGCTCATGGTAAACAGGCACTCACCATGAGTATGGGATGGGGCTGTAATGCTGCAGGAGTTGTAGCCACGAGAATCATCGACAGCCCAAGAGAAAGACTAATTGCCATTATCACTAACAATTTCTCACTTTGCAACGGGCGCTGGCCAACACAAATTTTGATCGCCACAATTTTCATAGGGGCGCTGGTACCTTCAGGCCTTGGTGGTTTAACAGCCACAGCCTCTGTGATTGCCATTGCCATGCTGGGTGTGTTCTTTACATTCTTCTCTTCATGGTTGCTTTCAAGAACTGTGCTTAAAGGTGAAGTCTCAACCTTCGCACTTGAGTTACCTCCTTACCGACCCCCAAGATTCTGGAAGACGATCTACACCTCATTAATTGATCGCACGCTGATTGTACTCTGGAGAGCGGTTGTTTTTGCAGCCCCAGCAGGCGCTGTAATCTGGTTGATCTCCAATATTCAGATTGGAGATCTCAGCATTGCTAATCAGACCATTGATTTTCTCAATCCTTTTGCAATACTCTTAGGACTCAATGGCGTTATTCTTTTGGCTTATATCGTAGCTATACCAGCTAACGAAATCGTAATCCCCACCATTCTCATGCTTACTGTTGCTAATTTAAACATGATGGGTATAGGGGCCGGTGACGGTGTAATGTTTGAACTGGAGTCAACATCAGAGACAGGAGACATCTTACGAGCTGGTGGCTGGACCTTATTAACTGGCATAAACCTGATGCTATTTAGTTTGCTACACAATCCCTGTAGCACAACTATCTATACCATTTATGCAGAAACAAAAAGCTGGAAATGGACCACTGTCGCCACGGCAATGCCAGTGGTCTTTGGTTTAATCGTGACATTTATGGTTGCTCAGGTATGGCGCATCATTGAAAATTATTTCTGATATTCAATTACTGCAATAGTAATAACATGTCTAAAATTAAAAGTTCGCCAGTTGGTTGTCTGATCTACTTGGCTGTATCGGTAACAGCATTTGTTTTCCTTCCCTGGCAAGTTGCACTTGGCATCACTGTCCTGAGCTTCTTTATTATGGCTATCATCCAGGGCATGATCAATGAAATACAACGAATCAAGCTCAGGAACATCACTCCTACTTCAACTATCGTTGCAGCTAGAGAAGGATTTGTCGAACTCTATGCCAAAATAAAAGACAAGCCATCCAACTTAACCACATGGCTAACAAACTTAGCCGCTGACTTCACAACAATTAGTTTCAACAACTACATAAGATTGCGCAATAGCGAAGGTCACTGGACTTCCTTTTTCTCGAAATCTTCTGCACAAAAATTGCTTCTGATAACTGATGGATCTGGGGATGCCTGGGTAAGCTTACGGCGAACAGAACTAGACATCAAGTCAAAAATCAAACGCATCAAGTCAAGTGATCTTCATCCAATGCTAAAAGCAAAACCCATTTCAGAATTCCCAATGGAGAATCTGGAAGCCGAAAAGACAATTCGAATCGAAGAAAAGTGGATACCCATCTACCAATATCACTACTTCTATGGACAAATGCATCATTTGGACCCAGGCAGACAGTACAAGGAAATAGTAGCCAATAACCTTACTACTGATGAAAAACAACGCTCACTATCTAGTCAGGATTGGGAAGAAATGGTCAATCACGCACAGGCAAACGGTCTAGACAAAATCCGCTTCCTTACAAGCAAATACAGCAATGATCCGGGAGACGTATTGATCATCAGTAGAGCCGGCGACAGCAAGCAAAACTTTCGGAGTTATCTAGGCATAGCCTTTGCAATACTAGGAATATTGATGATTCTTGCCTTTGCCTATATAGCACTCCATTTCGAATTCCCTGAACTGTTGCCTTCCTTTTAATGTCGCACAGTCTTGCCATCAAGAAACTCAGTCATTCATGGTCATGAGTTGGTTTTTGAAAATCCAAATTCTCAATCCTCATCCCCCAACTGCGGTATTCTAAACCTGACAATTTCTGATTGCGAATGTTCTTCGACCATAATTCTTTCCATTAAGCTGATAACATTAGGATTTTCATCCGCAAGATTGACCTGCTCTTCCAGATCAGTATTCAGGTCAAATAATTCAATTGTCATATTCCCATCAAATATGTTCTTTCTGATCCCCTTCCAGCTACCCATTCTCACCGCTTGCTGACCACCATATGACGGAAACTCCCAATACAAAAAGTCATGCTCCTCCTGTTCTTGACCTAATAATTCAGGTAGGAAGCTAATACCGTCTATGCTGTCTACTTGTGGTGCGCCTGCTATTTCGGTCAACGTTGGGAGTATATCCCAGAAAGCGGAGATCAGGTTACTAACGCTACCTTTTTCGATTTTACCGGGCCATGAAGCAATAAAGGGCACACGAATTCCTCCTTCATGTGTATACCCTTTTCCCCACCCTCGCTCACTCATAAATGGTCCTCCACTATCAAAATATGGTGAATCGGTACCTCCGTTGTAGGTGGGTCCATTATCACTCGTGAAAATGATCAAGGTATTATCTAACTGTCCTATTTCCTCGAGTTTTTCAATGATTTCTCCAACCTGAGCATCAAGGTAGGACACCATGGCAGCATATGTTGCTCTTGGATATCTACTTGGGAAATACCCCATATTACCCAGGTACGGTTCCTCTTCACCTATTTTCTCAACATATTTTTTCAAATAAGATTGAGGAACCTGCAAAGGTGCATGGGTGAGCGGAGTAGCATAGTACAAGAAAAATGGTTCATCTTTATTTTCATCAATGAAATCAAGTGCTTCACGTTGCATCAGCACTGGTGCGTAATCGTTTAAGAAGAACTTTGAATAGCTTTTTTGATCATAAGGGTCAGCCAAACTGTCCAATTTTGTACGTGGCACCACCAATGGATTATCTAACCAAACCTTCTCCCTATTTTTCCATAAATGTTTTGGATACAATGTGTGAGCCTGACGTTGACAATTATATCCATAGAAAAAGTCGAATCCCCTGTTATTAGGAACACCTTCAGTCAAGGGAGCACCCAGTCCCCATTTCCCAACAATCCCAGTTTTATACCCTGCGTCCTGCAACAAATTCCCGATAGTAGGTATATGACCAGGAAAAGGTCTTTGCCCTTCAAGGTTTGGATCTTCAACAGCGCTGGCAAAGTTCCAAACGTCACCACGCTCACTCCATTCATCATTTCCACGTATGTGGGCATGACCACTATGCCTTCCAGTCAATAATACAAATCGAGATGGGGCACAAACCGGGGCACCAGCATAGTGTTGGTTGAATCTCATTCCATTAGCCGCCAATTGATCCAAATTAGGTGTTTCTATAATCTGCTGTCCATATATGCCTAATTCGCCATATCCCAAATCATCAGCTAAAATCAGGACAATATTTGGCTGCTTTGCACTTTGCTGCTGACAAGCCGTCAATATCAACAAAAGCGTTAGTATTCTCAGGATTTGTTGCATTTCTAATAAAGATGATAACAGGATCAATTTATATCTTTTCCAACTATCATTCCGGCTCTCTGCTTTAGTTTTCATTGTTATAATTTTGCAATTAATCATGAACATTCAGTTTATCCAGTTAACCAAATAGTACGCGCTTGCCAGATTCAATTAGTAATACAATTATTGCCCTTGCCACTCCCCCAGGAGTTGGCGCCATTGGCGTAATCAGGGTTTCAGGACCTGATTGCTTTCAAATTGTAAATACCTTATTCAAAGGCAAGGACCTCACCAAAGTAGCTTCGCACTCTATCCACCTGGGTACGCTTCGTGAAGATGGGAAAATACTTGATGAAGTATTAGTCAGTGTTTTCAAGGGCCCCAACTCTTATACCAAAGAAGATGTAATCGAAATTTCGTGTCATGGATCTCAGTTTATACTACAAAATGTAATCCGTGCCCTGATGCAGGCAGGAGGAAGACTGGCAAAGCCAGGAGAGTTTACTCAAAGAGCATTTTTAAACGGAAGATTTGATTTGGCTCAAGCTGAAGCCGTTGCTGATTTGATATCATCCGAAAACGAAACAGCACAGCAGGCCGCCATCAATCAAATGAGAGGTGGATTCTCTGCTGAAATCAAAAAGCTTAGAGAAGAGTTGATACACTTTGCCTCAATGATCGAACTCGAGCTAGATTTCACTGAAGAAGATGTTGAATTTGCCTCCAGGGACGACCTGAAAGCCCTGATTCAAAAATTACTGGTAGCTATCGAAGGGCTTATTTCAAGTTTCGCACTCGGAAATGTGATCAAAAATGGCATTCCAACTGTCATTGCTGGTAAACCCAATGCTGGCAAGTCGACCCTCCTCAACGCGCTGCTCAACGAAGAAAAAGCGATTGTGTCTGACATCCCAGGTACTACCAGAGATTTTATCGAAGATGAAATGATCATCGATGGAGTTTCGTTTAGGTTCATCGATACAGCTGGAATTCGTGAAACAAAAGATAAAGTGGAAGCCATTGGGGTTGAACGCACTCACTCCAAAATGAAAGAGGCGTCTATGATCCTCTACCTCTTTGACCTGAGTCAGGAAACAGTGATTGAGATCAACAAAGAGATTAACCGGCTCGAAAACCTGGGTATACCCTTTATTGCAGTGGGAAACAAGATGGACAGATCAGTCATCGATTTTGAAAAGGAATTGAATGATCCTCGCTTCGTCTTTATTTCTGCCCTGTCTAAAGAAAACCTTGAGTTGCTCAAACAAAAAGTAACGGAGGTCATTAATCTCGATAATTTCAAAACGGGTAACACGATTGTTACGAATGCAAGGCATTATGAAAGTCTGCTTCAAACCAAAACAGCCTTACTCACTGTCATCGATGGCATTGACGCAGAGGTTACCAATGATTTCCTGGCCATGGACATCCGTCAATCTCTGCATCACCTTGGTGAGATTACCGGTGAAATCACAACCGATGATTTACTAGACAATATCTTCAGTAAGTTCTGTATCGGAAAGTGACGGGAGTTCAATCGACTCACTAACTGGCAATTAATCCCCTCTCCTATAGTACTCTATTTCAATCAATTAGACACTTCTAGTAATTGCAAGATAGCATCATTGAATGATCTTCAAATTCCAAAGGAAGATGCACTAGAAGGAGAATAAAAAGAGAGTTTTGAACCCTTCATGATCGTTCTTTATCTATAACGGTAAAATTCGTGTAACTTTTGAGAGCTAATGCATCCAAAGCCTGAATCATGAATCTCAAAGTTGTCATCCAAATCATATTCCTCATTTCAACTCTAGCATTGGCGGTTAATATATTCTTGGTGCAGAATGAAAAGAGGACCATCCAGCAAGACTTGATTGAATTATCAAAGGTTAAATACGGACTATTCAATGTGGATGAATGGAAGACCATATTAGCTGAGATTATATCAAAGAAGATTGAGGAATTAAACTTCGAAGACGCCAATCAAGACCACATGCGCAACGAAATTTCAAAATTCTTATACAAGGCCATAGAAGAATTTGAAGTCAATTTCCGACAGACTAACCATCAAAAATCAATGTTCGGGTTATCAATTAAAAATATGATAGCAGGTACTGTTAGCCTTTTTGACAGACTAAAAGAAGAGGTACCAAACATAACAGAAGAGATCATTACTTATTTCCAAGATCCCAAGAATAGATCACGAGTGAAATCTTACCTAATAGATAAACTGGACCAATATGCTGATAAAACCTTCTCAGAACTAGACTACTCTGAACGTGATAGAATATATTCCAAGTACCAAGGAGAAAGCAAAACTGAAATAACAGCAGAAATCAATAATCGGTTATCAGATGTGGGTCAAAACAATTTCTTAAGGTCAGCTTTATTATTCCTTCTTGTTGTGTGTCAAACAATCTGGTTTATTCTGAACAAGAATCCGAATAGAGTAGAATTCCTCTTGATTTCATTATTGTCTTTGATTGTGCTATTCCTCGGTCTACTCTTTCCTATGATTGACATTGATGCACGCATATCATCCATGAGCTTTAGTCTGTTAGGAGAAAATGTTAGCTTTCAAAATCAGGTTCTTTACTACAAAAGCAAAAGCATCCTTGAAGTAGTATATTTAATGCTTTCACAAGGTAAGGCCAATCTATTCCTGGTAGGCTTATTGGTTCTGATGTTCAGTGTTCTATTCCCCTTCTCCAAGTTATTTGCATCAATGGCTTTACTCCATAATGAAAACTTAATAAACAATCGGATTATCAAATTCTTGATATTCAAATCAGGAAAATGGTCAATGGCTGATGTAATGGTGGTTTCAATATTTATGGCCTATCTGGGTTTTTCCGGTATTTTGACCGAACAACTTACTCAACTTGAAGATCTAACTACGAGCTTAGACATACTTACCACCAACCATTCGACCCTACAACTTGGGTTTTACATGTTCACATCCTTTGTGCTGCCAAGTTCCTTCTACCCTATTCTAGGTATTACTCTTTTTAGTTAAAAGTATTGACCACAATGGTTTGACATTATAAATTGAACATAGCGACTCAGTTTCTCTGAATCCCCGAAGTAGCCTATTTGGACTTCCTTTTATAATATCAAGAGGTGAATCAATCTACCTGACATTCATCCTGAAACCACACAAATCGATTCAAGATCAAATTCAATCTTAGATTATTTATAATGTCACACGTTAACTACCATAAAGTGGGTATTGACTTGTAATGTTTTAATGAATAGCTTTGATAAGCACTGCACATTGAGTGAAAAACTCAACTGAAAGTCCAATTCTTTTTCAAGTGAATATAAAATAGAAAGAGATAAAATGCTTTTTCATGAGTTATATGTAATATAATAATGAAATTTAATGAAATCAGTCCCTAAGCCATCTGAACCATCAGAAAGTAAACCAATATCTGTTCAGGAGATATCATTTCCAAAAGGTGGAGGATCGATTAGTGGGATAGGTGATTCATTCGAAACCAACTTGTTTAACGGAAGTGGGTCTTATTCCATTCCAATACCCATAACCAAAGCCCGTGGATTTGAACCAAACCTTAGCATTAACTATAACTCAGGATCCGGAAATGGAATTTTTGGCCTTGGTTTCTCCTTGTCATTATCCAAAATCACCGTAAATACCAGCAAAGGAATACCCAAATATGACGGAATAGACGAGTATCTATTGAATGGTGAGTTATTAGTTGTCAAACAAAGCACATCGGAATTTCCAAACCCCCGCACTGATACTTATCAAGGTAAGAAATGTCAAGTTACCAATTACATCCCACGATTCGAGCATGCCTTTTCTAAGATTGAACATTGGCAAAATATCGATGAAGGGCTCTCCTTCTGGAAAGTTATCACAGCGGATAATGTAACCAGCTATTTTGGGATCAACGCCAAAATCGCCAATCCGTCTAATCCGTCTCAAATCTTTAAGTGGCTAGTTGATCACTCTAATGATAGTAAAGGCAATCAAATCATCTATTCATATACAGCTGAGAATGATGACAATATTTCCAGAGAATCATTCGAATTGAATAGATCTAAAAATGCGAATCGCTACATTCAAAAAATTCAATATGGAAACTATGTAGATGACCGAGGAAAAACAGCTTTCGCCTTTGAACTGAACTTCAACTATGATCAGCTCTCAAAAAAATCTGATTCGGGTTGGACAGCTAGAAGTGATCCTTTTTCATCCTATAAAAGTGGATTTGAAATACGGACTTATAGATTATGTCATAGCATACAATTAACTCATAATTTCCCAGAAGAGAATGTTGATTCAACAGTTGTGAAGGAACTCTCTTTCACTTACGAAAATCAGCTTAAGTATGAGCCAGTTGTAATAGAAGGACTGTCAAAGCTGTCCAAAGTTATTCTATCTGGATTTCGTGATGGGTCTACAGCTTCTTACCCTCCTATCCAGTTTGATTATTCGACTTTTCAAGCCCCCATTGCTCCTGAATTCCAGTTACTCTCAATTGGTGAAGATGGCAACATTCCTGGTCATCTCAATACCAAACAATACTTGCCCGTTGATCTTTACGGTGAAGGTTTACCAGGTTTTTTGGTGAGCAATGAAACCATGAGTCTTTATCTTGAACCTCTGGGAAATGGTCAATACAACCATCCTATCTCGAATTTCGAATTTCCTATCAACAAAAATATTCAACGGGGTAAATCAAGTCTGACAGATCTCGATGGTAACGGCAGATTAGACCTTGTTGTAAAATCCCAGAACGCTCCTGGTTCTTACACGCAAACATTTGAGAGAAATTGGGACGAATTTGTTCCATTTGATTCATATCCGACTATTATTTCAGATCCCAATGTGGAAATGGTTGATCTCTCTGCAACTGGTCGACGTGATGCCCTTCTGCCCCACCTCCATAGTCTTGAGTATTTCCCCTCTGAAGGAAAAAAGGGGTTCACAAGTGCAAGAACAGTCGGATATGATCATGACTTCCCCATAGTAAAAAAAGGTTTCTCTAAAGAACTGGTAACCTTCTCAAATATGTTTGGTGATGGCCTCTCACATCGCGTCAAAATCACCAACGGATCTGTAGAATGCTGGCCTTGTCTTGGGCATGGACAATTTGGTGAAAAAATAACCTTTGGCAATGCTCCCGCTTTTGGCAACAGCTTTGACTCAAACCGCCTGTTTCTGGCCGACATTGATGGCTCGGGAACCACCGATATCGCTTACCTGTATGCCGATCGGGTCGAGATATTCATCAATCAGTCAGGCAATTCCTTTTCCGATGCGATCACCGTATCCCTACCCGAAACATTCAACGAACTTGATCAAGTCACCTTTGCTGATATCCTGGGCAATGGCACAGCATGTCTTGTATTTACCAAAATTGCCCCAACCCCTAAACATTACTACTACAGTTTTTCAGGAGGTAAACAGAAATTACCTGATGGCAGATCAGTTCAATCATTAAAGCCTTACCTTCTAAACAAAATTGATAATGGGATGGGGCTGGCCTATTATTTTAAATATTGCACCTCCACCAAATTTGTACTGGAGGACAAGTTGGCCGGCAACCCTTGGGTAACCAAATTACCTTTTCCCGTTCAAGTAGTAGAAGAATTGATTCAGTATGACCTGATATCCAAATCACGCTACGTTTCGAAATATAAATACCATGATGGGTACTATGATCCTGATCAAAAACAATTTCTAGGTTTTGGTTATATCGAATCCTGGGATTCAGAAACATTTGAATCTTATCAAGAGAGCTATTCAAATCCAGACTTTCCAGTAGAAGAGTTAAACAAGGAATTATTCGTCCCTCCTGTTTACACCAAAACTTGGTATCTCAATGGAGCCCCGCTTTCGGAGTATGAAAAGCTTCTGGAAAAGTATCAAGCTGAGTTTTATAAGGCCGACAAGTCAGCTTACAAATTCCCCAGAAGCTCGTTCTCCTCAAAAATTATCTCAGGATCAAATCAAACAAGGCTACAAGCGTATAATTCGCTACATGCCAAAGTAATTCGCAAAGAGGTTTATGCGCTTGACGACTCTGTAAAAGAATTCACTCCGTACACAGTTCATCAATCAAATTATAATGTCAACCTGATCCAACCTGCTAATGGGGAACGATACGCTGTATTCCTGGTCAACAAAAGCGAAAGCATCCGCTATCACTACGAGCGCAATAAAACGGATCCGAGGGTTCAACAGGAGTTTGTTCTTGAGATTGACAAGCTTTGTGGTAAGCCGAAAAAATCATGTACCGTATACTTACCCAGACGAAGTGAAATTAACACCCCTTTTGCAGAGCAAAAAGAATTAAAAATCGTCGCTCAATGCTTGGACTACATCAACACATCAGACAAGGAAGAATATAGATACCGAGGAATCCCCTACCAAGCACAATCATTTGAAGTCCTGAGTTTTGATATAAACGGGAAGAACTATTGCTCCTCCTCTGAAATGGAAACTATCAAGTCCGCGCTTGACGATCCTATCCCCTATCAAGCCACATCAGAGCCTGGAAAAGTACAAGCCCGACAATTGACTTGGGAACGAAGTTATTACTGGGATGAGTCTCAGAAAAAGTGTCTAGCATTAGGGCAAATTGCCTCACGAGCATTGGAGCATCATAAGGAAACGGCGGTATTTAATAAAGATTTCATTTCTAAAGCATTCGGTTCTCTGCTTAGCGATGATGTTATTCATGATAATGGTGGCTACTTCTTTGATAAGCAGAGCGGCTATTGGTGGAACAAAGGACTAGTCCAGTACTATTTTGACTCAAGTAAACCGAACTCATTTTACTTACCTAGTATACTTGAGAATTCATTTGTATCTCCCATGTCTAGCCTATATGCTAAGTCGGCAGTAGCATACAACCAGCCCTATAATTTTTCTGTCGTGAAAGTGACTCAGTATATCGATGAATCGAACCGTATTAAGAATATTGAAACCGCTGAAATTGACTATTTCACACTTGAGCCATTTCAGCTGATCGATGTGAATGGTAGGGTATCTCAAGCCATTTTCGACCCTCTAGGAAGGGTCATTGCTACAAGCTTGTTTGGAACTGAAAATGGTAAACCCACAGGAGGCATGTTGTTGTATCCCTACAAGGGTAAGCCAAAAGAATACATTCAGCACAACGATGTGACCTTTAAAAAAGTTTTGACCGATTCTGAGAAGTACCTTCAAGGAGCTTCTAGCTTTTATTATTATGATCAATTGGCATGGGTCCACCAAAAGCAACCGGCATTTTCCATCGAACTGAAAAGAGATGACTATTACCTCAGGTTAGATAAGAAAACAAAGTTTGCTTGCAAAACAGTGATAAACTACTCCGATGGATTTGGTAGAATACTTGAGCAAAAAACCAAAGCAGATCCGGGGTTGGCATACGTTCGCGATGAAAATGGGAAATTAAATCCTGGAAAAAAGAGAAAACCCATTGAAACGTTTACAACCGAACGCTACTTGGTGTCTGGAAGAACGGTCTATAACAACAAAGGCAAACCATGCGAACAATACTTACAGTATTTCAGTAACACTCCTAGTTTTGAAAGGCAGGAAGAAATTACTGACTTAAAACTCGTTCCTCCTCCGAAAATCACACACTATGACCCTCTCCTCAGAGTTATCCGAATTGATACACCAAAAGGATTCTTTTCAAGAATAGAATTTTCTCCTTGGGAGCAAAAACACTTCGATGAAAACGACACAGTGATTGACTCAGTGTACTTCATCAATTTCATGAAGAACTTCCCCAAGATAGATAAACCAACTCAGGCTCAAATTGATGAAAAGGATGCGTTAGATAAGGCATCCAAATTCTACAATACGCCTACAATATTCATTCTAGACAACATTGGCAACAAAATAAGAACCATACAAAATAACCTCGGAAGTGTAGATCAAGGTTTCTTTTCAGGCATTGTCACAGGAAATATTACTTCTAGGCAACTTTTCGAGGAGCTCATCAAAAAGGGCTATTTAATAGCGTATAACAATACTAAAAGTAAAGCCTGGGTGACGGACAAATTCCAACCCTACGCGAAAGGGTTTAAGCTGCAACTGGATAATCCTTACCAACAATTCAGTTTAAAAGTATTGGACCTACTAAAACAAAATTGTCTGGTAGCTTATCATGCTTATGATATTCAGGGTCGCCCTATTATCAAAACTGATCCCCGCCTCTACTACGACAATCAAAGCAAGGGAAGCGAGTACTTTAACTTCAAGTATTCATATGCGATGGGTCAAAAAGAACCCACCATCATAAACAGCGTAGATGCGGGATTGGAAAAGCATTTGTTCAACATTTTCGGTAAACAGCTATGGTCGCTTAGCCCAAGAAATTATTGTCAGTTTATTTCTTATGATCGCCTGCAGAGACGTGTTGCTCTGCAAATGAAGGAGATCAAGCAAGATGTTCCTATTCCTTCATTTGCCGATTTCAATGTGGCGGAAGTACAAGTGTATGGTGAGTCTAAGTCCGCCCCGACAGTAAACAATTTGCGGGGCAATGTGTGGAAAACTTATGACCTATCAGGTGTCCTGATTAATAGTCAATATGGCTTACAAAATGATGTACTCGAAAATTCACGTCAACTAGTAAAAGACTACATGTCTCCTATTTCATGGAATTGCCTCCTTCCTCCCACGCCGAAACTGTGGAATTCAGGCCCTAAACCTAAACTTGATAGTGAGATTTATGCCAACCAATATTCGTTCAATGCACTACGTCTACTCATCTCTGAAAAAACCCATGACGGTTCTATCACCCAAAATGGCTACAATCAACTCGGCCTATTAAATCAAGTCGGCATTTGCTTTGATGAAAGCAAAGAACAGAAAATCATTAACCAAATTGAATATGATGCTAAGCTACAGAGAACCAGCATACAGTATGGAAATGACATCACTACAGTTTACCAGTATGAACCGGCTACACTTCGTTTGGAAAAGCTGATCAGCACCAAAGACTTAAATTCTCAAGGAACAGTTCAAAACCAATTGTATGCCTACGATCCAGTCGGAAATGTTACGCGAGTGCGGAATTACACATCTGAAATAGTCTTTCCAAAAGACAACAAAATTGATCCTCTTTTTGACTACTCATACGATGCACTTTATCGATTAACCAAGTCGAACGGAAATCAACATCCAGATATCACTGAAGATACCTATAAGAATAATACCAAGGATGGTGACTTCAAACAATGCAAATTCAACCAACTCCCCTCGGACAATCAGACGAAAGAGCCAGACTCATACCAAGAGATTTACAGCTATGATGATTCAGGCAACCTGATAAATAAGGAACATGTATCAACAATAAAATGGAGTATGAGCACTCCTGTAAACCCCAATTCAAATCATCTTTCAGGACTTAAATATGATGCCTCTGGTAATATGTCTGAGATTGAAATCAATGGTAAAGTTGGGCTTTCGTATGATTATTGTGAAAATCTCCTTAGCACTGAATCAATAAAGCGTCAGGGGGAAAACAGTGAATGTGACTACTATATATATGATCTGAATAAGCGTCGTACTAGAACAACAACGGAGATCACAACCTCGAAAGGCACGCAGTTAGAAGAAAAAGTCTATTTCGGAGCTTTTGAACAAAAAAAACTCTACGACGTAGACGGAACCGAAATCCTACATATGAATACTGTCCGGGTAAAAGATGGGTTCGAATGTAGGGCTATTGTCCACTCTTGGATCAAAGGAGATTCACCAACAGGAAGTAACCGAGAAATTCGTTTTCAGCTAACAAATGACCAGAGATCTATTTCCCTCGAATATGATCTAAAAGCCAATCTTATCAGTTATGAGGAATATTTTCCTTACGGCGGCACAGCAATCATTGCTGGGGAAGATGAGAATGTTGTAGGTCTTAAGAATTACCGTTACACGGGTAAGGAACGGGACGATAGTACTGGACTATATTATTACGGTGACCGCTATTATTCACCTTGGTTGGGCAGATGGATAAGTGCTGATCCATCCGGGCCACATCATGGTTTGAATTTGTACACATATGTAACAAATGACCCCACCTCCTACATTGACCCAACTGGTGACACCCGTGCCCAATTGGAAGCATTTTATGGAAAAAAGGCTGTGGCCCAAATGGCAACACAAATGGATACGGCTTTTAGATACCTAACCACTACGGAAATAGCCACCATGCAGTCTATTGCGCAAAAAATGGAAGTAGAAGTCACCGCAGGACTCAGTGTCTATAGTTCTCCAGTTTACAAGCAATTTGTGGGTGAGTTTGACAAATACAAAATTCTAAATTTTGCGCATAATCCTGTTCTAGCGGATCTATGGACAGACTCACTAGGCAAAATTCGTAATCCAGGTAATTATGACGCACTTAAACTGTACAAGATGGCTCGGGGGCATTTTACAGGCCTGATAAAAGAACAGTACGGTATAGAATTCAATTATATGCAACTAGGAAAACCCCCAGAAATTCATCACGCCGAATACAAAAGTCTGGCTCCAAGTCAAGCTTTAAACCCAGCCAATTTGTGGCTGTTTAGTAGAGGGAGCAAAAACAAATCAGTATTTGGTCAACATGAATTAATTCATCAAATGTCTGCCGCTAATCACTCCAATTTTTACAATGTGGAGCCGGCTCCATCCAGGCAAGCAATTTCCGCTGAAAGGGCAAGTTCGAGCATGATGCAAATCGATACAGACTTGCAAACGAGGTTTCAGGATGAAATTGACAGATATACCAAAGCGACGAAAAAAGCGGTCTATTTTGACCCTTTTAGATAATATGAAAGACAAAACTCAAATCGAATTAAACGACCAAAACTCAAGAGAATATGCAAACTAGAACTCCGATTGATGACAAGGCCCTTATAAATTTTTATAAAAACAATCCAGACTTTGAGGTTTCAAATTTCCAATTTCATGATCATAAAGCGGTTAATTCTCTCCTAACCGAAATCAAATCCAATGGCTCAAGTCATGAAGCAGCCACAGAGGTGATCGACCACTTAAAAACTTATCATCGTTTGTTAAAAGTGCATCCTGATGCGGAGTTGGCTAAGAAATTGAAAGAAAGTGGATTCGTTTCAGCCAATCACATAGCAAAAACACCCCCTAGCCTTTTCGTGAAACAATATGCTGATAAGCTCGGCCTCACCAAAAAAGAAGCACTTGGGTTGCATAAAAATGCTAATACGGCCCGAACTAATTCTATGCATTTGTGGGCCTCTGTCCGAGGGACAGTTGCATCCCCTGTTTTTCGCAATTCATCTTATGGAGTCCTCAACCCTGAAGTAAGTGAGGCATTCGAAAATCTTCCTAGTTACTCAGACTTGTTTGGTTCAATAGACTATTGTGAATGCGAAGAGTGTAATTCGATTTTTGGCCCTGCCGCTTACTTGGTTGATTTACTTAGGATAATTGAGGATTATGTGGTCAAGCCCAATAACATATCAAAGGAGTTCTTATTTAGTACAAGGAGGCCTGATATTGCCAATATTCCACTTACCTGCTCCAATACCAATAGCCTAGTTCCTACGATTCAAATCGTAAATGAAGTTCTGCTTAATTATTTGATCCAAAACGTTCCAGGGGTACCTCCCTCCCCAGCAACTAAAGAACAACAGCAGGATTATGTTTTACAACAAATGGCCAATGACATTGACTATCCAAGCCTGTTACCTTTTAATGTTCCATTGGCTCAAATAAAGGGCCTGATTGGCAACACTGATACTAACCTCTCAGCGGTATTTTCAGCCTGGCAAGTAGATCCTAACATTGCCGCAGCAGTAGACCTTGGATTGTCACCAGAGCAGCAATCAATTGTGACGACTGCTAATGCCACTGAAGATGCCATTAAGAAATTTTACAATGTTACAGCAAGCACCAAATTGTCCGTCCCAGATGTGTTTACTAATCGATTGCAAATAAACTTTGAAGACCTGCTCGATCTATTGAATCAGGATCTAAGTATTGAAGAACAGAAAGCCGGATTGCAGGTCAATTTTTTCATTAATCAAGGGATTCCCAATAGCAAATACCTGAACACTGAAAACGGGACGATAACACCTAATCCAATTCCGCTGAATGCGCTCGATCAAATCAACAGAATATTTCGATTGTCCTTAACCAGTGGTATAACCATTTCAACGTTAGATTGGGTGTTAAGGAGTGCGCAGGGTGGCTATAAGGCACCAGTTATTAATAACGCCAACCTGGAAATCTTGTCTCAACTCAATGGACTGGCTACATCCCTCTCAACCAGTCTAGAAAACGCAGCTACACTACTCGGGCCGATTAAAACATATGGCACCAATTCTGCGTTTGATCTACTTTTTAACTCTCCGGCTCTCGTTGCTCAATTTGGAATCTATCATCCAAAGGATAACAAGCTGAATCCAACCTACGAAACTTCACCATTGCCCTGGACGTCTAATGCAAGTACCAATGACAATGTAAGTGCCATCAGCAGAATTCTTCCAGGTTTGGGAATTGGATTACAGGATGCGAATTCACTGGGAAATTTGTTATTCGGAAAAAACCAAGTTTCTCTCGATGTGGATACGATATCTTCATTATATCGGCATGTTCTAATCCTTAATTCATTGCAATTGCCAATGCAATCCTATGTGGTGTTGGTGAAACTTATCAATCCAAGCAAACTAACAAATCCGACACTTGAAGAAATCAGTGATTTAATCACTTTGGCAGAGGCTCTTGATAAGACTGGAGCAAGTGTTTATGATCTAGACTATATAGTCAACAATCACTCTACAATTTATGTTAACACGCCTTATGATGCTTCACAAGTCCCCGAATGGCAATCCAATCTGATTACCACGCTGACCAGTGCCGATCCAAGTACAAAAAGTGATGCGATCTGCAGCCAAATAGCAACTTTGTTTGGAGTGGATCAGGAGATAATCAACGCCATCATGGAAATGATTATGTCACAACCTGGTGAAAAAAGTGTAAAATGGGAAGCTTCCTTTCTAGACAAAAAGAAATTGGCTTTTGTTGAATCTACACTCAATATAATCTCTCGCTGGTTGCTGTTGTATCAAACACTGAAACTATCGACTCGAATGATTGATAGCATGAAGGATCAACCGGCAGTCTATCAATTAGATGCGAAAAAGATGCTTGCCGCTCCAGCCCTAAGTGCAATTAATAGTATCTACACGATAAACAAGCTAATGACTAACTATGGGGATCAGCAACAAAAATTGGTGGACGCCATCGACTTGTTACCCCCTACTCCATGGAAGAATCCGATCAACAATGAAGAAAAGATTTTAATCCTCTTGAATGACGCCACAGGTTGGGATTCTGAGTCAATTAAAGAGCTTATGTCACTGTTTGACATAAGCTCTTTAAACCAAATTCCCGATCTGCTAATCAAGCTGCAAACATGTTTCAATATCATGTCCTCTCTAGGAGCAGATACAGGCCTTATGAGCTCGATTGTTTCTCTTGCGGGATTAGCATCTACAGATCAAAACTGGACAACCTATAAGAACACTTCCGATAATCTCCTATCGGTATCGGCATCCATGTACGGATCGGATTGGAGACAAATTTCAAATACCCTAACAGGTAATCTGGCCATAAAACAAAGAGATGCCATGCTATCAATGGTATTGTCTTTTCTGAATACGATGGATTCAAGTATCCAGAGCAATCAAAATGTATATGAATACTTGCTGACCAATGTAGAAATAGGTGCTGACGCGGAAACCTCTTACATCGTCGAAGCAACCGCGGCTGCTCAACTCTATCTGCAGAGATGTAGACTGATGCTGGAGCCTGGAGTCACTGACCTCTTAGACATTGGCTCCCGATGGTGGGAATGGATGTTAAATTACAGGGTATGGCAAGCCAATCGTGAAATTTTTCTCTATCCAGAAAACTATATGATTCCTGGGTTACAGCAATTGACAACACCACAATTCAAATCCCTTGCGCAAACTTTGCAGCAAACAAATATTTCGCCATCAAGTTCTGACAATTCCTTCATCAATTCTGCTAATCAAAATGGACAAAATGCGAATGTTGAGAATGCCTACGTCACTTATATGCAGGGATTTGGAGAAATCTCAGATATTCAAGTCGTAGATTCTCATTACACAAAGGTTGGAAATCAGGTAGTCCTCTATTTATTGGGTAGGACTAAAACATCGCCTTATACTTTTTACTATTGCTATAGACCAGATGGAGAGCCATGGACTGCTTGGGAGAAAATTGATATTACCGTAAATGCAGATACCGGTAGTCTGGTTTATGCTTTTAACCGACAGTTTCTTTTTTGGGTAGAAATTCACAATAACAACAGCTCAACGGTCACAGGTGCAAAAGATTCAGACATCAATACAAATTATGTTACTTCTGCAACCGCTTCAGTGATGTACTCATTTATCGATATAAATGGAAAGTGGGTACAACCTCAAGTACTAGTCAATAAAAACACCATTTATTACAACTCAGATGCTTATAAGGATAAAAAAACTCCCTTAGATGATCCTTTATTCGATGGGTTGTACGACTTTAAAAATAGTCTTTGGAACAATGTAAGGGCAATACGAATCACAAAGGAAAACTATTCAGGTACCAATGTCAATAGTCCAGAAAAACTGGTAGTAATGTGGGGGCCAAATTTGAATGCAGTAGGCAAATTGGATGATTCGTCATATATCGTTCCAGAACCTATCGATCCTGTGGCAGAAAATTTTTGGAAGAACCTAAATCAACAAGAAGAGAACAATTTCAGACTGATACACGGGCAATTAAGCGGCGAAATAAACCTACAGCCTAACACAGTCTTAAATTTTACGCTGAAGGACGATGTATTGGTAAATAATGAAGAACTGATACTCACCGATTCCTATCAGACAAATTACAAACCAGGCCTAAGGGCCGGAATTACTAGTAATGGGAGTACCCTATTGGTAACATCTAGTTCTAAAGTCATAACTGATAGCCGGATCGATATTAGAGCCTCCAATCCTGATTTGAACTCCAACGGGGTTAGCTTGTTAAACCCCAACAGTCGTACCTGCCAAGCATTTGCCGTAAATGGAATCACAATTGAACAAAGTCAGGCTATTTGCGACGCTCTGCAAAAGACCTCTCCTCCGGTGGTTGATGTCGACGGCAATGTTGACCCTTCAGCCCTAGACTCTCTCAACCTGTATCAAGCCTTAGAAGGATTGTCTGTTTTCGATTCATTTGGGCCCGCACAATATCAATCGATTTTAGCAGTCATTAATAGTAGCATTAGTGCGACAAGTTTGTTCGATACACTCAGTAAGTATTACTCAGAGGTAATACCTGTAGATGGCCAACCCGGTTGGTTTTTGACATTTTTGGATGATGAGTCGTTTTTACTTTACTTATCCAACTCACAAAATTTCTCTTCCTTCTCAGATGGAATCAGCCTTAGTGCACCTTTAGTCAGCCCTTCTTTTGCCACGGGTTACACGGATATTACAGAAGATATATCAAAAAATATTTACGATCAGCTTAGTAGTAAAGGCATTATCACTGATGGGGTGCTCAACGAATCAGACACTCTCTATTCAGATGTAATTGGTATTCTTAAACTAATCACCGGAATTGATCCAGGTCTTTACAATCCTATCTATTCATGTCTGGTCAATGGGCCTATTCTCTTCAAAGACAGTTTCATCGCAGAAAAAATTGATCTAGACATATCAACAGCAATCTTTGCAGCACTACAAGGTAAGGAAGCACTTTTACTAGATGAAAATGGTAGAATCACGCAAAAACCTTATATTCTTACCTACAATAATGTTGAAAACTGGTTATCAGATGTAAAAGATGCCCAAGGTGATCCGATAGCTTTATCTGTGAATCAGATTGCAAGTGTCTATCAAACACTAATTAGTGCTCCTTTACCCATCACTTTAAATTATTCCAATAAAAACAAAGTGGTAGCCATTGGAGATTTAATATTTAAGGTTACTCGTCTTTCAACCAGTGCCATTAGCAATCTCAATCAATCCTTATTTGCAGGTGGTGTACCATTACTGCTAAGTCTTCCATCCCAACAAATCCCTGTAATTCCTAATAAATCGTTTTTTAGATTTGACCCCTCATCCAACATTGAAATGCCAGTCTCCCTGGATGCAACTCAAGCGGATTTTGACGTGGATGGTCTGTACAGTCAATACTTCTGGGAAATATTCTATAGCATTCCAACCTTGGTAGCCTATACCTTGAGCACACAACAACAATTTCAAGTTGCTCAAATCTGGTTACAATATATTTTCAATCCAACTGTTCCTTCTTTTGGAGGAGTAACTGCCGACTTATTACATGATCAGACTGAGGAACAAATTTCCAAAACTGATGCCGCTAGCATCATCAGCAAACTTCAGAATCCTGTCAATGGTATTAAGTCCTTCACCATTTTGGATTCCAAATTCATTGTAAATCCAAGTTTTAATTCAGAAACTGATTTAGGATTTGTTACCCCTACTATTACCGGCCAGCAGTCACAATTATTACAAGGACTACTGCTAAGTTGTCAAGAACAATCGGATCCAGCGACTAGCGAAATAATACAACAACAGATAGGGCTAACAGATGCGCAAACTAGTGCTCTCGTCGGCTTGCTTCAGAATACCAAAATAGATTCCTCCCCGATCCTGGATCAGGATGGCTCGGTAAATCTGGCGTTTAAACCTTCTACTTCATTAGATTTTTTACAACCGACCATACCGGCAACTCAGAATATAATGATTGCTAACATATTAATTAACAATCAATTAAGTTGTGCAGCGGCCAATTGTTGGCAGTTTTTTCCCTTTAGGAACCATACTCTAGAATCTCTTATTGGCATCTTTAATAATACCCAAGCGGTACAGAGTTATCAAAATCGCCCATTTGATCCATTTACCATTGCTCGACTCAGAATAGGTGCGCATGAGAAGGCTACTTTCATGCAATATGTGAATAATCTAATAGCATGGGGCGATCAACTTTTTACTCAAGATACTCGTGAGTCCATCACTGCTGCTTACATGATTTACCAATACGCCAATGATCTATTGGGCTCTCGTCCAACTATGGTTGGAGAATGTGATTCAAATAATAATGAATTGACGTTCAACGATATCCTTCAGGCATACCCATCAGGAATCCCGCCCTTTTTGATTGATCTGGAATTGTTTCCGTCACATAGTGGGGTTAGTCCCTCGGCCTTGGACTATGCCTTCAATGATTTACCGGTCTATTTCAAAGTGCCCGAAAACGATAATTTATTGGCCCTTTGGGATACCGTTGAAGATAGGATAGGTAAAATCAATAAGTCTGAAAATATTGATGGTGTCTTTCAGCAACTCCCATTGTTTCAACCACCAATTAACCCATTAGATCTAGTTAAGGCAGGAGGTAACATAAACAGTGTATTAAACAAACTGAATGGCAATATTGATCTGCCTTATTTCAGATATAGTTCTTCACTTGAAAAAGCGACCAGGCTTTGTGATATAGTCATCGATTTAGGAAATGCGTTACAATCTGCATTAGAACGTGGAGATGCCGAAGGGTTATCAATGCTTCAAAGTTCTCAACAGGCTCAAACCTTACAAAAGATTCTGCAAATAAAACAAAGCTCGATTTCTGAAATTCAATCCTCTATTGATTCACTTAATGCCAACTTAAAAAGTGCTGAAATACAATTGTCCTACTACACCAACTTGATAAGTGGTGGATTAAGTGATTATGAAATTACAAATATTGGTGCATCTACAATGGCCATGGAATTCAATGTGCTGTCAAGCATCACGCAAACCGCATCCTCTATTGGATATGCTGTTCCTCAAGCCGGATCTCCTTTTGCGATGACTTATGGAGGAGAGCAATTGGGAAGTTCTCTAATGGCAGCAGCGGGAGTATTTGGTATTGGAGCGCAAATAAGCAGTTATGTTGCGCAATTGGCACTCACAATGGGTGGGTATGACAGACGAAATCAGGAATGGGTGTACCAACAGGAATTAGCACAAGAACAAATTGCCAACATTAATGCTCAAATCGAAGCAACCAAATCTAGATTAGAGGGTGCTCAGCAAGATATGGAAAGTCAGCAATTGGCTATTACTCAGAACGACGAAATGACCGCTTACCTAAAGGACAAGTTTACCAATCAGGAACTTTACCAGTGGATGGTTGGTCAATTAGGGTCAACCTATTATCAAACCTATAATCTAGCTGTGAAAGCCGCTCAGCAGGCAGAAGCATGTTATCAATTCGAATTAGATTCTGAAAAGGCCTTTGTGAATTTTGATTACTGGAATAATCTTTACAAAGGCCTCACTGCAGGTCAAGGTCTACGTCTTGCTCTCAATAATCTTGATGCTGCTTATCGGGAAGGTAATCAACGAAGGTTAGAAATAGAAAAAACAGTTTCCTTGGCTATGACAAGTCCTGAGGCATTATTGGCATTAAAATCAACCGGTAAATGCTCCTTTACATTTAATGAGTCAATGTTTGACTATGACTATCCAGGTCATTACGCACGTAAAATCAGCTCGCTTGCTATTTCGGTTCCAGTGGTTCTGGGGCCTTATCAAAACCTAAAGGCAACACTAACTCAAAATTGGAATTGTATAGTAACTGGAAATAATGACCAAGGAGCAACCAATCAGCCAAGCATTGATAATGTCAAAACATTGCTGAACAAGCCAAACACAAAGCCAAGTCCAACGACTGGAATGAGGGTCAATTGGGCTCATCCGGATCAGAGTATTGCCATTTCAACCGGTGTGAATGACCCTGGAGTGTTTCAACTAGATTTTAATGATCCTCGGTACCTTCCATTTGAAAATACAGGAGCAGTTTCAAACTGGATCCTTTCTATGCCCAAAGAATCCAATTTCTTTGATTTTGATCAAATTTCGGACGTCATCATCACAATCAAGTACACGGCACTTTGCGGCCCTGAGGATTTCCAAAATAAAGTTAAGACAGCTTTATCTAGTCAGCCGCTGCCCGGAGGATTGTTTGTCGATTGCAACGCTCAAGGGAGCTCTTGGCAATCCTTTTTGATGCAGGGTAATACGACTGGAGGATCCAAAATAACGGATCAGAACTTGAACATGATGATCCCGAGTGTTAAGGTATCAGCATTTAAAAAATTAACTTTTACAAGTGTGATAGTCCAGCTTGTAGTTGCCGATGGGATACAAATACAGAACAATGCTAGCTTCTTATCATTAAAAGTTGATCCTGTCACAGCCTCACCTGTTGTTTTAAAATTCAACAACAAATTACAAGCTAGTCTACCTGGTTTGAAATGGGACGGATTGAAGATGGGTGATTCATGGGCATTTGAATTCAACCTAGAGGATCCAAAAATTGGCCCATTGCTTACGAATGGAGTTATTGATGGATCCAAATTGTTGAATATGCAAATTATTGCATTGTATGATGCGTCAATCTATTAGATAGAATATCTTTCAATTTAAACATCGAAATAATCTAAATATGTATAGAATTAGTAACTGGTTTTTGAGTAAACCTTTAATGAAGAAAGGACTTTTACAGCTGACAATATCGATGATATGTTTAATCCTAATTTCTTTTGATGGTCATTCACAGTGCTCCCCAACCCATAAAACTGATAACGCAAAATCGAGTTTTACAGGAACACTGGGTACTGATACTGTAAAAGTAATCGTTACTCCTCCATCTAAGGACAAATGTCTTGCATATGGCTTGTGTACCACGTACAATTTGCATGGATTCAGAGTGGATAGTGATTGCAAGCCAGCTTTCAATATCAATGAAATGTGGAATTTCAATAATACCAATGCAACAAAAAAAATCGCTACTTTGACTACTACAGATCCAGCAAATAAATGCTCTAACTTACCTATTCATAACCCCACCTTGACATTAACAATAGCGGATACGTCCAATTATCATTGGATACATAAAAATGGCCTAGTATATGTTGAGTTAAATACGAAAGACACCTTGGTCTTTACTATAAGTGAAACTGATCAGGATTCTACGACACAGATCAATAATTACTTCAATAATTGTGAAGATACTTCGCTTCATACCTGTTCTAGTCTAGGCTTTTATTTTTACAACAACCCTAACCTAGCTGAGGAGTCACCAATCATTAATCAATCTGACTCATTGCTAACAGCCGATCATTCATATGCATTATCATATCAATGGTATCATAATGGCCAACCCATTGAGGGCGAAAATTCTGAAAGTTTCATATGCTTATCGTCTGGGAACTACCATGTTGAAGTGAGCCTAGCTTCCGGTTGTGCCACTTCGTCTGAAGAAATCACCTTCGTAAAATTCGAAGAGCCTGAAGAACCTCTCAATGCCGAAAATAAATCTCAACAGATATGGCCCAACCCGATTGTAGACGTACTTAATATCACGGTTCAGGTAATAGATCATACCAAGACCAGAATGGATATTATTGACAAAACAGGTCGAAATGTGTATTCTAAAAAAAATAACGGTTCGAAAAGATATTGGAATGAAAGAATTGATTTGACCCATTTGAAACCAGGATTGTACTTTATTAAGATTCAATCTTCTAATAAGACGTCCATTCAGAAAATATTTAAATCCTGATAAAATGCTAAATCATTTAGTGTTCCTTCAGATCCTAAAAGTATCTCAGTCTTTTACATTGCTACATCATTTCTACCCTACATCGAAAAAACTGTAAGAAGCTCCATTTCAATGGAAACAAAACACTTTCTTCATTCATGACAAATGCGAATTTCGTCCATTCATTCTTAATTCGTTACATGGAAATAAGTGGCTAATAGTAAATACCTGTTGGAAATAACACCAACAGGGGCTGTGAAACCTTTAGAGATAATGGCAATATACTCCAATAAGAACTGAACAATAACACAGGTCAAAAAGAAGCCTTTCTCGCTTTAAAAGAAAAAATTTTACATTGTTTTGTTACTATTCTGTTACTTATACCTCACTGGATGCCTATAATCTATTGTATTTCAATAAGTTAATAATTTGGTTTACTTTCTGTATCGGAAAGTAACCGTAGCATTTTGCAAGGTAGAATCATCCCGATTTCTACCAAATTAGCATTTCTGAAGCTCAGCGAAAAGGGATTCCAGTTCGACTCTTGTCTTCTGTATTTTGCTTGCTAACCGATCGAGCATTTCTTCTTTATCTCCCGTGTGCACCTCAAAGTCTGAGTCTGTGAGATTTGGAAACCTCCATTTCATCATAACTCGAATTTCTCGCCAGCTTCTCAATTTCATAATCTATTTTTTTAGGTAATCGCTGCTGTGGATCGATTCGGAAAGAAGACATCCAGATTATCCAGAAGTTTATCACAGCCCTTTTTTAAAACATCGGTAACCGGCAATTGATAGGTTTCCTCGTACTCTGTGATTACAAAGTCCAATTCAGAATCGGACATATTCTCGTGATTGATCGTAATGCCAATTACCTGAGTACCACAAAATTCCTCGATCAAATCTATTTCTGACTGAAGAGATTTAAGCGGTATATCTGGATAGGTGCAATAATTCAATCTTTTGGGGGCATGTTGAATGATAACAGCATCCGGAAGAGCCCCTTTTAAAATTGCGGCTGAGGAGGTGTAAGATGGATACCCCAAGGAGCCTTGCCCTTCTACGATGATGATATCGGGCTTCTCAGTCTCTTCCGCCGTAAGAATCGCATGTTCAACTGCTCCTGAGGCATGACCTGAGCTCAACACATCAATGGCCGTCCCATATTTGGCTCCTTGCAGCAGTCCTGTTTGTCCAGTGGCAATAAAAGCCACAATCAAACCTTCTTCTCGTAGCGCTCTTACTAGTCGTTGAGCGGTAGTTCGTTTTCCAATCGCACAGTCCGTGCCCATTACGGCAATTAACGGAGTTTGAACCTGACTAATCTTCCCTGTAAAATGGGGTAAAAGGTTCCTCGACAAAGGCTTTCTTACGTCAGTGATGGTTACTCCATATTTGGCCGCAAAAACTTTAAACTCCAGATCATCAGAGAAAAATTCTGGTAACCCATTGATGATATTCATGCCGTTTTTCATAGCTTCAAAGAACACCTCACGTTCTTCCTCACTTAAAATAAGATGAGTAGGAGCAATTCCATAGATGAAATGGTCCGGTTGTTCAGTCAATATATTGAGCGCTATATCGATAGTCGGAAATATGAGTATCCCATTAGCTTGACCATCAAGCAATTCACCAGTATCCTTTCCTGCTTTTGTACTATCTATAACCCCTAATATCTCATACTTATCTGAATTCCTAACCAACCCATTGGCAACCTTTCCATCATTTTCGCCGAATAGTGCTTCAGCATATACTATCGCTTTATTTTTCATATTTACTTCGTTCATTGGTGCTGCTCCCTATCTATTATCTCTCGTTCGAACAATACAACCTCCCTGCGATTGGGATTATCCAGAACTTGACAGTAATAAACCCTGCTAACATACCGTCGGACCATTAATCTCTCATCTGGATTCTTTATGGCATGCACAATTTCACCAGTTGTATATTTAGCAGCTTGCTCTTTTCGCATCGACTTAAATTATGATTAGATATTGACTTCTTCGTATCCACTTTTGATAACGGTTGATAACATTTTGAACCGTTGATTTGCTCTAATTGTATTTGGGGAGTGAGCCGGAATGAGCATGATTTGACCCGCTTTTAAGTGAGTTGTCTTATCATCAATAATTACTTCTGCGGCACCATCTATGATGTGGATCAGTTTGTCAAAAGCCAAAACCTTTGCTTTCAAAATTTCTCCTTTATCATAAGCAGAGATGGTCACATTCCCAGTTTCTTTACTTATAATATATCTCGTGATGGTTGATTTTGGAATATAGTCAATCATGTGTGTTAAGAGATAGCTCTTTAAAGGCTTCAGTTCCTCCATATTTGTATATAATCTTTATTAGATTTAGGAATCTCTTCTCTTTTTCTCTGCCTTCTTGGCAGCCTTATCAGCTCTTTTTTCTTTCAGACTTTTGACCGCTACCTTTTTATCTGATTTGGGTTTTCCTTCCTTACCTTTTGACATTTTCTTGGATTTGAGTTTCTAAGGAAACATTCTCGTTAGAGCAGATCTTTCCTTTTTACAAATGTCAGGACCTTGAGGGGAATAAGCCTTACACTACGGCAAGCCATTGTTACACATATCTCAGGTTAGCCAATTTCCTTCGCAAGAGATTATCGTCGGTGACAAAGCCAGTACTATAACCAATGTCAGAATAAACAAATAACAGTATTCCATAACACAAAAGAAAATAGCCAGTAGCTTAAGAGTGTACCCTAGCATAAACACCTGACATTATCTCATGTTATGGCCAACAGTAATTGCTGCCAACTAAAGGATAAGCGAGTCCAAATAGTGGTTGGTTAAACCTAAAGATCTTCGAGATTTCCTTTACGCTTTTCTTTTAGCCGTTTGTAGAATGTGGGCGTCAGACCTGTTAATTTCTTGAATTGGTTGGACAAATGAGCAACACTACTATAGTGCATTTTATAAGCTATTTCTGTCAAGTTCAACTCATCGTAGATGAGCAGCTCCTTTACTCTTTCTATTTTGTGCAAAAGGATATATTGCTGTATTGTGATACCTTTTACCTCTGAGAATGTGTTGGCCAAATAGGTATAGTCAAGGTTCAGTTTTTCACTGATGTGGTCCGAATAATTTACTTTGGGCAATTCATCCGAATAATGAATGAATTCAATTACCACCTGCTTTATTTTTTCTATCAGAATGCTTTTCTTATCATCCAACAATTCCAACCCGATTTTTAAAAGGTTCTCTTTTAGCAGTTTTCTTTGATCTGAAGTGATGTCTTCTAATATATCTACCGTGCCCAAATCCACAACGGTATATTCCAAACCTATTTTCTTCAATTCTTCCTTTACCATCAATTTGCATCTCAAACTGACCATATACTTGACATACAGCTTCATATCGACTTTTCTTTTAGTCTTGCTCGACACTTATCATCAAACTGCTTGTCATCTAATGCTTAATAGCGCTTACAAACTGATAACTATCCGTGATTTTACAAGGTACAACATATCATCTCTGGAATCATATTATACGTTATAAGATAATGCCTATATGACCCCATGAAATATTGGCACTGCAGACAGAAACGCAATTCAATTCTTGAATCTCCTCGCCCGTAATTCGTGTCATAGTCCGCTCATTTCTAAGGGTAGAACACAAGGCACAATCAAAATGATGCTTTCGAGTAGAAATTTGATATATTGTGATATCAGCTTACATAATTACTCCCGCCAAGTCAGCCGCACAGCATAGCATTTTTCACCAACTAGGAATACCATGTGAGAAGATAGGTGTAAGCAATCTTAAGTTGACAGAGTAAAGTCAGGTAACTTAATAATCTCACCTCCTTTTTGAGCGGACTCATGAGCAAGAATACCAACGCAAGTTATGTTGGCCGATTGTTTGGCATTCGGATAAGGCTGACGATCATTCACCAATGCATCCACAAACTCGTGTACTAAATGAGGATGTGATCCGCCATGACCTGCTCCCTGCGTAAACGAAAGGTGCTGATTGTCATCTGAATCATAAACCCCGCCGGTAGTAAATGGTTGAATTTCTTTTGGAAGAAGTTTTGCGAAATCAGGGCATTCAACTTCCTGTGGAATTTCCGGCTCAGGCTTTTTTGCGGTATGCACGACCAATGGTTTCCCCTCGACCAATGGCCACTCCACTGCTTTTTTATCTCCATACACCTCAAAGCTTTCTCTGTATTGACGAGCCACATCAAACAATGACCGATAAACCTGAGCACTAAGATCTGAGTTATGGAATTTGATATGTGCTGTTTCCACCGCATATGGTGAATTGTAATGCTTGTGTAAGTCTTCACGAATCGTTCCGGATGGGAAGCAGGAAACATACGCCGCATCAGATCTTGTGAGTCCCAGTACTGGTCCCACACAGTGCGTAGCATAGTGCATGGGTGGAAGTCCAGGCCAGTAGTCAGGCCACCCATCCATATCCTGCTGATGACTGGCTTTGAGAAACTGAACCTTTCCAAGTTCCCCTTTTTCATAAAGTTCTTTCATGTAAAGAAACTCCCGAGCATAAACGACCGTCTCCATCATGATGTAGGTCAAACCGGTTTCCATCACCAATTTGACTATTTCTTCGCATTCCTCTACCGTAGTGGCCATTGGTACGGTGCAAGCCACGTGCTTTCCTGCCTTCAATGCCTGAATCGATTGTTGCCCATGGTTGGGAATAGGCGTATTAATGTGAACCGCATCAACATTAGGGTCGTTGAGCAAATCATCATAGGAAGTATATCTCTTCTCAATACCAAAAGCATTGCCGACTTCATACAGTTTACTTTGTGTGCGCTGACAAATGGCATACATATTGGCATTTGGATGCTTCTGATATATTGGAATGAATTCTGCTCCGAAACCCAATCCAACAATAGCTATGTTAATTTTTTTGTCACTCATATTTTTCAAATTTATACGCTTATTCTGATGCCCAATTTTTCAAAAAATCTATTCCTTCAGAAGCAAATCCATCCTGACTTGGAACCAGCGGTCTCCAAATGCATACAGCACCTGCGAGTTCCTTAACGGCTGGGGTAAAGCTTTCAATGGATATTGCGCCTTTGTAATCAATTGCCTCTAGTCCTCTTTTATAATCATCCCACCTGGTTTGTCCGGTTCCAGGCGTGCCTCGATAGTTTTCAGAAACCTGTAAGTGTATCAATTTGTCGCCTGCTGTCCGAATAGCACTTTCAATGTCGGGTTCCTCGATATTCATGTGAAACCCGTCTAAAAGAACTTTTGCTGAATCATGGTTTATATCCTTAATCAAGCGGACTACATCTTCAGCGGTATTAACCAGGTCTGATTCAAATCTATTAAGTGGTTCCAAAGCAATATCCTGTCCGGAAGCTTTTGCCATTTCACACACTTTCCTAAGGTTTTGAACCGCACGATCCCATTCTATTTTTTTCTGTTCGGGGCTTACCAGGCGAGCCTTTCCGACCGCTGAGTACATGGGCCCCGCTAAAAAACTCGTCTCCAGTTCTTCGCATATGCTTAAACAAGCTTGAATGTATTCAAAACAAGTTTGATGGAAAGATGGATCGTCATTTGTAAGGTCTCGTGACGTTCCGAAAGCACCACAAATGATAGGCTCTAATCTATTTTCAACTAATGCTCTTTTTACTTTTTTGACATTAATCAATTCAGGGTCTTCTACCGGAATTTCCACCTTATCATACCCCATTTCCTTAATCTTGGGAAAGAGGCTTATTGTTTCTGTACTGAATGGAGAGGTCCAAAGCCAGGTACTTACACCGAAGGTTACGTTCAAACTCATATCTTATTGCGTTTTTTCTTCCTCGAGGATTACTGCCTTATATCCTCCTTTTGATCGGAAATAGAAAATTAGGAACAAATAAGCAACTAACATGATGATTGGAAAGATCGCAATAGTTTTAAGTGCTTCCTTCTTGGAGCTTTCCCTTATGTCCGTAACTACCTCCTTTACCATATCACTTGCCTCCGCCAACATGGCCAAATCAAGAGCCTGGTAATCACCAAAAATACTTGAGCGTTCTTCTGTAGCATAGTTAACATGTATTTCGGTTTGATTGGAAGCATCGTAATCTTTCAGCTTATCATCAATAGTTCGGTCCTGTAGAAATCCGAGGATAACCGCCCCGATAACCCCGGCAGCCATCATCCCGACACCACCTGTAATATTTAAAGTTAGCGCCCCACCTTTAGGAAAGCGTTCCGCAACAAGCCCCAGCATAGTGGGCCAGAAAAATGTTTTGCCAAGTCCGAATATCGTGGCAGCCAACAAAATCATCACACCAGAAGACATTGAAAGCATTAGAAGTCCGATACACGCCACTGTAGAACTTACAGCAAGTAACCCCAATGGCGTTATTCGATGGACGATTGATCCGGCAAAAAATCTTAAACCCGCCATGATCGCAGAAGTATAAACAAGGATCCAGCCAGCCTGTAAACCTATATTTCTCATCTCTGGAGCCATTAGATCTGTAATCCAACTATCCGTACCCAGCTCAGTAGTGGCAAGTGGAATCATAAGCAGGATAAGCAGAATAAAAATAGGTTGCCCAAGGCTTCTAACGAAGTATCCATAAATCCCAACCAATGCCAAAGTGATAATAATATTGACCATCAAGCTCCAATTGAAAATCGAGCCAATCTGGAACACAATCAATGTAGAAACAACCAATGCCCCAATAACACCCACTTCCTTAAGCATAGCCAAATATGACACACCAGCTTTGACCCTTTCGTTGATAGGGAATTTTCGTGCAAACATGAGAATGGCGTAAAGTACTGTTGGTAGCAGTATCAGGATCATTTTCAATTTCCAACTGGACTCTGCTCCCATTAATAGCGCCAAAATTCCACCCAGTACCAGACCTGAAGGCCATCCCGCATGGAGAATGTTCAACCATTTGGTTTTCTCTCTGGAGAACATTGTAGCCACCACTGGATTGATAACGGCTTCTACCGTACCATTGCCTAATGCGACTATAAAAGTTGCAATAAACAGTGACCAGTAACCAGTGGCAAAGAATGTCAGGATCGCAGAAGTTATATGACAAACGAAGGCAAAAATCATTGAAGTCTTATAACCAATCCGGTCTACGAAAAGACTAAACACAACAATGCTGATAGCGAATGGCCAAAGACCTACACCTGCAATTTCACCGATCTGTGTATTAGTCAAATTAAACTCTTCTCCCCATTGAGGAAGGGTGAGCGCTCTGAGAATAAACCCAAACGAAGTAGTAACAAGTGCTACAAAACAGGCCCAAAATAATTTCTTATCTGGTCCAACATTCTCATCGGTTGTTGATTCCGTTTTCATTGCATAATTAGGTTAAAGTGCTTTTAAATTGGATTAAGATGGGTCTTTAGATGTCACCACCATTACGCCATTCATTGTTCTCCAATGCCCCGGGAACGTACATACAAATGGATAATTACCAGGCTCATCGGGAACTGTAAACGTCAAGTTTACTGTTCCATCCGGATCTACTAAAGCTGTGCTGAAAAGTACCTCAGGTACATCCGGAACATATCCCTGGTCTACCCCATTTGGTATGGTCGCTAATTCATCAGCAAACTGTCCTACTTTTTCCAATGTTCCTGGCTTTAAGATTAGCAGATTGTGCTGCATGAAATCAGGATTATTAAATACTACGGTAACTGTTTCTCCAGCTGCCACTTCAAACTCTTCCAGGCTGTACTTCATTTTATTTTGAACGGAAGAAATCCGAATTTCTCTTCCAGTCACTTGTTGAGCTTGTTGCTCTTGAGTGGTTTCAACATCCCAATAATTCAACATGAAGTTGTCGGCGATCAGTGATCCAACACTTTCTTCACCACCCTTAAATTCCCTCGTTATTTTGTACTTCCAAGGGCCCATTAATGGCACTCTTCCTTCACTTGTCCCAAGGAACATATAATTGCCAAGAAAACCACCTGGACCTCCGCGATCTGTTAGTTTTACCGCGATTACATTTTTCCCTGGTTTAAGACTTTCATTGGTGACCCGATAATATCGACGAATATCACGGCTGTCCTGCATCGAGCCAATTTTGATTCCATTGAGCCAGGTAATATCTGAGTCGTCAATGGCATGTAGATAAAGTCTTCCCTCCTCATCCATGTATTCAGCAGGATAGTCGATGGTCTTTCTGAACCAAACCACACCATCCATATCATCAGGTATCAATCCAGGGACTTCCATTTCATCCCAGGATGAATCGTCATAGCCAGGTCGAGCCATCTCATCTGATGCAGATTTCATCTTTGCTAATACCTCCTCGAAATCCTCATTCTCATTAGTATATGCCTCCATAAATCCATCTCGATGTGTGGCCGCTGCAACATGAACGGCACGTGATAGCCATGCATCGGTTGAAACCATTTCATCCTTACTTAGCGCATAAAGTATTTGTCCTATTTCCTGAGATGGTGTTGCCTCTGTGATTGCTAATAATGCTTTTAGCCGAACAGCGGGATCATTATCCTGCAATACACCTGCTTTTAATATGAGCTCGTAAACCCAGGGTGCATCAGGAAGCACTTCAATAGCGGTTTTTCTTATTACCGAAAATTTTGATTGTAACGCATTGTTTACCACATTTTGAGCATCGGCATTTCCAGCGTTTAGACCACCAAGACCATGTATGGTCCAAAGTGCATGAAGTCCAGCCAATTTATTCTCGCCTGCCACGAGTTCATATAAATCTGACATTACCTCATCATTACCGTTCTCAACAAGTAGTCTTTGAGCAGTCATTCGCCAAAACATGTTGTCACTACCAAGGGCAGCAACTAATTCATCGTTATCGTCTTTGTCCAATGGCTCGACATCAGGAACCTCATTTCCGGTATAAACCACACGCCAAATTCGTCCATGTTGTTTATCTCTTAACGGATTTTCGTATGCATTTCCATCTCCATTTTCCGCATCATAACCACCCCGCTCAGCAGACGGAGTAGGATTGTGTTGAACGATGAAATTGTACCAATCCAGCACCCAAACTACTCCATCAGGTCCGACCTTTGCCTCTACAGGTGAAACCCATTCATCGGCACTGGCAAACAAATTCCAACCATCAGATTCACTGTAGCCTGACCCATCTTTATCAATTTGGGCAACATGGACAAGGTGACCGGTTGGTTCGCAAACAAATGCAGCTTTGTTCCAATAATTATCTGGATACTGACGAGCTGTATAAAAATGATGCCCAGCTGCGGCCGTAAATCCACCAAACACATCTACTTGTCTCACTTTATCCGTGATCGGATGCATGGCATAATGTCCATCAATTTTCGTATTACCCACTGAGCGAACGCCCCTCACTCCATCCAGGTATTTATCCGGGATAGCCAGGAAAACACTATGCGTATTATTAGCGGTGGAAGCAAACACATCATTTTCCTCTGTAAACCCAAGGCCCCATGTGTTGTTACTAGTCGAGGTTAGGTATTCAAAATCAGAAACATCAGGAGGAAAACGATAGATTCCCTGACTAAAATCAAATGTCTTGCCGGCAATTGTTCCTTCAAAACCAGAATAACCTAATACACCCCATATCTGATTGTCTATTCCGTAGGTTAAATTCGAAGGACCTGCATGTGTATCGTTAGTACCCCAGCCATCTATCAAAACTTGCCTTACATCAGCTTTATCATCACCATCTGTATCTTTCAGGAAAAGAAATACTGGTGCTTGTGAAATAATGACGCCCCCATTGGCAAAAGAGAAACTTGTTGGAATATTAAGATTATCCGCAAATACCGTAAACTTGTCTGCCTTGCCATCACCATCAGTATCCTCACATATTTTCAATCGATCATCCCCAATTCCTTCTTCATTCCGAACAGTATTGGGATAATCAACTGTCTCCAATACCCATAAACGACCTTTTTCATCCCATTCCATCGAAATGGGATTGATCACATCTGGTTCAGAAGCAAAAAGCTCCAATTCAAAGCCCTGAGGAACCTGTATCAGTTTTTTAGACTCTTCCGGGGATAACGGATTCTGGTATTTTGGGGCCGGATCTCTTTGTTCATAATTGGGGATATTATCCATGTCCTTATAGGTCAGCTCAGGAATTTCTTTTCTATATGTCTCCCATTGTGATTTCATCTGATCTCCAACTGCCCAAATAATACCTTGTTTCATTAATGAATGAAATCCCGGATTGTCCCATGTGCGCTCATCATGACCATAAGCAGTATAAAAGATTCTTCCCTTTCCATGCTCCTTAACCCAGGTCCAGGGTTCACGTTGATCACCTTCAACCCGCTCCATTAAAATGGTCCTGTCATCTGCGTGCAAGTGATGAACATAGGTTTCGTCCCAGGTTTCAAATTCCTCTACTCCTTGAACTGCAGGATGCGACGCATTGATAATTTCGGTAGTGAAAGTGTCCGTTTTGTGACTCTTAAATTGAGCGCCAACCAGGTTGACAAAGGCATCCGAATTTCTAAAGCAGAAACTTGCACTATGTACTGGAATGAATCCATTCCCTTCTTTCACAAAATTAAGAAGGGCGGTCTCCTGAGCAGTTGTAATAGAATCGTGATTGGCATACAGCATTAAGGCATCATATCTAGCCAGGTTTTTAGCGTTGAGCGACGCAGGATCATCCGTGTAAGTAAAATTGAATCCTTCTTGTGATAATGCCGCACCTAGCATCGGCATGAACTTTGCAGAATTATGGTGCTCACTATCATGACCTAAAAACAGGATTTCAATTCGACGAGGTTCAGATTTCTTTGACCCGGTATTATCTATCGAACATCCAATCAAAATGAAAGCGAAGAGAGCTATTAGATAATTTTTCATTTTACGGTCTTTAAGGTTAAGATTCAAATAAAGTTTGATCAATCAAGAAAACTGAGACAAAGCCTAAGGTTTTATAATCAACACTTATAAATATAAGTGTAAAATTTACAATTATATAAATCTACTTGGATGGGCGGTCACAAATAATACAGTATGCCGATTAGTGAATGTCGCTGCAGTTTGAATAATCATTGAAGGTTAGACACAGGTCGAATTTCACTAACACCATACCTGATGATGTGAAAGATGAAATGTCATTTCATTTGGTTCTGGCAGGACACAATTCTTCACAAATTCCGTATCGAATATCCAGAATATTGATAAAAGGATTACAAATAAAATATCCCGCGAAACTTATGATCTCAATTTAAGTTGCTCATGCTTTTTGCTTCTTGCATGCTATTTCAATGACTCCAAAACACCACGCGATCATTCAGATCCTGAATGGGCCGATTATCATTTTCAATGATGCAATGAATCGCTTCAATCTGTTCTGAAGTTGCCATAACTGGTTCCTTTAAAATGATCCAGTTAACTCCTTCGGTACATGGCGGAGTAGTCAGTGACCCATCATAAAAATAAAATGAAGATGGGTCTGCCGGCATTGTTTCCATAACATCTGCCTGCTCGGTTGTACGAATTTCTTCCATAACGTGAGTTGGCAAAGCATTCATAAAATGAGCTAAAAAGGCATTTTGCTTATCTCCTTCTTCCATAAATACTGCTAGCACTGCATATTTACCCTTAGAGCTCTGATGGACAAAATGTATTTCCATCGGGTACCCTTCCCCATCAACCTGATGTTCTGATGGTGTATGAAAATGAAATTGAAGTAACGTATAATCTGTGTGATTAAATGTCAGGGCTTTTAATTCAACCACTCGTTCGATCAACGTATATCCATTATTGACTAAGTCTACAAGAAAGGGCCTATAGTGAAATGTCAAATCAATGTGTACCTCGGGACACTGATCAGGCGCAATGTTGATTGGTGATTGTAAAATCCCATCGCACGTCCGAAACTCTTCATCAAGTTCCTTCCAATGCTCAGGACCATACATTCCATCGTAAGACCACTTATGTGGCGTCAGGTGTTGTTTTCGATATAGCGATTGATCTTGTTGAGCTACTACCATCCCTGCAATAGCGAAAATCAGGATAAAAAGTACAGATTTCATGTTTCGTTAATCAGACATTAAAAATAGATCTCTATTTAAACGAATACACTGACAAAGGTCATTTAGAAAGGACTACCATATCTTGAAGTTTTGCATAGTACCGGGAGTTTAAATAGACGTAAATTGCCTCTTGACCAAAAATTACTGGTTGCGGTAGAAGCGCAGATCCTTGGGGGAGATAGTGAAACTGCACGTTTTACAGGTAATGTATGCACGGCCGGCACTCATATTTCAAGAAATGACAGCCTGATTACTCAACACTGTACGAATTCAACCTACCCGGCCATAAGTGACACCAGCTGGGTGAAGATGGAAATTGAAGTACACGGAAGTAAAAAAATCATCCACAAGATCAATGACCAGATGGTCATGACGTATTCCGAGCCCCAGTATGATGATACTGATAAATTCGCTTTGGAACTCATGAAAAAGGGTCATTCACGGATAATCAGTGAAGGCTATATTGCACTTCAGGCCGAAGGTCATCCGGTAGAATTCAGGAATATTGAGTTAATGAAACTGGATGAGTAATGTGTTTACTGCACACTTAATTGATAGCATTTGAAGCTTTTACCCTTCACATTATATCTTTAAAAATCTACGAAATACTTACATCCATGATAGCGATATTAGGTGACAAAGCTCGCCATATCAAGCACACCAACGAAGAAACGATGCATCGTCATTATCTGGAACAAAAGGAAATATTGGAGCCTATTTACGGTGTTCGTATGTACAATATCAACCGCTAACTTAACCGAAGCTAATCTGTTACACCAGTGATCCTGTATTCCGTTACACCCCAATATGAAATATAAGGCATGACCATTTGTTCAAATTGAACATTGCTACACGCCGTATCTTTTTAGAAATTACTGATAATTTACCAATCGCAACATTAAAAAGTCCAATCTGTGAGCAAGTACTGATTGCTTATCACAAGATTGCTAAAATGCGACCTTTATTGTCCATTTCCTCTTAAAATCACTCGTTTTGCAGTGGTTTTATCAGATGTTGTAATGATCAAATAGTAAACACCCGATTTCAACTCACTTAAGTCAATTTCATGTTTGTTTGTATCACTTGAAATCATTTTAATCGGTACCTTCTTCCCTGTTGCATCATAAGATTCAATACTCAGAATTGGACTGGCATCATTGGCGATAACGACCCTCCCTGATGTTGGATTAGGCATAATCACAATTTTCACATTATCATAAACGCCCAATTCATCGTCTCCCATTACCACAATGTTCACAACACTCTGGATAGAATCTCCATGTCCATTGTAAGCATTTACATTTAATTCAGCATCACCAGCACTAATTCCTGTTATCTTGATTATGCTGTTATCAATACTCACACCAATAAGTGAGTCGTCAAACTCAACATCAAACATTATAGGATCACTATTTAAGTCTTCATAATGATCCTGAAGGTTCAATTCAATTGTTTCATCAACACCAACGAGTTGTGTCGAAAAAGTGTCCGTCATAATCACTGCATCTCCATAGCGCACATTTACAGCAAACAGAGTAGACACAGAGTCACCATAATTGTCAAATGCCTTAACCTCCAAGACAGAAGTCCCTATGTGTTTACCTTCCAGAATAAGGGTATCTGAACGAACAATCGACGCTACAATAGTATCATATGATGATGAAGCCTTAAACAGAGCAATGTCATCATTCTCATCTATAAAGTAGGATGACAATAGGATCATCTCCGGCTCACCAGTACTAATGAGCCTTGTGTCGATCTTTCTTACAAGCTCTGGTGATAGATTATCTACTTTTAGATTAAAGCTTGCTGATAAGGTATCTTGATATTGATTGAAGGCGTAAACGGTTACAATCGTCTCCCCTATTCCGTGACCCTTAAAAGTGTATGAAGCCCCATTCACATTAATTTGAGCAACGGCAGTATCAGCTAATACATCAAAGCTAATCACATTTCCATCATTATCACTGAAGTATTCCAGTAAGTCGATCACCGATTGATCTCCAGCATTAATTGACAAATCGTTAAATGACTTATCCTGAACCAAGGTCGATTTATTTATTACTTCAACATCTACAGAGGCAATTACAGAGTCTCCATACGAATCAAATGCTGAAATACTAATCTCTCCCTGCCCGATCTCTTGTGAGATAACTAATATTGAATCACCAGCTAGTTCTAAAGAAATCGACCCTGTTGCGACATTTACTTTAAATGACTGAATTTCATCATTTTCATCAGCGAAGTACTTGGTCAATCCATACCATAAAGTATCAAATTCATACATTGTGATGTTCGCGGGATCTTCCACTACATATGGCAGTAAATTCGTAACTGAAATAGCGGTACTTGTCCTTGCAGTATCGTTCAGATTATTGGTTGCCACTACATTTATTACAGTCTGTCCAACTTGATTCCCATATATGGTTAGCATGCTATCCGCTAGTACATAGTCTGCCACCTGGGCATCTCCTATTGCTATCTCATAGTAGATTTTGTTCTCATCCATATCACTGAAATAGTCCGATAAATTGTAGACAATGCTATCAGCAACCTTTAATTCTGTTGTAGGCAGATCTGCATTAAGAACCAAACTAGCAGTGCTATCATAAACTGTTAAGAATAAAGTATCGACTAATTCATCACCATGCAAATTGCTTACCTTTAGATACAATTCACAATTACCTTCTTCTATTGCGTAGATAGACATTGTGTCACTAACGATACTTACTTCCATTATATCACAAGAAGACTCAAGCAATCCGTAGTTAATTTCATGATTCAGAGTATCCTCAAAATAAGCAGACAGAACCAACCCAATACGATCATTTGGGCTCAATGTCAATTCATCAAATTGCTGATTTTGAATCAATGAATTGGTATTAGACACGCTCACAACGAAACTGGCAGATACCGAATCCTGATAATGGTCTATTCCTGTCAGGCTAATAGATGTACTACCAGCCTCTAAAGCTTTTAGAATCAATCTATTTTCAATGACTGATACATTTGCAATTTCTGGCTTGATATTATCAACTATAAAGTGCTCAATAGAATCATTTAGATCCAAAAAATGATCATGCAAATTAATTTCAACAGATACACCAGCTTCTATTGATCGATTCTCCAGGCCAGATGTCGTAGGTGGCGAATTAACAATAAATAATTTCGCTGGCATTTCCCTATACGAATTTGTTGGATCATTGGATCTAAATGCGATATCAAATGATATTGTATCTCCTGGTTCGCCAACTATCTCTGCGTTGAGCTTCACATTTGCACTTCCGCCTTCTGCTATTACCCCAGACTGATTATCAAGTGTAATCCCCTGATCCTGACCATCTATATGCGCATCCAACACATATATAAATCCTTCATCATAATCTACCGCGTAGATCTTTTGGTCATAATAGGAATGACCATAACCGCCGGAATTTGACCAAATGCTCGCTATCCTGTAATCATATGAAACCTGACTTGTTAGATCAAATAGAGAGTGATCGGAAAATCCACTGATCCAAATCAAGTCATTTCCAGCATACGAAAGCTCATAATTATATATCGATTGATTTTCAATCGTATCCAATACTTGGCCAGCAAAATCCATCAGGTAATAATCATCTGAATCCCACATTCTTGTTACTAGTATATTGCCTTCAACGATTGTAAACGCAAGATAACTTTGTACCGGAGAGCTTACAGATCCTACAAATTCAATTGCCTCATTGTATGCATATAAATTTCCATTTGATTCACTGATCCAGAAATTTTCTCCATCAAATTCCAAATCAGTATTGGAACTATAAGTATTACCAGAAAGAAAGTACTGATCAACAACCGATTCAGTAGATAAGTCATATTTATACAGGGTGTCGATGTTTTGTCTGACATAGTACATGAACTGATCTACCACTACCGAACCATATACGTTAGATGGTATATTCTGAAGTGTGTCAATCACTCCTTCAAAATTGAGCGAAGCAATCCCATTTGACGCATGTTGAGAAGGTGCAGCTTCTTGCGAACCTTCTCGATCAATTGCATAGAAACCAATTTTACTTCTAGCCAAAATCATTGCTTCATTATCAATGTGACCAACATTGCTTTGATATTGCAAATCGTATTCACCCTCATTTTCGATAGTAATGTCTGTGCTCGACAGGACATTCGGATACACTGTCAATTCAACTTCATTTTGAGTCAAAGAAATTGTCGGTTTGATTCTGGAAATACCGTATACTGGAATAGTAACTTCTACTTCATCTGCATCGTTTGTTCCAATCTGAATATCACTTAAAAATTCTCCTGTGTTTGAAGAAGAAAATTCCACTGAATACGAATTTGTCCTTCCAGGTAATACATAATCACCAACAGCTATTTCTGAAGTGAACCTATTTTCTTCAATATCGACGCTCGTTATCCATAGCGTATCAGTTCCTTCATTTGTCAGGGTAAAGAATTGCTCGTAGGTAAAATTGTTATAACAACCCAAAAACGCCAGACTGTCCTCGACATGTACTTCTGGCGATCCTGAAACCGATAAAGCAATCAAAACAGTATCTACTAGATTGTCCGGATCGTTACCTCTCACTCGAATTTCCGAAGTGAAATCACCTGCATACAATCCTTCAGCACTTATCTCCAAACTATATTCTTTTGAATCTCCGCCATTGATGGTATCTCCAGGCAGTATATTCACCCAATGATCAGTTGGAAGTCCAAGGCCATATTCAAGTGATTTTTCTAAGAACCATCTTCTATCAGGGCTATTATGATAGTGTTCCTCAACAGCCACTCCTGTTGCAAATACGGATCCCCTACCAAATTGATAACTTATGCTCGTTGGTTGGCTCGTATAGGTACCACTGGTTATTTCAACATTATTCTCAGGTATGTTTGAAAAAACCGTATTCGCATAATGTCCATACATCGTTCCCTCGAAACCGTCGGTAATAAAGTGATCATCAATAATCTCCTGATTATAGTTCCAAGCATACGTTGTGGTCACACCTCCAACCAATACAGGTGTAGCATTGTACATCTGCACATAGTAAAGTAGAGCACCCCCAGTTCTCACATATGCTTCAAATTTCGAAACTTGCTGCCCAATCTCCTGATAATAACTTTGACTTTGTTTAGGCACAACAATGATCATCTGATAAGTAGAAAAATCATGATCTTCGATCTGAGATGATCTTAAAACAAACGGTTCGACATCAAATGCATGTCTAAGTACATCCTCGATGGTTGTATCATTCGCTACATAATCCCTGATAACCAATACATCCTTAATCCCACTAAATAGAGGCTCTTTTGGCACCCATTTATCAAAATCAACGATCAAATCATTTGCACCACCACTATTGCTAACGGTTAACGTTCTGGTTACCTTTTCACCTGTTTCCAACGATTCATCAAAAGCTAATGGACTCACAACCATTTCAGGTGGTTCTAATCCATTTCCAATTGCTGTGATGAACACCGACGGCATATCCGGATCATTAGTTATCAGAGTAATTAAAGCAGTATCGTACCTCACCTCAGTAGGTGCATATTTTATGACCAAATCGCGTGATTCGCCATATTCCAACATCAAACTACTTGAGTCTAATGTGAACAGGGGATTGTCTGAGGTTATGCTAGTAACTATTAGGTCAAGTTTCCCTCTATTAAACACATTGATCCTTGATTGCCTTGTTAGTCCTATGGATACATTGGAAAACGTAACCAATGAATCTGAAACAGATATATCTGCAGCATCTGTTACTACTAATGATACTGGAACCAACACTTCACTATTGGTCGTATCATTGCTTTTAATAACAATACCGGCATCATAATTTCCTCCGAACATGTCATCAGCAGAAGCCGTCACCTCCACATCAGTTGATTCTCCTGCTGGTACAATCCCGAACTGTTCAACTAATGACAACCACTCGGGCACTTGAGTGAACATCACAGATAGAGAATCTTCCAAATATGAAGTATTAAAGGCTACCTGCAACCCGTCAGTACCATCTGAATTCTCAATCCCAATAGAGCCACTACCATTCAGATAATTACCTTCAAACGATCTATAATTATATCGAATGAAGCCACTTCTATAAATTACCACTTCGGCGTTTACGGTTCCATTACCTTCAGAGCAACACAACCCATACCCTTCAAACTGAATGACCGTCTTGTCATCGAAATTTTCATAGTAGACATTTCCAAAAGGATATCCGTCTCTCCAATTCCAAGCCAATATATTATTAATACCATCTTGACTTGGTAATGGTTGGCCTGAACAACATCCACTATTATTATTCTCCTCAAATCGAATAAAACCATTAGAACTTACGTAGAACTCCGAGTACTCACCATCGTAAAATGGAACGTTAAAACCCATTGGGTATGGACCAGAAACATTATCATCAGACATATTACCGGTTATATCTGTTCCGGTTTCCGCAATATCTATCCATTCAAAGTTGAGCCCTCCATTCTTGCTATCTCTCCACCTATAGCCGTACTCATCAGGACCACCACTTGAAGCTACTACCGCAGGCCCTATTCTATTATCAACTTCTCCTTTATTCACTTCCTTAATTGGTATATTAGAAATGGTTGGCGAGCTTGATGATGGTCCTTGAAATAGGTAATCGACAGAGGCGCTCCACATCAATGGTGTTCCGCCTGCTGAATTGTCAATAGTCAAAGTTCTTGTCTCCTTTTCGCCGGTGTGTAATTCAAGATTGAGTTCAGTAGGGCTTACCTCAATGCTCGGAAGCGTTCCCGATCTTCCATAAATCGGTAAATACACTAAAGGATCAGACGGATCATTTGAAAGTATTACAACTGTGTCTACAAACTCGTTCACCTCCTTAGGCACAAATGAAACGATCAGTTCTGTTGTTTCACCAGGAGACAATTCAGTTTCTAATATCAATGCCTTAAATTCCGCCAAACCATTTTTTATATACACATTTTGAATTTCCAAAGTATCAGAACCAATGCTATGGATTTGCACGGTTTTGGTGACTGAGTCCGTCACCAAAATATCTGAAAATCCTATCAATGAATCAGTAGCTATCCCGGAAGAATGATTTACAGTAATGCTTGCTGGTATCACCATTTCTTCATTAGCCGGATCATTGCTGCTCACAACCAAATTCCTCTCGTAAAGTCCTTCTGATAACCCTGAGGCATTCCAAGTCAGGCCAATTTCTCTTGTCTCTCCTGCAGGGATTGTATCTGCAAATACATTAGGAGATAGCCAATTCTTATTTGCTAGTCCCAATGTATAACCCATCATGTTTGGCAGTATCTTACCACCATTATAATCATTGCGATACAGGTATTCAAGTGTGAGGCCAGTTACAACCACTGTCCCTAATCCATGTCGAAATTTCGCTGTGGTAGGCACCTCACTGTTGTTCGTAATAGTAAGGACTTCAGCATGGTCAGGTAAATCCTCCAGATATGTATGATTAGCGTAAAACCCTTGAATCAACCCTTCAATTCCTGAAGTAATGGGATGGTCATGTACGATTCTATTTTCAACTTCTAAGTCACCATATGCAACAGTCACATTGCCAACTACATCAACAAAGGCTCCTTGAGTAGCGAGGTGGTATTCAACTATCCCCCCTTGTAGAACATACTCCTCAAACTTGGAGACATTATCAGATATATAATTATAATAACTTGTGCCCTGCCCTCCGGCAGTTATTATCAAGTCATAGTTTGAGAAATCTGTTCCTGTAAGCTCGTGACCTCCTATTACATCAGCATCCAATCCGAATAGGGTCTCAACCATGTCGTGCAAATCGAGTCCCCAAGAACTGTAATTCTGAATAACCAACACTGACTCATATCCTGTAACTGGCTTGGTAGAGTGATTTATCTGATCGTCAGAATACTCAAGCGTACCAGCATCAGCCCCATCGATCGCTTTAAATGAAGTGTCATTAGGTTTTGGAGTTAACTCAAATCGAGCAAATAACTCACTTCCACCCAGCGTATTGTCAATTGTGATAAAACCAGAGGATGTATCTCCTGAATTAAGTGTTTTGAAAAGTGTATCGACGTCAATGCCGATTAATGGTGGATTTAGTACCATACCACTTAAAAACACACTATCAACACTATTGGAAGTATCACTTGAATGAATAATCAAATGACCTGTAGCAATACCCGTCTCATCAGCAGTCAGGGATACTCTAAGTGTAGTATCCTCTTCCGGAAGCAATTCAAACAAGCCCGATCCTACACTAAAGATGCTTGTATCAGTTGAAGTTTGAGTGATTGTAAGCGTATCGGTTCCAATATTACCAATCGTTATATATTCAGCTGTGTCGTAATTAGTAAATGCGTTAAAATAAAGTGTATCCGTACTCAACTCCATTTTGGGCTCTCCTTCGACTTTCAACTCTACTGCCAACGTTTGCACAGGTGTTACAATGTCGTTGGTACTAATGATCATATTTGCTTGATACAAACCGGCCACAAGTCCCGTGGCATTGAACTTAAGAGTAATTGATTCGGTATCACTTCCTTGAATTGAACCTGTTTCCTTGTTCACAGCAACCCAGCTAATGGCCTGGTCCATTACGTTACTTAGATTAAGTCGACCACCACTCAATGTGATGCCCTCGAAGGCCTCAACTGGATCTACTGTAGACAATAATATTTCCTTGATTTCCATGTTGGAAAGAAAAGGTGCAGATGACCATGCCAATGCGGCTGCCCCAGCAACATGAGGAGTAGCCATTGACGTCCCATTAAGACTAGCATACCCATCATTTGGCTGGCAACTGTAAATATTCACACCGGGCGCTGCGATATCAACACTAGTGGCTCCATATGAAGAAAATGAAGCTTTCATGTCGTTGTGATCAGAAGCCGCTACAGAGATCAAATTATCATTTGGGTAGCTCGACGGATAATAAGGAGAAGCGTCGTTATTATTATTTGCATTGCCTGCAGCAGCAACAAACAGCTGATTGGCATCATTTGCAGCCCAGATCATTTCTTCCATTGCAGCACTATAACCACCCCCTCCCCAGCTGTTGCTTGTTAGGTTGGCTCCATTCAATATTGCATATTCCAAAGCTTCAATAGCATCTGATGTATTTCCAGAACCTCCACTACCTAAAAATTTCAATGCCATTAGACTGGCTTTCCAGTTAACTCCTACTACCCCAATTCCATTATTTCCTTCTGCGGCAATTGTCCCTGCACAATGTGTTCCATGACCATTATCATCAAAAGGATCGTTATCGTCATTCACAAAATCCCAACCATAGACATCATCGACATAACCATTGTTATCATCATCAACTCCATTATCAGGAATCTCATCTTCATTGATCCACATGTTATCATTTAAATCCTCGTGATCTGGATCAATTCCAGTATCAATTACACCGATGATCACGTTCTTACTGCCTTTTCCTTTTGACCATGCCTCCAGTGCATCAATATCAGCATCAGGTGTACCACCTGATTGCCCCGTGTTGTGCATTCCCCACAACTCATCAAATGACTCATCATCAGGTTGTCTTATCAGGTTGAGCTCATAATCTGGTTCGGCATATGTAATACCCGGATGCGCATTTAAAATACCTACGGCCTCCTCAACTCCAACATCTGATACAGACCATAATTCTGCGTCTATGAGTTTAAATCTTTTTATTACATATGCATTTATGGATTGTCTTAGAGAGCGCATGTCGGAAAAAGAAGTTTCTTGATTTCTTCTTACAATCACTCTGTTTTGGTGATAGGAAACACCAGAGATAGGTGTGCTCTTCATAGCAGGCCTACTTACAGACCTAATTTCTGTTACTGAAGGAGATTCAAAACTAATATCGAACGTAAGGTCAGCTACCTCAGAACTTCCTGAATTTGAGATCTGAAATACAAAACTGCTAGAATCGCTCGTATTCAGAGTGTCTTGAAAAGAATCATTTATGACATCAAATATTGGAGGTTCTTTGCATAGTCCGTTTAGCTCCAATATTATAGTATCATTTGAGGCATTACTGACGATGTACATAGAGCCCAAATCACTTCCAGCAGACGATGGTAAATAGGTAATCCTAACATTCAAATACGTTTTTGGACGTAGTTCAGCATAAACGGTATCAAGCTCAAAAACTGGATTTGTAACAACAATAGTATCAATTTCCAATAAGTCTGTTCCAATATTCCTGATACTAACCTGCTGCTCTACTGCTGCTCCAAGCAATGCAATTCCAAAATCGACAGAGTCGGTGTTTACAGAAATATCAGGCACACCATTCACAGTCAAGTCAACGGGCATTAAAATATTTGTATCATCTGGATCGTTACTATCGAATGCGATATTCGCTTCATAAACACCCCCTAGAATGCCAGAGGCATCCAATGTAACTCCCAATGTCTTACTTTGACCGGGTGGAATTGTATCATTAAATGACGAAAGTTTAATCCATCCTCCATACAAGATATAGTTTAGTTGATTCTCAAATAACTCATTAATATCATCTATTCCATTATCATCTTCATCTCGATCGGTATAATCAGTTAGTGCAATTCCATTGACCAAAGTTTTTGAATTATTTCCAACAATTATTGTTGCTTTATCAGTCTCAAAATTTTCGACGGATCCGGAAATTGCCTCTCCTCCAATCAATGCGCTCAACTCATCTCCATTATCCAGAATTCCGTCACTCACCCAGTTCATTGGTAAAGGAATCTTATTAGGAAAATTGAATACCTCATGTGATGGTTTCCATGCATGTAAAACAGTCGGTGTGGTTATCTCCGTTTCAAATTGCGCATCCATCACCTCGAGAAATTCAAGTTCAGTGTCATAATTCCAATAAGAGGTGATAAGTTTTCCTCCAGACGCTACATAGTCAATCATTTGACTCAAATCATAACCATTATGGTAGGCTTCAAAAAGTGCCAGGTCCCATGATCCACTATTCAATTCTTGTATGAACGAACTGAAATCGCCTACATACATGGTGACATCATAATCAAGTGACTCCAATACTGGTCGCATTACCGTTGGACCCCCATCCGTAAAAAACAGGATACTGACTGAAGAAGATGAGCTCGTTTTAATTCCTTTGGCATAGGGTCTGGATACCGATCCCAATGCATTGTCAGCTGATGCTGCACCTATTGTTTGCGTTTCCTCTATTTCAAATGAAGCCCCCCCTTCACTTTCTTGATGCACCACACGATAGCTCACAATCAAGTCACTTTCCCCATTCGTATTACTCACTGAAATATTGGTCGAATGATCGTCTCCAACATCCAGCACATGAGATATGCTCGAAGGTGATACCGAAATTGAAGGTGGGAGCACTCCGGTTCCAGAAAGATCAATAGCTACCGTGTCATCATTACTATATAATGTAGCCGTACCCACCATATTCCCCAGGGATGATGGCTGGAAATAGAATGTCAAAGTCTTGTCAGACAATTCATCAACAGTAAAAGAAGTATCTGATACAGAGAATTTATCATCGCTGAAATTGATATCATACACTTGCAGTTCACCAGCACCTAAGTTCATTATTTCAACTTCGACTGGTTTATTAAATTCAATCGGTGAGGTACCGAAATTTATTTCCTGAGCAATAGATAACACTGGAATCGGTCTAGGTACGCCTACTGCATCCCAGGCTTCCATTACGGATAAATGCTCATTACTCCCTTCTCCAAATAAATCGACAGCAGCTTGCTCTGCACCCACCCTGGCATCTATGTAATCGCTTGTTGAGGACAAATAAACGGTCAGGTTTCTGTAGGCAATCTGTTCTGCTGAATTTCTTCCAATGCCAACAACATCATACATATAGTTCTTATCATTAGTACCACTGCCCCCTTCGACTAACAGATAGTACCAATAGTTTTGCACGCCACTATTCCAATGAACACCTCCATTGTCATCTGGACCGGTATACCAGTACTCTCCAAAATAGGTATCTGGATGACCTTTGGACTTTGGATTGCTCATTGAACGAATCATGCTTACCCCATCCAGGTAGATTTGATCACCCAGGTTCCAACTAGCTGTTGCCGGAAATGTTGAAAACTCAATGGATTGTCCAAAAATATCACTGAACGACTCATTAAGTGCCCCTGACTGATTGTAGTAATACAAGTCCGCCGAATGCTCGGTTACCGCATGTGCAATTTCATGACCAACAATATCAAGAGAAACTAATGCTGTGGCGGTAACACCATCACCATCACCGTAGGTCATCCGGTATCCATCCCAAAAAGCATTAAAATAATTATTAGAATAGTGCACATATGATCTAATCTCTGCTCCTTCATCATCATAGCTATTTCGGCCGAATTGAGAAAAGAAGTAATCGTAAGTTGCACCCGCTCCAAAATGCGCGCTTACTGCCGTAGGGTCTTCGTTGAAATGAGCATCAGACTCTGATACAATCGTAGATGCACCATAGCTAGTGCCATTGTGCATATCATATGTCACTATTCTGTCACCTCTGGTCCCATCAATCATTTCATAAATTGCTCCATTCTGAGTCAGATCTAAATCCACCTCGCCATCATAAAGCGTATTACCAGTTCCATCAACCTGATTGAAATGTATCATGTTAAAGATGTTAACCACTCCTCCATCATGAGCGTCGATTTCAACCAAGTATCTCAGCACTGGAGATTCCATGTACACCTCAAACTGATAAACAAGGTGATGCGCTGCATCAATATCATACCCCTTTCGGCTAATGCTTAGTTCTCCTTGAACTGTATAATCCTTGTGTTCAAGCTTAACTTGTGACAACTCTTCAATTGCATTCACCGCTCCCGATTTTGCATCATCATAAGAAATCAAAGGATGCACATCCACGTTTACGTCATCGAAATAATGACCATTGGCGGTTCTCGTTTGATTATCTTTATCATGCAAATAAAACTCAGCTCCTATTACTTTAAGTCCCTGATAGTATTGATCAAACTGCCTGTGAGTAAATCCCATCCGATCTACTGTAATCTTTCCTTGCTTAAAGTCAAGAAACTTTCGATTTATGCGCAAAGCAGCTTTAAGATCGTTTTCCGAATTAATATGAACAGAATTTTCAAACTCAATAAAACTTGGATTTTGATTCTTGTCCAATACTAATCGAGTGGATTTGTCTACCCGAGCATTGGCTGCTTCACCTTTCAGTTCTGCTCTTGAGTTTTGAGCAAGAAGAAAATTAGTGGATAAAATAAAAAATAGACCTATGGAAAGGTATCTAGCGGTTAATAAAGACATAGTGAGTGATGTTTTGGATTTCAACTCAATTATACTAACCGCTAAAATGTAATTAATTGCGATACAAACCAAATAGATACCTTAGAAATAAATCCAAACTACCGTATAAAGCCATTTAAAATTCAAAATAAACCTCCTGAATCAACAAAAAAGAATGGATCTTCATCCACTTCATCCTAATAACCTCGAAAATTCTTCGTTAGATGGAATAGCACTTCCCGAAAGAGTATGTTATAGTCTCCGACATGAAAAACAGAACTACACTGAAGAAGTTCATCACTAAGTCATTTACGCATTTCTGCAAGAAAGGAGAGAATCCCAGGAAGTAACCTTTAAAAATCTACGGAAGACTTACATCACTCGAATGATCGCGATATTAGGTGACAAAGCTCGCCATATCAAGGAAGCTAATCTGTTACACCAGTGATCCTGTATTCCGTTACACCCCAATATGAAATATAAGGCATGACCATTTGTTCAAATTGATGATTATCAACTTTATATTGAATATCAATCGTACAACCGTGTGGAATTTCAACACTAATTGTTTCTTCAGATCCTCCTTCCAATTTCGGAATATGATCATTCTGCCATCCCAAAAGATAAATATTGGAGATGGCGTCCTCAGTGTCATTAATAACGGTGACTCTAACTGAATTGATCCTATTGTAGGAGATTACTCCTAACCACACAGCAATAGGGATATTAACAAGCATTAAAGAAAGCATAATTAGCGTCCTTCCTTGCCGTATGCTTTTAACAATGAGAAACAAGTTGACCAAATTCATCACAATGACAATACCAGTAATAGCTAATGTCAAATTGATGCGATCAATACCAAACCATGTCGAATTAAGATTTGAAGATCCATGCTCAATCAAATAATACGCGAAAAAAATCGCAAGAAATGTAATTATTGATATCGCTAAAGTGGATTTAAACAAAATTTATTACACGATACCACTCCCATTTTTTGCCTATAAAAAAAGGCAGTTACTCGCGTAACTGCCTGATTTTTAATGTGGGCCCACATGGGCTCGAACCATGGACCCCTTGATTATGAGTCAAGTGCTCTAACCAGCTGAGCTATAGGCCCATACCTTACGGTATGATGTTCCTTTTCAACCCCTTGATTTGAGACTAGCCGTCCGCAACTAGCGGTCCGCAACTAGCCGTTTGCATCAAGTGCTCTAACCTGCCGGAACGCGCAGTTTGAGCTATAGGCCCATACCTTACGGTATGATGTTCCTTTATAGACCTTTGACACAACAAACCATCAATAAATGATCAATTATGCCATGTGCTCTGAGCTACCCGAAACATGCAGCTTGAGCTAAGGTCCAATCTTCATATGTTAATCCCACGAAAATCGGAGCGCAATAGTAGCCATTTTTTGATTAATCCACAACCAGAATCAAACCAATTTACTCAAATCATTTCATTCATTATTAGGGTCAAATTGCAACATAAATTCACTCGAAAAGCACAGTGATCTTTCACTCCTTTTGGTGAATATATATTTGAAATGCCTTCACCTTATACAAGTAATTTTGTTCGAAAATCAATTCAAATAATTGATTGAAAATTTGACGCTTTTTAACCGACTTTTCTCAAAAACAAGTGTTTAATACCTTTATTCGCATGTTTTTAACATTTATAAAAACATAATTATTTTGCTTTTTGATATTTTATTCATTTTTTCAAGAGTTTTTGTAAAGCATTTTTTATCAAAATATCATTTTGAACGTCTCATAATAAAAATATTGTAATTCCACTTTTGACTATAAACAAACCTCCTCTTATATCGGTATCTTCGCATCTAGACTTTTATGTCTTTTTTGATTTAAAATCTTAAGTGAGTTGATTATGAGTAAAGGATTATATGTAGCAGAACACGAGCGGGACTCCTGTGGTGTAGGGTGTATCGTCAATATCAACGGACGAAAATCACATAAAACTGTGAAGGATGCCCTTACTATGTTGAAGAACATGGAACATCGTGGAGCAACAGGCGCTGATCCTGATACCGGAGATGGGGCTGGCATACTTGTTCAGATTCCTCATACATTTTTTAAGAATGAGTTAAGAGAACTGGGAATCAATTTACCAGACAAAGGACATTATGGTATTGGGACTATATTCTATCCTCAACATTATCCCACCAGAAATGAATGTCGTAAAGTATTAAACTCTTGCATCAAAAAGATGGGATTCCAGTTGATCGGATACAGGGTAGTTCCTGTTGATGGTACGGTTCCCGGACACGGCTCAAAATCAGTTGAGCCTTATATTGAGCATATTTTCTTACAACCTAAGGATCATAAAATTGTTGGAGATGAGCTCGAGAGAAAACTATTTGTCCTAAGGCACTTCATTACTCATACCATCAACAAAACGATTTCAAGTGTCAACAATGAGTTTTACTTTGCTAGTTTGTCATCACGAACTATGATCTACAAGGGTCAGTTAAAAACTGATCAAGTCGAGACATACTACCATGATTTAAGAGATCCTGAGTTCAAATCAGCCCTGGCCATTGTTCACTCTCGTTTCTCAACCAACACCTTTCCTAACTGGAAACTTGCACAACCTTTCAGATACCTGGCCCATAATGGCGAAATCAATACCATTCGTGGTAACGTAACGAAAATGAAGTCGAAGGAAGCCATTATGAAGTCCAAGTTCTTCACCGAAGACGAACTAGAATGGCTCATTCCTGTAACTGATCCAGCCAACTCAGATTCTTCAAATCTGGATGCCTTAGTCGAGCTTCTTAACCTATCGGGTAGAATGATGCCTCATGTTATGATGATGCTGGTTCCAGAAGCTTGGCAGAACAACAAGACAATGGATACTGATCGTAAGGCCTTTTACAAGTTTCATGCTTCCATGATGGAGCCCTGGGATGGTCCAGCCGCACTGTTCTTTACCAATGGCACACAAATTGGCGCCACGCTTGACAGAAATGGATTAAGACCTGCTCGCTATTGTGTTACATCGGACAATAGATTGATCATGGCATCAGAGGCAGGTGCAGTCGCAGTTAAAGAAGAGCTCATCACTAAGAAAGGTCGTCTACAACCAGGAAAAATGGTCATGGTTGACCTTGAAGAGCAAAAACTATATTTCGACGAGGAGATCAAAAACAAAGTTTGCAAAGACAAACCATATGGGGATTGGATCAAGCAAAAACGTCTCAAACTAAAGGATATGCCTTTCCCAGAGTTGGAAAGAAAGGTGCTGGAGTCCAAGCGTTTGCTCACAAGACAAATTGCAAATGGAATTACGGATGAGGCGCTGAGAATGACAATCGTTCCACTGGCCAAGACCGCCAATGATCCGCTCGGATCGATGGGCGCTGATACACCGCTGGCAGTTTTATCAAAGCAGAGTCAGCATGTATCCAATTATTTCAAGCAGTACTTTGCTCAGGTAAGTAACCCTCCTATCGACCCTATCAGAGAACGCCTGGTCATGTCTCTGTTTACCAAAATCGGAAACGCACCAAACCTCCTGGAAGAGAGTGCTGATCATACCCGACAGGTTCACATTTCTCAACCCGTTCTATCTAGAAAAGATTTTTATCAAATCAAGGCGCTTAAGGAAGAAGGGTTTAGTCATCATATTGTAGATGCTACTTTTGACGTAGAGCATGGTGAAGATCTAAGGGAAGCTGTTAACAGAATTTGCAATGAATCTGTTGATGCTATTTCTTCAGGACACACCATATTAATCATCTCCAATCGAAAGGAAACTGAGGGAAGAGCACCGATTCCTGCATTATTGGCTATTGGCGCTGTTCACCACCATTTGGTCCACAACAAGCTAAGAACCAAAGCCGGGCTCATCATCGAAGCAAGTGATGCCTGGGAAACCCATCATTTCGCCACCATGATCGGTTATGGCGCAAGTGGTGTATATCCTTACCTCACCTATGACGCTATCCAGGACGCCTATGAAAAGGAGCAGCTTGATAACAGCAAGCCCTTGGAAGATTACAATGAAAACTTCAGATACGGTATTGGCAAAGGTTTGCTGAAAATCATGTCCAAAATGGGCATTAGCACGCTTCAGTCTTACCAGTCAGCTCAAATTTTCGAGTGTATAGGGTTAGGACCTGAGGTAATCAGCAAGTGTTTCGCTGGAACTGTAAGTCGACTTGATGGGTTGAATTTTGATGACCTTGGACGAGAAGTTATCGCCAGACACAAATCAGCGTATCTTAATCCAGACAGGAAACTTCTGGAAGCCGGAGGAATCTTCCAGTGGAAGCAAAAAGGTGAAAAGCACCTACTTAATCCTGAAACGATCTCGTTATTGCAAAAGGCTTCCAGGTTGAATGATTATGACATTTTTAAACAATTCTCGAAAGCTGTTCATAGTGAGCAAACTGAGATCATTAATATCAGGGACCTGTTTGAATTCAAAGCCAGACAGCCTGTACCTATTGAAGACGTTGAACCAATCAGCGGAATTCTAAAGCGTTTTGCTACGGGCGCCATGTCATTCGGTTCCATCTCCCATGAAGCACATTCAACACTGGCAATTGCCATGAATAGAATTGGTGGCAAGAGTAATAGTGGCGAAGGTGGTGAAGACCCTTCGAGATTCGAAAAGAAGGAAAATGGAGATTGGGAAAGATCAGCTATTAAACAGGCAGCATCTGGTCGTTTTGGCGTAACAATTGAGTACCTGACCAATGCGAATGAGCTACAAATAAAAGTTGCACAAGGTGCTAAGCCAGGTGAAGGTGGACAGCTACCTGGACATAAAGTGGATGACTGGATTGCCAAGGTGAGACATAGTACACCAGGCGTAGGTTTGATTTCACCTCCCCCACACCATGACATCTATTCGATTGAGGATCTGAAACAGTTGATCTCTGATCTCAAGAATGCTAATCCTAAAGCAAGAATCAATGTCAAGCTGGTTTCCGAAGCTGGTGTTGGCACTATAGCAGCAGGCGTAGCGAAAGCTAAGTCGGATGTTATACTCATATCAGGCGCAGATGGAGGAACAGGTGCTAGTCCATTAAGCTCCATCAGACACGCAGGACTGCCTTGGGAAATGGGACTGGCAGAAGCACATCAAACGTTGGTTAAAAACAACTTAAGAAGCCGGGTCGTACTGCAAACAGATGGCAAATTGATGACAGGTAGAGATATTGCCGTAGCAACCCTTCTTGGAGCAGAGGAATATGGGATTAGTACAGCGGCATTGATTGTTGAAGGTTGTATAATGATGAGAAAATGCCACCTCAATACTTGTCCGGTAGGTATTGCGACTCAGAAAAAAGAACTCAGAGAGTTGTTTACCGGTGATCCTGATCATGTGGTGAATTTCTTTACGATGATCGCAGAAGAATTTAGAGAAGTAATGGCCGAGCTTGGGTTCCGAACTGTGAATGAAATGGTGGGTCAGTCACACGTACTCAAGATAAGAGCCGATATAGATCATTGGAAAGTTAATCGTCTAGATCTTACACCAATCCTGTATTACGAGCCAAATCCGTCCCATGTTGGAACATACCAACAAATCGAACAGATACACGGCATTGAAAAACAGATCGACAATAAGATCATCAAAGACCTAAACAAGTCGACCCCTCCGATATCTCTGAGCTATCCCATTAGAAACACTGATAGATCAACAGGCACACTCCTTTCTCATCATTTAACCAAGAATAAAATTGAGTTAGGTGAGCCTGTAGAAGTGAATTTCAATGGGTCAGCTGGTCAAAGCTTTGGTGCCTTCCTGGCCAAAAACATCATTTTTAAATTAAGTGGTGAGGCCAATGATTATATCGGTAAAGGATTGTCGGGAGGAACGATAGTGATTAAGCCAAGTGAGGCCTCTTCATTTGTCCCTGAAGACAATATTATTATCGGAAATGTTTCGCTATATGGAGCAACATCAGGCGAGGTATATATCAACGGGCAAGGTGGTGAGCGTTTTTGTGTTAGGAATTCAGGAGCAGAAGCTGTTGTAGAAGGGATTGGAGACCATGGATGTGAATACATGACTGGAGGCTTGACCATTATTTTAGGTGAAGTTGGGTCGAATTTCGGAGCAGGAATGAGCGGTGGAATTGCTTACATATATGATGACAAAAGCACTTTTGAGGAGCGATGCAACCCAGAAATGATTGACATTGAGACTCCATCAAGTGAGGATTTGGATCTAATCCAAAGCAAACTGAACAATCAGTTAAACTATACTGGAAGTCCTAAAGCGAAAAGCATTTTGGACAACTGGGCAAGCACATCTAAGGCATTCAAGAAAGTAATGCCAAAAGATTTGAAAAGAGTATTGGAAAGTAAGAAATCAAGTAAAAAAGTAGCTTAAGATGGGAAGTATAGAGGGATTTTTAAACGTTGATCGACAACTTCCGGAAACGAAAAAACCGGAAGAAAGACTAAAGGACTATAAGGAATTCTATGTGCCCCATAGTGAGGAACTCACAACAAAGCAGGCAAGCAGATGCATGGACTGTGGTGTTCCTTTCTGCCACAATGGATGTCCACTTGGAAATCGTATTCCGGATTTCAATGATGCTGTGTATCAGCAGGAATGGGACAATGCATTAGAGATATTACTGGAAACAAACAATTTCCCTGAGTTCACAGGCAGAATTTGTCCTGCTCCATGTGAAGGTTCATGTGTATTGGGGATCAACAAACCTCCTGTTGCCATAGAGCACATTGAGAAATCAATCGTTGAAAAGGCGTACGAAAACGGAAAAATAGTAGCCACACCACCAGCAACCAGAAATGGGAAAAGTATTGCCGTAATAGGCTCTGGACCAGCTGGGCTTGCCGCTGCTGACCAACTCAATAAAGCTGGCTATACAGTTGAAGTCTTCGAAAGAGATCCGAAACCAGGTGGGCTGCTTAGGTTTGGGATACCTGATTTCAAGTTAGAAAAAACAGTAGTGGAGAGACGTACCAAAATCATGGAACAAGAGGGCGTCAAATTCACAACAAACTGCAACGTAGGTGTTGACATCACTGGTAAAGAACTTAAGGAAAAATTTGATAGCATTGTTTTGGCGGGTGGGTCTACTGTGCCCAGGGATTTACCCATTCCCGGAAGAGAATTTAACGGCGTACACTTTGCGATGGAGTTCTTAACCCAGCAGAACAAAAGGGTTTCTGAAATACCTTTTGATGAGGAAGACATTTTGGCAACCGACAAAAACGTAATAGTAATCGGCGGAGGAGATACTGGTTCGGATTGTATTGGAACATCCAACCGACATGGCGCCAAATCAGTGCTACAGTTTGAATTACTCCCAAAACCACCAGCAGGTCGTACAGAATTGAACCCATGGCCAGAATGGCCCATGATCTTACGCACAAGCTCGTCCCATGACGAAGGGTGTGAAAGACAATGGAGTATTTTAACCAAGTCTTTTGATCAAGATGGAAACGGAAATGTAACCGGTTTGAATACTGTTGAAATTGAATGGGAAGGAAGATCATTTAAAGAAATACCGGGAACTGAAAAAACATATCCATGTGATTTAGTATTCCTGGCAATTGGTTTTGCTCATCCTCAAAAAGAAGGTCTTTTGGACGATTTGGGAATAGAGGTAGACGAAAGAGGAAATGTAATAGCTAGTAACTATGCTACTAGTGCTCCCGGAGTATATGTCGCTGGCGATATGCGAAGAGGACAATCACTCGTAGTTTGGGCAATTTCAGAGGGGCGCGAAGCAGCGAGAGCCGTGGATCAGCATCTCAGCAAGGATGCATCTACTCTTCCTTCCAAGGAGGTGAGTGGTTATCTAGCTTAATTCACGAATTTCAAAATCCTTCCCTTTTCCAAAGCGAAGGATATCACTCATTTTTAGTAATTCCAGGGTATGTACATCTTTTAGTACAAATTCTCCTGGATTTACTATTTCAATTAATTCAAATTCAAATCTTTCTCTAAAGTTCACGGCCCAGTACCTTTCTCCTACCCTTAAACTGCTAAATGACAATCCCTTCATAAACTTCAAAATTCTATCAGCCGCAAATCAATCTATTTATTGCTAAGGATTATTCCAATGCCAATAAAAAATGTTAAAATTGACTTGTAATAACACTATACCGTATCATGAGAATCAGAAATTATCACCTAATACCATTACTCGCTTTGGCGCTGGGGTTTCTTATGGGTTGTGGAGGCACTTCTACCACTGAGGACAAAAAATCATCCGAACAGGACCTGTTTGAAAAATCACAAGCAAAAATAATAGCCGATATTGCAAAAATTGCCTCCGAACTACCACCTCCTTCGCTCATTCCGAACACAATAGAAGAAATTGGTGCGAGATATAATCCACAGTTGATCAACGACCTTTCCAGTCTTGAATCATACTTGGTAAACGATGATCTTGCAGCACTAAATCTAGGCATTTATGCTACCGACATTACGTATACAGCATCCTATGACAAAGTTGCTGAAACCGAAGAGCACATGGAAGCTTGTAAGCAACTTGCTGAGGCATTGGGGGTATCGACAGCCTTTGACCTGAATATGCTGGAACGATACGAGTCCGTACACAACAACCATGATTCGCTCAATGCACTTTTGAATGAATCTGTGAGGATTGTCGAAGAGCGACTTGAACATAGCGAGCGATTGGCAATGTCAGCCTTGGTGATCACTGGAAGCTTCATCGAAGGACTCTATCTGGCCATCAAAGTGGTTGAACAATACCCACACAACCAGATTACAGAAGAAGAAAGAGATAAGTTGCTCGAACCATTGGTAAGACTGGTACTGGAACAGGAGCAAACCTTGATAGACATTATTCAAATGCTTCGTGACATCCCTCAGGATGATATGATTTCTCATTATATGACCGAATTGAGCATTTTGAAAAGACTCTATGATAGCGACCTGGCTGACATGGAAGAGAAACTGAATACCAAGGCTGAAGGATTCGTCCTTACTGCTGATATGCTGTTGGACGTGAACATTGAAGTTGGTAGAATTCGAAATGAGATTACGAAATAATTATCAGGCCTAACCGACCATATAAGCACTGTTTCAAGACAGTGCTTTTTTTATATTTTTACTTCCTTACTTAACCAAACCCTTTCATGAGCGAAGAAATTCTCAAAGCCATCATTCATTTGTTGGTAATTGTTGCCAAGGAAGATGAAGTGACCCTTGATGAAAAGGCGTCAATTCTGAATTTCTTAATGGAAAATTTCGCAAAAGACGATGCAAACCGTTATTACAGGTTATTTGAAGAGTTGATCGTCAAGGAAGATGCACTTAAGGATCAGGAAAAGCAAATTGAAGACATTTGCCAGCAAATCAATAATTCTCAAACCAGTCAGCAAAAAATAGTTGTCATACTCAAATTGGTTGAGCTTATCGCTGCGGATGGAACAGTTTCGAACCGTGAAACTGAGCTACTCTACCTGATCTCCAAAAAATTAAACATTAACAGCAAAATTGCTGATTTGATCAAAGCCTTCGTCATCTATCAGGAACGTAACAAAATCATTTCTGGTAATATTTTGATTGTCGATGACGGCCAGACTAACATTTCAGACAAATGTAAGCAACTGATGGTCCAGGGTATGGAAGGGTTCTTATTTATCCTCCGCATTCCTGAAATTGAAGTATACTTTGCCAAATATGTAGGGGAACAAAGCCTATTTATTAATGGTAGCCCAATGCGTACTAACCAGGTCTACGTATTTCCCCTGGGTAGCGTCATCAAAAGTGAGTTGCACGAACCCGTTTTTTACACAGATGTTGTCAGTAAATTTAGAGGTGCAGAAAATGCCATTTCCCTATCCTTTGTTGCAGATCATGTTCATTTTAAGTTTAAAAATGGCAACATAGGTCTTCGTAATATCAACATCCATGAAGAAGGAGGAAAACTCATAGCCTTGATGGGTGGAAGCGGTGCTGGTAAGTCAACATTGCTGAATGTATTGAATGGAAATGAGCAACCGAGTGAAGGAGTCGTTAAAATCAACGGAGTTGACATTCACAACCAAAAAAAGAATGTAGAAGGCGTAATTGGGTATATCCCTCAGGATGACCTATTGATAGAAGAGTTGACTGTTTATGAAAACATGTATTTCTCGGCCAAACTTTGCTTTAAAGATAAAACTGATGAAGAGTTGGATGACTTGGTCAATGAGACGATTGATTCCTTAGGCCTTGCTGCGGCTAAAAATCTAAAGGTAGGTAGTCCTCTCGATAAGTCAATCAGTGGTGGCCAGCGTAAGCGACTGAACATTGGGCTGGAGTTACTTAGGGAACCATCTGTGATGTTCGTGGATGAGCCAACGAGCGGTCTTTCATCAAGAGATTCTGAGAATATCATGGAGCTACTTAAGGAGCTCTCATTGAAAGGCAAAATGGTCTTTGTAGTGATACATCAACCATCTGAGGACATTTTCAAAATGTTTGACAAGCTCATATTACTTGATGTTGGCGGTTATCAAATTTATTATGGCAATCCAGTTGAAGGTATTTCCTACTTCAAGCGGATTGTCAATATGATTGACAGCAAGACCAATGCAAACCCCGAACAAATCTTTAACATCATTGAATCCAAGCTAGTTAATGAATATGGGCAACTTACCAAGCAGCGCAAAACCAGTCCGGAACAATGGTCAGAGGAGTTTGAGAAACGTCATAAGGCTGAACCTATTGAGGAAAGCACGGATATACCCCCACAAACGTTAAAAATTCCAAACAAAATTAAGCAGTTCGCGATATTTAGTCACAGGGACCTTAAGTCCAAATTAAGCAACAAGCAATATCTCCTTGTCAATTTACTTGAAGCCCCGGTATTGGCTATCATCTTAGCGCTAATCATTAAATACATCCCGGAAGACACAACGGAGTATGTATTCAAGAAAAATCAAAACATCCCAGTGTTCTTTTTCATGAGTGTCATTGTCTCACTTTTCATGGGACTTACTGTAAGCGCAGAAGAAATCATCAGAGACCGAAGAATCCTGAAGCGCGAGGCTTTTCTGAATCTCAGTAGAATGTCATACCTGGGGTCCAAGGTTATCATCATGCTGTTTATATCAGCCATCCAGACATTAACGTTTGTAGTCATAGGCAGTATGATTCTGGAAATCCAAGGAATGACAATGTCTCAATGGATCATTTTATTTAGCATTTCATCCTTTGCAAATATGTTGGGGCTAAATGTCTCGAGCGCCTTCAAATCTGCGGTGACGGTATATGTATTGATTCCGTTGCTAATTATACCCCAACTGCTACTAAGTGGAGTGGTGGTCAATTTTGATAAGCTAAACCCTAAAATCACAGCTGAAGATAAAGTACCTCTAATTGGAGAGGTGATGGCCTCAAGATGGGCATATGAAGCCTTGGCTGTTACACAATTCAAAACCAATGATTACCAGCGCGATTTGTATCCGTTTGAAAAGCAAATAGCTCAAGCAGAGTTTAAAACCGTTTATCTGTTACCTCGTCTTGAATCCGAAATTGAACATGCACGAATTTATCTGAACAACGGAGATGAGGAATCAAGAAATCTCGCGGCATACAACCTCAAAACGCTCTCAAACGAATTAAATAAAATCCTGGCAATAATTGGCCAAGATAAGTTTGCAGAGGTTGATAAACTAAATGTAAATGATTTTGACAATGAGCTGGCCGATAAAACCAAGGAGTTTATTCAAAAACTAAAGGCCTATTACAACCTCAAATCGAAGAAAGCCCACACTCAAAAGGAAGCTGTGATGAATGCCATGATGGAAGAGTATGGAAGCAATAAGGTAATTGCCAAAATGCGTGGAGCTCACGAAAATGATGCCATCACTGTTGTTGTTAAAAACACCACAACGGAACACAGAATACTTGAAAACGACAATGAGCTCATTCAAAAGATTTACCCAATCTTTTTGGATCATGAATTCCCTGATCATCCTTTGGACTTCAGGGCACAGTTCTATGCGCCTACCAAGCACATATTTGGGATGAATGTAGACACGCTGGTGTTCAACGTTATAATGATCTGGTGTATGTCTATCTTTCTCATCATTGCGCTCTATTTCGATTGGTTAAGGAAATTAATTGGTGGTGATCATAATCACTAAACCATGTTTTTTATTCTCTCGAAAATCCTGCTGTTCGTTTTGGACCCAGTCGTATGGATATTGATCCTTTGCGTCATTGCTTGTTTTAAACGCTACATCTGGAGGAAATATGTTAAATGGGCAATCGCTTTATTGATCATTTTCACCAATCCATTTCTTTCTAATCTTGCAGTAAAAGCAGTCGAAAAGAAACCAGTCAAACTAGAAAGCAAATATCAGGTTGGCATTCTGCTTTGTGGAATGACATTTGCAACCCCATCACCGGCTGCTGATCAAATGAATTTCAGAGCGTCAGTAGATCGATTCATTGAAACCATCAGGTTGTACAAGCAAGGGACTATCGAAAAAATTCTAATAACAGGTGGGTCAGGTTCGCTAGTCTATCAAGATATCAAAGAAAGTGAGCAGCTGGCCAGCTTGGCTTTGGAGCTTGGGGTAGATGAGCACGATTTGATCATTGAGGCAGATTCCAAAAACACTTATGAAAATGCTGTGTTCACAGCGAGACTACTGAAGGAATATGGGGTCGATCAAAAATCACTTTTGATCACATCGGCTTTTCACATGAGGAGATCAGAATCGTGCTTTCATAAAGCAGGGATTACTTTTGACTCCTATCCTACGGATTTCATGAGCACTCCTGTCACATTTTACTATGAAGATCTAGCTCCAAATGCTTATGTCCTTTCGGATTGGAAGATCATTCTGAAGGAAATTGTAGGCATATTGGTCTACAAGCTAACTGGCAAGGCATAAAAAAACCGGCAATTGAGCCGGTTTAACGTCTTATTAAAGAATTGAGATTAGTCCTCTTTCTTTTTTGGAGCAGCCTTCTTTTTAGGTGCTGCTTTTTTCTTAGCCTTCGGGGCTTCTGCTTCTTCATTTTTCGCTTTTACTTCAGCTTTAGCCTCAGTAGCAACAGGTGCTTCAGCAGCCTCTTCTACCTTCTCAGCTTTCGCTTTCTTCGCAGGCTTTGCAGCCGCAGCAGCGAATTCAGCTTTGATAGCTTCTACGTCAACATTCTTAATTACAGGCTTTGCAGACTGCAATTTCATTTTTGTCAAACGCATTTTTGCTACTGTTTTATTCTTTCTTCCTTTTCTTTCGAGTCTGGTTACTGCCATTGTTCTGTCAATTTTCAGCCTGCAAAACTAGGAGATTATTTAGCTTTACGCAAAAAAATAGCGTGCAAAAACCAAGTATTCCCAAAGGAACCCGTGATTTTGGGCCCGAAGAATCGTCAAAACGAAAGTATATAATTGATGCCATTCAAAAAGTTTACCAAAAGTATGGCTTCAGATCGATTGAAACTCCCTCTATGGAAAACCTATCTGTGTTGATGGGTAAGTACGGAGATGAAGGTGATCAATTGTTATTCAAGGTCCTAAACTCTGGTGACTTTCTTAAGAAAACCACTGCAGAAGATTACGGCAATGGTTCATCTGAAATGCTCACTAAAATATCTGAAAAAGGCTTGAGATATGACCTGACAGTTCCTTTTGCACGCTATGTAGTCATGAATCAGCACAACATCACTTTTCCTTTTAAAAGATATCAGGTTCAACCCGTTTGGCGCGCAGATAGACCTCAAAAGGGAAGATACCGTGAATTCTATCAATGTGATGCAGATATCATTGGCACAAAATCCAAATGGTGTGAAGTGGAACTTACACTGCTCATACATGATGTGTTTAGTGCACTCCGTTTAAAAGACTTTGCGCTAAAAGTAAATCACCGTGGTGTTCTTTTTGACATGGCTGCAGTTGCTGGTATGAAAGGCAAAGAGATTGAATTTTGCGTCATCCTGGATAAATTGGACAAAATTGGTTTTGACCAAGTTTTGAAAGAAATCAATGAAAAAGGTGGGGATCAAAATGTTGTTGCTGACTTACTTTCCATCATTGACAGCCATGAAACTGATCGTCGAAAACTTGAGCTACTTTCAAGTAAAGTTGGTAAAAGTGAAGCGTTTACTGAATTATTAGACTACCTGGACACATTGGATCAAATGACGGATTATGATTTTCAGGTAGATCTTGATTTTTCACTGGCCAGAGGACTCACCTATTACACAGGCATAATCTATGAAGTCAAGCCGACATCCGTCAAAATGGGAAGTATTTGTGGAGGTGGTCGATATGATAATCTTACGGGCGTATTTGGAATGCCTGATGTCTCTGGAATTGGTATATCATTCGGTATTGATCGAATTTATGACGTGCTAACGGACCTTAACCTATTCCCAGAAGCTTCTACAAGCAGCACCCAAGTTCTACTCACTCATTTCGACAAAGATTCATTTAATCACGGTTTGACCATGTTAATAACACTGAGAAAAGCCGGTATAGCAAGTGAGATTTATCCTGACTTGTCCAAGCTTAAAAAACAATTGGGTTACGCCAATAAACTGAACATTCCATATACCATCACCATCGGGGATAATGAAATGACAAGTGAAAAATATCCGTTAAAGAATATGGGTAACGGCAAACAGGAGTCAATGACTTTGAAGGAAATAATTGCGAAATTGACATCAGCGGACTAAATCTGGCTATTTTTCGTTTTAATACCAGCGTCCCTGTTTTGAGAACTTTATTATTCATCGCCTACATCCTTTCATTTACCTGTCAAGCGCAGGTCATCAGTCAGCTTGGTAGATTCCAGGTTTTGAATAATAAGGGTTGTGCGCCACTTACTGTGAACATTACCACACTTGATACATTAGGTGATGTTACTCGCCTATTTAGCTATGGTGATTCTGAACAGACTGGATCACTTTCGCACACATTTGAAACCCCTGGCACGTATGACATTGTGGAGTTGATTGGCGCTAACATCATCCCCAGATTCGATACCCTCACAATCCAAGTTTTTGAACCCATCCCACCGTCAATTGATTATTCAAATTGCAGCAGTGAGGAATTACTGATCACCATTTCAGACCAAAATTATGATCAATATGATCTTAACGTTCACGATCAAATATATTCGCTAATTTCTAACCAATCGATCGTCCTACCTACTCAGGGTCAAAACGCTCTAAATGTTGCTGTGGAGGGAATATACAGCAATGCTCTGCAGAATTGCGGCCAAACAGAAGTCACCATTCCAATTACCCCTTTTCAACTTAATGCCCATATTCTTGATTTATCATTTCAATACGTGTGCTACAATGAAATTGACTTAGCAATGGATCTTGATGCTGACTCAAGCACTTCATATCAAATAGAAATTGCTTTTGACGCAGAAACACCGAGATCACTTTTCATAGGAAATATTACTTCCGGCACACTTCTATTTAATGGTGTTTCATTTCCCAGGAATGTCACCGAGTTGTGTGCTCGAGTAAATGCTGTAAACCCATGTGATGATGAATTAATCACTGGTGAGTGGTTATGTATTACCCTGGACATCAGTACATCTGCATTTGATACCGCTTACGCCACCTATAATGAAAATCAGGGAATTCAATTCATTTTTACAGACAATCCCAACGGAGATTTCAAGGCAGATAAATTCGTAGATTCAGAGTACTTTATCACACTGGACTCTGTTTATTCAGCATCTATAGATACGGTCACTTATCCTCTTCGTAAATATGAATATGAGCTGATTTTCATACCCGGTTGTAGGGCATCTGAGCAGCGAATTAGAGTAGCACCCCCTCACCTTTCCTACTCATCTGATTATCCAAACAACTACGATTTCACCTGGACATCCCCAATCTATCAGATGGACGATACAGTTGACTACTTCTTAATGATCGCCGATGAAAACCAATCAAACATTAAAGAAACACCACTCTTTGACTACTCTTTCAATACCAATCTAACGCATGAGCTAGGACATAATCAGTACATTTGGGTTGAAGCCCGCTTTACAAATAGTCAATTGATATTGTATTCCAATACCAGTACAATTAGCTATGAGTACCATGTCTATGTACCGCAAACATTTTCGCCAAATGATGATGGGATTAATGATCGTTTACAAATATTTGGCTTACCGGGCACTCAATTTGTAATGAAAATCTTCAATATCTGGGGTGATTTAGTATTTACAACAACCGATTTAAGCAATATGTGGGATGGAACTAATCGAGCCGGAACGATAAATGCCGGAGCATTCGTATACCAGATTGAATTTTCTAATGAGGAAGGTGAATTATTTACACAACAAGGTAGTTTTGTAATCTCAAAATAATAGCTGCGTATGTTCGATATGATGAAAATGATGGGTAAGGTCAAAGAAGTGCAAGAAAAAATGAAAACCGCACAAGAAGGACTAGGTCAAATCACAGTTGAATGTGAATCAGGTGCAGGCATGGTTAAGGCTACTGTCAATGGACATAAAGAAATTATTAAGCTTGACATTGACGAATCGCTATTTTCAGATGATGACCGACAGCTTATGACTGATTTGATCATAGCAGCTGTTAACAAAGGAATACAGGAAGCCGACATAAAAGCAAAGGCTCACATACAGGAAGCAACGCAGGGCATGATTCCTAATATTCCAGGCTTGGATCTGAGTGGGCTCGGATAATGACATCAGCTGCCATTGTCATTCTCAATTATAATGGGCGGGGATTTCTTGCCGATTTTTTACCCACACTCATTGAACACGCAGATGGCAATGAAATAATAGTAGCTGATAATGCATCTACTGATGATTCGTGCGATTATTTGAATGTCAATTTTCCGGCAGTTAGATTAATTGAACTTGACAAAAACTATGGATTTGCTGAAGGATATAACCAAGCGCTTAAGCAAATTAGTACTGAATACTACGCCATAATTAACTCTGATATTGAGGTAACATCAAACTGGATCCAACCACTGGTGAACTTCTTGAATACTAACTCAGACTATGTGGCTGTTCAGCCCAAAATACTTTCATATCATGATCGTACTAAATTCGAATACGCAGGAGCTGCAGGAGGACTTTTGGATCAATTTGGATACCCATTCTGCCGAGGACGAATATTTGAAGAAACTGAGACTGATCAGGGCCAATATGACGAAATACTAGATGTATGCTGGACATCTGGCGCATGTATGGTTATCAAATCTGAAGTTTTTTGGGAAGTGGGGGGATTTGATGGAGACTTTTTTGCACACATGGAGGAAATTGATCTTTGTTGGAGACTGAAAAGCAAAGGCTATCAACTTGCTTGCATTCCCGACTCAAAAGTCTTTCATGTTGGAGGCGGGACACTTTCAAAACAAAGCGCATTCAAAACTTACTTAAATTTCAGGAATGGCTTTACCCTACTGATTAAAAATCTACCGGTCACTCAGTTTTGGAAATTACCCATACGTTTGATATTGGATATCGGTGCTGGATTTCTTTTCTGGAAAAATTATGGTTTTAACCATCTGTTAGCAGTACTTAAAGCACTCTCAATTTCTTTAGTAATGGCCCCACGGAGTATCAGCAAGCGTTTACACCCTTCGGATCAAAAAAAGGCTGTTACCAGTATTGCCTACCAGTATTATGTCAAAGGATGTAAAAAATACACTGATTTAAATCAGTAATACCACAGGGAGTTATTTCTCCTTCTGTACAGCTTACGGAAGTTCATTACAAACGCTAACGCCAGGTAAACCAAAATTGGCGAACCAAAAGTCAGGAACGACGTGTACATAAAGAACAGCCTAATGCTGCTGGTAGGGATATTCAATTTCTCCCCTAATCTTGTACATACCCCAAACGCATATTTGCCTATTAGCTCTTGATATTTCATTTTATGTGAATCAAATATGTTGCAAAGATAACGAGAAGCTGGTTTTTTTGTTATTTTCAGGTGTTAACTAAACAGATTTTTACCTTATTATTGCACTGTAAAATTCTATTTTTCAGAAAGCATATTAAATAACGATGATCAAAATGAAAAATTTCAACCTTGTATTAGCAACCATTCTTGCAGCAGCACTCATGTCAGGATGCGCATTGAAGAATATGGTGAAGCTAGCCGCCGACCAAGACCTGAAGGTTGACCCTAACCCATTGGAATTACATGGTGGAGAGGTTCCTTATAACATTTCCATTACCCTTCCTCCTAAAATGTTGCCATCTGGCAAGGTTTATACGGTTAAGAACTTCTATCAATATGGTGATAAAGAAATCGAAGTAGGAGAAGTTGAATTCAAAGCAGATGATTTCCCAAGCAGCAGCTCGACTACATCAAGAAAAAGCGCTGATTTCACAATAAACTTTACTGAGGACATGACGCCTGGCAAGTTGATGGTGCAGGGAGTCGCTAAAGATCCTAAAAGTGGTAAAGAAGCAACTACGGCTAAAATGGAAGTTGCCATTGGTGTTATCACTACTTCTAATGCTGTAAAAGATTCATATGTTACTGCTGTAGCCAATCATGGATACAACGATCAGGAGGAATTAGAGCCTACTAACATTGACTTTTACTTCCCTCAAGGAAGCTCAGTGCTTACAGCTTCTCTATCAACTGACGGAGAATCAAACAGAGATAAGCAAAAGAATCTTGGCGCATTTATCGCTGACAAGAACGTTACAAGAACAGTAACAATCACAGGTACTCACTCTCCAGAAGGTAGTGAGACAATCAATACAGACCTATCTGCAGATCGTGCGAGCAGAATTGAGAAATACTACAGAGCTCAAATGAAAAAGTACGATTACAAAGGAATGGCTGATTCTATCAAATTCATTATTAAGCCTGTAGTTCAGGACTGGACAGCTTTCAATAACGCATTGAGAGAGTACGAAGGAGTTGATGAGGATACAAAAAACAGATTCAGAAAAGTAGTTTATGGAACTGGATCTTTTGAAGACAAAGAAATTGCACTTCGCGAAATCGACGGATATAAGATGGTATTTGATGAACTATACCCTACTTTAAGAACCGCAAAAACTGAGATTTTGACTGTTAAGGTTAAAAAGGCTCCTGAAGCAATCGCTGTATTAGCCAAGAAAATCGTAGCTGGTGAAGAAGAAGGTGATGCACTTTCTAATGAGGAGTTTTTATATGCTGCTACACTTACACCATCTCTTGATGAAAAAGAAGCAATCTATATGGCTGCTACAAAAAGAGACGGTAGCTGGGTTGCTCACAATAACCTTGCTGCAGTTTATTTGGAAAAAGCCAAGACGGATGCTTCAAACAGAAGTAAATTGGTTGAAGATGCCCTAGCGCAGTTAGAAATCGCTGCGAACAAATCTGAAGCTGCTGAAGTTCAAGCTAACCTAGGTTCAGCTTACATGATGCAAGGTGAGTACGATAAAGCGTATGAAGCACTTGGAAATGCTTCTACTGCCAATAATGAATTGAAAGGTGATATCAACTCTGCGAAAGCTTCTATCGAAATTAGAAACGCTAAGTATGATGATGCCAAAGCATCTCTTGCTAGTGCTGGCTCAAAAGCTGAAGCTAACTTCAACAGAGGTTTAGTAAGCTTACTTACAGCTGAATATCCTGCTGCTCAGGAGAACTTTGGTAAGGCTACAGATTCAGATTACTCTGCTGAAGCGTATTACCTAAAAGCTGTAACCGCTGCTAGAACTAAGAATGTTCAGGAAATTGTTTCTAACCTTAAAGAGGCAGTTAGCAAAGACAGTTCACTAAAAGATCGTGCGCTTGCTGATCTTGAATTTGTAAACTTTGCTGATGGCGTTGCTCAAGCATTGAGATAAAATAGAATTTACATGAATAAAAGCTCTCCTCTTTGGAGAGCTTTTTTTGTTTATAGACGAAATTTTTTGATTGTTGAATTAATTTAGCGGTCGCAAATAAGGAAGCATAAAAGAATGAGAGTAATTCAGTTTAGGGAAGCACTTCGAGAAGCCATGAATGAAGAAATGAGAAAAGATGAAAATATCTTTCTCATGGGTGAAGAAGTAGCTGAATACAACGGTGCATATAAAGTGAGTCAGGGCATGTTAGACGAATTCGGACCGAAGCGTGTAATTGACACTCCTATCGCGGAACTTGGTTTTGCTGGCGTAGGGGTTGGAGCTGCTTCAAATGGTCTTCGTCCAATTATTGAATTCATGACATTTAACTTTTCATTGGTAGCCATCGACCAGATAATAAACGGTGCTGCAAAAATGATGTCTATGTCTGGAGGTCAGTATAATGTACCGATTGTCTTTAGAGGCCCAACCGGAAATGCAGGACAATTGGCCTCTCAACATTCTCAAAACTTTGAGAACTGGTTTGCAAATACTCCTGGATTAAAGGTGGTTGTCCCATCTAATCCTTACGATGCAAAGGGCTTGTTAAAGTCATCCATTAGAGACAATGATCCGACCATTTTTATGGAATCAGAGCTAATGTATGGCGATAAAGGCGAAGTGCCTGAAGAGGAATACTTAATCCCTCTGGGTACAGCCAAAGTTACTAGAGAAGGCAATGATATCACATTGGTCTCATTTGGTAAAATGATGAAAGTTGTCAATGAGGCAGCAGATGAATTGGCCAAAGAGGGCGTCAACGCTGAAGTGATTGATCTGATGTCTGTCCGTCCAATTGATTACGATACACTGATCAATTCTGTAAAGAAGACGAACAGAATGGTTGTGGTGGAAGAAGCATGGCCACTAGCCTCTATCAGTGCTGAACTCAGCCATGTAGTACAACGTAATGCATTCGATTACCTGGATGCACCCGTTCATCGGATAACTAACCGAGATCTCCCGTTACCTTATGCGCCAACCTTAATTGAGGAAATTCTCCCAAGCGTTAAACGTACTATTGACGCGGCAAAGGCGGTAATGTACAAATAACTCTTTCGGGTATTAGATATAAAAAAGAGGGGCTGTTGCGAATGCAACAGCCCCTCTTTTTTAAACTGCTTTCAAATATCTATTTCAGAAAGTTAGCCAACGCCTTCTTGCCCCCGCCCATCTTATTCATGGTCTTCATCATTTTTCGCATCTGTTCAAACTGCTTTAACAATTGGTTTACTTCCTGAATAGAAGTACCCGATCCATTTGCAATTCGTTTTTTACGACTACCGTCCATCAAGTCAGGGTTGCTCCTTTCCTGTGGAGTCATTGATTTGATGATCGCTTCAATAGGTTTTAATGAATCATCATCAATGTCAACGTCTTTAATGGCTTTGCCCATCCCTGGGATCATACCCATAAGATCCTTTAGGCTTCCCATCTTCTTGATTTGCTCCATCTGAGTCAGAAAATCATCAAAACCAAACTGATTCTTCTTGATTTTCTTATTGATCCGTCTTGCCTCTTCCTGATCAAAGGTTTCCTGAGCCTTCTCCACAAGAGATACCACATCACCCATGCCCAGGATTCTATTCGCCATTCTGTCCGGATGGAACAGGTCAATAGCATCCAATTTTTCACCTGTACTTACGAACTTGATTGGTTTGGTGACTTCTTTTCGAATCGAAAGTGCAGCTCCACCACGTGTATCACCATCCATTTTGGTGAGTACAACTCCGTCAAAATTCAATCGTTCATTAAATGCCTTGGCTGTATTCACAGCATCCTGGCCTGTCATGGCATCCACCACAAATAAAGTTTCCGAAGGATCGATGGCCTTTTTCAATGACTCGATCTCATTCATCATTTGTTCGTCAACAGCCAGACGTCCAGCAGTATCAATGATGACTGTCTTTTTACCATTAGCCTTTGCGTATTTTAAGGCTGCTTTGGCAATTCCAACTGCATCTTTATTTTCAGGTTCTGCAAATACTTCTACACCAACTTGTTCTCCAAGTACTTTCAACTGATCAATTGCTGCAGGACGATAAATATCACAAGCCACGAGCAAAACAGACTTTCCTTGCTTCTTGATATAGCTGGCCAGTTTCCCCGAAAAGGTAGTTTTACCAGATCCCTGCAAGCCTGAAATCAAAATTGTATTGGGACTACCCTGAGTATTGATTGGTACATTCGACTCTCCCATCAACATGGTCAATTCCTCAGCCACGATTTTGGTGAGCAATTGTCCTGGCGAGACTGCAATCAACACATCACTTCCTAGTGCCTTTTCCTTGATTGAATCTGTTACTTCCTTTGCTACCTTATAGTTAACGTCCGCATCTATCAGTGCTCTCCTGATCTCCTTTACAGTTGTGGCGACATTGATTTCTGTAATCTTACCCTGTCCCTTCAGCGTCTTAAACGCGCGATCAAGCTTAGTACTTAAATTATCAAACATTGATTTTCTATTTAAAGCAACAAAATTAATAAGTCCTGCATCAATATCATGTAACCTTTTGATTCATTTAGAGTATATGTTATAAACAGTACTTTGCAATACATAATACCATGAAGAAAATTAAGATACTATCGTTCCTGTTCATCTGCTCAATCATGTGTACTCCATTGCTCAGCCATGCTCAGCAAAAAGTTAAGGAAAGAGATATAATTGGCAGCTGGAAACTCAAAATCGATGTGGAAGAGGCCATAGAAGAAGTTGAAGAGGAAATGGATGAAGAAGACAATTGGTTAGGAGAAGTTGTCTTAAGGGGTGTCAGTGGACTTGTTGAAGGTGTCCTTGACAACATCGACATATACTTTGAGTTTCAACGAGGTGGTGAATTAGAGATACTTGTTGACGCATTTGGCGAGATTGAGAGGGAATATACAGAATGGGAGATAATAGATGGCAGACTCTATATTTATGACTCTGAACACCTTCAAACCGACGATGATGACTATTGGATGATAGATGGTGATGTGCTCATTTCATTTGAGGAAAGTCGATATGAGGACAAAGTCAATGAAAACATTTACCTAGTGAAAATTGATTAAATCAGGTCACGAGGACAAACAAAAAGGATGGAAATCAATTGATTTCCATCCTTTTTGTATTGAAGTATATTTGAATTATTACTTATTCAAAATACCTTTTAGATCTGCAGGAGAATAATTGATTGACTTCAAGGTCTTGTTGTCACCCTCTCGGTAAACCAAAAACTTCCCGTCTTCTTCCTTAAAATAACAAGGCGTATTACGCTCCTCGGTATAGTATTTAACCGTAGCTTCTGCTTCTTCCCTACTCTCACATGCTTTACTCATGTTTGACCGCTGTACTTCATTAAACAGCTCCACAAATTTATCACCAAGCCCGAACTCAAGCACTGCTCCAGATAACACATACTGTATATCACAAAGCGCATCTGCCACTTCAACCAGGTCATTATCTGCTATAGCCTCCTCCAGTTCCTTTAGCTCTTCAGCAATAAGTGACACTCTTAATTCACACCGCTTTTCGGCTGGAATTTGAGGAGTTGTAAGTACGGGATGTTTAAATGTTTGATGAAATGCCGCTACCTGATTTAGGGAATCAATTTTATCCATTTTCAATCTCAAAATTTATAGTACTGCAAATATGCATTATCCTCCTTCACCAGCCGTGCCAAACAGACCAATCATGTCCATGAAAACAAGTAAAATCACAACAGGACAAACATATTTGATAAACAGCACCCAAATGGATTTTAACGTTACACTTCCAACAAGAGGCTTGGTGAAAATGGTAGCTCCTTCACTTATTTCATCACTTACTCTACCTATATCCATTCCCCAGCCGACATATAAACTTGTAGCCAATGCCACTACAGTTATAAAGAGCGTCCCAAAGTAGTAATCCAATATACCAAACCAACCATCGCCAGTCATTCCGCCATCAAGCTTTGGCATTGACATATTGGTCAGGAAGTCAACCCCTCCAAATGAAAGCGCTGAAGGCACGCCAAACAAGAACACAATGATGGAAACAACAATAGCCGATTTCTTACGATTCCACTTTTTCTCATCTATAAAATAGGATGCCGGCACTTCCAACATTGAAATGGATGATGTAAGGGCTGCAACTGCTAATAACAAAAAGAAAATAGCCCCGACAATGCTACCTCCGGGCATTTCACTGAACACTTCTGGCAACACGCTAAACACTAATGATGGTCCCGCTGCAGGGTCCTTACCAAACGCAAACACTGCTGGAAAAACCATCAACCCTCCGAGTAATGCCACACCTGCATCTAAAAATCCTACCCAAAGTCCACTGTTGACTATGTTGCTATCTTTCGACAGGTAAGAACCATAGGTAATCATGATTCCCCATCCAATACTCATAGAGAAGAATGCCTGACCAAGTGCTGCTAAAATTGTCTTGCCCGAGATTTTCGAGAAATCCGGATTTAAATAGTAATCAATTCCGGCACCAGCCCCATCTAATGTTACGCTTCTTATGATGACAACTCCCAGCAACACGAATAGCATTGGCATCAGGATTTTTGCCGCTTTCTCAATTCCACCAGATATACCGCCAATGACAATAACAGCCGTAATCACACAGAATACAGCAAGTAATGCGACTATCAAACCGCCATTCGCAGCAAACTCTGCGAAGGGAGTATCTATACCCATCAGGGATTTGAAGATGTAGCCAATTGTCCAGCCTGCGATTACACCGTAGTAACTCAACACAACAAAGCTCACAAGGATACCTAAAATGGCACCAAAAAATGTCCAGAAGTAGTTAGCTCCAGTATCTCTAAACGCTCCAAAAGGGTTCTTCTTAGTTAACCTTCCAAGCCCTATCTCATTGAACAATAAAGGAGCTCCTATCAATATGACACATAGTACATAGACAAATACGAATGCACCTCCACCATTGGTTCCGGTGATATAAGGAAATCTCCAAATATTTCCGAGACCTACAGCTGAGCCTGCTGCGGCCATGATAAAGCCAAACTTACTTCCCCAATTTTCTCTTTGCATAACATCAATTTTGGTTTTCTCAAATATATGCAAAGAATGACACCCTACACTACTCGTCTTTTAGAGTATGTGCTGGATTTATATAAGCGGATGATACTGTTCGGTGGCTGATCGTTAACAATGCGATGAACAGTGTCCCAACGAAAGCTAAAATGAAGTATGTGATATTTAAATCAATTCTAAAGGCAAAATCACGCAACCACCAATCCAAAACAAAGTATGATGCAGGTGCCGCAAAGAAAAAAGCAATGAGTACCAAATAGATGATTTCCTTAGTGAAAAGTGCCAAAATGCTCATGACTGAAGCTCCTAGCACTTTTCGCACTCCAATTTCCTTGATCTTATTGATCGCTATGAATGAAATCAATCCATATAGTCCTAAACATCCAATTAGAATAGAAATAATTGAGAAGATCTGCATCATGGAAGTCATACGACTTACCAAATCATAATTCTCTCTCAGTTGTTCATCATAAATTTCATAATCGACTACATAGTCTGGATAAGTAGCTTCCCAAGCTGACTGAAAATGCGCCAATCCTTCGCGCATGTTTTCAACTGATGATACTTTAAATGAAATACTATAATAAGCCCGTGGAACATTCAACAGAATGACATAGTCCATATCGTCTACCAATGACTTAGAATGGAAGTTCTCCATCACACCTACGACTACTTTATCCCCATTCCAACCACTAGTGAGTTTTTCGCCAATCACTGCATTATAGTTATTTTCAAAACCCATGAGGTCAGCAATTTTTCTGTTTATGACCACATTTCGTGATGAGTCCTGTTTTTGGATTCCTCTGCCGGCTAGCATAGGGATGTCAAAAAACTCAACATACCGATCGTCGCATGGTTTAAAATTTGCATGATAGTTCTTTTCAGACTGTAAAGGCGCATAATTAAAATTGCTGTGACTATTGCTGTTACCACTAGGCTGACTCAGCGAAAAAGTAATATCACTTATCAGAGAAGATGACAACATATGCTGTTTAAAACGCTCCGTCAACACTTCATCTTGATCCGGTAAGTAAGTCGTGACAATTGCCTCTGAATTGAATCCGAGATCCTTATTTATAAAATAATCCATTTGAGCAACGACAATCAATGTACCCGCGATCAGGAACTGAGAAATTGCAAATTGCATGATCACCAACCCTTTCCTTAGACTTAGTCCTCCTGAATGACTCTTTGCACTGATCTTATTTTTCAGAGCCAGAACCGCATTCATTCTGGATAACAGTAATGAAGGATATAGTCCAGACAAGAAACTTACAATCACAAAAACAGCTGTTAAGAACAGTAAGGTTGTTGGCTCTGCAAACAAATTAAGATTTAACCGATAACCTAAAACATCCTCAAGGAGAATGAACATCAATTCGCTGATCATCAGTGAGAGCATTAGCGAAATCAAAGTAATAAGTGCGATCTCAGACATGAATTGAGTTACCAATTGTGCATTCATGCCACCTATTGCTTTCCTGATACCAATCTCCTTGGATCGATTGACAGATTGAGCTGTTGCTAAATTGATAAAGTTGATGCAGGCTGTAAGGATTAAGAACAATGCAATAAACCCAAATGCATACATCATTTCAACTGGCGGGCCTCCAACATAATTGCCATATTCTCGATCAAAATGTATTTCACTTAACTTTTGAACTACATAGCGATCGTCTTCAGAGGCATTTTCACCGTGATATTTCTCAACAAAATCAACTAATTGTTTCTCAAATGCTTTTAAATCGAAACCTTCTCTAGCCAAAAAATATGTGTTGGTATTGGAACTTGTGCTTCCCCATCTGGTGCCCCCTTCAAAATATGGGTTGGACACCCCCATACTTTCATAATCAACCAAAAACTTGTAGGCAAAATTCGTGTTTTCAGGAGGATCGGCTACCACTCCTACCACTTCAAAGTCTTTGGCATTTGATAAATTCAAAAGTTTGCCAATCGCCTGATCAAGCTGATCTTCATTGAGATTATAAAGTTGCTTGGCCATTGACTGAGTTATCACCACTGTGCCAGGAGATTTCAATGCGTTCGCTTGATCACCTACCAACCAATCAACAGAGAAAACATCAAAAAACTGCGCCTCCGTAAATACAATGCCCTGATCGAATAAAAACTTCTTTTTGTTACCATTCTCATCCAGCACATGGATCTGGTCACTATAGTGATAAAAAGTTCGCACCACTACATCTAATTCGGGATAATCCTCCCTAAGCGCAGGGCCTACTGGATGAGGTGTCCCCATGCTATGATCCACTCGATCAGGATATATATTATCTGTTACAATTCGATAGATGTCAGCATAATTAGTGTGGTGCTTATCAAAGCTGGTCTCGTATTGTATTACCTTGAAAATGACAACCGAACAGCCTATTCCCAGGGCTAGCCCAACAATATTGAGAAACGCGTATACCTTATTTCTAAGTAAATTTCTGAGCGTAGTAACAAAGTAATTCCTGAACATAACATTGAATTTAGTCATTGAATGGAATGCAACACAAGTGCCAAATGCATAACTAATTGATTATTAACTTATTACACATCATACACCTCATACATGTGAATATATCGTACATTTAAGTGTTTGTTTTTGATACACTATGTCCAAAATTGAAGCCAGCATTCTCATCGTTGACGATGACGCAGCAGTATTAACATCAGCGAAGCTTTTGCTCAAACAAAGATATCAATATGTGCATGCCCTCTCTGGTACTGAAAACCTGGATAATGTACTAAATGAAACACCGTTTGATCTAGTCCTGCTCGACATGAACTATTCGGCTGGCAACAGTGATGGTTCCGAGGGATTAGATATAATGAAACAAATATCAAATCAATATCCCAATATTGACATCATTCCAATTACGGCATATGGAGAAATTGACCTTGTTGTCCATGCTATGAAGCTGGGAGCCCGTGATTTTATCACAAAGCCATGGAACAATCATCGCATATATGCTACACTCGATAACTTATTGGACCTTAGATCAACCGCCAATCAACTCTCTTTGCTGAAAGCAGTAAGTCAGTATGATCAAACGAATCATTTGCTCATCGGCAAGTCCCGGCCGTTTCTGAAAGCGCTGGGAGATTTAGAAAAAGTTGCCAAGACTGATGCATCTGTTTTACTAAAAGGGGAAAATGGGACAGGTAAAACTGTATTTGCACATCATATTCATCAGACATCTCCTCGCAATACCAACAATCTTATAACTGTGGATCTTGGGTCTTTGCCTGAAACACTTTTCGAGAACGAATTATTTGGTCATGTTAAAGGGGCATACACAGATGCAAAAGAGGATAAACCCGGTGTTTTCGAGCTTGCCAATAACAGTACATTATTTCTGGATGAAATATCAAATATTAACCTAGTACAGCAAGCAAAACTGTTAAGTGTACTTCAAAATCAAGAAGTTTCCAGAGTTGGTAGTCATCATAAGATTGGTGTTGACATTCGTTTGATCTGTGCCACCAATAATGATGTTAACGACTCTTCACTGTTCAGACAGGATCTTTTGTATAGAATCAACACAGTGGAAATAAATATTCCATCTCTTCGGGATAGAAAGGAAGACATTCCCCTACTCGCCAATCACTTTTTAAACCAGTTTAAATCACGCTATAATAAACCCAAGTTGAAACTAGATAATGCCTCCCTGAATTCACTCCAAAATTACCATTGGCCTGGAAACATTCGAGAATTGGAGCATACCATCGAAAAGGCTGTAATACTTGCTGACGATCGCCTAACGCCACAATCATTTTCCCTGGGAGGCGAAGATAATTTCAATGACACACTTAATATCGCTGAAATGGAAAAGCGATTAATCCTTAAATCACTGGAAAAGAATAAAGGCAACATTACCCATGCAGCAAATGATTTGGGCATAGATCGCCAGGCATTGTACAGAAGATTGGAAAAATATGGTTTATAATCGTTTCTTCCTGCTATGCCTGATTAGGGTAATCCTGCTAGTCATTTCCATTTCCATCCTATCAATTATTATCTTCCGGGCAGACCTCTTGTTTACGCAACTGATTCTTGGGGTATTGATCATTGTTCAAGTGATCGAACTGACCAGGTTCGTATCAAGAACCAATCAGGAGATCGTGCGATTTATAAGTTCGATTAAGGATGGTGATTTCTCAGTTAATTACACCGCTATCACACATACATATGCGCCGCTGCGGTCTACATTTGATGACATCATGTTAGCATTCAAAGCGCTGGAAACCTCGAAAGCAGCCCAATTGCACTTTTTGAAGAGTCTTGTTGACCAAATTGAGTTTGGGATTATGGTACTCAATGAAGCGAATGAAATCGAAATTCTAAACAGCTATGGCAGTGACCTACTCAAACTACCCGCTGTAAAGCACTGGCAGAACTTAAAATCTGGAAACATTGATTTTCTCAAGACCATCAGTGCTCCTGACTTCAAACAACATACCCTTGAAATAGAAGTCCAGGGCAACAAGAAGACAATAGCCATCAAACTAACACCGATTGTCATTTCGACTAAAAAACTAAGAGTTTTCTCGTTTCAGGACATTCGCCAGGCCCTGAACCAAAAGGAAGTAGATGCCTGGCAGAAGCTAATCCGAATCCTCACGCATGAAGTAATGAACTCCGTAACACCATTAGTATCGCTGGCCGAAACATCTCAAATGATTTTAAGCCACGATACGCAACCCAAAAAACCTCAAGATCTTTCTGAAGAAAATATTGAAGATCTATCCCTTGCCATGGAAACTATTAGATCCAGAACGCATGGTATGTTACGGTTTGTTCAGCAATATAGGAAGCTTACAAAAGTTCCTAACCCTATAGTAAATGATGAATCGCTTCGGGATTTGGTCATGAGGACAGTCAAGTTGTTGGAGGCAGATTTGAAACATATAACAATGACCATTGAAGTGGAGGATTCAATCATCCGGATAGATGCGGCGTTGATCGAACAGGTATTAATCAATCTGATACTAAATGCATGTCAGGCAATGCAAAACCAACTCAATAAGGAACTGATCATCCGATCAAACAGTGATAAATCACTCATTATCACCGATAGTGGACCCGGCATTCCAGAGAACAAGCAGGACAAAATATTCATTCCTTTCTTTAGTACTAAAAAAGATGGAACTGGAATAGGACTTAGCCTTTGCCGCCAAATTATGACACTTCACAATGGCTCCATTGAACTCCTGGAAACCAATGCAAATGGTACTTCTTTTGAACTTCGCTTTTAGTTCGAATATCGCTGACTACCACTTGACGAAATCCCGTTAACCCAATATCCTCCTCTTTTAAGATAGATACTTTTATCAGCTTGTTTGCCATCCACGTTTAAACTACCTGATGAGGCTTGAAGGTCAAAACTTAATGCATCAATATTATTGATCAAGTCGAGCTCAATTTCCCCAGAGCTTGTTCTAAACTGGGAATCTCCGGTAAGTTCAATTTCCATCCCCTCAATGTTTCCAGAGGTCGCTCTAATTTCCAATTGACCCTTTACTTCAGAAAGCTCAATCTCTCCGGATGTACTTTGCGCAAAAATATCGGTAGTCGTGTTGGTAATTTCGATATTACCAGAAGTTGATTTCACATTGATTTCGCCGCTCACCTCACTTATTGTAATATCGCCACTAGTCGATCCACCTTTTAGATTTCCTTGAATATTGCTTCCTTCTATATCTCCTGATGTACTTCCCAGACTGGTATTTCCGATAATGTCTTTAACATCTACATCACCACTGGTAGATTCAAATGTGAATTCATTGGCTTGTAGGTTCCTGGCATTGATATCTCCTGAAGAATTGACTATTTCGATCGCTGTGCCTTGCTTCACCATTAAATCGATGACTGAGTTCTCCATTCTAAATCCTGAACGCTTGACTCGTTTGATTACTTCCAGCATCAGGGTCTCTCCTTCAATACTTGAACGAAATTCATAATCCCCTTCGTTTCCGTTTCCATTGATCACTCCCTTGACGTAAGTCTTAGATCCAGTGGTTGCCATAACATTACAAAATGATCCCTTTACTTTGACCTTTTTGACATTACTCGCTTCGAATTCTGTGATGGCTATTTGTGCCCGACCTGTAAACGAGATCAAACTCAATGCTACTATTAGGTATTTCATCTGTATGCTTTAGTAATAAGACACACTTCTCAACCAAAGGTTTCTTTCATGATGGAAAGAATTTATCCCATGTCCTCTTTAGCTAGTTCGGCCAAAAGGCGAAGGGCTTCTTTGAGGTAAACATCCTTGGATACTTTTTCTCTGTCTACTTCCTGAAACATAAAGTCACCTTGCTCAATGGTGGTGGACATATCGTTTTCCTGAGTAGCAGCTTCTCGCTCTGCCTGACGGGTTGTCAAGTTGAGCGAAACTCGAGTATTATCCATCTCGTCTTTTCTTTTATTTACTTCTTCAACCAGGCTTTTCAACTGCGGGTCTTCTGATAAATGACCAAGATAGACCTGGTAGAGCTTATCAAGCATCTCTTCAGAGATAGTATTTGATCGTGTAAACGGTTCCTCCTTTATTTCATCCCAAGGCAAAGAATTGGGACGACTGCTTTCTCCAAATTCTTCTGAGTTAAAAGGCGTTGGGAACAAAATATCAGGGCGTACACCGATCATTTGCGTACTACTTCCCGTTGCTCGATAAAATTTCGCCAGGGTCATCTTTAATTGTCCCAAACTCACATCTCCAGCCATGATATCATCCCGAAGTTTAACCAACGGCTCTACGTCATTGCTGGCACTTGATCTTTTATATGAGACCAGACGATTTAGATAGTTGACCACTGGTCTGTCCAAGTCTATTAAGTTTTGCACTGTTCCTTTACCAAAGCTATTCTCTCCAAGGATAATACCTCTGCGATAATCTTGTATCGCTCCCGAGAAAATTTCTGAAGCTGAAGCTGAATACCTGTTAGTCAGAACGGCAAGTGGACCTTCGTAAAAAGTTTCACTACCATCATCGTCATAAAGCGCTTCCACTGAATTATCTACATTTCTAACTTGAACTACAGGTCCCCTTGGAATAAACAAACCCGTTAAATCAATTGCCTCTTGCAATGAACCCCCACCATTATATCTTAAGTCTATCAGCAGTCCATTCATACCCTGACGTTCAAGGTCCTTAATCAAGTCCTTGACATCCCGAGTTGTGCTTTTGTAATCTTTAACTCCCTTATTTCTTTCTTCAAAATTGATGTAGAAACTAGGGATGGTAATGATTCCCAGATTGTAAGTAATGCCATCCTCGATGATAGGAATCATTTCTGCTTTTGCTGCCTCATCCTCCAGTTTGATTTTCTCCCTAACGATCCTTATGGTATCAGGAAGTACACTGACATCTCCCTTCTTCAATATCTGCAACCGAACAATCGAGCCTTTCGGTCCTCTTATTTTCTGAACTACATCATCCAATCTCCATCCAATGACATCTTCAAACTTACCATCATCGCCTTGAGCTACACCAATGATCTTGTCATCTTTATACAATCGTTTCGACTTAAATGCAGGTCCCCCTGGTACTACATCTGCTACTACTGTATAATCCAGTTGCTGAGACAATCTGGCTCCAATACCCTCCAGTGACAAACTCATATTGATTTGAAAATTCTCCGACGTAATCGGAGAAAAATAATCCGTATGAGGATCGTATGCAGTTGTCAGCGCATTCAGGTAAGACTGAAAGACATCCTCGCTGTTGTATTGATAAATGGCCTTCTGAACACGGGCGTAACGCTTGCTCAAAATACTTACAATTTCATTCCAATCCTTGCCAGTTACCTTTAGACTGATGGCCTGATTTTTCAATATGAGCCGCCACTTTTCGTTTAATTCTTCTCTGGTTTCAACCCATTGCTCTTTTTCAAAATCAGAATCGTAGAACTCCTCAATTGAAAAATCAAACTCCTCTTCCAACAGTGAGGGGATGAAATTGTATCGTTCAAGTGCCCGTTCCCTATAGAGGGTAAACAATTGAAAGCCAAAATCCAGCTTGCTTGCTTTGAGCTCATTATCTAACAGTTCCCTATATTTTTCAAAATAGGCTACATCAGCTTTCAGAAAAAACGACTTAGCTGGGTCCAATGATGAGAAGTAATTGTCATACATGACAGCAGACAAGCTATCATCCATTGGCATCTTTCTATAGTGGTATTGCTCCAACAAGTTAAGGGCAACATACAATGACTGAGCATGCTCCGGTTTAGGCTCGAGTACTTTCAGAGTGTCCGATATACCGCCGGCAAAAACATTTACCCCTGCTAACCAAACCAATACTATTACTATAAATCTTCTCATCGCGTGGTTTATTATCGTCCTCTTCAGTCTAAAGACCTTTTTAAAATTAATGGTTTTTATTGAACCTGATTAAAAAACGTGAATGCGTCAGGATTGTTCCCAAACCAATGCTGCTGCACCTAAAACAGCTGCATTTTTATTCATCATACCTGATGGCAGCAATTTTACTTTCCCTTTATAGTATGGAAGCAAATGCTCATCAAGTGCTTTTTGTGTTGGCTCAAATATCAATTTCCCTGCTTTGGCCAGTCCTCCAAACAAGAAAAAGGCCTCCGGGTGCGAAAAGGCTGTAAAATTGGCCAATTGTTTGCCTAATATCCTTCCCGTCATTTCGAAAGCCTCCTTAGCAATCGGATCACCATTTAGAGCCGCTTCAGAGATTGTCTCTCCATGCAAATCGTTGTAGGAATACTGTCTGAGTACACTCTCTTCCATACTGTCTGAGAGCAGGTAAAATACGGTCCTTTTCAATCCCGTGCTGGAAACATATGCTTCAAGACCACCCCTTCGACCTACTCCAGTCATTCTTCCACCCTCTTCAATGAGTACATGACCTAACTCTCCGGCCATTGCATCATGTCCGTATATTAAACTCCCATTGGAGTAAATACCACTACCGAGACCAGTTCCTAATGTGATAATGATGAAATCGTTCATCTCAGTAGCACCACCATATATTTTTTCTCCTATGGCGGCTGCATTTGCATCATTGGTCATGTAGATATTGGTATCGACCATCTCCTTCAGAGTCGCCACAAATGGTACTACACCCTCCCATTCAAGATTGGCGGCATATTCGATAGTCCCTCTATAATAATTTGCATTGGGAGCCCCTATCCCGATTCCAACTATTTCATGTTCAAAATCAAGCCCAGCAATAAGCCCTTCAAGCTGACGCTTCAATTCATTGAGGTAATCCTTGAAATCAGGATAACCCCGTGTTGGGAAATTTAAATCTCCAAATAGTTCTCCCTCCCGATCGACTAATCCCACTTTAGTAAGTGTGCCTCCGATATCTATCCCAACTGCAATCTTCTTCATACCGAAATAATGTGATGTTCTTTAAAAATAATGATATATGTTAGATGACTATGCTGACCATCGTCATGTCCTATACGGTGGTCTAAAAATAACTTAGCAATAGTAATTAAAAGTTACTTATTGATTTCGGATTAGGTTAGGTTGTTTCAACCATTTAGTAGTTTACCACAGTTAACCGCCCCATTTTTTCCCCGGGGCGGTTTTTTTATTATCCAAATTTCAACTTGTAGTAAAGAATAGATCCTGCCAGGACTAAGGTGATCGTATTGGCAAATAACATGGGCCAACTCATCAACAGATAACCGTATATCAACCACATGAGCACGCCAATCACAAACAACAAAAACATACCTAACGAAAGATCTTTCGCAGACTTTGTTTTCCAGGTTTTAATCGCCTGTGGTAGGAAGGAAAAAGTGGTGCATGATGCCGCTATATATCCAATCAACTCTGTGTAATCCATTTCATCAAATTTCAGGGCACAAAGAAACACAAAGATCAGGAGCTAGTAAATCCGTTAAGTATGTTGAATTATTTGACGGATTTAATTAGTTTAGTTTAATTATTAATTAGTTTAATACTATAACCTTACAATATCTCGTCCAATGTTCTCCAAAACATTCCAATTCAACACATTTCAAATTGTCTTAGTTTATGTAGGAATCATTACTTCCATTGTCCTAATTGTGATCTCACAACTAAGCGTCAAAGAGCTTCGGCAAAATGAAGAGGCGTTTTTAGAACAAATAACGGAACTGAAATTTCGATTAGATCAAACTGAAATTCACAATGAAGAACTTCTGAGAAAGCTGGAAGCTGCTGACATGCGAATCACTGTGCAGTCAATAGAAATCCATCAACTTTCTAAAACCGACTAAATGAAAAAGACTAAAAAAAGGACAGAAATTATTATGGCGATTGTGCTTGGGGTGGCAGCTTTCACATCTCTGTTCTTCATCATCTACGCCAACAATCAAACCGCAAAGGTTACTGAACTTGAAATAGCACTTGAAGAAGAAATGGCAGCTAGAGAAGATCTAAAAATGCAGATTGAACATTGCCAGGCAGAAGCTCTTCGACAGGCGACCATGGCTACAATTCATCGAAATGAACTGGAAATGCTTAGATCTAAAATCAATCAAAACAACTAATTATTATGAGCAAGAAACTACTCATCATTACCAATATTATCAGCTTAATTGCTGTAGGGTTCCTTATCATTTATGCTAGTATGCAAACAACCTTGGCTGAAGAAAGTGCAATGAAAGCGATGCGGCAAGAGCAGATTGCTGAAGAAAACGCTGCACAGGCCCGAGAACAAGCACAACTGGCACAAGCTGAAGTCGAACGAGCAAGAGATGAGGCAGTAGCCCTCCAAAAACAACTAGAAAACTGTAAATAACATGAGCAAGAAACTACTCATCATCACCAATATTATCACGATTGTCTCACTGATATGCTTTATTGTGCTCGCACAGAAGCAATCAGCTTTGGCACATACCATCGTTGTTGATTGCCAAGAATCCGAGGAAAGATCCCGAGAAATGGCCGAGATGGCAGCTGCTGAAGTCGAACGAGTAAGAAATGAGGCAGTAGCCCTCCAAAAACAACTAGATAACTGTAAATAACATGAGCAAGAAACTACTCATCATCACCAATATTATCAGCTTAATTGCTGTAGGGTTCCTTATCATTTATGCTACTATGCAAACAACCTTGGCTGAACAAAGCGCAATGGAAGCAAAGCGGCAAGAGCAGATTGCGGAAGCAAATGCTCAGAAAGCAGTTGAAAACGCTGCACAGGCCCGAGAACAAGCACAAATGGCACAAAATGAAGCAGAACGAGCAAGAGATGCAGCAGTAGCTCTCCAAAAACAACTAGAAAACTGTAAATAGGCATGAGCAAGAAACTACTCATCATCACCAATATTATCAGCTTAATTGCTGTAGTTCCTTATCATTTATGCTACTATGCAAACAACCTTGGCTGAAGAACAACGCATTATAGCTGAGTCAAACATGGAGTTAGCTGTTAAAAATGAAAAACTCGCTGAACGAAGTGCAATGGAAGCAATGAAAAGTGCTCGGGAAGCACTAGAAGCAGCGACAGAATCAGTTAGAGCTAGAAATGAAGCCTTTCAGAAAATGGAAGAAACAGAAAGTAAATATCAAGCACTACTGAAAAGGTGTAAATAAATTGGAATACCTGTTTGTCTATGGTTGGCTGAAAAGTGAATACAGAAAGCTTCATTCCTTCACCCCGAATATACCTGTAAGATCAGTCGGAATAGCATCTATCCAGGGTGAGCTATTTCACATTGCCGGATATCCGGGTGTCAAACTACATGGATCAGGTACGATTACCGGAGAGCTACTGCTAATTGATAAACCGCTATTATGGACGACCCTGGATCAATTTGAGTTGTCAACTCCAACTGTTCATAATCATCCGGAATATCGACGTGTGAGAACAAAGGCTAATTGGAATAATCATCAGCTTAACTGCTGGGTTTACGAATATACCAAGCCTGCAAAATGGATCAAGCGAATACGGACTGGAGTATTTTAATGCATTCTATCTCCTCTTGGCTTCAGCTCTTTCATAATGGCTGCCTCTTCCTTTAAAAACTCATCCCAGCGAGCAACCACATAGTCTTCAGGCATATATGTCTTCGCAAGTCCTAAGAAATTAACATAGTGCCCAGCTTCCGATACCATCAACTCGTAATAGAATTTGCTGAGCTCCTCATCCTCAATATTTTTCCATAGCAATTTGAATCGCTCACAACTTCGTGCTTCAATCAATCCATTTAGCAATAGCTTCTCAACCAATTGCTGTTCCCTACTTCCACCCTTTTTGAGTATTTTGTTGATCTGGTTAACGTATTCGTCTTTTCGCTGCTTGCCGAGTTTGTAGCCTCGCTTTTTCAATTGCTCAAGAACACGCTCAAAATGTGCCCATTCTTCAGCGACTACAGGTGTCAACATCTCTACCAGCTCATCATATTCAGGATATTGGACAATCATTGAGATGCATGAAGTAGCTGCCTTTTGCTCACAATAGGCATGGTCCACCAAAATGTCCTCTATGTTCATCTCGGCAATATTGACCCATCGTGGATCTGTGGGTAACTGTAGTCTTAAAACTGTTTTTTCGGGTCTCTCTTCCATTGTCAATCAAAAAACAACCAACGAATACCAAAATCAATAGAGCGTTGTTGCCCAGGATAACCAGGTGTCACATAGTATCCACCCTCTCCCGGCATATTGGCGTGTGTGAGTTTTACGAAGAGCCATAATGTTTCGATTTTGAAATTGGCAAACACATCAACAACGGGGTAATACGCAACATCAAACTCGTCTTGCAAATAAAACTGAGCCAGCGCAGGATGATAAGTATTGGCCAGATAGCTGGATCTCCAGTGCATACTAGCTCCAACATCAACGGGTACCGTTTCATTAAACCATGAGCCTATCCAGGACACTCGTACATTTGTAAACCAACTGGGAAGTCGAAGTGCGCTTGTTCCCGAAACTGCTGAATAATAAACTTCATTATTTAATTTAAATCCATACATTTTTTCACGACTCGTAGGAATAAAGAAATTAGCCATTCCTCCCATCTGAGCAATCAATGCTGAGCCGTCGATCTGTACCGGAATAGCTTCCTGATCAAAATAAACGTAGTTGGTTTTCGTACTTAGTCGAACCGATGGTTTGAATTGTTGCCCTAGCCAATTCACATTCAATGACCCTGTTAGATCATTTGAAAATCCATTTTTGAAATCGTTGTACCACTCGCCATGATTGCCGAAATAGTTCAATACAAGATTTGACTGTTTGTAATGACTGCTGCGATAGCGAACATTCAGCCACTCACTGGTCAAGTTTCCATCCAATAAGTATTCACCACTTTGCAGCACTTCCGCTTTCGCATTCACACTGAAAAGTTCCTTCCAATCAAATCTTGTAACAGCACCCAGGTAATTCTCGATTACCCTGTCCTGCTTTCCCAAATACAGAAACTCCTGATTGACCACTCTATTTTTAAAATAGAATCGATAAAAAATCGATGAGATGGATCCTTTTATCCCCGCCTCGTTAGTCAGTTCGGTAAAAATCGACTGTTCATACGTACTATCATCAGCGATCAGATAGCGGTTATAAAAATCCGGTTCCTTAAAATCCTTGAATGCGTAAGTCTGTTGATATCGGTCAAACTGATGATAAACCTGCAAATTCTCCAATAATCCATAATCGTGAAACAAGTGAATATTGGTCCTACTCTCTTCCACAAATGCATCTTGCAACGCAATCTGAGAATCCTGATATTTAAACTCCTCAGTTTCATCTTCAACTCCTCCTGTCTCATCCACATTGTGCTTCAAATTGAGAATATGAAATTGCAGCTGATACGGTTTTTCAGGATGTTGATAGTAAGTATAGGCATCCATCAAAGTCCCTATCGCATTACGATCGCCTTCTGTTTGTTGCGCACCAATTTGCTTATCAGATGCCAACCTTTTAAAATCCACTCCAAAGTTCCAATTCGGATTCACATTTTGAGAAAAGCTTACACTGGCAAGTCCACGCCCATTTCCTCCAAATACTACACCAACGTCCATAAATGGAGATCGGGTGTCATAGTATTTGAATTTGCTATTTGCAATAAAGTAAGGATCGTAAGATAAAAAGCCGGATTTAGCACCTATGATTGGTTCGTCATCATAAAAGACCGGGAACAGGGCAGTACCTAGATTCCCCAGGTTTTGGTACATGTTACTGTTTTGCTGAACTTCTGAAAAACGCTCCAAACCCGACACAGCAGTATCAACACCATGTGTTTTACCTGAATTGTCCTTTAAGTCTCCCAGGTAGATGATCTCCATGGTACTGGGACCATAGACCTGTGAGCTAGAGTCGTCCAATATTTGGGCCTCAACTAGCGCACTAGCGCATAAAAAAATCAATATGAAGATTGCTCCCTTGTTCACGACCCGCAAAAGTAATGATCTGTTGATCAACGTTGATACTCTTTTAGACTTTCGTCAATGAGGGATAAAAAATCGTGTTCGCCCTCAATAAATTTCATGCTAATCGGCATATAAAAAGCCGAAAAATGACGCAACTCATCAAATCGCGAAAGTTTAACAGCATCTTTTTCTGTTGTGATTAGTGTAATTTCTCCTTGATTAAGGCATTCACACATTTTACTAATGTCCTTCTTTTTATAGTCATGATGATCTCTATAACGCAAATGGCCAACCACTTCATATCTCGAAGACAGAAATTCGATTAAACTTTTATCATTGGCAATAGCCGTTACCAATAGTACTTTTGTAATAGGATCTTTCGATTCCTTGAATAAGGGAACGAGCGCTCCATAATGAATCTCGGTAAAGAAAACTGGTGCATCTGTCCACTTTGATAGCTCTGCACGCATGTCCGGTATTGCTTCCTCAGCATGGGGAGGGCACTTTGTCACTACAATGGCATTCGCACGATTTGCATTCTTTCGACATTCTCTCAAAGTACCAGATGGTAAAACATAATCCGAATAAAATGGCTTTTCAAAAGTTGTCAACAACACGGAGAAGGTCGGAATAACCGTTCTATGCTGGTACCCATCATCTAAAATGATCACATCATTCTTCGGATGTTCCCAAAGGATTTCCGGAATACTCATTGCCCTGTTTTCCCCAACATTGACGGAGACATTCGAATGATTGTAATGATTGAATAGCATCAACGGTTCATCCCCAACGGCTCTGGGTGTGTCTTTTTCGCCAACCTCAATAAACCCTGCTGTCTTTCTGCCATAGCCTCGGCTTAATGTGGCTATTTGCATATTTTGAGAGATGAAATGATCCATTAGATACATGACCATCGGCGTTTTGCCTGTACCTCCTACTGCCAGATTACCAACACAAATTACATTCGCCTCAAACTCGAATGAAGGGTTGCTGCCAATATCGAACAGGTGATTTCTGAACCTTGTGATCAGATCATATATTATTGCAAAAGGAAAGAGTAAGATTTGCCACCAAGTCATATCGCAAAATGAAGGTCAAAGATATAGCCAAAACACTACAACAGTGGGCACCAATCGCCTACCAGGAATCCTATGATAACAGTGGATTGTTAGTAGGTAGCATGGACACGGAAATCGAAAGTATCTCAATCACACTGGACGTTACAGAAGCTGTGATTGATGAGGCGATCTCTACTGGAGCAAATTTGATTGTTGCCCATCACCCACTCATATTCAAAGGAATCAAATCGCTAACCGGTAATCATTGGGTTGAGCGATGTATTATCAAGGCCATCAAGCATGACATTGCTATTTATGCGATTCATACTAATCTGGATAATGTGAACTCAGGCGTGAATCACAAAATCACTGAACTGATAGGATTAGAGCATGTTTCAATTCTCAGCCCTAAGAAATCGACCCTTACCAAACTGGTAACATTCGTTCCCAAAAAGGATGCTGAGAAAGTACGAAAATCTCTTTTTGAGGCTGGTGCAGGCGAAATCGGCAAATATGATCATTGTAGTTTTACAACAGAAGGGACAGGTAGCTTTAGGCCCGGAAATGAGGCCAATCCGGCTGTAGGAGTAGTTCACAAAGATGAACAGGTAAACGAAGATCGTATAGAGGTCATCTTCCCAAATCATCTTAGCAGTCAGGTGATCAGCGGACTTCAAAACGCACACCCATATGAAGAAGTAGCCTATTTCCTAACGGATTTAAAGAATATCAATCAAGAGGTAGGCGCAGGAATGATTGGCCAATTACCAAAACCAATGTCCACAGAACTGTTTTTAAACAAGCTCAAAAAAGACATGGGACTTAATGTCATCAAGCATACCAAATTGTGTAAACCTTCTATCAAAAGTGTGGCTGTATGTGGTGGATCGGGTAGCTTTTTATTGAGTACAGCAAGAGCAAAAGGTGCTGACATTTTCATTACAGGGGATTTCAAACATCACGAGTTTTTCGAGGCAGATGAGCAGATCATTATTACTGACATTGGGCACTATGAAAGTGAGGTGTTTACTAAGGACTTGATATATGATTTTTTACGAGAAAAATTCGCTAATATTGCACTCCGTTTATCGGAGGTGAATACGAATCCTATCAATTATCTATAAATACTGAATGGAAAATACAGTAGCCAAGAAGCTAGAATCGCTCGAGAAACTTCAATCAATAGATTCCCAACTTCACGAACTTTTAAAAATTCGGGGTGCCTTACCGGACGAGGTTATGGACCTTGAGGATGAGGTTGCAGGAATCGAAACTCGTATTGAAAAACAAAACGGGGAATTGGCTGAATTGGAGCAGTCTATAGAGGGCAACAAAAACGCAATCAAAGACGCTGAGAAGCTGATCAAGAAGTACGAGGAGCAACAGATGAATGTTCGTAATAATCGTGAATACGATGCAATTACGAAAGAAATGGAGCTGCAAAGTCTTGAAATACAGATTCTTGAAAAAAGAATCAAGGAGGCATACGTCAAGATCGACGAAAAGAAGGAACAAATCGCTGAGACCGTAGGAAAGCACGAAGAGCGTCAAAAAGATTTGGATAGTAAGAAGGAAGAGCTAGATGTGATTACGCAAGAGAGTGAGGCTGATGAGAAGAAACTCTTGAAGTCTCGTGACAATGCAGCTAAGAATGTCGAAGAAAGATTACGCAACTCATACGAGAGATTGAGAACCAATATGCGCAATGGCCTTTCTGTTGTACATGTTCAGCGTGGTGCATGTGGTGGATGTTTTAACATTGTTCCTCCACAGAAGCAAGCTGAAATAAGAGAAAAGAAAAAGATCATCGTTTGTGAGCATTGCGGAAGAATACTTTCGGGTGTCGTAGAAGTAATCGAAGAGGAGGTTAAGCCGAAACGAAGAACCAAGCGCACAACGAAGACGACAAAAGCAAAGAAATAATGCTAACGCCTCCTAGTGAGGCGTTTTTTTTGTCTCATTGCCAATACCCAAGTTTTATAGCCAGATGATTTACCCGATCATCCGACCGAATTGACTTTATCCTTTCGGCATGCACAGGTTCCTTCCACTTAGTCAGAGAATTTTTCTTTACTTGTTGAAGATTGCCAAACCATGCTCTATTTTCCCTCACAGTTGCGTTATCAAACCACCTGGAAATCTCCTGAGAACAGGGCTCCTCGATAAATTGACAAATAGCTTCTAATTGTTTTTCACTATCATTCACCAAGTCCTCGTATTTCACAATCATCACCTGTTCTTTTTGGTTATGAAATATCGTTGCAGTGGTATCATTCACCCACCTATCGATTGATACCCAATAAGCTGAGGGATTTTCCGGGTGATGAGAAGTACAAACAGCCCTGGGGTCTCTAACCAGCAGAATTATCCTAGCTTCAGCGCCATAAAACCGCAAAATCTCATCAACAAAGCGACAATTGGCAGGTCGCTTTTCGCACCACCTACGGGCGGAAACTGACACCTTATCCTTTAACATCGCCCGATATAACCTGTCATGCCTCAATGGAATGGTACGCCCTTCAATGTCTTTCCATGCTGTGAAAGCATCAACTTCATGTGCAAACGCATGAATGTATGGATGAGCTGAAAGCATTGACAGCAGTAATGATGTTCCCGTTCGGGCACAGCCGCCGATTAATATTGGAGCTTTGGGGAAACGCTTTGTTTCCTTTTTTTGACCCCAAAATCTGATGATTGGGCTGGTAAGGTTTCGTTTCCACCAATTGTCCATAGTGCAAATAAAAAAGGGATGGCCTGATGGACCATCCCTTAATCAATTATTAATTACGTATCTACTGTCCTACCAAGAAGATAGCGTTGGCCATTAAAAGCTTGGCGTCATACCAAAATGCACGAAAAAGTGGATTATCGACCATGTATACAATATCACCTCTGCCCTTGCTTTCAACACCAAATATTAAAGAATTACCTACCCTGTCTTTTACTTCAGCCCCGGCAAAGCCGCTTATATGGTCGCTTTTGGAATTAATCACTCCCACATTATTACTTTCGAGTAATCCGTATCTATCCGAAGAAGTCTTAAGCGAGAAATAAACATTGTCATACCCAAACGCTAGCGGGTGTGTATTTTCCATTTCTACCTTGAAAATGGCTCCAGGCACAATTTTCTTGACGTATTCTCTATCACGATTGGCATAAGGGGTGCGCTTTTCAGCTTCCTTTGTTTTTTCATTGGCCTTTTCAAACGAGCGCTTTTCATCACTGTCGTTGAACTTGCTAATTCCCGAATGATCCGAATCGGCAAATTTTCTAATTGCATCTCCAATTAATATTAGTTTCCCTCCTGCTCTAACCCAGTCAGAGATTTTACTTAGATGACTATCTCTAAAATTACTATAACGACCTTCTGTCATAATGAGCACATCAAATTGGTCCAAATCAGCCCTTGAAAGATCATCTGAATTTAAAGCACTAAAAGGATACTTAAGCTCTTGCTCCATATAATACCATGCGGATCCATAATCCAAAACTGAAGTTCCTTCTCCAGCCAACATCGCCACTTTTGGTTGTTTGAGATATCGAATATCCGATGAGCCAATATCTGGACCTCTATCCATATATCCCGATTCAATAACATCAAATTTGCGTTTAGACTGGTTGGCGATATGCGTTATCTTCTGCTCAAAATTCTCCCCAAATGAGCTATTATCACGTCTTGCAACGATCAATGTACCCGGATCATAGACTTTACTATTTGCCGTAAAAGATCGCTCAGTAAATCTGACCTTTACTCCTGATTTTAGCAAATCCGCTAACAACCGTGCATCTTCCATGTTGTTCCACTTGAACAAAAATGCATAACTATTCGCTGGAGTTTCCTGTGCTTCAAATGCCGGAGTATCGTCCTTTTTATTGACCGACAATGCTGTTTTGGTCGCATAGGCATCAATCCCATAGAAATATGGAACTGCCCATGCTGTAATGTCATATGTAAGTGAGTCTTTCACAAAAGTCTCTGGTTCAAAGAGCACATTGGCAAATACTCCCTTTGGCTGATTCGTTGATATTACAAGATCAGTAGATGATATACTGAAGCTTTCTGTTCTTTTTGTATTGTAGTTATAGCCTGACAATTTTGAACCAGTAGCACTTCCGTATTCAATTTTATTAATATCCAACCATGACCTAAGTGCTGCTAGCTTGTCCTGGTCATTGGTCTTAAGCACGAAAGACTTGTACTTGGTTTCTGGAGCTGTTTTGAAGAATTCTTCAAAATTGCTCAATACCTTTTCTGAGTGTGCTACAGTCATTTCCACCGTTGACAAGCCAGTAGTCATATGATGGGTAAGTCTGTCTAGTAGGGTTAGTGTATCACCCTCCTGGGTAATCACCCCTTCTCCAGCACGTGAATGACCACCCTGTTCATAGGTCATGCCAATTGCACCGTTGAACATAGGATAGCTATCTCCATAGCTTGGATACAATAGATCAAACCGCTGTTTAGTGAAATAGAACCAATTGTTTTCGTCAAAGTACTTCGCATTATTCCTCCCAATAACATCCTGAAACTCTCTTTGCCAATCTGTGATCTGTTCGTGATATGGTTCGGCTGCAGGAGCGAAATAATATGGACTGTTGTAACCTTGCTCGTGAAAGTCAACATGAATTTGTGGCATCCACTCATTGTAGATCTTCATTCTCAACCTGGATTCAATTTGTGTTTGCCAGGCCCAATCTCTGTTCAAATCAAACAGGTAATGATTTTGGCGTCCTCCCGGCCATGGTTCGTTATGCTCCAGGGATTGTGGATTCGGATTGAATGGCTGATGCCCATATTGCCAGTAAAAATTAACATAGCGATCTCTCCCATCAGGATTGATGCAAGGGTCAATGATCACTACCACCTCATCCAACCATGCTTTTTTCTCTGTGATGAGCTGGTAGATGGTGGCCATTGAGGCTTCAGTGGAACTTGATTCATTTCCATGAACATTATAGCTCAACCATACAATTGGAACATTTGTTGTTGGTTTACCATCCAACATGCCTGAACGTTTCAAATTGTCTGTTCGAATGGTTTCGATTCGAGACATATTCTCTTCTGATGCCACTACAGCCATTAGCAATTCTCGTTGCTCATAAGTTCTTCCATACTCCTGAACATTAACCAGTGGAGAGTTTTCATTTAAATGCTGATAGTAGTCTACTACTTGATAGTGACGAGTGAACTGATCGCCCAATTCATAGCCTAAATAATCAGCAGGTGATTTTACCTGAGCCGTAGCTACTACGGACAATAGAAGAAATCCAATTGCGGATAATCTCATTTTAATTTTGTTGATTTATTTGAAACATTGACCCAAAAGTATCGAGAATATTAGAGAGGAGAATTTAATTGTTGATGAACGGTCAAATACCAAAAAAGCGATTTATTGTCATTTTAGAGAGGATTGGCAGGTTTGTGATATCATTTGTCAGTTTTGTTGATTTCCGGTCCCATACCTTCGTTTTCATAAAGTCCCTAAGGAAGACTAAAGTCACATAACCAATCCCTCTCGCCCATCAGTGAGAGGGATTTTTTTTTGCATTTTGACTTATGTTCAACATCAGTTTCATTCATTACCTCTATGAATAGTTCCAGTCTTACTCCTTACCATGTCTTGATTTATCTCAATTATTTTATACTTGCTCACTTACTAACCCACTATGCTTTATTCAATCCTCAAGAGAATTATTCGATACGCCCTTAAGGGTTACTTCAAATCGATAGTGATATTAGGAAAAGAAAACATCCCCAAAACTGGAGGTACGATTTACATTGTCAATCACCCAAGTGCACTGCTGGATCCACTCATGATCGCAACACTAGTGTCTCCAAAGTTTCACTTCATCGCTGCTGCTGAATACTTTGGCAAGGGATTTGTAAAATGGCTGCTTACCTCACAGTTCAATATGATTCCTGTTTACCGTCCTGAGATGTATGAAGGTGAAAAAGTTGATAACGACGCAATGTTTCGCGACTGTTATACTTGCCTGGAGCATGGCGGTTCTATTATGATTTTCCCAGAAGGCAATAGTGTGACTGAGAAACGACTGAGACCGCTTAAAACCGGAACCATAAGGATCTATCGCGGAGCAAAATCTAATCTTGGACCAGATCACCAGATCAATATTATTCCTATTGGCCTCAACTATACCAATCCGCATAAATTTCAGAGTCGAGCTGTTATCAATATTGGCAAACCCATAGATTTAGAGACATTAGAGGTTGACCACCTTGATGAGAAAGCACAAATTCAAGCACAAACAGCAATCCTGGAGGATAAACTACGTGATCAAATTCTCCATATCGAAAATTATGCACTCGCACCCATGATCAGCGATGTAGATCAGGTGTATAAGTTTAATCTCTGGAATGATTTTGGTGTTACCAAAAAACAGAACAGAAGAAAGCTTGGATTGCAACAGGAAATTATCAATGCAGTTGATTATTTCAACACCCACTCTCCTGACACCATCGATCGATTGAAACAAAAAATCACCACCTACTTTGATCTTCTAGGTGAATTGAATTTGAATAACGATGTGTTAAATAAAAAGGTATCCAGAACTGTATTGTTAATGGTGTTGATCATTTTATCACCTGTCTTTTTGATAGGATATTTGATCAATTCTATTCCGTTTTATTTAACCCGGGGCTATTTCAACAAAAACTTCAGTCATCGCCTCAATGATCCAACAAACGAACAAAGCATAGCTCCTCAGTTCAAGGGTACCGTCATATTCTCAATTGGAACATTGGTTTTTCTATTCTGGTATTTGATCGTAGCTACTATAGCCGGGATTGTTGGGCCCTGGTGGATGGGTGTAATCGCATTCATCCTATGCTACCTCAGCGGACGCGGAACATTGTATTATTTGACCATCGCCAACTATCTCAAACAAAAATGGAAATTGTGGCGTGCGAAAAGCAATGAAAAGAACAGGTACGATAAACTACTTGACATCCATCAACAAATCCTCAATGAATTAAATCAATTCAAGGAGACTTATTTAAACGAGGTTGTGAACGTTCAGGAGCAGGAATAAAGTAGGTAAGTACTACGCAAAAAAGTTCACATCCTAGTATTCCATAAGCCAATAGGTGAAAATAGACGAAAGTAATCACCATTGCCATGATCATTAAAACAACCAGCACAGCCAATTTGTATTTACATTCCAGCCATACAGTTTTCGTCATATGAATTGATATCCCGAACACAATCAGCAAAAATCCCATCATAATGCTAAATCCCTGATGAAACTTGAGCAGATTATGCATTCCAAATAATTGAATCTCGAACGTTTGCATTTTATTCATTAATTCCGTCCCTTCCTGAGTATTGGCAGGCAGTGCAAAATGTGCCACTAAATGTATGATTCCTAAACTCATGACCATCCAGGCACCAGTTAGCAATATGTTCTCCCTAGACATCATTCAATTTAATTGAACTTGTGCATTATATCTTCGAGAAGCAAATGGGCTTACCATTTTGATCAGTCCATTTCGTAATACTTTGGACATACCATCATGCATGAGGCCTATTTTTCCATTGATCATTCCAGCCTTGTAGAATTGCTGGATTCTCGGATTCCTCAGTTCAGCAAGCTGTTCTGTTGCTTGTTTCAATGGGTTACCCGTACTCAGTAGCTGATCTAAGTAATAAGCATCTTCCAGTCCCTGACCAGCGCCTTGACCTGAGAAAGGAGAAATAGTATGGGCAGCATCCCCTAATAATACAATATTATCTTTCAACAGGATACCAGGATCCTGATGCCCAATAATTCGATGATGAATAAATGGTTCTGTTAATAAGTTCAGACATTGATCCGGATAGGAATCGAATTCATTGACCAAATCTTGATCAGAAACTCTTTCCTTTTCCTTGCCAGATTTAACACATAAATAAAAGTACGCTTTTTGATTTGTCAATGGTACATATCCCATTACTGATCCATCGCCCCACATTTCAGTAAGAACATTAGCATTGATGTTGTCATCAACAATAGTTCGATAACAATCAAATCCATAATCACGTAACGAGGGGGCAAAACAATTCCTGGCCACTTTGGAATGAAGTCCATCACAACCGATCACATAGTCGAATGATTTACGAGTACCATTTAGAAACGACAAACTAACAACCTCACCCTCTTTTAATGATTCAAGCTCACAGCCAAAATGAACGGGAACTTTGACAGCATCAAATAGCATGTTAGCCAAATCACTTCTGAATAAGGTGATCGCCCGTTTCTGTGTGGTATCTATTTTCATTAAGACTTTTCCATTGGGCTTGGACAATGATATACCATCCAGAAATTTGCCCTTTGAGAAGTCGTTCACGCCCAACTTCTTCAAAGCCTCAATTCCATTATTTTGAAGAATAATCCCTGCGCCAACTGACTGTAACGCTTCAGACTTCTCAAAGACCTCTACTTCATAATTGTGTTTCTGCAGGGCAATGGCAGTAGCCAAACCTGCAATACCAGCCCCTACAATTGCTATTCGTTCTTTCATATCTCTTCAATTTAGTGCAAACGTACTAATAATTTTAAATTAGTACATATGCACTATATTATTATCTTTGATCATGCGTCAAAAAATATTAGATGAATCAAGAAGACTATTCAACTTAAACGGCTACACGCAAACCAGCCAACGGATGATCAGCGATCATCTTAAAATAAGCCCCGGAAACCTCACCTATCACTTTAAACGGAAAGATGATTTGGTCAAGCAGCATTATGAAGATTTGGTAGAAAGCATATCTAAAGGCATACCACAACCCTCAGCCAATTTAATGAAGACGGCTATAACGGGAACGCGCACCATGTATCAATCACTATTTGATTACCGATTCTTTATGATTGAGTTTGTCTACTTCATGAGAGCTTTCCCAGAAATCGGCAAACATTTCAACGAGCTTATGCAAATAAGAAACACTCAGTTTGGAGTGTTATTTGATGCCCTTCGGCAAGACGGGCTAATCATCGATGAACTTCAATTGGGTCATGACCTTGAGTTATTCAATCTTATGTACCTGATTGGCAATTTCTGGATCAGTCAGGAGGCCGTAACCGGACAATTAAATGAACAAAGCGTGCAACGAGGGGTCACCGCTTTGCAAACCCTCCTACTTCCCTATTTGACGGACAAAGGTGTAGAACAATTTAAAGCAGTCATGTATGGAAGTGTTTAAAATGAATCATAGAACACAATATTGTCAATAGATGTCCTTTTGTTCTTTAAAATTTAAGATTACTTAAACCCTGAAATATTTTTATAATTATATTTCAACGTTTGTTTTATTAGAATTTTTTTAAACTAAGCCAAAAAATCAAATATGGAGAATCAACTCAACAGGAATCGTTTATTCATTGCCAGTTGCTTTGCACTGCTAACAACTGCTTTTGCATTTGGTATTCGTGCTGGCATCATGAATGACCTGGTAACGGATATGAGCTTAAATGACAGTCAACTTGGCTGGATTAATTTTATGGGAATATTTGGATTTCCTATCGCCACATTGATTGGTGGACCTCTTTACAATTCATTTGGAGCTAAGAGGCTTGGAAACCTTGCTTTTGCCTGCCATTTTTTGGGGATTACTTTTTCAATCCTATCCAATAGTTTCTACACGCTCTTCTTTTCAACTTTCTTTATTTCTTTCGCAAATGGCATAGTTGAAGCAGCTTACAACCCTATGATTGCAGGTATGTATACGGATAACAGAGCCACTATGCTGAACAAGTTTCATGTATGGTTTCCTGGAGGAATAGCCATTGGTTCTGTGCTTGTGCTCTTAGTAGCCAACGCTGGTGGTGGATGGCAAGTTAAACTTGCTATCATGTATATCCCGGCCTTGATTTACTTCTTTATGTTTAGAGGTCAAACTTTCCCTGAGCATAAAACAGAGAATTCTGCAAGTACTTCTGATAACATAAAGGCCATTATAAGCAGTCCAATCTATTGGTTCATGCTCGTTTGTATGGCATTGACAGCCACTACTGAATTGGGGACACAAAGCTGGGTAGAACGCATCCTTGCAAATTCAGGTGCTCAACCATTATTGGTACTGGCACTGGTGACTGTATTAATGGCTGTAGGACGTATGTTTGCGGGTCCACTTATACACAAACTGAGTATCCCTGGTGTATTACTCGGATCCGCCATTATTTCGGCCGTTTCAATTTTTATGATGAGCTCTGCGACCGGAGGAATGGTTTATGTTTCTGCTATTCTATTTGCAGTTGGGGTTTGTTATTTCTGGCCAAACATGATCTCGTTTGTGGCAGAATATCTACCTAAAACCGGAGCACTTGGCATGTCATTGATTGGAGGTGTGGGTATGCTTGGCCTTTCGATATTCCAGCCGATTATTGGTGGATGGATCGATGGTCATAGGGCATCTAAAGCTGCCGAAGGACTTACAGGAGATGCACTTGAGCTAGCAGCAGGTCAGGCGACACTGGCAAACATTGCCATGATTCCATTGTTCCTTATCGTTGCATTCGTGATTGTTTTCATTTGGACAAGAAAGCAGGCAAATTCTGCAGGATAGAAAGAAATAAAAATATATTTAAAACTTGGTTACGGGATAACCAAAGCAGTATGAAGAAGAAAAGCTGTGATGAAATCATCACAGCTTTTTTATTGTATTCCCAACTCCGGATTTCTTCCCTTGATTGTTCGAAAGTATGCCTTGATTTTCTCCATATCCTTATCCAAATCACCTGTCGGGTAAAAAGGGGGACGCATTTCTACTGTTTTATTGGCAAAGTCCAATCCTACTAAAACGATAGGAACTTTTGCCTTCTCTGCTATTCTATAAAAACCAGTTTTCAGTTCTGGCTGATAAGACCGGGTTCCCTCTGGGGCAATGGCAATCACAAATTCATCATGTTGGTCATACAATTCCACGACTTGATCCACCAGGTTCTGACTCTTAGTTCTATCTACTGGGTGTCCTCCGATTGACTTCATAAACCATCCAACAATTGGCGCATCAAAGAGACTTTTTTTGCCTAAAAAATTGGAGTGCATCATGAAAATATGACGCGCACAAAGTGCTACAAAGAAGTCCCAGTTGCTCGTGTGGGGCGCAGCTGCTACAATGTACTTCTTTTGGCTTGGCGGTTTGCCCTTTACTTTCCAGCCGAAGAGCCAAAACCAGAATAGACAAATCAGCCTTTTTAGTTTCATTTTATTTGATCAAGATGAGATGAAAGCTGATCTTTAAAATATCGAGCCCCGTACTCATAACCAATATTAAAAATTTCCTTTGCCTTTTTCACATCAAAAACTTTATAATTTCCAATCTCTTGAGGTTCCAAAAACAGCTGACACTTTTTCCTTCGAGAATAGGTTGCCGAAGAAATCGATATCAGTAAGGTGCGTTCGAGCATATCTTTCCAGTTGTTTACGCGAACGTTTTTTATTATCGGATTGCAATGCATGCCAATTATGAAATCACATTTTTTCCTTAGCGGTCCAACCGGCATGTTGTCCGTGATGCCCCCATCTACATAGGCCACTCCATTTATTTTAACAGGATTGAACAATACAGGTATACTGCAAGAAGCTATCAGTGGTTGTATGAGTTGTCCTTTTTTAAAATACTTGACCGCACCCTTGGAGAGGTTTGTTGCAGAAACGACTAATGGAATCTCCAATGACTCAAACGAATTATCAGAAAATAACTGATCTAATTTACCAAGAGCTTTTTCCAACTTTAAGAATCCCCGCCAATTTAATGCGGGAGTTAACACTCTTCGGAAATTGAAGTTTATAATAATCTCAAGAATGTCACGCGGATTTCTACCTGTAGCATAAAGCGCCCCCACAATCGCCCCTGCACTCGCGCCTGATATATAGGACGGTTTGACATCCATTTCTTCAAGTGCTTGAAGCATGCCTAAATGGACAATGCTTCTAGCACCTCCACCGGAAAGTGCAACTCCTATCCGATTTGCATTTCCGATTTGTTCAATCATTGTCTATTGGGTTACACCCATTGAGCCAAATTTCTCAATGCGTTCATCGATGCGTTGTTCGGGCGTTTTCTTAAGTAGCTCTTTAAGGTATTTCTTTATTTCCTTTTTAAGTTCTGCCGCTGATTCTTTTAAGTCAGTATGGGCACCTCCAAGTGGCTCTTTGATTACACCATCTACCAACCCGTTTTTGGTCATGTCATCAGCAGTCAATTTCAATGCATCAGCCGCTTGCTCTTTGTAATCCCATGTTCTCCAGAGAATAGTAGAGCAATTCTCAGGTGAGATAACTGAATACCAGCTATTTTCCATCATGAGTACTCTATCACCTATTGCTATGCCTAGTGCACCACCTGATGCTCCTTCACCAATGACGACACATATTACAGGGACTTTCAGCATGAACATTTCCTTCAGGTTCCTTGCAATCGCTTCGCCTTGTCCTCGTTCTTCTGCTTCCAAACCAGGAAATGCTCCCGGAGTATCAATCAAGGTAATAATGGGTTTATTGAATTTTTCAGCAATCTTCATCAAACGAAGTGCTTTTCGGTAACCATCGGGGTTGGCCATACCGAAGTTTCGCTCTTGACGCTGCTTGGTGTTTCTACCTTTTTGTTGGCCAATGATCATAACAGATTGCCCATCTAAATCAGCAAGACCACCTATCATCGCCTTGTCATCCTTTACCGCCCTGTCTCCATGCAGCTCTACAAACTCATTTGTAATTTCATAGATATAATCCAGGGTATAAGGACGATCAGGATGTCTGGATAGCTGTACTCTCTGCCAAGGTGTAAGATTTTTAAACGTTTCCTTCTTCAACTTCACAATCTTCTTTTCCAGCTTTTCCGTAGCATCAGTAACATCCACATCACTTTCCTGAGCAAGCTGTTTCATGTCAGCCAGTTTCTCTTCTAATTCAGCAATTGGTTTCTCGAAATCCAATAACATAAAGGGTTCAATTATTTGGCTTCAAAAATAGATGATCAACTCTATATAAGTGAGGTAAAATCGCGCAAAAAAAAATTACGTAAATATTCTGACACAATGTTTGCAGATATGAATTAGACATTTACTTTTGCACCACCTTAAACAAAGGGCAAATGACAGATGGTCGTTTGAAGATGTTGGTCTGGTAGTTCAGTTGGTTAGAATGCCTGTCCCGAGTACTCGGGAAGGTCTTATGGAAGCATTTTTCGTATATATCATCCAAAGTGAAAAAGATTCAACATTTTATATTGGATATACTTCGAATCTCGAAAGACGAATTACTCAACATAATGAGAGCAAGTCGGGATATACTAGTCGCAAGAAACCTTGGAAACTAGTTTACGCTGAAGAGTTTAGCAATAAGTCTGAAGCATTGATTCGAGAGAAGTTTATAAAGAAACAAAAGAACAAAGACTTCTATAAAAAGTTGATAAATTCTTGGTCTGGTAGTTCAGTTGGTTAGAATGCCTGCCTGTCACGCAGGAGGTCGCGAGTTCGAGTCTCGTCCAGACCGCACTTAAATTTGAAGCCTGAGTCTTAATTGATTCAGGCTTTTTTGTTCTTAAGAAATTGGTCGCGAGTTCGAATGTTTTCATGAGCTTAAATTACTTAATCAACTAAATCCTGATTTGATATTCATTTGGTATTTCAACACAACACATCATTTGATTTGAATGATTCGTTCTTCAATATTAGTAGTCCCTTCAGCTTGGACTTCTTTATTTTCCAGTGTAAAAGTTGTCCAGCCACTACTGGCATGTATTCTTGAAGCTGTCCATATTTTATTGGTTAGAGCCGGAAACTCGTCCCTAGGTGGCAACTGTTCTCCCATTGTTCCTAACTTTTTCAAGTGCCCGTAGGTTGCATCAGTAAGCTGCTTCGAGTCTATTTCCTGATACATTCTAATAACAGAGGTACCTCCCGTCTCATCTATTTCATCAAGACTTATCGTCACATCTGTATCAAATGGCTGCTCTCCATAATTATTAACCATCTGCATTTGTCCAGTCAATTTTTCGTTAAGGGTGTAAGCTGCTCCATGAAATGTATAAAATTGAAGGACATCTTTAATCGCATTAGCCTCGATAGCCTCCTTACTTAAATATGTCCCCATAACCTGAGCTATTATTTGTTCGCTGTTTGGAACCTTTTTAAGTTCCTTTTTAAGAATTTTTGCAGCCTTCTGAACATAGTCACGAACCTCCTCCCATTTGACAACCTCCTGGACAGCTCCAAACTCATCTGTCTTAATTAGTACTGGTAAATCCTCAGCTATTTTAGTCAGTTTCTGAACGAGTGCATTGTCAGTTTCCATTTGAAAGTTCTTATAGAACCATTCTATCGTATAACTATTAGCAGTTGAGTCCTTAATGGTAATATCTATCTCATACTGGATAAACTCTCTGGCTGTGGTGTCCCCTTCCTTAATCTTGTACTTTTCATGTGTTACATCAAATGACTGAGTATCATTAATACTCCAGTAACCTATGACCTGAACAGTGGAGTCCGCCATGTTGATTTGAGCATTAGCATTCATTAAAATTAGTGCTGTAAGAACGGAGAGAATAAGTTTTTTCATTTTGTAATTATTAGTGTAGAACGAAAAATTCTATTGAGTTAAAGACCTATTCCAGGTTTCGATTCCTTGATAATACATCTCGTGACACCCCTTTATTGTGTCATTTTTCAGGAAATGCCCAATTCTTATATCATTAACATTATCTGGAATCTTCGCTTTCGGTACATGGAACAAACAGGGTGAGCACTCCGCCTTTATTGTATACAAGTCATCATTGATTAATAGTATGCTTTCGTCAACTAAGCTATCCAGATGAGAGGTTACGTAATATGGGATCAACAATCCCTGATCAAATGGAATCGGAGATGCTGTAAAACCATGCGGCCCCTTATTGTACTCAGCATAAGTGATACATCCTCCAGTTACTTCTTCAGGGTCAGAGATACTGCTGGTTACCTCATGATACACCGGAACAGTATCTTCAGCGAATTCATTCACCCAGTAATCCCTATTATCAAACAACTCAATTGAATTGATAAAGGATCTGGCATTCAATTCGTACCCAACAGTGTCACCAGTGCTGTAGGAATAAGTGGCCATAATCTTGTAGAGGTAATCACCATTGTATATCCAATTATGGAATAATTTATGCTCAGCAACAGTATCTCTAGCAACAACCTCTGCAGCCCAATTGACTTGTGAAGAATCGACAATAAAATTTACCAAATCCACACTGTCAGATCGATAATAAGTTATTAAGTCATCAAGGAGTGTATGCTCAACTAAACCTCCTTCATATTGAAAAACAACCATCGCAAACGACATTCCATAATCCACTAATTCGTGTGTTCGGTATGAACAACCTAGATCAAAATTCGAACCGGTACGAGAATCTGGTGTTCGAGGAAAAAAGACCTGTGCTCCTCCAAAATAGTCAGCATATAAGAACGATTCTTCAGACTTTGAGAATAGCATTGAATCAATCATAAACTCCCATCTTCTCTGCATTGAACGATTAAGGTTATGATCTGACTCATTGTCATAATCATCCTGCATCCTATCCAGATCTCCCCTGATCTCAAACAACCTTTCTACCATTTCTTCATAAGACCAATCTGGGTGCTTTTTCAATTCTTCATTCATCAATCTGGAATGATACTCTGTAATATTAAAATGGTATTGTTCGTGATTAAGTACATCTTCGGATTCCAGAGAACTGGATTTGACCCAAGACTGTTGATTATTTTGTCCTGCATAGGCCCAATAATCGTTTGTGATAGAGTCTTGTTCCAAATAGACATTGCTGCTAATACCAGCACCCCATCCTGTAAATGGCTTTACAAATCCCTGGAAATCGTCCCAACTCAATTGTCTCCATTTATTGATGGTTACAGGAGCATTGAAGTTACTCTTTAAGAAAGGAATTAAGGAGAGAATACTTATAGAAGCACCCAGCAGAATGATTTTAAACTTTACAAAACCTCCCATCTCACCCATCTTAGAAGCACCTTTATTGCCGCAATGATTCCTTCAAATGCGAAAAGAACGATCAGGAAAAACAACATTAGAAAAATGAACCCACCCACCTCTGCATCAAAATCAAAAGTCCAGCTATATCCAAATACCAAAACATATATGTAACGCACAACGACCATCAATGCCAATAATATGATATCGTTGATCACCCTTCCTATCAGGTTATTAGAAGTACCAATATCAACTTTGAAAAACGCATGATTTAAGATCAATGCTACTAGGGTCCCGTACCACATAAAGTCCTCTAACCTCCCTTCAACCCATCGTTCGTTAGAGTAGAATTTGATCGTCTCATGAAATGCATGAAATAAGCATGCGAGTGTTAAGGTTGAGAAAAATGCCTGCGGTCGATATGTATTCCTAAAAAAGTTCAAATCGAAACTCTGGGACATTACCAATCCAGATTCCTTCTCAGCGACAGATTGTTCCTTCTGCAATTTGTTTACAGTAATTTGAGTATCAATCTCAATTGGCTGGTTGTGCAATTGATCCAGCAATTTCATAGCAGCTGTTACAGCCTCAGGTTGGTAGGCTGTTGGACTATCTATTATTTGCTTTAATTCTGATGCTGACTTTTTCTCAAACCTCTTTAAGAAAAATTGTTCCATTTAGTAGTTGTGTATCTCATTTAGTAAAATTTGGAGCTTGAATCTAACACGAGATGTCTCTTTCTCAAAGAAAATGTTGAAAAGATGTGTGTTTATAGTTGAGTAGTACTTTAGTAAAACAAATGGTGTGTTTATTTCTGTTTTACTATTCTGCTTTTTCATTAAAGCATTTCGCTTTTTTACTCAAAAACACCTCTTAAACAAAAAATGGGGTAATTTCTGAAAAATGAATAGTAGATGATCATTTTTGAATACTGCTTAGTCCACTCTTTCATCACATTTGTGTGGAGCCTGCTAAACCAATAGAACCAGGCAAGTTTTAATTTAAATATTGAACTATGATGAGAAGATTACTAATTGATCATCGTCTGATAAAGAAGACCATGGGTCTCGCGCTGATATTTCTATCAGTGGCGACCTTTGCGCAGACGTCTATTTCCGGGACCGTTAAGGATCCTGATGGAGTAGGTCTTCCTGGAGCCACCGTCCTAGCGGATGGTACTAGCAATGGTACTGTTACGGATATTGATGGAAACTTCACTTTGGAAGTACCAACTGAATCAAAAAGTTTGACAGTAAGTTTCGTTGGTTTTGGAACTGAAACTGTCCAACTTAATGGACAAACTTCTTTTACCATTTCGCTTGATTACGACACTGAAGCACTTCAGGAAATCGTGGTTGTTGGGTATGGTACTCAAAAGAAGTCAGATCTAACTGGAGCTATCGCAAGTGTAAACGAAAAAACCATTACAGAGAGAGGTTTTACGAACCCAATACAGGGTATCCAGGGAAGTATGCCCGGAGTTCAAATTTCGAACTCAACCGGTCGTGTTGGAGATCCGATTTCAATTGTGGTACGTGGTAAGGGTACTTTCCAAAGTAACAACTCTCCACTTTTTGTAGTAGATGGAGTGGTGACGGATAACATCGATTTCCTTAACCCTAATGACATAGCCAAAATTGATGTATTGAAAGATGCTGCATCTGCTGCTATTTATGGGTCAAGAGGTACCAATGGGGTAGTAATTGTACAGACAAAAGGAGGAGTAAATGTTCCTTCCGGAACGTCGATTACTTTCAATAGTTTCTTTGGAACAAAAAAACCGGCAAGACTTCCTCAGATGATGAGTCCGGAGAAGTGGAGACATTATCATATGTCGGCTTACATAGCAACCGTAAATCCAAATACGGTTACCAATCCCGAAGAATTCTATAACTCAGTTGCCAATCCTAGCTCTAACTCTGTGTTGAGAAGAAGGTTCGAAGAACTCGATGGCTTTGATTGGTATGATGCTGTCCTTCAGGATGGCATGCAATCAAACAACAATGTTAATATTTCACACAGAAATGGCAACTCAGCGTACTCTCTTGGTTTAGGATATCAGACTGAAACAGGAAACATCGAAAACGAAGGGCTTGACAAGGTAACAGCTCGTTTAAATATTGCTCAGGAGATTACCTCCAAGCTTAAAGCTGGAAGTTCCATTGTTTTCACAAAAACAGATAACGAGAGAGGTAGTGATGTAGCAATGAGAGAAGCCTTTAGACTGAACCCATTCCTGCACCCTTGGGCTGTAGATGAGAATGGAAACGACATTGAAGGTGAATTATTCCCTCAGCCGGGTAAACTACAAACCCCTTCCAATTTTGGATCAAGCAGCTATGTACTTAACAAGACTAGTACATACAATCCATTATTGGAAATCGCCAATTCAAGAGACAACACAAGACGTTTCAATGTTTTGAGTTCAACCTACTTACAATATGAAATCATTGAAGGATTAAGTGTCAAATCAACACTTTCTGCAGGCTTAAATTCGTATCGAAGAGGTAAGTCATGGGGTGTATTAACCAATAACGGCAGGGGCAATAACAACCTGGCTTCTTCTGAGGTGTTTAACTATGAAAATTATAATTACTCATGGGATAACCAAATTGACTATTCTAAGAGTTTTAACGGACACTCTTTGCAAGTCTTAGGGCTAAACAGTGTTTTCGTCAATCGCACAGAGGAGTCTTTTATGTCTTCTAACAATCAACCATTTGAAACTGATTTCTATAATGTCGCATCTGGCTTACAGTCAAGCTATTATTTGGAGAGTGATTTTCAAAAAACACAACTTTTATCTTATGCATTAAGAGCCATTTACTCCTTTAATGACAAATATTTAGTGACAGTATCAAATCGTTGGGATGGTTCTTCTGTCTTAGCCGATGATCTGAAGTGGAATGCTTTCCCCTCAGTAGCCCTTGGATGGAAACTTAGCAATGAATCATTCTTAAGTTCTGTGAGTCCTATTTCTACTCTAAAATTGAGACTTAGCTATGGTACAACAGGCAATAGTAACATTAGTGCATATAGTTCAACCAATGTGCTGACGAATCAGAGGCTGTACGATTTCAACGGATCTTCATCAAATGGATGGTATCCTGGTGCTCTGTCAAACAAGGCTTTGACCTGGGAAAAAACCAAGGAATTTAATGCTGGATTGGATTTTGGTCTGTTCAACTATCGTGTAACGGGATCACTTGATCTGTACAACAGGCTCTCTGATGATGTATTAATGAAACAAAGATTGCCTAAGGAAGTTGGTTTTACCGACATCATAGCTAATGCTGGATCTATTAGGAATTCTGGAATAGAGTTGGCCTTGACAACTACCAACGTTCAGACAAGTGATTTGACATGGGAAACAACCTTCACTGTTACAGCCAATAAAAATGAAGTAGTATCTCTTTATGGTCAGACAGAAGTCGATGATATTGGAAATGGTTGGTTCATAGGACAACCAATAGATGTAAAGTACAATTTTGAAGCAGATGGAGTTTGGCAAGCAAATGAGGCGGATGTGGCCGATTCTTACAATCAAAGTGAAGGACAAGGTAAAGTAGTTGACCAGAATAATGATGGCGTACTAAGCCCTGATGATGATCGAATATTCCTTGGCTCTCCTGATCCAACCTGGACCGGAGGTGTAATTTCACGACTGACTTTCAAAAACTTTGATTTTGGTCTAACAACCAACATTGTTCAAGGTGTATTCGGCTATAGTCGCTTCCACGCAAACTTCACCAATACTCGTGATAGAGGCAGACAAAAACTTGACATTGATTGGTACATTCCTGAGAACCCTTATGGTGTCGAGCCTCAAGCTTCAAATGAATACCCTCAACCTAGAAACATGGGTACCTACTGGAGAAATGGACAAAACAGCGATGGTGAAAGAGTAGGCTATTATAGAGATGGATCCTATGTGAAAATCAACAATATTTCATTGGGATACACCATTCCTACATCTGTATTGGACGTGATCAATGCGAATCAATTGAGAATCTATTTCAATGTGCTTAATCCATTCGTATTCACAGATTATGATGGATATGATCCGGAGTATATCGAGGCATCATACAATATTTCCAGGGTGAGTAACATCATCTATCAAGGAGGGTTAAGTCTTAAATTTTAAGTTGTAAGAAAATGATAAAAAATACATTTATACTAGCATTGTCTCTGATCATATTCAGTGGATGTGAAGACTTCCTTGATGAAGAAAACAATGCAAACGTAACAGCCGAAACATTCTATGTGACAGCTGATGGATATGAGTCATTAATTAACTCTAATTATGCTCAATTGCGTGAAATTTATGGGCAGTCTCCATGGATGTTCATGTCAGGTACCGATTTATATTCTGCAGGCAGAGGTGCTGGACCAGATGGTTTAAGCATGTACACGGAGTTAAACCCATCAAGTAGTGGAGCAAACTTCATTTACAATGAGGCGTTTCAAGCTATTGGTGCGGCCAATCTGGGGCTCTACTACAATGACTTGACAGAATCTGTATCTACTTTATCAGTAAGAAGAGGAGAACTGCTATACATGCGAGCTAATGCTTATTTCTTGTTAGTTCAATCTTACGGTGGTGTAACACTCCTTACGGAACCAATTCAGGAGGCGGTAACCAGCTTCGATAGAAATTCTGAAGCTGAGATTTACACTCAGATTATTGCTGATCTTGAAGAAGCACAGAACCTTGTTGAATCAGGTGCTTTCAGCGGAAGAGTAAATCAAAGAGCTGTTCAAAGTTTGTTAGGTCAGGTTTACCTAACACGAGCATATGAGTCATTTGGTAGTGGTTCCGATTTCTCTACTGCCTCATCCATTCTCGATGGTGTTATTGGTGGACAAGCTTTGAATCTTTCATTTGAGGAGCTATGGATGCCTGGCAATGACATGAACGAAGAAGTAATTTTTTCTGTACAGTTTGACGGTGGTTCAATTGGCCCGGCTGACAACCCAAAAGGTTCACAACAGCAAAATTTTCACGGCTCTTATCTAGGTGGATCTGAAGTAGCTGGAAATGCACCTTTCAAATCTTACAGTCTGTGCCCTCATCAATTTACGCTTGATCTTTTTGAGCAAGGAGACGAAAGATGGGAAGGCACTTTCATGACTGAGATTTATGACAGATACTATGATTATTGGGACGTTGCAGATCGCTCGTCACTATCTGTGGCTCACTTCTATGAACCATCTTGGTTTACTGATGCTGACAGAGATGCCTATATAGCGGCGAACCCGAACACCGAGTACCATGCATATGAGACCATTTATCCAGAGGGAGCAGATATCTCTAACAATTTCAACACGATTGTTGTGAAGAAATTTGATGATCCTACCTCCTCTTTTGCCTCTGATGGCTCCAACAGAAGAACCAGCACACGCGACTTTGTGGTTTCCAGATTAGGTGATGTCTACTTATTAGCAGCAGAAGCTCATCTTGGAGCAGGAGACAATGCGACCGCTTTGAGTAGATTAAATGTGGTGAGAGCAAGAGCCGGAGTTGCCGATCTAACTGCCATTGATATTGATGTGATCTTAGATGAAAGAGCACGAGAGTTAATTGGTGAGTATAAAAGATGGTTTGATCTGAAGCGAACAGGAAAACTTATTGAAAGAGCTTCAGCACATAATCCTTGGATTGAGTTGAGCAATTTTGATGGAGCAAATGGAGAGCAAAAAATACTTCGTCCTATCCCTCAGGAAGCGTTGGATTTGAATAGTAACAAGGGTTTCACGCAAAATCCTGCCTACAATTAAGTCATACCTGGGTGCCTTGATCGCTCAAGGCACCCAAATTTTTTAATTTATGAAAGCCTTGATAAGAATTAGTGGACTGGTCATCCTTATGACCCTGGCCTTCTCCTGCTCTGATGCAGTACACAGTGCTGAAGCAGGTAGCAAGACACAACCAGAAAAACCAATTTACTTACGTTTGGCTAAAAGCGAAATGCGAAGAACTCCCGATCCTAGATTGATTGATTTTCGGGAAACACCGAAGTGGGAATACACGAACGGACTCCTCTGTCTTTCCATGTTCAAAGCATGGCAAGAGACTGGAGATCAAGCACTGTTAACCTACGCCAAGTCCTATGCCGATTCAATGATTACGGACTCAGGTGAAATTCTTACGTATGACATTGAGGACTATAACATTGACAGGATTAATTCTGGCAAACTATTATTTGCCCTCAATCAAGTTTCGCCCAATCCAAAGTACATTAAGGCTATTGAACTCTTGCGTACACAAATGAAAAACCATCCAAAAACGTCTGAAGGGGGTTTTTGGCATAAAAAGAGATATCCTTATCAGATGTGGCTGGATGGTTTATACATGGGATCTCCTTTTTTAGCTCAATACGCGCTAGAAATGAATGAACCTGAATTGTTTGAAACAGTATTTCTCCAGGTATCATTGATGAATGATCATCACTACAATGAGGAGAAAAAACTGTTCTATCATGGATGGGATGAAAGTAAAGAACAAAAATGGTCGAACCCGGAAACTGGAGTTTCACCACATTTCTGGGGTAGGGCAATTGGCTGGTTCGCAATGGCACTGGTTGACATGTTGGACTACTTTCCAGAGGATCATGAAGCCCGACCTCAAATAATTTCTGTTATCAATAAAGTAGCAGAAGGACTTATCATCTATCAGGATGATGAAACAGGGGTTTGGTGGCAAATACTGGACATGGGAGGACAAAAAGACAATTACCTTGAAGCCTCTTGCTCTAGTATGTTTAGTTATTTCCTGATTAAATCCATCAACAAAGGATATCTGAATGCTGACTATACCTCAGCAGCAAAAAGTGCCTTTGAAGGTGTAAATAAACAGTTCATCAAAACGAATACTGATGGATCTGTCAGCCTCACCCAAAATTGTGGTGTTGCAGGACTGGGTGGAGATCCCTATCGCGATGGCTCCTACGAGTATTATGTCGGAGAAATCATAAGAGACAATGATCCAAAAGGAGTTGGACCATTCATCATGGCAGCTATTGAATATGAAAAGTTAGTTAGCAATCCTTGATACACTTTAGTTAGTACAATTGGTTTTAGGCGCATGAGCATTCATGCGCCTTTTTTGACTTAATCAAGCAAATAGGATAACGACATGTAATTGATCGTTATGTGTTGTTTTATATCTATTTACAATACAATATTTAAGCTATGAAAATAATCACCCTCAAGTCTTATCTAATTATTTTTTCAATTCTCTTAATCACATTTCCTCTATTCAGTCAATATCACCTAGCCTTCCCTGAAGCAGAGGGGTTTGGCGCTTATGCTAAAGGGGGACGAGGTGGAGAAGTCATCTATGTGACTAACCTCAATGACGCTGGCCCAGGAAGTCTCCGCTGGGCAATTGAACAGACGGGTCCAAGAACTGTCATTTTCCAAATATCAGGAACGATCGAACTCAGTGACAGATTAGATGTCAATAATCCATTCATTACGATTGCAGGGCAAACAGCGCCAGGAGACGGTATTTGTTTAAAAGGTGAAACCCTTCGAATCGCCACGAATGATGTGATCATCAGATACCTCCGAGTAAGGCTTGGTGATGGTCTCCATGGTATAGGTAGTAAACAAGGAAAAGACGCAATAGATATTTCTAAAGGGGAAAACATCATTGTCGACCATTGTTCAGCAAGCTGGAGTCTGGATGAAGTCCTCTCCTCCTCTACTCGAGAACCAACACTAACCAATGTTACCGTTCAATGGTGTTTCATCACTGAAGGCCTTAATGTAGATGGACATGGCTATGGCTCTTTAATTCGAGGTACTGAAAACGCTCGATATTCTTATCATCACAACCTGTATGCACATAACTATCGTCGAAATCCTCGTCCTGGCAACTACAACACAAATCCGTACAGTGAAGATTCACTAGGCTTATTACTTGATTTCAGAAACAACGTAATGTATAACTGGGGAGATAATCATGCTGGTTATAATGCCGATAGTGAAAGTACCACACGACTTAACTATGTCAATAATTACCTGATTCCTGGGAAAAATTCGAAAAATAATGGCATTGCTTACTCAACAGGTTCCCCTTTTAATAAGTCCTACTTTGAAGGCAATTACTACGATGGTAAAATGCCTGATGATCAATGGACGCTTGTGAAATTTAAGAAAGAATGGACCGCTGACATTATTTCCAAGTACAAGAAGAGGATTCCGTTCGAAAGAGGTCCTATCAAAACTGAAGATGCAGAGCTAGCCTATCATCGAGTTTTGAATGAAGGAGGCGCAACACTACCAAAAAGAGACCTTCATGATGAAAGAATTGTAAATGATGTCAAAAACCGAAAAGGAAAGATCATCAATAGCCAAAATCAAGTCGGTGGGTGGACGGAACTAATAACAGCTACTCCTTTACTCGATAGCGATCAAGATGGCATGCCTGATGAATGGGAAAGCCAGCATGATTTAGATCCCACCGATCCAAATGACCGAAACAATATCGGCCAAGGTGGTTACACGATGTTAGAAAAATATTTGAATAGTATAAAGTGAATTGATTGAAACTAAATTTTGAGCCATGACAGAACAATTGAGATTATTATCTACAATAACCATTATCTGCTTAGTCATTACTTCCGCGACTGCATTTGCAACTGATTTGAAGGACAAAAAGACCACTAGTGTCACAAGAATAGAACTTGAGGAAATGTCATTGACTTCTGCCGAAATAGTGAAAGCTATGGACGCTAGTAAAGGTGAGGCGATAAAAATGTTATCAGCAAATGCTTCTGCCACTACTCAACTCACATTGCCTGCTGGTCAGTATGTATTGAATGCAGTATTCAGTACGGAAGATGAATTTTCTGATGGATTCTACCTTGTGGCAAATGACAAAGTGCAGAGAACCAATAACTATCATTTTAATAAATGGGTCTATGGTTTTAAGTTTCTTGTTTTTGATAGCGATGGAGAAACCCCCATTACATTGACAATTGCTTCATCTTGGAAAAATGAAAAGGGTAAGGAATTTGGAATGGTGATTGACTATTTGGAAATCGCTGAATTATGCAATTCGGCAGAGATACTAGAAAGATGGATCAAGTAATGTCACTAATTTTTAGATTGATAGGGATCAAAGTATTGATATTTTGTTCCCTGGTTTCATATGCTCAAACGCAATCCGGAAGAATTCCCAACTATCCTATTGCCTATGAATACCCTAATGTTGAAGGTGTAAAAGAAGTCATAGACCGAATTCGAGTGCATTATGAAGCTACAAGCACGCAAACAATAGTTGATGCTAAAACCGGTGAATTGGTTAATATCAAAAAGCAGTTCAATAAGAACGCAATCCCTTCACCCGGTTTCTCAAGTGAGTACTCTTACACACATGGCGTTGTACTATCGGCCTTTGATTACATTTCGAAAACAATCGGTGATGAAAGCTATTTTAACAACAATGTCAAATACTTTGATTTCGTGGTTGACAACCTACCCTATTTCAAGGACAATGAGGATAAGATTGAAAGTGATCGTGTAGGTAATTGGGGTAGAATTTTAGGTTTCCACGCACTGGACGATTGCGGCTCAATTGGCGCAGCAATGATCAAAACATACCAAAAATCGAAAAATGAAAAATACATGGCGCTGATCAATCAAACAGCAGAACATGTATCCAACAATCAATTTCGATTAGCCGACGGAACCCTCGCCAGACATAGACCTCAATATCAATCCATTTGGGCGGATGACCTGTACATGAGTGTTCCTTTTCTGGCCAACATGGGTGTATTGACTGGAGATACTAAATACTACGATGATGCTGTCAAACAAATTCTCCAAATGGCTGATCGTCTTTACATTCCACAAAAGGAACTCTTTGACCATGGCTGGAGCGTAACTTCCGGAGCATATGACCCCAGGTTTTATTGGGGACGTGCCAATGGATGGACATTGATGGCTATGGCAGAGCTTCTGAGCATTTTACCAGATGATTATCAAGGAAGAGCTCAAATTTTACATCTATATCGATCTATGATCAGAAGTCTGGCAGGACTCCAGGATGGTTCAGGTTTCTGGCACAATATGCTGGACAAAACAAACACGTACCTTGAAACATCTGCTACAGCCATGTTCACTTTTGCTGTGGCAAAAGGCATCAATGAAGGCTGGATAAATCATGTATATGGACCTGTTGCTATAACCGGATGGAATGCTATAAGTAGTAGAGTATTAGAAAACGGAGCAGTAGATGGAACTTGTGAAGGCACAACCTTCGCTCATGACAATACTTACTATTACTATCGTGGCAAAAGCATACATGCCACCCATGGATATGGCCCCACTCTCTATGCCGGAGCTGAAATAATCCGCCTAATTGAGAATGATAAACTAGAAGTAATAAAAACAGTCCCTGGCAAACAAAATAGCACTTTTCATTTCAAGGTAAAGAGTGAATGGCCTGAGTGAAAAATTACTTCCACTTAAACGCAAAATACCGACATGTTTCGTCTGATGTATTGGCTATGCCGTGTAACTGGTCTTCTTTGGCAAAGTAGAAATCACCTGGTCCGCCTTGATAAGTCTCGCCAGCTATGGTCATTTCAGTGTTACCAGAAAGTACAAGTATGATTTCAGATTCAGTATGTACGTGCGCTTTGTGACTTGGTCCTATCTTGTTGAGTTGTGTAATATGCATTTCAAATCTCTCACACATGTAGGTGGAGCGATCGAAATAAGGTGTTCCTCCTTTTACACCATCATCTCTAAGCTTAAACACCAGAGATTCAGCATCAAACACATTTGCGCTGACATTTTCATCAGGTCTCTCGCCAATGGGATCATGAGATCGATAGCGCATGACCCAATACGACAAAGGCAGTTCACCAACATTTTTGATGGAATGAACCTTGCCCGGCAGCAATATGACAACACTTTCAGCTCCTAAAGTATGCACCTTACCATCAATCGTTATTCCCATCAACCCTTCTCTAACAATGATCACTTCCTCAATTGTATCATTGGCATGCATTTCACTGGGCTGGGCTCCTATTGCCTGAGTGGTCACATGCATCTCCAAATAACTAAAGTGCGGAGTGGTCCCTTCCAGAATTGCCCTGACTTCTCGATCACCTTCCTGAGAAACCTTGTGATCAGGCCACCGATAGACACCATGACTGATTGGATTTGTCTGTGCCAAAACAAACTGGGCTGTGATAAGTATTAAAAATGATAGGTGGAATCTCATACGTGTTTTCTTGATGAAAAATGTAATTTGAAGATTCCACATCCCCTATAAAAACCACTGTTCGATTGTGAATACAAAATGAAATAAAATGAATAAAGTTCGCTTCGGGATCATCGGGTTGGGTTCAGTTTCAACCCACCATATTAAAAGTCTCATTGAATCATCTGTTTGTGAGCTTAGCGCAGTTTGTAGTCGTAGTGAATTCAAACTGCGAGATGCGAAAGCAAATTACCAGGTTGAAACATTCACAGCATTCCATGACATGGTGAATAGTGATTTGATTGACGCGGTAATCATTTGCACGCCTAGTGGATTCCACTTAGAGCCGACGCTGGCTGCTGCAAAAGCAGGTAAACATGTCTTGGTTGAAAAACCATTAGAAATTTCTGTTGATCGGGCCAATCGAATGATCAAGGTTTGCAATGAAGCCAACGTTAGACTGTCTTGCATCTTTCAAAATAGATTCAGCGATGATTTTCAAAAGGCATTAAAAGCCGTAAGAGACGGCCAGGTTGGGCAATTGATCCTGGGAAATGCATACATCAAGTGGTTCAGAGATCAGCAATATTATGATTCAGTTGACTGGAGAGGTACATTGAACGGGGATGGTGGTGCTGCCTTAATCAACCAATCGATTCATACAATTGACCTGTTACTACAAGTTATGGGACCTGTAAAAAGTGTTTTTGGTAAAGTAAAGACACTTGCTCGTAATATTGAAGGTGAGGACATTGGCACTGCCACCCTTGAGTTTAAAAATGGTGCCATTGGAACTATCGAAGGGAGTACGGTCATTTACAAGGGGTATCCAGAAAAGCTTGAAATACATGGTACCAAGGGAAATATTATCCTGGAAGCAGGGAAGATAACCCAATGGCAATGTCAGAACAGTGAAATGGATATTGCTCCATCAACAAGTGTTGGATCAGGCTCCTCCGACCCAACAGCTATCGGTCATTTATTACATATGAAGCAAATTGAAACGTTCGCTCAAGAAGTAATGCAAGAGTCAAATAGCTCGGTAGATGGAGCATCAGCCATACACGCACTTAAGGTGATCAGCGCTATTTATGAATCCTCCAAATCAGGAAAAGAAATTCATTTCGATTAACACAATGACCTATTCTTTGATAGTTAATATCAATATAGGAAAATGGTATACAATAAACATTATGCAGATGGTTTATATTTAAATACCAGATCACTTTTGTCATTACCATGCTAAAATCAACACTTTCTAAATCAAGTCAATTACGTTCCCGATCCATAATAATGGCAATTGGGATCCTGTTTGCCACACATTTGTTTGCTCAAATCTCTGTTGAGAAAACCTGGGTGAATAATAGCCAAAACCCAATAGGAATTGACGAGTCAGATCCCAAGTTCGGTTGGCAAATGGCATCAAATGAAAAAAACACTTTTCAAAGTGCCTATGAAATCCAGGTGTCAAGTAGTTCCACTTTTGATGAAATTGATATTTGGCAAACAGGCAAGGTAAGCTCCGCCCAATCGATTCACATTAAATATGCCGGTGAACCACTACAGAAAGGGTCAAAGTATTACTGGAGAGTCCGCGCTTGGAATCAAAATGACAAAAGCTCTGACTGGAGTCAAACTAGTACTTTTCAAATGGGTCTCCTTGATCCTGCTGAAGCATTTACAGCCAAATGGATTACACCTGGATTTGAGGAAGATACTTTGAATCGGCCCTCCCCCATCTTTAGAAAAGACTTCTCTTTAGCTCAAAAAGATATCACCAAAGCAACCGCGTACATCACTGCTCATGGTGTCTATGAAGCCCGATTGAATGGGCAAAGAGTTGGTGAATATTTCATGGCTCCCGGTTGGACGAGCTACAACAAACGACTACAATATCAAACTTACGATGTAACCGAACAGGTATCAAAAGGCAAGAATGCCATTAGTGTAACCTTAGGCAATGGCTGGTATCGTGGTTATCTGGCATGGCGGGATGCAAAAAATCACTACGGAAATGATATTGCGCTCCTTCTTCAAATTGAAATCACGTATGCAGACGGATCTCAGGAAACAATCGTCACGGACAAATCCTGGAAGACAGGTTTAGGTCCGATCACATTTTCTGAAATCTATGATGGTGAATCTTATGACTCGCGTTTGGAAGCTGCATTTTCCAAAGTTGGTTTTGATGATCAGGCATGGTCCAATGCACGCGAGGCTGATTTCTCCAAAGATGTTTTGGTCACAACCATTAATGAACCTATCAAGCAACAGGAAATAGTCAAACCTGTTAACATCCTAACCTCAAAGAAAGGGGAGCTCATTGTTGACTTTGGTCAAAACCTGGTGGGACTCGTTCAATTGATGGCTGAAGGAGCGTCAGGAGCTGTTATTGATGTCTACCATGCCGAAGTATTGAATGAAGACGGTACATTCTACACGGATAACCTGAGGCAAGCTGCGCAGAAGGCAAGCTATATTTTGAATGGGAAAGGTATTCAGACCTTGCAACCTCACTTTACATTTATGGGCTTTCGTTACGCGAAAATCGTTGGTTATCCAGGTGAATTAAAACCTGAAAACATCAATGCAATTGTCTTGCATTCAGATGTGGCTCCTACCGGTACTTTTACAACTTCAGATCCACTACTCAATCAATTGCAAAGCAACATTCAATGGAGTCAAAAAGGCAACTTTCTGGATGTACCAACTGATTGCCCGCAAAGAGATGAAAGAATGGGTTGGACAGGTGATGCTCAGGCCTTTTTCAGAACTGCGGCGTTCAATATGGATGTAAACAATTTCTTCATTAAATGGATGAAGGATGTAGCTGCGGACCAATACGAAAACGGGTCTATTCCATTTGTGGTACCCAATATTCTGGATTACAACAATGGCAGCATTCTCAAAAACAATAGTGCCGGCAGTGCTGGTTGGGCTGATGTTGCCACCATTATTCCCTGGGAAAGATATCTGCTTTATGGAGACAAAGACATACTGAAAAATCAATACCCAACCATGAAAGCATGGGTAGAATTCATGTACAATGAAAGCAATGATCACGTATGGAACACCGGGTTTCATTTTGGGGATTGGTTGTCATATAACCCGGATGATGATCGAATGGGAAAAGCCGCAGTAACAGACAAATACTTTCTAACACAGTGCTTTTTTGCCTATTCAACTCAACTTCTAATCAATGCCGCTGAAGTATTGGACCTTGATGAAGATATTGCCCTGTATACTGATCGACTGAAAAATGTTAAAAAAGCATTTCTTGAAGAATATGTAACGCCTAATGGACGTATCGGACCTAATACACAAACAGCCTATGTTTTAGCATTGCAATTTGACTTATTGCCTGAAGAACAAAGACAGCAGGCCGCTGATCGTTTGGTTAAAAACATTCGAGATTATGAGAATCATATTACCACTGGTTTTCTAGGAACACCGTATATCTGTCATGTCCTGAGTAGGTTTGGCTATGAAGAGGTAGCTTTTGACTTGTTAAACCAAAAAACTTACCCATCCTGGTTATACCCTGTGACAATGGGAGCAACTACAATTTGGGAACGTTGGGATGGTATAAAGCCAGATGGATCATTCCAAACACCTCGAATGAACTCCTTTAATCACTATGCCTATGGAGCTGTTGGAGATTGGATGTATCGAAACATTGGTGGCATCAACCTTGTAAAACCAGCCTACAAAGAGTTTTACATTAAGCCTAAACCAGGAAACCTCAGCGCTGCTAATGCTTCACTTGACACTTATTATGGACAGATTAAAGCTGACTGGACCAGGGATGAGACGGGGTTCACATTAAATGCCAATGTCCCGGTTAATACAACTGGCATCATATTTCTTCCTGCTGGTTCCGTAGAGGAGATTACTCTTGAGGGTAAAAAACTATCAAAATTCAAGAACATTACAGCCTCAAAGGATGGTGATGAATTGGTTAAAATTCAGTTGGGGTCAGGCACATATTCCTTTAACGTTCCGGCTACCAGGTAATCATTAAAAATGCACATAATTCGATACTATTTGATGCTAGCCAAATTTATCAGACCCATCATTATTTATCTCATGGTCATTTTGGCGGGAACCTGTTATTCTCAGAATTTGCAGTTAAAAGAAGTACAATCTAACGGTACCGACTTTCCGAGCAAACCACGACTAGTTGTTTTAACAGATATTGGAGGAGATCCTGATGACCAAATGTCAATGGTGCGCTTATTGACCTATGCGAATCACTTTGATATAGAAGGATTAATTGCAACTCCACATGGTAAAGCAAACAGTGTAGAACCTGCCTACATTCGTAGAATAATTTCAGCCTATGGAGAGGTTCGAGATAACCTGGAGTTGCACGAACCAGGCTTTCCTTCTGAGGATTTCTTACTTGAAAAAGTATCCGCAAGTCTGGAATTAAATCACATGGAGGCCGTTGGAGCAGGGAAAAACTCTCCCGGGTCTGAGATGCTAATCAAAATAGTCGATAAAGAAGACAACAGGCCAGTCTGGATCACGGTATGGGGCGGTCCCAATGTGCTAGCCCAAGCATTATGGAAAGTCCGGGAAACACGCTCAAAAAAGGACCTGGAGAAATTTGTTAGTAAATTAAGAATATATGCTATCTCTGATCAGGACAATAGCGGACCATGGATCAGAAAGGAATTTCCTTCACTGTTTTACATCGTCACGCCAGGTGTAAATGCAGGTGGTGGGTTTCATCATGCCACCTGGATTGCAATAGGTGGCGATAAATTTCATGGGAGATTTGGTGGTGCTGATTTCTCCCTTGTCTCCAATGAGTGGTTAGATAAAAACGTAAGAACCAAGGGGCCCCTAGGTCAACTTTACCCTCGCTGGAAATTTATGATGGAGGGCGACACTCCTTCGTTTTTTTATCTACTCAATAATGGCTTAGGTAATCCTGAACGTCCGGACTGGGGTGGTTGGGGTGGTAGATATGAGCTATACACACCAAAAATGGAAAAATGGTTTCTTGAACCAGAGACCCGACCTATTTGGACCAATGTACGGGATGAGGTATTGGGCAATGACGGAGAGTGGCATACCACCAATCATGCAACCATCTGGAGATGACGAGAGCACTACCAAAACGATTTTTCAGCAAGAATGGATTGGACTATAAAGTCTTACCATGAAGCCAATCATCCACCAATCGTCAAGCTCGATCACCCAGCCTATCTAAAAGCAAAGCAAGGAGAGCGAATAGAACTGAGTGCTACTGCTACTACTGATCCCGATGGTGATGCATTGTCTTTTGAATGGTTTTGCTATGAGGAACCTGGCACCAGACGGATGTCCAATTCATCAACTGGTGTAAAGCACTTAATCAATGGATTTGATCAACCTCAGGCTTGGTTGAAAGTGAAAACCAATCGTGTAATGCCTCCAGGTACCGGGACTATGCACATTATTCTGGCAGTCACAGATCATGGTACACCAAGACTGACAAGATATGAAAGGGTTATTATTGATGTGATAGAATAGATCGTGCAACGCTTAACCAAAATCATCCTGCAAGTATTGACAATTTGCTGCCTTTTGGGTTGTACACAACCCGAAACGTCAGAAACACCTTTACCGCGCGTATTGATAAGCTCAGACATTGGAGGAACTGATCCTGATGATTTTCAATCAATGATTCATGCCTTTATGTATCTGGATCAGTACCAATTGGAAGGTCTAATATCTTCACCTTATGGACCAGGACGCAAACAAGACATCCTTGATATGATTGATTTGTATGAGTCTGACTATATCGAGCTATCAACTCATTCGGATAATTATCCCACTCCTGATGTACTAAAGGGCATCAGCAAGCAAGGCGAAACGTCACTGGCTCCTTATGTCGGGTATCGTAGTTCAACTGAAGGGTCTGATTGGATTATTCAATGTGCTAAAAGGCCCTCGGAGCAGCCACTTTGGATATTGATTTGGGGTGGACTGGAGGATCTTGCACAGGCACTACATGATGATCCAACAATCAAGGAGCAAATAAAGGTTTATTGGATTGGTGGCCCTAACAAAAAGTGGAGTATCAATGCTTACTCCTACATTGTCCAACATCACTCGGACCTTTGGATGATTGAAGCAAACGCCACTTATCGCGGTTGGTTCATGGATGATGAAAAAGTAGAACGACTCTCCAACAAGAGCTATTACAATCACAACATCCAGGGTCGCGGAACCATGGGTGATGCTTTTAATAATTATTATGCCGGAGAGATCAAGATGGGAGATACTCCTTCTTTGGCCTATGTGCTTAACGGTGATCCCAACAAACCAACAGAAGAAAGCTGGGGAGGCAGCTTCACTCCTATTGACAGAAGTTCTCATGTGATTTTTGATGGAAATAGTTCAATTACAGACACAGTTGCAGCATATGCCGTGCTGGAATGGAGATTCAAGGGCCCATCAATAGAAATACCCTCCGATTCTTCATGCTTCATTTTGGAAATCTGGAATCAAAAATGGCCTGGGTATTACCTAGGTGATGGAATTTATGCTGTAAGGTATTCACCCAAAAGACCTGAAAGTGCCACTTATACTATTTCAAGTCAAATACCTGAATTAAATAACCTTACGAGTCAATATGTTAGTATAAACCCCTGGCCTGGAAAGGCGAACGACGATGATTACAGGGTGGGCCCCAACTGGTTTGGAGATAGAAGCGAAACCCAGTATTTCATACAAAAACAACAAGGAGCTAAAACTGTTTCCAAGCACAGAGAAGCTTTTCTGAAAGACTGGGCCACTAAATGGAATTGGCTGAAATGATATTAAGAACTAACAAAATCAAAATGATCCTAAAGCACTACCAAATGAAGTATTTGTCTATAATTTTCATAATGTTGATGGTACCTGAATTGACAAAGGCACAATCAAACACTAAAAACAGAATAATTGTCCTTACGGACATTGAAGCTGATCCTGACGACACACAGTCGCTGGTCCGTCTCTTACTGTATTCAAATGAAATTGAAATCAAAGGGTTGATTGCCACCACATCTTGTTGGTTGCAAAACAGTGTTCATCCGGGTTCTATTGAAAGGGTTATCAAGGCTTATGAAAAGGTCCATCCCAACCTGTTGAAGCACGACGAGAATTTCCCACCATCTGAAGATTTTTATCCACTTATCAAACAAGGCTTACCTAAATATGGCATGACTGGTGTTGGTGAAGGTATGGATTCTGAAGGTTCAAATTGGATCATAAAAGAGCTTGAAAAAGATGATGACAGACCCTTGTGGATCTCTACCTGGGGAGGTGTAAACACGCTGGCACAAGCACTTTTTACGCTTGAAAAAACGAAAAGTAAAAAAGAACTGCGCAGACTAGTATCCAAAATCAAGGTTTATACAATTTCAGATCAGGACGATAGTGGTATTTGGATTAGGAATAATTTTCCATCGCTGTTTTACATTGTTTCTCCTGGTGATCATTATGGCAGTGCAACCTGGACAGGGATAAACAGTGTTATTGCTGGTATTGACAACTCCTCAATTAGTAACCAATGGCTGGCCGAAAACATTCAACAAAACCACGGTCCATTAGGTGAAGTATATCCCGATGTGGCGTGGGGAATGGAGGGCGACACTCCTGCATATCTTGGATTACTCCCTAATGGATTAAACAACTCAGAGCACCCTGAATGGGGCGGCTGGGGTGGTCGCTACCTACTTTACAAACCGGTATTTGACGCTTCAAAGGAAGGTGGATCGATTGTATCGGGAGCACCAGAGACAAGAGAAATTTGGACCAATGCTGATGATACTTTTAAACCATACATTTCAAAGGCTTATGGAAGAACATTCCGGAAGGATACAGCAGAGTTTTCTGGATACAAAGCAACACTCTGGCGCTGGAGAGACGACTTTCAAAATGATTTTGCCGCTCGGATGGACTGGACAATTTCTTCCCCGGAAGAAGCGAACCACCCTCCTATTCCGGTTCTTTCGCATGATGATCAATTGACAGTGAAATCAGGCGAAAGCTTCACATTAGATGCGTTCAATAGTTACGACCCTGATGGAGATAATGTAGGTTTTCTTTGGTTCAATTATCCTGAGGCAGGATCATACAAAAAGCTGATTGATGTGAATGGTGCTGAAAACGTTTATAAAGCCAGTTACACAGCACCCAAAGTATCCAGGAAAGAAACTGCTCACTTTATCTTAAAAGTAACCGACAAAGGAAGTCCAGCTTTATCAAGATACAAACGGGTTATTGTAACGATAATGCCCTAGTCAAAATGGTTAAAAAGCTCTCAGAAGTCATTGGGTCATTATTATCCACTCATTAAAACTTTTCGTTATTGCAAAAAACTTGAGAGAATCAGTGAAATTTGAAGCAATCGGCTATACGCTATGGGACGACAAAGGGGCTACATCATTCATTTTTCTCAATCTACACAAGCCAAAACAAGAATGGCTCGAATCGATAAATGGACACCCAAGATTCTCAATGGAGAAGGTATGCATGACCAATATAAATCGATGAAAAAGAAGTAACTCAAATACCTTTTATTGCCTTTTGCCAGCCTTGATAAGCACGTTCAACGTCAGCCGTATCCAAATTAGCATTTGTACTTGTTTTATGCTGATTAAAGGACTTAAGTTGATCTATATTTTGATAAACGCCTGAACCGAGACCTGCAAGATATCCAACTCCTATTGCTGACACATCCCTTACGTCAATGTTTGTGACTTTTCGACCGAGTAAATCAGCCAGAAATTGTACTAAATGTTTGTTAGAACTGATTCCTCCATCAATCTTCAACTCATTGAGAGGTGTCCCTGAGTCGGATTCCATTGCAACAATAACATCTTTGATCTGATAAGGAACTGATTCTAAGGCAGCTCTTATTATGTGGTCTTTTGAAGAATCAAAGGTCAACCCTTGAATGGAGGCTTTTCTGTTCATATCCCAATGTGGTGCTCCTAAGCCGCTAAAAGCAGGTACGATGTATACTCCTCCATTATTTTCAACTGACTCATAGATTGCTTCCAATTCATCAACCTTATCAAAAAGGCCCAACTGGTTTTTGACCCATTCAATCGTTGCTCCGGCTGAAACAATAATACCTTCCAACGCATAATCAACCCTTCCACTAACACTCCAGCAAATGGTCGTCACCATTCCATTATCAGACGATTTGGGTTGGTCTCCAATGTTCATCAAAATGGAACTACCTGTACCCAATGTTGCCTTGGCATCTCCGGGATCAAAACAACCTTCCCCAAAGGCTGCCGCATGTGAATCACCAATCATTCCAGCGATTGAAATTTCTTGTTCCAGTAACCCATCCAGGTTCGTCTTTCCAAAATGAGAAGAAGAAGGCCTTAGCTCTGGCAGTTTAAGCCCTGACAACCCAAATGCTGCCAACAATTCATCATCCCACTGCAAAGTTTCCAGGTTAAAAAACATGGTTCGGGAAGCATTGGTATAGTCCGTTAAATATGACTCACCTTGCGTCATGTTATACAACAACCAACTGTCCACATTTCCAAAGTAGGCCTCTCCGTTATCAATTGCTTTTCTTACTTTCGCTTCATTTTCATACAACCAGATCACTTTTGATCCGGAGAAATATGGATCAATGATTAACCCTGTTTTCTTATTTAGAGTAGCAGAAAGACCTTCATTCTCAAGTCTTTTGCAAATATCTACCGACCTTTTACACTGCCATACGACAGCATTGTACAGTGGATTTCCATCCTTATCCCAAAGCACAAACGTTTCTCGCTGATTGGAGATGCCACAGGTTTTAATTTTCGAAACATCACTACCTTCCGCCTTGAATCCATCCACACATTTAATAGCTGACTGAATGACATTTTCGTATATAGCCTGTGGCTCTTGTTCAACCCAACCACCAGAGAGATAATGTGTTTTTAATGGTTCACTGGCTTTATAAAGTACTTCTCCATTTTGATCCATTATCAGGGTTTTTGTACTGCTGGTACCCTGATCTATAGATAGAATGTATTCAGTTTGTTCAGAATTCATCTGGTCTTTCTGATCTAATTAGGTAATATGTTTACAACAACACGCTGATATCTGGTAAGTGCTGGCACACCATTATCTGTTACCTGTAGAATCAAGTGTGTTGTTTTAGCCGTTGCAACTTCAGGAGCAACAAATGATGTACTCACTCCCGTTGAGCTTTTCAAGTTTAATGATCTTGCATTCAGAGAACCTGCTTCTCCATAGTAAATCCATTCATAGGAAAGCTCATCTTTGTCCGGATCAGTTGAACCTTCTCCGCTCAATTCCACAGTCTCTCCTGAATTGACAGTTATTACATTATCATGTGCAAGTTTCACAACGGGCGGATGATTAGCCTTTGCATATTTGGAGGTGTTGCTCCAATCAATTCTGGCGGCAAAATCATGCTGATAGGCTTGTCTCCACCTCCAAATTGTAGCATGATTACTTGTGTGATGTTGCTTGGTCACCTCGCTATAAACTTCATCTTGTGCATCTGTCCATATGGGTCTTGTTTCCGGCTCGTACATGTATTTTCTAAATGGCGGAATGTATAGCTCATACCTTCCACCCCAGCCTCCATAGTCAGGCCGTTCAGGATTGTTGAGACCATTATCAATCAGACCAAAGAATGAGGGAGTATCACCTTCCATTAAATACTCTGTATGCGGATGCTCAGCACCAAGTGGACCATGATTTTTTCTAATATGCTGGTCTAGCCACGGATTATCAACAATAGCAAAATCAGGACCATTGAATCTTCCATGAAACTTATCGCCAGAGATACCTACCCAGGTTGCAAGATGATATTGTCCACCACCGTTTTCCTGATATCCAGGGCTTACCACATAGAATATATTGGGGAAATTATTTCTGATCCACGGACCCGAATCATCCTGATCCGAAATTGTATAAACTCTTATCTTACTCGCTACTATCTTTAGTTCATCTTCAGGAAGTGTCCTTTGTAGTTTCCATAATGCCTGGGCTAAAACATTTGCTCCACCCCATGCCTGAACGTACAATGGACGAGGATCATCGCTTAGCAGACTTTCTATTAACCACTCAGAACCTTGGGAATCCTGCCCTTCTCCTACACCTTCCATCCCAAATTTTGGAACACCAATCTTAATGATGCTCTTCATATAATCATAGGTTGGATACCCTTTCTCATGAACCTCAAGGTTGTCTCTAACCTTGCCGTAAGCATCTATGATTTCATGAATACGCCATTCAGCAGTTTGATCTCTTTGCCAGCAGGAAGTAGTAGCTACAATCCCTTCAATGTCCCACATATTGGAGTACGTCATGAAACGAACCAAACTTTGTGCATCATCTGGTTCATTCTCAATGTCTGTCAAAACAAAGACTCTCGGCTTTTCTTTAAAATTTTGAGCATTTAGCAACGAAGTACTAAATGACGTCAATAAGATGAGGGTAAGTATATATCTCATAAGTCCTTTGGTTTGTATATAAATTAACAGATAACCAGAAGTCATTCTGCTTTATTCGATTTATCAATGATTACAGCCAGCAAAATCACAGCTCCTTTTACAACTTGCTGCCAAAATGGTGAAACATCCAATAGGATCAATCCATTGTTAAGAACCCCAATGATCAAGGCTCCTAAAACAGTCCCCAATACGGTTCCACGTCCTCCTGAAAGTGATGCCCCCCCTATGACTACTGCTGCGATCGCATCCAGCTCATAGCTCATTCCTGCATTGGGCTGGGCCGAATCTAAACGTGCTGTTACTAGAATACCACCAATAGCCGCAAGCATGCCAGCCAGAGAATAAACCCAAACTTTCATTTTATTGACCGGTACACCAGACAACCTGGCGGCCGATTCATTTCCACCAATGGCATAAATGTACCTTCCAAATCGTGTCTTCTTTGTGACGATGACTGCCAGCGCAACGACAATCCCTGAAATCCAAACTGGTAATGGAATCCCTAAGAACCAGCCTGTGCCTAAGAATCCAAAAGTTTCATCAAGACCAGTAATGGGATGTCCTTTTGTCCACAGCATGGTAAATCCTCGAGCCATGGTTAACATAGCCAGTGTTGCAACAAATGGAGGAACTCTAAATCTTGTGATTGCCAGTCCATTGACCCATCCCATGGCACCTCCGGTAAACATGGCTGCCAATAATGCTCCCAAGACCGTAAATCCAATGAACAAATTCATTGCTGGTAATTCAACACCATACTTCAACAATCCTGCGGCTACAGCTCCTGAAAATGCCAGAATAGATCCTACTGACAAGTCAATTCCGGCAATTAAAATCACAAGTGTCATACCAACGGATATGCACACGTTAACTGAAATTTGTCGCATCACATTCCAAAAATTGTCCACGGTCATAAAATTCTCGGCTACAACCGAAAGGACTAGACACATGATCAATAAGGCGATCAGTGATTGGTATTGCGCTAAATTTTTATTTCGCATCATGGTGTCACTTGTTCAGGAATGCAAGCATTCATAATTTTAGTTTCAGTAGCTTCTTTTCGTTCAAATTCAGCTGTAATATTTCCTTCTGCCATTACCAGAATTCTGTCAGCTATTGACAATATTTCAGGTATCTCTGAGGACACAACCAGAATTGAAATCCCCTGATCAGCAAGATTGGAAATCAACTGATAGATCTCGTTTTTTGCATTGACATCAATGCCGCGTGTAGGCTCATCAAGCATCAGTAATTTTGGGTTCCTTTCAATCCATTTGGCCAACACTACTTTTTGCTGGTTGCCTCCACTTAGGTTTTTGATAAGTTGCTCTGCCTTATCTACTTTGATTTTTAGAGCGGCAACATGTTTATCATAAAGTTTTGTTTCTAAAGCATTGTTAATGAATCCGGCTTTCTCAATTTTCTCTGGATCTGTCAAACTCATATTTTTAACAACAGAGAGTTCAGGTACAATGGCATCTCGCTTACGATCTTCAGGTACAAGCGCCAGACCATCCTTAATCGCTTCAATGGGAGAAACATAAGCTACAGGCTCATCATTCAAGCGAATCACACCATCAAGATATTTGGCATGCAACCCAAACAAACATTCACATAGCTCAGTTCGGCCCGCTCCCATCAAACCATAAATTCCTAATACTTCACCTCTTCTTATTTGCAGATTAATATTGTTTAGGATAGCCCTGTTTGGATCAGCAGGATTACGCAGTGAAAGACCTTCTGTGGCCAGTACTACCTCTGTTGAGAGTTGCCTTTCAGCCCTTTCTGTTAATTGGACTTTCCTGCCAGCCATAAGATCTACCAGCTGATCTCGATTGATATCTTTCATCAATCCCGTACCCACCAACTGACCATCCCTTAATACGACATAGTCATCAGCCAATGTAAATAGCTCATCCAATTTGTGTGAGATATAAACAATAGACTTTCCTTCCTCACGGAGTTTATTGATCAATTCAAACAATATCTCTACTTCACCTTCACCAATAGCTGATGTCGGTTCATCCATGAAAAGCACGTCAGAATCTTCTAATAAAGCTTTTGCTATTTCAACGATTTGTTGTTGACCTACTTTCAGCGAATTTACCTGAGTATTTGGCTCGAGATCTAATTGAAGTCTTTGGAGCAATTTTCTGGTTTTGTCATGCATGGCTTTCTCATCCAGCCAGCCCAGCTCATTCCCAATTTCTCGTCCCAAATAAATGTTTTGCGCTATGGTCAACGAATCTATCAGATTGAGCTCTTGATGAATAATCGCAATACCTGCTTTTTGTGCATCGCTTGGTTTTTCGAATCTAATGGGTGATCCCTTCAATATAATTTCACCGTCGAACGACGTGTGAATACCTGACATGATCTTCAACAGGGTGGATTTGCCAGCCCCATTCTCCCCTATCAGTGCAGTAAGCTTACCTGGGTTCAACTCCAAACTAACGTCATCAAGAGCTGTCACCCCTGAGAATTTCTTCGTGATATTTTTTACCTGAAGAACGGGCGCCATATCATGGATTGGTTTGGAGTGAGATAGGAATGATTTCAATTTTCGACAGATCGAGATGTGCCTGATTCAACTCCAGAGCCCCTTTAAACATCACTTGATCGGCTATCTTAACATTGGATCTGAACTTTTGAATCAATTCAGCCCTCACCTTCCCGTTGATCGATTCCGAAATGCGATTGAAATCGTCTGTATTGTCAAAATCATTGACCTTGAATAAGCCTGAAGCATCTCGGATGGCATTGCCAAAAATGAACTCTGTCTCTATTTCAATGATTTTGTCCTCAATTTCCACCAAAACATTGTTTTCATTGATTTCAATCACCTCTCCCTGTCCAGCCACCTGGAAATAGCCGATGTTTCCAATGCCTAACGAGTTTCCGTTCTTTTCAAAAGTAGCTTCAGGGTTATTTTGCAACGCTGAAATTAGCTCGGTGATATTTATTGCAGCGTCATAGGCCGAGAGTAGGCTATTGTCCCAAAGCTCATTTACCAACTGTTCTACATTTAATTCAACAACTTCTTCCGCTGCTTTTTTCTCATCCAGTGACTGAAAATACACTGAATTGTAAATTACAAAAACAGTGATCACAGCTCCGATTGTATATTTTAAGTACTTATTCATTACTCATCATCTCCATAAGCCACATAATGATGCACATTTTCCTGATTGACCATTTCAACATCAACAGGTACCTTTTGCGCAAAGTCACGTTTACCATTTATATAGTCATTTGCATAAATGGCTGCAGTTCTCGCCATTACTTTTGGAAACTGCATACCAGTTGCCAATATTTCTTTCTGTTTAATAGAATTGATCACATCAGCCGCTCCATCGAAACCAAATACCATGATCTGCTCCTCTTTACCTGCTGACAGCAGTGCTTGATAGGCGCCCATGGCCATCGCATCATTCCCACAAAAAACACCTTGAATATCTGGATTCACCTGAAGGACTGACTCCATCACTTCCATGGCCTTATTACGATCAAAATCAGCGTTTTGCTGTGCTACCATTTGCAGGTCAGGATATTGATCGACTACTGAATGAAAGCCATTTGATCGACTCCAGGTATTGTTATCTCCCACCATACCAAGGATTTCGACATATTTCCCTTTTTTATTCAATTTCTCAACAAAGTATTTTCCAATGGCTACACAACCAGCATAGCTATCTGACAATATTTGACTAGTTGCTGCATCGGTGGTGTTGATCTCTCTGTCCATGCAAAAAACAGGCACGCCGGCCCTTTTAGCCATACGCACATTAGCAATGGATCCATCGGCATCAGTGGGATTAAATAATATGGCATCATACCCCGAGGCTATTACATTTTCAAAATGATCTGTCTCTAAAGCGGTATTGTTTTGAGAGTCAAAAAGTGTTGCTTCATAGCCCAACTCCTTGGCTTGATTGGCTGCTGTTTCACCCAATACGACAAACCATGGATTATTCAAAGTAGAGATAATAACAGCCATTTTCTTCGTGCTGGACTCATCCACTTTTGATGTACACCCAATCAAACAGATCAGGGATATGAGCAATATCTTCTTCATGAAAGTTTGGGTTCGTTCTTAATCAAATTCATGGCGGTATTATACAGCCCTTCATCCGTTAGGCCATAGTGTTTATAGATATCCATCTGAGAACCTGTGACAGTATATTCATCAGGGATACCCACAATCTTAAAAGGAACATGGACACCTTCTTGCAACAGAATTGATGCGCACAATTCTCCCATTCCACCATTTACACTGTGTTCCTCTACAGTAACAATGCCTCCACATTCTTTGGCAGTTTCCAGCAACAATTCCTTATCAAAAGGTTTTATTGAATGCATACTGATAACTTTTGCATTGATTCCTTCTTTTTCAAGGTTCTCAGCTGCCTGATACGCCTGATAAACAGTCTCTCCGGTGGCTATGAATGCCAAATCAGTTCCTTCTTTTAGCGTAATCCCCTTGCCCAACTCAAATTTTTGGTCGGAATGATGCAAATCATACATGGGCCGTTTTCCGAATTTAATGAAGAAAGGCTCATCACTTGCGGCTGCTAAAGCTATGGCTTTTTGAGTTTCAAAATTATCCGCAGGGATGACTACATTGATGTTATTGATGGCCCGAAGAACGGCAATATCATGTATGGAATGGTGGGTGGATCCCAATGCACCATAGCTCACTCCTGCACTAATTCCAATAAGATTTACCGGATTGTCAGAATAGCAAACATCATTCTTGATTTGCTCCAACGACCTGGCAGACAGAAAACAGGACGGAGAAACCGCAAAAACCTTTTTGCCAGTTGAGGCCAGGCCTGCAGCCATACCTACCAGGTTTTGCTCGGCGATTCCCACTTCTACAATTTGTTCGGGGAAGGTCTTCCCAAAATTAACAAGCTTACCAGACCCTCTGGAGTCGCTAGTTACTGCTAATATGTCCCTGTCGTTCTCAGCTAGTCGCTCTAATGACTCTGCAAATGCGACAAGATTTGGCTTTCCTAAATTCATGCTACCTCTAATTCCTTTTCCAATTGATCCAATTCTGAAATTGCTAGTTCATATTCTTCATCACTTGGCACACCATGATGCCATTTGAGCACGTTTTCCATGAAAGAAACGCCTTTGCCTTTTATAGTGTTGGCGATGATCAAATTCGGCTTCCCTTTCTCAAAGGGTGCTGAAAGCAGAGTTTCTTTCAAATCATTCAAATCATGACCATCAACTTCCTTTACTGACCATCCAAAAGCTTCCCACTTATCAGCCAATGGTTCTGAATTCATCACATTGGAGGTATTGGAGGTGATCTGGAGTCTGTTTCTATCAATGATGGCAGTCAGGTTATCTAATTCGTATTGAGCAGCCACCATTGCTCCTTCCCAATTCGAACCTTCGGCCAGTTCTCCATCTCCCATAAGGGTGTAGACCTTGAAGTCTTTTTTATCCTTTTTGGCACTCAAAGCAATCCCTGCGCAAATCGACAAACCATGCCCTAAAGCACCTGTATTTTGCTCAACCCCATTAACCTTTCGGGTTGGGTGTCCAACATAATGCGATTGGTATTCACAAAGGGTTTCCAAATCTGATTCAGGGAAAAAACCTTTATCAGCCAATACAGTAAACAAGGCTTCTACCGAATGTCCTTTGCTTTGAATATAGCGATCACGATCTGCGCTTTTGAAGTTCTCAGGAGAGACATTCATTACCTCGTTGTAAAGCACATTGAGTATGTCTATACAAGAAAGACTACCACCAGTATGCCCTGCTTTAGCGCGCTTGATATGTGATAGTAGCTTCTTGCGATATACTATTGATTTCTTTGCTAGCTGTTGGTTCGTCATTTATTCTTCTTTTCCAATAATTTACCAAATACCATGTGCTGTTTCACCATGAATATGAACATCCCAGTCAAGATACTTCTCCAGTGCCTCCTTTAATATATGAGCTGTATGAGAGCCGTTCATGACGGCATGATGTTCAAATCCATTATTGCAGATATGCCTCATCAATTTCTGTAATTCAGGAACATGAGCCACAGCTCTATTCCCAAAAGTCTCCAACTGATCATTGGTCAATTGTCCTTCTCCAAAATAGGCACTTATCCTACCTTCAGTATCTACGGTACTAATACGACCATAAGTAAGTGGTCCTGCCGGTGTTCTGCCATCCAAAGCGCCGTAGGTATTCTCTTCGCCTACGATGGTTCCTAATATAGGTGCTGTGCTAATCTGGGCATCCGGCAGAAACGATTTCGCCCAATTACCACAATGAAACAAGACACATTTATCATTGTCCTCTGCATAGTTGTTATTCCAATCAACCAGCGCACTAGGTGATTCAGATGCCAGCTGCATGGCATACATGGTCAGCGTTCCGGTTACATCCACTTCACAGGCACTTGGCATCATGTCATTACTCATCATGCTCATATTGGTACATACGTTGCATCCATAATTGGATTGAACAGAAGTCCAGCACTGAATTGCCGTGGCATCCAATTGATTCTCATCCATGAAATCAGCCAAAGCAACACCCATTCTTGCTATTTGAACGAGCTTATCATCTGGCGTTTTTCCTTTATTTGCATAAGCAGTCACCCGCTCCAGATAATCCTTGACTTTTTTATCATCCTTTGTAAGCTTTTCAGCATTACCAATAATCTCGGATAAATCTACTGTCGCTATAGTAATACCATTTCTTTCCAGAATCTTCTCGCTATACCGCACTGTATTGAACGCGCCAGGCCTTGCTCCCACCGCACCAATACGAAGATTTTTCAGTCCTTTAACAACTCTGCAAACTCCTAAAAATGCATTAAAGTCCTTCAGAAATGAAGGGTCTGATGGATGCACAACATGCTTTTCAGTCAGTGTGAAAGGAATGCCATATTGTTTGAGGTTGTTACAAACAGAGATTTTACCGCAATAGGCATCTCTTCTTCTTGCTACATTCATTTTGTTCAACTCATCAGGATATCCCTGAATCAAAACCGGCACTTTAAGCCCAGACAAACGAATGGCGTCAGCAACCCCTTTTTCATCTCCAAAATTCGGAAGACAAACTAAAATACCGTCAATGGCATCAGCATTTGCCTTAAATAGATTACCACACTTTTTTGCTTCTTCAAAGGTCTCGACACCTCCCAGTTTAGTATCTGCCTCATCGTTCATGATGATTTCAACACTTAATTGATCTGCCAATTCTTTGATGTCTTTACGTGCTTCCGTAACCAGAACATCAGGGAAAAAATCCCTATTTCCGAATATTACACCGAGCGTTAACTTATTGTTCATTGATATACTTCTAAGACTTAATATTATCTTCCTAAATGCAAGAATAACCTAGCTAAAGAGCCTAAAACACCTGAATAAATAAATGTACTGATCATATTCCTATTCATGCATACCAATTTCCTGAGAATTAGGATAACATAACTTTTTGTTCTTTATTAGCCATATTACCATCATAATCCGATGTGCTGAAGAACTTCAACGAAGGGAGATCTGATCTGAAACCTTATGGATTGTCTTGTGAATTGTGGCAACCCAAATTGATGGGTAAACCTGACCGACACAATGAAATTGAGATCAACTATCTTCCTAAAGGATCCATTACTTATTTAATCAACGACCAGAAAATTCGAGTTGAAAAAGGAACCACTGTAGTCTTTTGGGCGTTGCAGGCCCATCAAATTGTAGAGTTTACTGATGAATCACCTTATTACGTAATCACCATTCCTTTTGCATTGCTGCAGCAATGGGAGTTACCAAAATCATTTCTAGACATACTTTTTCAGGGAGAAGTTCAATCCTACGGCCCTCATGACGATCCAATATTGGATGAACGGCTATTTAATCGGTGGATACAGGATCTTGAAACAGCGGATCAGCACTTAAAATATGTGAGTACTTTAGAAATCAGATCATATTTGACCCGCTTTGCCTTCAAAACACTTAAGGCTGAGCAATCCGCTGATAGAGGAACTCCTATTCCTATGAACCTGGTGGAACAAATGGCAACATTCATTGCAAGGAACTTCACAAAACCCATCAAAGTGAGTGATGTGGCCAACGAAGTTGAATTACACCCTGATTATGCCAATGCCATTTTTAAAAAGGCATTCGGATCCACCATTTCCAATTTTCTTATAGAACAACGTGTGAGATATGCACAACGAAGGCTAACAGTCACAAGTGATAGTATTACTTCAATTGCATTTGAAGCTGGCTTCAATTCGATAAGCAGATTTAATGCTTCCTTTAAAAAATTCAATAATCAAACTCCAAGGGAATTCAGACAAGGAAAGTGATTGTTCGCTAAGCCCTTTATCGTGATGAATTAACCAGTTACGGCTTCCCACTCAGTTAACCATGGATCTGTAATTCTCGTTTCCGGGGCAATGCAGTATTTCAGGCATATAGGAATATAGCATGTTTTTAATCACAAACAGGTAGTATATACTCTTTTACCAGATGATATTTGAATCATGATTGAAAGACTCTGCATCCAAAAAAAGGTACAATCAAGTGCTGTATTAAGGGAGATAGACTCTTGACGTAACCAATTGCCACATTAATGGCACTCATCTATAAAATGATAAGACCATGAAATTTTTAATCAGCAAACAAAGCTGCAACAACTCTTCGAAGGTTGATATACTATCCATTTTACTAACTGGCTTTATTCTGACTTTTGGCTGCAACCATCAGATTTTAGCTCAGGATAAGCCTCGTGTGATTATGATGTCCGACTTCCCTCCTATTGGAGTTGTCAAGGGTGGGGATGTGCCGCTCAATCAAAAAAGTGACCCGGATGACATGCAATCAATTGTGCGTTTTCTGCTACATGCCAATGAATTTGATATTGAAGGCCTTGTAGCTTCTGCAGGAACCTTTGCTATGACAGCTGAAAAAACGAATATCCTTGAAGTACTTGATGAATACGAGAAAGTTCATCCCAACCTGATAACATATGATAAAGAATTTCCTTCAGCCGACTATTTGCGAACCGTCACATATGAGGGCATGGCCAACAATCATGGTTTAAAGGTTATTTGGGGCAAAGACAAACAACCTTATACTGACATCATTGGGAAGGGATTAGATAGTGAAGCTTCCAATGCGATTATTGAAATAGTAGACAAACCCGATCCAAGGCCCGTATGGGTACATGTATGGGGTGGTCCCAGAGAAGTGGCTCAGGCCATATGGGATGTCAAAAACACTCGATCCAAAAAAGAGTTGGCTGCTTTTGTTAGCAAACTTCGAATTTTCCTCATTGCCTATCAGGATGCCTCACACGGTTGGTTAATGGACGAATTTCCTGAGTTGTTTATCATCGATTCGCGAAAAACATATCAGGGAATGTTCGGAGGCAGTGATCCTAAATCTGATCTGGCCTGGATCAATGAAAACATTCGACAAAACCACGGTCCTCTTTGTGATGTGTATCCACATGAAGGCATGGGATGCACTGGTGTTTGTGAAGGGGACTCTCCCACCTTCATGCATTTATTAAGTGCCAACAGAGGAATGAACGATCCGGAAGACCCTACACAACCAAGTTGGGGTGGTCAATATGTAAGAAAAGAAGGTACTAACCACTACATCGATGGTCCTGGTAAATCAAGTATATCCAAATGGCGTGCTGACTATCAAAAGGAGTTTCAAGAGCGTGCAGACTGGTGCATTAAACCTAATAGCTCATCCACAAAACCTCCTTTTAGGCAGTGGCTTTTTGAATACATACCCGAGCAATACCCAACAGCCAAAATGACTGACCATGGTGCGTGGTTACAAGCGCACATTGAAGGAGGCTTGATAGCCAGCTGGGCGCTGTGGAATGAAGCCGGTATTACCCTCAAGGACATGGAAGCTCACTCACTTGAAAATGATGAGGTCATATTCATCGAAAAGGCTACCAAAACAGATTGGGTAAAACACCCCTCTGTTACTTACTTCAAGGGAGCAGGGTACCTGATTGAAGGCTATGACTCCAAAAGTATGGGTGATTGGGGTGCTGAAAAATGTAATGTTATCCAATTTACTGGCGAGCCCGGTGAATTTGTAACCGAAATGGTGAAAGCCTGGCAAAAGGCCCAATAACAAACATTAAACCGCTCTACTGATGGCTTTTTTCAAGAAAAACATTTCTATTTCCTTTATCATAGGCTGTTTGTTCATTTCAATCCACTCTTCGATTGGACAGCCAAATACCGTAAATGCATATACCAAACCTCGAGTCGTGATTACAACTGATCTGGGAGCTGATCCGGATGACGAACAATCGATGGTAAGACAATTGGTCAGTGCCAATGAATTTGACATAGAAGGGCTGATAGTTGCGACTGGATGCTGGAAAAAAAATCAGAGCAACACTGACATGCTGGACAAACTTGTAGATGCCTACGCTTCGTCATATCCCAATCTAAAAATCCATGCCAATGGATACCCAACACCCGAGTATCTTCGGTCAATATCAATTTTGGGTCAAACCGGATATGGTATGAGAGCTGTTGGGACTGGCAAAGACAGTCCGGGATCCGATTTACTTATTCAAGCAGTCGATAAAGATGACCCAAGGCCTGTTTGGTTTATGGGTTGGGGTGGTATGAATAATGCTGCTCAGGCCATCTGGAAGGTAAGAGAAACGCGTTCTGAAGCAGAGTTCAAGAAATTTCTGTCCAAGCTACGTCTTTTCGATATTCTGGGGCAAGATGATGCTGGTGCCTGGATAGCTAAAAATTTCCCAGAGCTCTTTTACATAAGAGCTAGAAGTGTTTATGGATGGGCTCCCTCCGATGAGTATTTAGATGAACATATTCAAAACCATGGTCCATTAGGAGCTGTCTATCCAGACAGGAAATGGGCCACTGAAGGTGATACGCCTTCCTTTATGCACGTCTTCCCAAACGGTCTGAATGATCCTGAACAAATAGATCAAGGAGGTTGGGGTGGTCGATTTAGTTTCGACAAACAAGCTGGCATTAGAAGTATGTCAGAAGTGGCCAAAATAAAAGAAGAGGCTGAGCTGATTTATGACCCTTATTTAATGTACGGTAATACTTCTGAAGGAAGCGAATCTATCAAACGATGGAGTGAAGGATATAACAATGATTTTGCAGCACGAATGGATTGGAGCATCACGGATGCTTATACAGCGGCCAATCATCATCCAGTTGCCATCCTTAATGGAGATAAATCGAGAAATGTCCTGACAATGGACGCTTCTGCTGGATCAATCGTTATGCTTAGTGCGCTGGGTTCAAGCGATCCAGACAATGATGCACTGACTTATTCCTGGTCATACTACAAGGAACCTGGCACCTATCCAGGTATGGTTGAAATTAAAAATCCCAATGCTAGCATCACCGGTATTCAGATTCCTGAAGATGCAACAGATAAGCGTATCCATATTATCCTGGAGATAATAGATAATGGTGCGCCAAGCCTACATGCTTATCGGAGAATGGTCATCAACGTTAAGCCCCCAACAGCTGCTGAAGCTGAAGTAGCAGGATTTGGGCTGGATCCATATCCTGAAAAAGTCATTGTTACGAAGGTCATGCATTTTGATAATAGCTGCTGGAAAATTGCTACAGCCGGGGGTACCTGGTACTTCGAAAATGGAGAAACAGATGGCAAGACAGGTTTCAGCAGTGCTTTTGACTTAGCTGGCAATGATTGGATTGGCAATGATGCTGATCGGGGTTACAATCAGTCATCAAGCAAAGGTGGTCGACATGAGTATCGGGGCTGGCCTAATTTTGGTGAAGGCAATTTCAATCACCCCCAACGTAGTAGCAACTCATATTCTTATTGGGTAGATGAACGTGGGAAAATGATCAATTTCGATGAAAAACTGTCAGGCGATCACCTGATTATGCGGTCTGCCAATAACACCTATGAATTGGAGTATCACTTCTTCCCTACCCATGCTGCTATTAAAGTATTAAAAGCTGATGATAAATACGCTTTTCTTTTTGAGGGGCCAATTGGAGGAGAACAGGAGTCTTCGATAGACAAAGATTATTATGTTTTGAAAGATGGTAAACCTCGCGCCGTTGAGGCAGGAGGGCTTGGCTATTTGGCACCTGAGTTTGGTAATAAGTTCCCATCTCCATTCTTCTATCTGGCCGATAGTGATAGCAAGGATAAACAGATATTTTATGTCGGTGTAAAAAACGTCGGGCCTGGAACTGCCGGTGATGAAGGATGGCGTCAGGGTGAAAACATGGTGATTTTCAGCTATGGAAGAGACGAAGATAAAAGAGCGTACACAGGAACAGAAGCTATCTGCGTTTTTGGATTCTATCCGAAAACATCTCATAAGAAAATTTCCAAATTCATCGAGAACCGGCTAAAAGAACCATTTGAAGCTAAATAACAATATGAAATCACACAAAATATTTGCGCGCATTTTCCTGCTACTTTTCATGTCAGGAACGATTTTAACGGAAGTTTCCGCACAAGATAAACCACGAATCATCGTCACTACTGATGGTGAAATAGATGATGAATGCTCAATGGTCAGGTTTTTGCTCTGCGCCAACGAATTTGACATAGAAGGAATCGTTACAACCAGTTCTCAATATCACTGGCAAGGCCATGAATGGGCAGGAGACGAATGGATAGATCCTTATCTAGCTGCATATCGCGAAATCTATCCAAATCTTGTCAAGCACGATCCTGATTTCCCTACACCTTCGTTTCTTCGAAAGAAGACACGAATGGGTAATATGAGTGCAGAAGGTGAAATGGAGATATTAACAGAAGGATCTCAATTGATAGTGGATGTGCTGCTCGATGAAACAGATATTCGACCTATTTGGATTCAAGCATGGGGTGGTTTTAATACCATCGCTCGGGCACTTAAGACGATCGAAGAAGAACATCCTGAGAGAATGGCCGAAGTAGCCAAAAAAATAAGATTATATGGCATTTTCGAACAAGACTCTACTTTTCAGAGCTACATATTGCCACAATGGGGCAAATATCAAATTACCTCTATTATTTCAGATCAATTTGAAGCAATCGCCTATCGCTGGAAGAAAATCTTACCGAAAGACCAACACTCTTATTTTGAAGCTCCATGGATGAGAGAAAACATACTACAAGATCATGGACCACTTTGTGCGCTTTACAAGTCTCACAAAAAGGGAGACAAAGGTTTCGAAGAAAATGACTTTCGATCCGAAGGAGATTCTCCTGCCTTTTTGCACAACATACAGACAGGTCTAAGAAGTATGGAATCACCCGATTGGGGTGGCTGGGGAGGCCGATTCATTTGGGTAAGAGACAACACTTGGATGGACCCACCACCATACGAGGGTTACGTGCATCCAGAAGGACGATATTTTCGGGAAACCTGCTGGGGTAGGCTAAGTATCAATGCTGGTATGACGGCACATGAGGATGAAAGAATGATGAATTTTTTCAAACCAGCTTGGCGTTGGGCAGTTGTACAACAAAATGATTGGGCTGCCAGGGCCGACTGGTGTGTTAAGTCTTACGAAGAGGCCAACCATCCTCCTAAAGTTGTTTTAGATCATGCAAATGACCTAATTGCCAAGCCGGGAACGTTGATTGAACTCAGCGCAATGGGCACATCTGATCCAGATGGAGATCAGCTCACCTACGAATGGTGGCAATATGAAGAAGCGGATACTTATGAAGGTGAAATTGACTTGAAGGGTTCCGATAATCAAGCGGCTTCATTCGTAGTACCCGCTAGTAGTGAAGGCAAAACAATCCATATTGTTTGTGAAGTGACGGATAACAATACGCCTCCATTAACCAGGTACCAAAGAGTAGTTGTTGAGGTTAAATAATTACCTATATGAATCAATTAATAACGGAATTGATGGACTATGGCAAAAAACGGACAAACATGAAAAAATCACATTTACTCTTTGCTACGCTTACTTTTTGTTTATTACTAATCCAGGATAGCTATTCGCAAATCAAGGGCCTTTCCACCCCTGACAAGAAGCGAATAGTTCTTTTGACAGATATTGGCGGTGATCGGGACGATGAACAATCATTTACGCGTTTTTTGATGTTTGCAGACCAATATGACATTGAGGGTATTATTGCCACATCCATTCGCATTTTTCCGGAAGAAAAACATCGCCCACTAGATGGAGAACCTCAACCACAATACATCGTCAACTTCCTCAAGGCATATAGAGAAGTACGGCCTAATCTTATGAAACACAGTGAGGGGTGGCCAGAGGCAGACTTCTTATTAACGAAAATTAGAAAAGGAGTTTTAACAGGAAGGGACTCTCCTTTCGATATACGAGCTGGTGTGGCAGGAGAAGGTAGTGGTCACTATCCACTAGAAAAACTTATCGGTAAAGGAAAAGATACTGGTGCTTCTATGCTAATCATTGAAGCAGCCGATCGAGAAGATCCAAGACCGCTATGGATACCGATATGGGGCGGTTCAGTTGAGTTAGCTCAGGCACTTTGGAGAGTTAGAAACGATCGCAGTGAAGAAGAACTAAAAAGATTTGTATCCAAACTCCGGGTCTATGCCTGGGGAAATCAAGATGCTACAGGTGTTTGGATTCAGGAAAACTTCCCAGACTTGTTCTACATTGTATCAACAGGTGGAGTCGTTTACTCAGCCCCACCTGAACTCCATAGCAAAGAGTGGCTTGATACTAATGTTCGATTTGATCATGGTCCACTTGGGGCTTTATGTCCGATACGCTGGGGGAAACTTGGCGGTGCGGATACCGAAACATATCTAGGTCTCATTCCTAATGGACTGAGCAATATGGAAAACCCTAACTGGGGTGGCTGGGGAGGAAGACTCAGGTTGAAAGAAGGATCCGATAACCAATGGGTTGATATTCCCTCCAACATTGAGAAGGACAAATTGGGCCATACAATTGGTCGCTGGGCTAATGAGTTTCAAAATGAATATCAGGCCAGAATGGATTGGTGTGTAAATGATTTTGATGAAGCAAATCATCCTTCAACAGCTGTTCTCAATGGGGACCAGTCATTCGATGCGGTAATGATAAATGCCAAACCTGGTCAAAAGATTACCTTGGATGCAACAGGCAGTCATGACATAGATGGAAATGCATTGTCTTATGTTTGGGAATACTATCCAGAACCTGGCACTTACGATGGTGATATTGAGATTAAAAATCCAAACAAGTCAGCGACAAGTTTCAAGGTACCAAAAAATGCTGCTCCTGGAGACCAACTTCATATTTTATTGCTGCTTTCAGATGATGGTGAACCCCCATTGACACGGTATCGAAGGGCTATCGTCAATGTAACAAAAAGCTAGTTAGGGTCTACTGAAAAAGTCTCAGGTGCGCCAGATGCAATCAGGCGAATTGATGATGTATTGGTATACTTCGAAATGAGCCCGGGAAGCAGGTGACGTGCCTGAGACTAGGCTTCCAAAATGCAAATTCGCATTTTGGAGGATGCATGGGAAAACACATACATACTTGTCTGAAAAATCTTGTACTTGTTGATAAACTCAAGCTCTGTGAATCAGGAAGCACTGAAATAAAGAAAAATGCAAAAGAAGACGTTTTTCAGCAGACCCTAGTTATTCAATTGCTCCACATACTCAGTGGGTGACATCCCAAATTCTCCCTTGAAAGCTCGTGTGAAAGAATTAGGTACATCGTATCCTACCATGTATCCGATTTCAGAAACATTGATCTTCTGTTGAGTCAACAATTGTTTGGCCCGTGTCATCCGATAGGACATGACCAATTCTTTTGGTTTCTTTCCAGTCAATTGTTTCACCTTCCTGCCAAATTGAGCATAGCTAAGATTGGTAACCTCAGCCATCTTAGCCAGATCAAAATTGGAATTCGACAAATTGTCTTTGATACCTTCTGAAAGCTTATTCAGAAATATTTCATCATATGAGCTTACCTGAACATCTTCTGGAACAAAGTTTAAGTTTTGCTGGAAACTCTCTTTTAAGCGTTCTCGCGCTACTAATAGATTGTTCGCTCTGGCGAGCAGTACGCCAGGGTTAAATGGTTTTACGATGTATGAATCCGCACCAGCTTCATATCCCTTTAGCATTTTGTCATCCGCTCCCATGGCTGTCAGTAGTACGACAGGAGTATGACTCACTGCTGGCAATTCCCTGATTTTTCGACATAGCGACAATCCATCCATCTCGGGCATCATGACATCTGAAATCACCAAATCGACATAATTATCCTCTAGCTTTTCCAATGCCTCCATTCCATTCTCTGCTGAAATAACATTGTACTTTTCCCATAGCACTTCGCAAATAAAGAAGTTCATATCAGCATTGTCCTCTGCCACAAGGACAGTGGGTCGCTGATCATCATAAAACTGCTCGCTTACAGTCCCCAGCTGATAGCCATTTAGTTTTTCAACTTCAATACTGATTTCTGACGATACCTCAGTTGCTGAAATGTTGGCAAGTCGTATAGGTAATTCTATGTGAATACATGTCCCTTTGTTGAACTCACTTTGAACCTCAATGAATCCCTCGTGCACATCCACCAACTCTTTTACAAACGACATGCCAATACCACTTCCCTCAACTTTCCCTTCATCAATTTCAGGTCCGGTTGCAAACCTTTCAAAAAGATGGCTTTTGGTTTCTTCATCCATGCCTGTACCCCAATCCTCCACTAGCAGAACGTAATAATCCTTATGTAACGCTTTCCGGCTGACTTCCACCACAATTTCTCCCTTGTCGTGACTGTGCTTGATGGCATTTGACACCAGGTTGAACAGGATCTTCTCCATTTTATCCTCATCAAATGTCGCTTCGAGGGATTCGACATCACTCTTGAACTTAAGCGTTATTTTTTTGGTAAATGTTTGATCCTGAAAGTATTCCAATGTACTTCTCACATAGTCTACTACGTCCTTGTGGCTCAATTTCAAATCAAGATGACCTGCCTCAATTCGACGGACTTCCAGCAGTTGATTAATCAACCTTTGTAAGCGGACCGCATTACGCCTCACCACCTGATGAAAATCAACTTGTCTATCCCTTGAAATGTTTTCCTTCAAAAGTTTATCGATTGGACCGATTATCAAGCTCAATGGCGTTTTGAGCTCGTGGGTGATGTTGGTGAAAAAATCAACTTTAGCTTTAGAAAGTTCTTCAATTTTCTGATTGGCTTCAGACAATGTCTTGTTTTGATTTTGTATTTCATCATTTTTGGAGGCTAAGTCATCATTGACGCGAGTGAGTGAGTGATTCAGGTCTACCAATGCCTGACGCTGGCGAAACAGCTTACCCTGAAAATAGGTAATTATGATCAGGAAGACTGTGAGCAGCACAATGAACCATGGTTCTCTCCAAACCGGGGGGTTCACAATGAAAGAAGCGATCGCTGGAGTTGGATCCAAATTTCCTTCTTTATCAATGGCCCTGACTTGAATCACATATTTCCCACTAGCCAATCCTGTAAATGTGATAGATGTGTTGCTGGAATACTCGGACCATTCAGCATCATTGAGTTTGTAGGTGTATCTGAGAGCTTCTCTGGGAATGCTATTAAAATAATGTTTCCCTGTCCATGAGACAAAAGTATTGCCGTCTGATTCCACTTCTGCATTATAATAACTAATCTCTGTGTTTGGATGATGACTTGAATGTTGGAACTTTACACATCTGAATCTACTTTTAACTTCATCTGATGGATTCTGTTCGTTATAAACTCTTCTTTTCCATTCTCTGGGCGATTGATTGATCCATAGGTCCCCATTATGATTGATCAGATCACCACCTTCATTGGTTAACCTTAATTCTCTGGGAAAAACATCATTCAACCAGGTACTGCCGTTAAAAAAACTGATTTCCCGATCAGTAGCCACCCATACCTCATCCTGTTGAGCCCCCTCTGCAATGGCTATGATTTTGTTGCTATTCAACCCATTTTTCAAATTATAGTTTAACCAATCATTTCCATCTTTGATAAACAAACCGTGTTGCCTCGATCCAACATACAGTCTCTTGTCTGGGTCGGTATAAAGAATATTGACAAAATCATGAAAATCTCGATTGGGGTGTACGAACCACCTAATCCCGTCAAAATAATGCAGTTTTGTACCTCCTGCCCATAGGTACCCATCATTGGTCAGCGCTAGTCCATATGCATTTAGCTGATCATATCCATTGCTTCTGGCTGGATGCAATTTAATGCCCGGTGCTGGGCCGTAAGGATCTTCAATAAATATCATGCCTCCTGTTTGCCCCTTTTCAAAAAACACATCAGTACATCCCCCGAGCCAAACATCACCATTGTCAGTCACCGCAAAATCACGATAGTCGAGCCCCCAGGAAATCGAATCGAACTTAAAAATGGTCCATCCATCACCATCAAAAAAACTTGCAGCCGCCACATCCTGATGGCTACCTACAGCCCATACCTTGTCTCCGTCTATAAAAACTCTTACCGGAGCATCTATTGTGCCGTGTTTACTTCCATAGCTCAACCAATTGTCGTCTTTCCTGGAAACTATTTTTCCTGATGATTCTAAGAACCACTCCGTCTGATCGGTTGTAGATCCTGCAAAGTTCAAATGGTCAAATGTTAACCACTGTTGATCAGATAAATCTACCTTGAATACAGTTGACTGATACCCATATATCCAGATGTCATTACCGGCAGTAAATAACCCAATGTGTGCCTGGGGAATTTCTGAATTCAAATGTGAATATTTAGCAACCTCACCATTAGAATCCATACAATACAAATTACCTATGGCACTGATCCATATGCGGCCATCGTTGGTAGCAACGATATTTTCTCCATATTCATCATCGTTGAACAAAGATCCAAATGGCACCTCACTCCACTGACCATTCACCAGATGTACCGGTGGCATCTTATTCATTTTGTTGATCACCCAGATATCATCGCTATCCAACTTTAGGAACGATTGTTCCGATCCAAGAGAAACGTTGGTGTCACCTTCTATTTTTTCAAAAGATACAATTTGACCTGCATCATTCTCCTGAATTTCGATGACCGCTCCAGACTCATCAGATACATAAGTTACTCCAAGCCAAATCTTGCCTGAATCTATTTGAACTATGTCCGAGAAAAACTCAAAACTCTCATTCAAAAGCATTTCTGATGGGATGACCAATACCTCATCAAATTCTTGCTCATTCAGTGACTTCAACCTGTCCCTACTTGTGAGCACAATCGATCGATTGTCTGAAATAGATACCACCCCTTGATCTGAAGCTACCCAAACACTGTTTCCTAATACACTTAGCGAATACACTACCCAATTGAGTCGGTTTTCAATTACAAACAATGATTCCCACTTGTCACCATCAAAGGCATATATCCCTTTGGCGGTGGCAGCATAAACTTTCCCCTGCTCGTCAGCCACGATCTTGAAAACTGCCCCTCCATCCAATCCATCTTCGTGACCATAATGCACCCAGTTGTAGCCATCATAAGACATGACACCTGAGTCAAGTGCAAACCAGAAAAGTTCAAATGGGGGTATTGCGGTCATATCTCTGATACCCAAACCTTCCAACTCCGGAAAGTACGAATACCTCCAGGACTCCAACATTGGATCAGGCCTGGAAGGGGTATAAACATCCTGGGCGCTAAGCGTCAGGAATGAACAACACAATATGGTCCAACAAAGAAATCGCACTGGAATCTAATTTACTAGCATTCTTTTGTGATTAAAATACTATTTCAAACTACTTAGTACAGGGTTATTCAGTTTTACCAACTCCTGATCTAGATAGACCTTGAAATCAGCGAGATTACCAATTCCGTTTGGTTCTTGCTCCCAGGCTGCTAAAAAATAGTAAGTCAGGTTATTTTGAGGCTTGAATGTCACTACATGACTATGAGCATCATCAAAAACCTGATCAATATCCGCTGTTTTGACAATAATGGCCATTCCGAGTTCATCATCATTCAGGCTGTTAGGACCATAAGTGGCTAGCAGGGTAAAGGCTCCATCTGATTTTCTAATATATTCTTCTTGCTCATTGATCACCAAACCAGTGCAAAAACCAATCATGGGTGCACTTAACCTGATTTTGTGCTGACTCATTCTGCTTCGAGCCAGAATGCTAATCTCTGATGTCAATGTTACCTTGTCTTGTTCAGTCTGCCAACCATAATAGTTGGTGGTGATGCCGGATTCAAGCAATCCATTCTTGCTCACTTCGCAATACACAGAATCAGTTTGTTGAAAACGATACAACGAGTCATTGAGGTGTCTTCCAATGGCACCCAATCCTAGAGATTTTCCTACTTTCAAGACATCCATTCCCCAGTCCTGCATTTCATGATAAGAATCAAACCCATCCTGACCAATTTTGTGGAGTGCCATATCTGTAGTAGTCTTTCCAAAAATATCCATACCATTTCGCCAGTCCAGGTAAAACCGATAACCTACCCTATCCGATTCCCATCCCGGCCCTTCATACCTGACATACCAGGAATGATCTGTATGCTCGGATGGCACGCTCAAACTTTTGACATTTTTAAACTCACCACCAATATATTCGCGCTCTTTCCACTCTCCATTGATCTTATGTGAGAGTTCTGCTTGTGTCAATTTTGCGAACGTAGGTGCAGTACCGACACTTTGCAGTTTGATTGCTTTTGTTTCATTTGGTGCAAGTGCAACCAACAGCTGTACCTGATCAATTTTGCCATCATCATTCAGGTCCAATGATTCATGCATAATGGTACCCTGTTCGTCCATTACTGAAATAGGACCAACTAGATCATTTACTTCGATGTTGATCACCTCCTCTCGATCAATATCTGAAGGATTGGTGATGCTCAATTCAACTAATACATCTGGATTAGCACATCCAAACATTACCATTATTATTAAAATGTACAGCTGTTTCATATCTCAATAGTTTTGTTTCATTCAATTTGCCAATCACCAAATATTTTATCAATCGTATAATCCTCAACTGAATTCAGGGATTGTGACCAATTCACCCTTTGAGTTGAATCTCCACCAGGGCCTGAGCTGTTGTACTCAGCATAAAAAGCGGTTTGCTCTTTCACCGGATTATTCCAATTGTGCCATCCAGCAGGATGTATCACCTCTGAAAGGTCACAATCGATAAAAACCGTCCTGGCATAATCACGCCATGGCCTGCCCAGGTATACTGATCCATCCGGTGCATTCCCTGTAATTCTGCAATGCTTAAAGACAAACCCGTAAGATGATGACTGCTCAGTAGAAGCTGCGGTAATATATCCCTTGGACTTACAGAAGATCTCACAATCCTCAAAAAGTGCCGTTGACCAACCGAATATAAAGTCGACGGTCCCTTCTATGTAGCAGTTTTTGTAATACTGGCGACTGCTTTTTCCATGTGGATAAAGGGTGTCCTGATTCCCCAGAAATCTACAGTTTTCGAATTTCACTTTGTCCCCATCTACCCGTACTGCTACAGCTTGACCGACCGGGCCTGCGTCGTTTTGAAAGGTGATGTTGCTGGCATGAAACTCATCTCCAAACACATAAAATGAAGATGAACCTGATGTGCCCATCGGTTCTCCAAATCGATTCAGCTTGCTGGCATAGTCTCCAAATACCAATATCGTTTCATCACGATCTTCTCCCACAAAACTCACCTTCTGTTTGGTCGTGGGTAAAAGCAGTCTTTCTCGATAAGTTCCTTTTTTAATTAAGATAAAAGTTCTCTCTTTCCTCAAATGAGGGACTGCATCGATTGCCGCCTGCACTGTAGTGAAATCTCCGGCACCATCCTTTGCCACTATAAAGTCTGCATCTTGTCCCCGTAGATAAAAACTACAACTTATTAGAAACGAAAATGTCAACGTCCATTTCATACTTCATTCTTCATTATTGTTGACTATTCGATCTCTTAGTTCAGGAACAGATGAACGGATAGCCTGTAAAATTTCCTGAGCTACCAACCTGGCACCCAATTCATTGAAATGAGTATTATCAACTATCCCGGCAGGATAGTTTGGATGCTCTTTCTCATTTAATTGTAGAAACAACAATTTCGAGTCTTCTTCTCCAAAACGCTGCAAAAGATTTCTTGTAAGTAAATCAGCATTGATGTAGCTCACATTCATGCTATCTGCCAGCTGCTTAACCAGAGGAGTTCTTTCCGGATGTGTAAGTTTAACATGACCTTCACGATCAAATTTTCTGCGAGTTACAGGGCTCAACAAAATAGGTGTAGCTCCCTTTTCCCTTGTTTCGTTTACATATCTTGCAAGATTGGTTACATATTCCTCCGGAGTGGTGTATCGCCCCTGCTTGGATTTGACTTCATCGTTATGGCCAAATTGAATCAGGACATAGTCTTCTGGTTTGAGCTTTTCAAAAATAGGCTGCCATCTCTTCTCCCTTAAAAAAGAACTGGTACTTCTACCATTTTTGGCATGATTCTCCACCGTGACTGAGGAATCAAAAAAATGCTGAAATGGCATTCCCCAACCTGTCTCTGGGTACCGATTAATCTCTTTTGTTGACATGGTTGAATCTCCAATAAGATAAATGGTCAAGCCAGGGCTTTCACTCCAGCTGACCATTATACAAAATATGAAGAAGAAAATTTTCATTGTCTAGTTGATTTGAATCAGTGCTTTGTCAACATTCGGCCCTACTACAATTGATTCATCTGAAACATTGGTCTCTGTAAAGCTGACTATTCCTCCGAAAGGACCAAAAATTTCAATCCCTTTGCTATCACCTTGCAATGAGAGCCCATCAAACTGAACTTCTTTTGCATTCACCATACGTATTGCCGGTTGCACATCACTTCCAATAATCACATTATCTAATGTTATATTGCTACCATCAAAGCATTCCATTCCCCGCTTACCAACGAATGTGGAATTTGAAATGCTAATATCTTTTATATTCATCTCCGGAAGTCCCTGTAAATAGATAGACCTTTGGGCACCTATGCTCACAATATTGTCCATGAAAATGGATTTAAAACTTGGTGTTTCCTCAGACACTTCAGGAATAAGCGCCATCAACGAATCTACATTTACCTGCTTTTGCTCAGGCTCAATCACGGGAGAATTACCCGTGTAAAACAAGTTGAACCGAATAGCGTCAGTAGCAATATTCGTCATGTTCACATTTCGGATATGGATGTTTTCTACCACACCTCCTCTTCCTCTGGTACTTTTGAAACGCAACCCAATATCAGTTCCAATAAAAGTCATGTCTGACACCAGTACATTTTTGACTCCTCCGGACATCTCGCTTCCTACCACAAATCCACCATGACCGTGATAAACCACACAATTTCTTACGATTAGATTTTCTGTTGGGATGCCCCTTTCTCGTCCATCCTCATTTTTGCCGGATTTGATGCAAATGGCATCATCTCCTACATCAAATGTTGCATTTTCAACGATCACGTTTTTACACGACTCAATATCCAACCCGTCTCCATTTTGCGAATACCAGGGGTTTCTCACATCGATATTTCGTATAATGATGTTTTCACTCATTAAGGGGTGAATATTCCAGGCGGGTGAATTTTGGAAGGTGGGACCATCAAGCAATACACCTTTGCAACCCACGATGCTAATCATCACAGGTCTTAGAAAGTCGTGAATGGTTTCAAATTCCTCCATTGTTTTCATATTTCTCGGAACATTGAAATTGTTTACCAACTTTGCTCCTTCCTTAAAACTCTGACTTGGATACCAGACATCTTCAGAATCACTCAATACGCCTCCAGATTTAATCAACCGATTCCATTGACCATCGGTCATCTTCGATCGCTTGACCATTCTCCAGGCGTCACCGGATCCATCAATGATTCCTTTGCCTGTAATGGCAATATTTTCCAGGTTCTTCGCATAGATTGGTGATTGGCATCTCACGGTATTCAGCCCTTCAAAGCTTGTTTCTACCAAAGGATATTCCATTTGATTTCTGCTAAATACTAGCAGAGCCCCTTCCTGTAAATGAAGGTTAATATTGTTTTTCAACTCAATAGGTCCTGATAGCCAAATTCCTGCGGGAATGATCACTTTCCCCCCTTTTGGTTTAGCAGCAACATCTGCGATTGCCCTTGCGATTGCCGAAGCATTATTGAATTGACCACCTGTCTTGGCTCCAAATTCTGAGATCAGAACTTCATAATTACCAAAAGTTGGTTCATCAAATACCCCAAATGCAAAGGGAACTTCAACCTCCTCTTTCAATGACTTGACAGGCTCCTCAGACGCACATGCGAATAGCATTGTCATTACAGGTAATAAATAGATAATCCTCATAGCTTCAACTTAATAACGGCTCAATGTTCAAACGAAATACGCAACCGATTGACAGAACCAATTATCGAATATAAAAGATATTTTTTAATTCTGTGTCATTTTTACACACTTTTAAGAACATTCAAGCGAATTATCATTGTACATCAAAAAATCGTGAGTAAATAACATGTTATCCTGCTATCGACTAACTGAACATAATTTGCTCATTTGCCTATACTATTTAAATACACCTCCAACATGGTGTATCCAGAAGGGAATAGTATATTTCTATCTTCCGGATTGCTTTTACTCAACCCTTTAGTTTCCTCCCATACATCTGGCATCCCATCATGATCTAAATCACTTGGAGGTGTTTTGCTCTTCAACTCAGGCCAGCCGCCAACATCTTTTTGAGTATCAATAATTCCACTTATTTTTGATACGTCCGCCATTTCATTTTCCATTTTGTAACTATTTCCTTCAAAGGTGGCCGTGCCAGTTTTAGTCTCATAAATGATCCTGGTATCAACTACATCTCTTTTAGGAAGTGTTGCTCCCGCGTTTTCCAACACCAATTTATAAGCTTTATCAGCTGTTTGTTGATTGATTGACATTGCGTTCCAAGGTTTTAGCATTCTGATTTTTTCAAGAGGAATATTTGTTTGAACCCCGCCAATCCAATTATTTAAAGAAATAACTTGATTTCCCTCAACGATATTTCCATCGATAAACCATTTGCCGAAATCTGCTGCATTTCTGGCTCCAGGGTTGGCAATTCGATATGATACTTCTCCCGGTTTGGTGGCAGGTCCTGGTTTGTAATAGTTGGCCACAATATTGAAGGTTGAAAAGGAGAATTTTGAATTCCCTTGTTGTCGAGCTTCACCACCATAAAGACTGTTGTAACCCCAATTGTAAACCACATTATTTCTGTAATCAGTAAAACCTGAACCTGAGGCCATTCGTGGGTTACGGCTTGAATGGTGCGCCAGCAAATTATGATGATAAGTACTGTAGTTACTGCCCCATATACCACCAAAACCATGTGAACCTTTGATGTGATTTGATTTGCTCATGCTCTCAGATATCAAACTCCATTGCACGGTCACACTATCGCAATGATATATCGACACACATTCATCTACACTCCAACTTGCAGAAATGTGATCCAGGATAATGTGCTTCGAATATCTACTTGATATCGCATCGGTATCTTCTCCTGAATTGTCACCTAATCTTACTCTCAGATATCTGACTATGACATGGTTGGCATCTATTTGCAACGGGTAGTTTTTAATGCAAATGCCATCACCTGGTGCTGTCTGACCAGCAATAGTAATAAACGGGTATTTAATTATCAGCGGGCTTTCGAGTTCGATTATTCCAGAAACTCTGAAGACAATTGTTCGTGCTCCCTCGGCTTCTATAGCGGCTCTTAAACTACCTTTTCCATTGTCGTTAAGGTTGGTTACAGCATAGACATCACCTCCACGACCTCCTTTAGAGAATTTCCCATATCCTTCAGCTGTTGGAAATGCAAGTGTCTGATAATATCCTATATACGTTATTAGCAATGAAATTACTACTAGTATCTTTTTCATGAATTGAATCGTTTTTATTCATCTACTATTCTGTGGTTATTATCATTCTCTTGTATCGCGTCAGATTAGGGACGCCATTGTCACGCACTTCACAGATAATATGAATGGATTCGCCTTCGGTTATATCCATGGGAATTGTAAATGAAGCCCTTTGTTTTTGTGGATTTGATATTTCAATAATACCCTGGTAGGTGTCTGCTTCTTGATAACGCCACCAATCAAAAATCAATTCATCACCATCCGGGTCATAAGTGCCTTGGGCATTTAACTCTACCAAATCTCCGGGCTTTCCTATAATGTCACCTTCATATTCAAGTTTTACGACTGGTTGGTGATTGGCATTTTTGTAGTTTTTCACGCACCAATCTGCACGGGCAGCAAAGTCATTTTGTATTGCGTCTACCCAGCGTGTTATGGGTTTAAAGTATACATTCATTTGGCTCTGATTCTTGGGATAAACAGATCGCATGTAATTTCTCCCCCAGGCTGATCCGGTAAACCACCGACCTTCAGGGTAATCATAGTCTGGGAACGGAACCGGATCTAGCCAGATATTTTCCCTAACGTTGAAATATCTACCGCCCCATCCTCCAAAACCAGGAGACTTCATACTGCGCAACCCTGTTGGCACTAAGTGTAAGAAGGCAGGCGAATCACCCTCCGAGCGGAAAGACCCTTTCTGCTTAGGGCTTCCGGCACTCCAACCTTCATTATCAACGCCCCCATGGTAAGCTTGATATAACGAGCATAGAGGACCATGACCTTCCAAAATATTAGATTTCATCCAGTCCGCTTTGAAATAATCGATTTTGTCTTTCGGAATTACTTTATCCCATTGATAAGCAATAGCCCAAAACTGATCACTGATAATAGTCGGGATGTTGTATTTACCCCAGTGAGGACGAATGTAAGACTGATAGGTTGAGTCTTGTTCCCAAATAAAAAATAACCTCAGCTTATTGGCTACATAGTTCATTTTATCAGGGTACTCGTCTTCAATAGTCTTAAGTGCTCTAGCAATAGTATTGGTGCCACCCCATGCCTGCACCCAAATAGGTTTATCATTCGTTTCGTCTAGCAAGACCCTAACAATGTGTTGAGAACCTGGTGTGATCGAATCCATTTCACCTTCAGCTGTCACATTACCAAGTAATGTGACAGATTTCAGGTAATCTGGAGTTGGGTAGTTTTTATCGTGCTGGATAAGATTAGGGTAAACTTTTTCGTATGCTTCAAGATAAGGTGCTGCCCAATCCTCTCCGGCCCATCGATGACCTTTCCAATGATATTGAGAACTTGATGTAATGATGCCTTCTACATCCCATTCGTTGGTGTAGAGCAAAAACCTAACTAATGAACACTCATCATCTATCTCTCCATCGGAAGTTACAATTACACGAGTTTTCTCTTCTTGCTCGATCAACCTATCACTTTTGGCACAAGAAAAGAGTATTGTTATAAAAATGATGATAATAAACGGTCTGTTCATTATTATTGATAATTCATTTGTTCCTGCAGGCTCTACTTCTACCCAATATTATCATCAGATACACGAGACATCCTTTAAGTTTCATTCAATCTACCCGCTAATTTTTCATTCCCAAAAACACCCACTTTAACACCCGGAAAATATCGGATAGTGGCATATAAATGTCATAAAGTGGTCACAAAATATTGTAATCTAGTAATGTTTAGTACGGTTCTGATTGTCTTACATGACACTCATCCAGTCGACCAAACAGCATCCACTAAAAAAGGAATGTCGAGTACGCTTTTTGCCATTATGGTCTCTTTTTTTATTACAACCTCTTCTTCAGGTTGCACTTAATATGCATCACTCAGGATGAAGTATCTACCTATTTGATATGCATTTTTTGTAGGAATCCGATAAAAATCATTTTACCAGGCGTATCAAATATTTCGGGATGCTCTAGCTACATTATAGGAAGCAGGAAAAACCTTAATCACTATCATGCATATTACCCATCAATAGGGACTTAAGTCTATTCCTTGGAACTAAGTCTTATTCCAAGTCTTCTCACTTGGCTAAGTCTCATCTTCATGTACGCCATGTTTGATTCGAAATATTATCACATCAATTCATTTGTGTACCCTTAATCCTGAATTGTCATCCAACTCAATTGTGGCCATGTCTCAGCACCATCATTTAGCTGGTTAACACCTTTAGTACTTCGTCCATTACTCACAATAGCTGCTAGCTCTTGTCTGTATTGTTGAAATAACTCATTTTCCTTATTGTAGAGATTATTTTCCTCACCTATGTCCGTTGACAGGTCATAGAGTTGGTATTCAGGTAAGGTTTTAACAGTATCGGAACTAGGTCTTGGAAAACTCCAACCACCAGAACCAGGGCAGAATATAGCCTTGAAGTCACCTTTACGATAAGCAAAGGAGCCGTTGATGGAGTGATGTACAATGCTCTCTCGTTTTTGCTCATCCGAGTCTACCCCTAGTGCTGTTAAATAACTATAGCTGTCTTCTGCATAGTTGTCTTCCAATTTTACTCCGATTGCATCAGCCACCGTCGCAAACAGATCGGTAGTACAGACTAATTGATCTGATCTCCCAGAACTCACCTTTTCCGGCCAACGTACAACATAAGGAACTCTGTGACCACCCTCATATATATCTGCCTTATGTCCACGGAAAACATAACTAGGATCATGCCCTTTGGACGCTAGCTGTTCATAATCTGCCTGGTCCGAACAGCCATTATCACTAGTAAAAATCAAGATCGTGTTATCCGTGATTCCCTGTTCTTCAAGTGTTTTCATAACTTCTCCAACCACCCAATCGACCATGATTACAAAATCGCCATAAGGATTATCTAATCCGCTCACTCCCTGAAACTGCTGTGTAGGCAAAATCGGCGTATGAGGAGCTGGAAGAGGCATGTAAACAAAAAATGGCTCCTCATTATTGGCATTTTCCTCAATAAATCTGATTGTCTTATCCTTGATAACAGGGAGGACCTGCTCATGATCAAAGTCATCGGAAGTTGGTCCCTCTCGCCACCATGATTGTTTTCCTTTATCAACAGTTGTCTTGGTAGGTATCATTGTTGCACGACCATTTTCTACCCATACATATGGGGCCATATCCAAAGAACCGTTGAAACCGTAGCTATAATCAAATCCTCGTGTATTCGGGCCGTTTTTGACAGGTATCGAGTAGTCAACATTGGCGCTTGCATCCCATTGGTCCTGATTCACAGAGTCCTCACTCACGAAAGTCCAATCCCATCCAAGGTGCCATTTACCAATGTACCCTGTAGTATATCCCTGCTTTTGCAGAAATTTACCTATGGTCATTCTATCAGGAGCAATCAATGCCTTTGAATAACCACCAAGTACACCCTTTTTGAGGGTAGATCGCCAATTATATCGACCAGTTAATATTCCGTACCTGGTTGGTGTACAAACAGCGCTGCTTGTATGGGCATCAGTAAATTGAACACCCTGAGCCGATAATAGGTCGATATTGGGCGTTTGTATTTTTGACGCTGGATTAAAGGATGACACATCTCCATAACCCATATCATCTGCCATGATAAAAACAACATTTGGTTTTTTACTTGCCTGTTTCTCTTGCTCTGTACATCCTATTGTTACAAGCAACACCAACAGCATGATTAGTCCATGTTGACAATTCATCACAACTTATAAAACTCTTCCCAACCCTTACGCGGAACTTCACCAACAAGCAGTTGATTAGCCAATGGATTATTGGTGATCTGCTTGGTTTCTCGATCAAACAACAATTTCGTGTTCAATCTTTGAGCCAATACGCCAAGGCAGAATACCTGACTCAGTGGACCTCCCACACTAAACGGAGACCTGGTCTCCTCTTCTCCCTTACAAGCCAATAAAAAGTTAGCAAAGTGATTTGAGGTGCTTTCTGGAACGTCCGGCAAACTTGACTTCATTTCTTTTGCCTTCTCTTCAGGAATAATCTCCAATGTGCTGCCATGAGACCCTCCTTTGAAAGTCAATTCTTTGCTGTAAATGATCTTTCCAGGATTCAACTTGACAGGTTGCAGTTTACCATCACTTGGAGGTGGAATGTTAGGGTCTATTTTGGATACACCATACCCTTTCGGTACAGATGGAATGTTGTCCAGTCCATCATACCAGGTAATGTCTAACGCAGGCATGTCTCCTCGCTCGGGAAACTTGAACGCGATGGTCGATGACATGGGGAAGAAAAACGGATTGTGATCCTTAAGCATCACAGGATCAATTTCATAAGGCAATCCCAAATCTAAAAATTGATGCACCGTATCCATGATATGTGCACCCCAGTCTCCCAGCGCTCCCATTCCGAAATCATACCAGCATCGCCATTGACCTTCATGGTAATCCTTGTGGAAATCGTGTTCCCAGGATGCAGAAAGCCAGGTGTCCCAATCTAACGTATTGGGTTGTGGCATTCCTTTAGGGAAAGCTGTCATCTTAGGATCCCAACCGTGCCATCGTCGACGATTGTTCATATGTGCGGTCATAGCAGTTACATCCTTGATAATTCCAGCTTCCTGCCATGCTTTAAATTGGAAATAATTCGCTTCAGAATGTCCTTGATTTCCCATTTGGGTAACCACACTGTGCCTTTCGGCACAATCCATCATGAGTTCAACCTCATTAAATGTCCTGGCCATTGGCTTTTCGACATAAACATGTTTGCCCAATGACATGGCAAGCATTGTAATTGGGAAATGTGAGAAATCAGGTGTGCCTACACTGACAGCATCTATTTCTCCGCTCATTGTGTCAAACATTTTTCGGAAATCCTGAAAACGAGGCACATCCGGAAAAAGACTGATTAACTCCTGGGTGTGCGCTGCTCCCATGTCCACATCGCAGAGTGCTACAATATTGGCATGACCTGTTTCGTGTAATGCTTTGATGATGGCACCTCCCCTATGACCAATACCACAGCAAGCCAGATTAACCTTATCGCTTGGGGCAATATTGCGAGTTGATTTGCCCTTTGCGGTAGATGGAATAATTGAGAGTCCAGCAGCAGCAGTAACAGCCGTAGCGCTGGTTTTTACAAAATTTCTTCTTTTCATAATCTTCTTTTCTGCGTTAACCGAATTCCCAGAACTCGGCATTGGTCATACTTAATGATGTAAAATACTCAAATCAAGCCCTTGAAAAAGAGCTATCTATCTTTTTTAACTGCTTTTATTGAAAGACTCAAATTTTAAAAATACAATCAATCAAAAACAACAAGCAATAGTCCTCGATCCTAGATCATAGCTTCTCATATTATGTAACACACTTAGCAAAAAATACAACTCAAGAAATGATCCATCCGCTAAGTTTGTTTAGAACCCTTTCTTTATGAAAAAACTAGCATTTTTAGCCTGCATTGCTTGGGCTTGTCAAAGTCTACAAACACAGTCAAGTCAAATTCAACCTTCCAAACTCACCTGTGAATACCTATCAAACCCTTCGGTTGTTGATGTACAGCAGCCGAGAGTTGGCTGGGTTAATACTGCAATTACCGAAAATCGAGGTTTAAGCCAGTCAGCCTATCAAATCCGTGTCGCTACCTCTCAGGAAAAACTCACAGATCCTGATCTCTGGGATTCCGGGAAAATTAAATCCCAATCATCAATACGCATCCCATATGATGGTACTCCACTAGCAAGTAGAACTGAGTGCTGGTGGCAAGTGCGAGTTTGGGATCAAGATAATCAAGTTTCCAGCTGGAGTGAACCCGGTTTCTGGCGGATGGGTCTCCTGAAGTCTTCAGATTGGCAAGCCAAATGGATAGGAGCCCCTTGGCAGGATGAAAAAGCAATAGCGCGACCCGATAAATATCCGGACCAACAACCTGAAGACTTTGGACCCCCTGCTCCTATATTGCGTAAGTCATTTCAACTAAATCGGCCGATAAGTAAAGCAGTAGCCTATGTAACAGGACTTGGATATTTCGAATTCTACGCCAATGGGAACAAAGTTGGAAATGATGTGTTAATCCCAAATCAGACCAACTATGGAAAGCGCCCCAAACTTGGCGAATATTATATCAACGTAGCGGATAATTTCAAGCGATATAAGGTCATGTACTTAGCCTATGACATCACAGAATTATTGGCTGAAGGAAATAATGTTTTGGGTGCGGTCCTGGGAAATGGATTTTATAACCCGGCTAAGTTTTGGGCAGAGGGTTATGGCTCTCCTCGATTTTTAGGACAGGTTCATATCACCTACTCGGATGGAACTGAGGAAATAATAAAATCAGATGCAACATGGAAAGCTGCAAAGAGTGCAATCTTGAAGAACATGGTTTACTATGGCGAACACTATGATGCACGACTTGAGCAAACGGGGTGGAGTAATCCTCAATACAATGATGAGAGTTGGTCAAATGTTTCATTAAAATCTGCGCCAGCAGGAGAACTCGTTGCGCACACCAGCAATACGGATAAAGTAACTGAACACTTCAGTCCTAAAACCATTGAAAGACTACCCAATGGCAATCACTATGTTGATTTTGGTACAGAAATTTCAGGTTGGGTAAGCTTGAACAATGTGCAAGCGCCAAAAGGCCATCAAATTGACATTTCATTTAACAGTAACTTATACTCAGGTGATAACACGTATGTTTTCAAAGGAGAGGATTACGAAAACTATGAACCCAGATTTAACTGGTTTGTTTTTAGCGGAATTGAAATCAAGAACTGGTATGGAGAGCTGCTTCCCGAACACCTGACAGCCAAAATGATAAATACTGAGATCAATGAATCAGCAACTTTCGAGACGTCAAACTCCCTTTTTAATAACATTAACAAAATCTGGAGAAGGAGTCAGATTGACAACATGCATGGCGGAATTGTAAGTGACTGCCCTCATCGTGAGCGCTCTGCTTACACAGGAGATGGCCAAGTGGCATGTGCTACAGTCATGCACAACTATGACGCGCGGAATTTTTACTATAAATGGATGCAAGACATTTCAGAAGCTCAAAATGTCGAAACGGGTTACGTCCCCAATGGTGCTCCATGGCAACCAGGATGTGGTGGTGGAGTAGCATGGGGAGCTGCCATTGGTATTATTCCCTGGGAATTCTATCAGCAGTATGGAGCAAGAGATGTGCTTGAGGCGTACTATCCAGCTATGAAGGCATACATAAAGTATATGCAGACTTGGGTGAATGAAAATGGCATTATGCATTCACAACGTCGAAATGGCTCAGGGCAAATACTAAAATGGTTCAACCTTGGAGACTGGGCGCCTCCCGGAGAATTGGTCAGAGATGATCTGGTACATACCTTCTACTTTTGGAGATGTGTAGAAATTGCCTCCAAATCGGCTGAAATCCTGGGCCTCAAACAGGAGTCAAACACGTTTATGGAGTTAGCACAGCGAACCAAAAACGCTTTTCATACAGCATTTTACAACCCCGAATTGAAAAGCTACGGAAATGAAGGAGCCAACATATTTGCTCTAAAAATGGGCGTTCCAGTTGCAGTAAAAACGGAAGTTCTTCAATCTCTGCAAAAGAATATTCTATCCAATGAGGGGCATTTTGACACAGGAATATTCGGGACCAGGTATTTTTTCCAGGTATTGGCTGAAAATGGACTTAATCATCTGGCATATGATGCAATGAACAAGACAATCCCGCCGAGCTTTGGTCACTGGCTTGAATCAGGTGCCACCACTACAAGAGAGCATTGGGGAGATGAAGGTTCTCATAACCACCCAATGTTTGGCGGAGGATTGATATGGTTTTATCAGCAACTGGCCGGTATGCGTCCTGATCCTAATATTCCTGGCTATCAACATATCATTTTTAAGCCTAATCCTGTTCCAGAGCTAAGTTTTGTGAAGTATGAAAATGAAACACCATATGGTAAAGCTGGCATTCATTGGAAACAGCAGCAAGATGCTTTCGAAATGAACATCACAGTTCCGGTAGGTAGCACTGCTACCGTCTATGTCCCTTCAAAAAGTAGGGACTCGATATTGGAGAGTGATAACAAACCGTTCAATGGTGATAACATCAGGTTTATTAGGTCAGAGGGAGATTATCAGCTGTTTGATGTTTCAAGCGGAACATATGCTTTCTCGACAAAACCGATCATATATTAAATATCCAAAGCAACGTGATATGATTAGTTTGAAAATTGGCTCATCCTTTCTCCTATAGGATTGTTCGTTATAAATTCACATCATTTCCAAATCATTGCAACTCAAGAATGAGTCCGTACCGAAAAGTACCTTGGTTTCAGAAGTTGAAAATAAGCAACAAATTGTCATTTATCATGATCGGGATGTCCATGATGGTGATAGTTCTGGTTTCTGCTCTTTTCTATCATCAATTTTCCAACGCCATGACTGAACGGGTGCTGATGCAACTTTCGTCGGTGGCAAGATTGAAGAAGGTGCAAATAGAAAGTATCATCAATGGAGAAATTGAAAATGTCCAATCTCTAATAGCAACAGCCATACCAGATTCAGCAACGATTCAGGATGATTTCTTCTATATTTCCGATGACAATCCACTCCAGCATATGCAAATACCGGAGGAGATTAAGGAGCTTCCAGTTCCTTCTGAGAAAGGGACCATTTATGTTCACGACCTCATTCCCCAATTTGAGAACATGATCATCATAGCATTTACGGCACGCTCTTCCAAAGGTGCAAGTATTAAATATGTGCTATACCTGCCAGAGATTCAGGATATTCTGCTGGAAAGAACGGGGTTAGGATCAACAGGAGAGTCTTATCTAATCGGACCAGATAATAAAATGAGAAGTAAGTCTAGATTTCTGGATGTCAATCCGACAACCATACTGGTCGAAACTGAAGGAGTCAAGATGGCGAGAAAAGCTGATGAAGGTACCGGGTTAATCAAAGACTACCGAAATGTAGATGTTTTCAGCGCCTTCCAGAAAATTGATATCAAAGGACTATCATGGGTACTGTTGTCCGAAATAGACTACACTGAAGCGATGGAGCCACTACAAAATGTAAGAGCAAAACTGTTTGGAATCTTGGCGCTTGCGTTCATTTTACTCTTTGTTTCGGCCTACTTCATCTCCAGCTTCTTGGTTAAACCTATTTTATCTGTGGAGCGCTCGCTCATTGACATCTCCAAGGGAATTGTCAATGACTATCAGATCAAATATTCTGGAAAAGATGAAATCGAACAAATGGTAGTTGCTCTGCAAAATGTGACATATACGCTTCGAAGCACCATTTCTTTTGCTCAAGATATTGGTGCTGGCAACTTTGATATCTCATATACACCGAAAAGTCAGTATGACATGCTCGGAAATGCACTGGTCTCTATGGCCAAAGAGCTAAGCAACTATCGTAGCAATGAAGAGAAACTCATTCAGCAGAACCGTCGATCATTAATAGAAGGTCAAGAAAGTGAAAGAGCTAGACTTTCAAGAGAAATGCATGATGGGCTGGGTCCACTCCTAACCAATTTACGGTTTAGAATACAGACTGTAACCCTGGATGAACAATTAAAGAGCAACCTAATAAATATCATTGATAACACCATCAATGAAGTCAGGCGCATGTCCTACAACCTGATGCCCAGTGTTTTGCAGGACTTTGGTGCTGGAGATGCTATTGAAAATCTAGTGAAACAAATGAGTGAAAGCACAGGAATCGACATTCAATTGAAGCGTGATGTAATAGCTAAAGAAAAAATTGAAGCCAATATCCACCTTGCACTGTATCGACTTACTCAAGAAGCTGTGAACAATGCAATCAAGCACGCCAACCCTGAGAAAATTCGGATTTCATTGACCAAATTTGATGATCACATCAGCCTTTACATAGCAGACGATGGCCCGGGATTTGATCCCGAAAATATTGAGAGAGGAAATGGACTTAGCAATATGGAAGAGAGAGTCAAGCTCGTAAATGGACAACTCATTGTAAATTCGGACACCAATGGAACTTCCATAGAAGTAGAAATACCAATAGCATGATCAAACTAATTGTCACTGACGACCATCAACTTTTTAGAGAAGGAATCATATCACTCCTCGCTAAGGATGAACAGATTTCCATTCTTGCAGAGGCATCATCCGGAGAAGAATTATTGACGCTGTTAAATGAACATCAACCACACGTCGTTCTGATTGATATCTCCATGTCTGGCATGAACGGACTCGATGTGATAAAAACTGCAGGTAAAAAGCATCCCGCTGTTAAGTTCATTGTGATCACCATGCACGCTGAAGGACAGTATGTTGTTAAGGCTGTTAGAAATGGTGCTGCAGGATACATGCTGAAAAACTCTGATGAAAGTGAACTAATTGAAGCGATCAAAACGGTAGCTAATGGTAAGAAGTACTTTAACCAGCAGATATCAGAACTCATGATTGGAAATATGTCGATTGAAGGTGACACTGATGGAAAGCTTTCAGAAAGAGAGATTGAAGTACTAAACCTTGTCTCAGAGGGCAAAACCACCAAAGAAATTGCTGATATACTCTTTGTCAGCACCCGAACGGTTGAGACTCATCGCATGAATATGATGAAGAAATTACAGGTTCAAAACACCGCTGAATTAATCAAAAAGTCAGTTCGGCTCAAGATCATTTAGTCCTCTCCGTATTTATACGGATAAGCTGCTCGATATAACTGCTTAAAATAATTTCGATATTTATCGGGAATGGCGCGTGCTCATATCCAACGTTTATTTGTATAGATGTTAGAACATAAATGACGCAATTATGAAAAGGTATAGTTTACTATTAATCGCAATATATTTTGGAGCTTCAATGGTTGTCGCTCAGAGTAGAAACTCTCTCAAAGGCCCAGCTGCAAAAAACTACAAGCCTTGGAAATATGAGCAAGTTGACAAAGCCGTTTACACTGTAGATAAAGAGGACGTAAAAGGAGCTGCTGCAAAAAATCAACGAGCTGGCAACCAAGAACTTGACACTTCAATATTAATTCCTGTCGTTTTCAACAATCCAAAGCAAGGACTCAAAGGTCCGATGGCCAAAAACTATAAGCCCTGGAATATAGAAAAGCAAACAATAGAGATTCCTCAGCAGCCCAAAAAACCTGCAGGTAAAATAATCGCAAAGAATAAAGATTAAAGACAATTCTTTCTTGGAGCAAATTGAAAGTCACTTTAGCAATGAAGTGACTTTTGTTTTTTCAATAATGCACTGAGATTCCCTTGAACCGGATTCAACTACCTTTACTCAAAATGGTATCAAGGAATAGATAAAAATTGAATTCAAAAATTGATTTATACCTGAAAGAAGGATGCGGTCGTTGCTCATTGTATCAAACACCTGAATGTAAGGTACATAGCTGGAAGCCTGAATTGATAGCACTGAGACAGATAGTACTGGAATGTGAGTTGGACGAAACCTATAAATGGTCACAACCATGCTATACGTATCAAGGTAAAAACATCTTGTTGGTTACAGCATTCAAAGGATACGCTACCATCGCTTTTTTCAAAGGGTCATTATTAAAGGATCCTGAAAAATTGCTTTTTTCTCCTGGCGATAATTCTCAAGCCTCGAAACAATTTCGATTTACAGATCACAAGCAAATACTTGACCTGGCGTCAGTCATTAAGTCGTATATATTAGAAGCTATTGAAGTTGAAAAGGCAGGACTCAAAGTTGCATTTAAAAAAGCACCGGAACCAATGCCCGAAGAATTGGTACATATTATGGCCAATGATGTGAACTTAAAAACTGCATTTGCAAAATTGACCCCAGGGCGTCAACGAGGATATATATTACATATTTCTCAACCTAAACAATCCAAAACAAGAATATCCAGAATCGAAAAGTGTATCCCCAAAATACTAGCAGGGAAAGGTTTTCATGATTATTGAAATGCAGTATTGAAACATTCATAATTCAACGAATACAGACTTGACTGGCAGCCCCCTTACTCACCTACCCTAAAAACTGTTTGAGATAGTTTCGGCTTGTACGCAATGCAGCGTAAACTTCTGCTTCTGATCCCTCATAGGCTTTGTCTTCTACTTCAATGCAGACAGGTCCACTATATCTGACTGAAGTCAAGGCCGAAAAAAAATCTCTCCATCTAACGTCTCCTAGTCCAGGTAACTTCGGAGAATGAAAATCTAATGGGTATGCCATGATGCCAACTCGATCCAATTTGTGCTTGTATACCTTGGCATCCTTCAAGTGAATGTGAAATAACTTATCAGCATAATCGTAAATAGGTTGGACTTCATCCATCTGCATCCATACCAAATGGGATGGATCATAATTTAAACCAAAGTTCTCACTCGGAATAGCTTCAAACATCTGATCCCAAATAGCAGGTGTAGTCGCAAGGTTATGACCACCTGGCCATTCATCTTTCGTAAATAGCATTGGACAATTCTCAATACCAATCTTGATTTGACATTGTTCAGCCAACTTTACAATATCAGGCCATATCTCCCTGAACCTATCCAGGTTCCATTCTACGGATTCAGCTGCATTTCTTCCTACAAATGAATTAACTCTAGGTATACCGAGCTTCTGAGCTGATTTGATTAAAGATTTGATGTGGTTTACATAGACGACCGATTTGGATTGATCCGGATCAAGCGGATTGGGATAATAACCCAAAGCCGATGCATATACTCCCTTTTGAATTAAATATGATTGGATATGATTGATTCGTCCCTCGTCAAGTACGTCAACATCTATGTGGGTGACTCCAGCATATCGCCTTTCTGCTTTGCCCTTTGGCCAACACATTAACTCTATACATTTGAAATCATTTTCAGCCGCGTAATCAACTACTCCTTCAAAAGATTGATGGGGTAGAATGGCGCTCACAAATCCAAGATCTAGCATACTTTTAATTATTTAAGGACAACCAAGGTTATTTCACGAATTAAATAGCTGAATATACTAAGGTTTATAAAAAACCATACGAATCCTATCGAGTCGATCAACCTGCAAGTTTAATCATCTGGACATCTCAAATGAGGCTTCTACTGAATCCAGTTGTTGGCTTAGCTGTTGCACCTTCAGAGGCCATTCATCTGCAATATCATATAGTTCTACAGGATCGTTGGCGAGATCATACATTTCCCATGGTCCATCATTGAGTTTGACAATTTTATGATCCCCGGATCGGTACATACGAAACCTGGGCATTCCTGAAATAAAGTAAGCCGGTTCTATTCTCTCATTTCCGGTCAGTATGGGCATCAGAGAACTACCATGAGGTTTTAGGGTTTTATGTCCATTAATGGAATCAGGATAATCGATTCCCAATATGTCTATAAACGTGGGTAACATATCTACAACATGACCAGGTTGATCCGTCAAACTATTTGCTGCTACTTTGCCAGGCCAACGCACAATAAATGGCGTATGACTTCCTCCTTCATGACCACATTGCTTGAACTGACGATATGGCGTATTGGAAGCATTGGCCCATGTACTCCTAAGTGACCAGTAAGAATCTGCGGGTCCAGGTTGTACATCCTCAACTTTATTGGTCTGAAATGGACAAGCACCATTGTCAATCAAAAACATCACAATCGTATTATCCAACTTTCCGGCTTGTTCCAGCTTGGAAAGAACACGTCCAATGTTCTGATCCATTCTATCAACAATTGCGGCATATACAGCCATTTCCAAATCTAAGGAATCCTGTTGGTCAGCGGTGAGAGTTTCCCAGGGGTAGTAATCCTTGTATGCAGGTGTTAGCGGTCCTCGAAACATGTTTTTGTTTCCCTCCGGAGGACTTAATGTTGCATTTTTTGGAATGACGCCAAGTTGTTGCTGCTTAACAAACCTTTCATCCCTTAGCTGATCCCAGCCCTTTTTGTAGGTGCCCCGATACTTCTGAATATCTTCTGGTCTGGCTTGAAGAGGATAGTGTGCAGCATGATAGGGTAGATACATAAAAAAGGGATCGTCTCGTCCAAATGCTTCATCCAACCACCTTATGGCATAATCCGTGATGAAGTCGGTTTTGTACATTGGAGCTTGCTCATATTCAATCTCTGAAGCATCTAGTTTCTTTCCTTCTAAGTAAAAAGGTCGCTCAAACTTCCCTGACGGTGGTAAAAAGTACTCTGTAGTAGCCCAGAAATAAAAGGAGTGATCAAATACATTTTCAGCTTTACAATAAGCCGGCACCCAGCCATCAAAGTGCTCTTTCCCACTCATGATGTTGAAATAACCAGCCCGACGTGTCAATTGAGCCAAATGTACTGCACCATTACCTCCTCGGTACAATCCAGTAAGCAAACTAGACCTGGTTGGATTACACTTGGCCATGTTGTAAAATGAGGTAAACCGCATACCCTCTTCTGCAAGCCGATCCAGATGAGGCGTAGCAATTTCGCCACCATAGGATCCAATATCTGAGTAACCCATGTCATCTGCCATGATTAACAAAATATTGGGTCGGTCCTCTTTCACATTCTCGTTACACGCAAACAGAAAAAGCTGCAAACAGAAAATCAAGCATTTATTCATCATAACAATTTAGCTATTCAATCAATACATAACAACGAATGATCTGTCGACTCATTCTGAAGAATGACAGACTAATTATCGATCCATCCCCGCTCTCTCCAAATATCAAGATATTCGTTATCCAACTCCTCAGAATCCTTGTAGTATACACGTAGATCGCTTAACTGCTGTGTCAACTCCATCACCACATCCTGGTACTCCGGATGATTGTACACATTTCGCATTTCCTGCGGATCATTCTTGCGATCATACAGTTCCCATTCATCTACATCATAATAAAACTTGACGAGCTTAAAATCCTTGGTTACAATACCATAATGACGCTTAACCATATGAACAGCCGGATACTCATAGTAGTGATAGTAAACAGCGTCTCTTGTCCACTGATCGACATTTCCAGTGAGTAAGGGTTCCAGGCTCTCTCCCTGCATATCTTCAGGTGCAGCTATGCCGGCAGCTCCTAATAGGGTCTGAGCAAAGTCAAGGTTCTGTACCATTTCATCAGAAGTGGAACCAGGCTTAATCTTTCCAGGCCATCGAACCAATAATGGTGTTTTGAATGACTCGTTATAAATGAAACGCTTATCGAACCAGCCATGTTCACCCAGGTAAAACCCCTGATCTGAGGTATAAACCACCATGGTATTTTTACTCAATCCTGTTTCATCCAGATAGTCCAAAAGGCGACCTACATTATCATCCACCGAGGAAATACAAGCCAGGTAATCCTGCATGTATCGCTGATACTTCCAAATCATCTTTTCACGATCCGTCATCCTAGGCCAATTCTTCTTGAAGAAATCGCTAATCGAATCGAGTGTTGGTTTATACTGTGCTTTTTGCTCAGCCGTAGCACGATTGTAGGGTCCGTAAAAAGCGTTCTTCCAGGCCGGAACCTCAGGTGTGACTGCAGTTCCCATTTCAGCAATTATTTCTGGGTACACCTTGGAATCGTGCTCGTATTTCATGTCTTTCAATAAATTCATCTCTGCTGTAGCAGCAGCTGTTCCCCTACCCTTATAGTCATCAAATAGTGTTTCAGGAAGTGGAAACTCCTTTTTCGAGAACTCAGCAAATTTCTCAGGAGTTGGCCACCAAGGTCTATGAGGTGCTTTATGCAAATACATCATCATAAAGGGTTTGTCCTGATCCCTTTTCTGGTCAATCCAATCAATGGAAAGATCAGTAATGATATCTGTTGCATAACCCATGATCGTAGTATCCTTACCATTATGGATGAAATCCGGATTGATATAATTTCCCTGCCCAGGTAGAATGGTGAATTCATCAACGCCCTTAGGATTATTACCAAAATGTAACTTCCCAAACATGGCGGTTTGATAGCCTGCCTGTTGAAACAACATTGGGAAAGTAGTTTGAGTAGTATCAAACTGCATGCGATTATCCACCTTGCCGTTGAGATGGGTATGCTTGCCCGTGAGAATAGTCGCCCTGGATGGGGCGCAAATGGAATTGCTTACACAAGCATTGGTAAACAACATTCCTTCATTGGCTATCCGATCGATATTAGGTGTTTTGATGAGATGATCACTATAGGCACTGATAGCCTGATAGGCATGGTCATCCGACATAATGAAAATGATATTAAGAGGCGCTTCTTCAACAACAGCCTCTTTTTCAGTTGGCTGACTACAACTAAATAGGATTGCCCCAATAAAAACGTAACAAAATACATTAAGATTCTTTCGCATGCTCATTTTGATTATGATCAGATTAGCGCTTACTCACAGTATGCTTAGTACATGAATAACGGCTATTAATACTCAATTTCCTAAAATAGACTCACTATATCACGATCATTGACATAACTTGACAAATATCTTAATGCACTCGAGTTTCTCCTTACCTCATCAAATATCGAGCGTCATCATATGATCAAAGGCTTTGCTGATATTACCGAATGGATCCTTTGTCCTTTCGTCTTCCACAAAGTAATACTCCAGCCCTAACTCGTTTTTGGCATTGATTAGCGACTCAAAATCAAGCGTGCCTGCTCCGACTGTAGTTTGCTTCAAATTTTTAGCGGCATCCTTCACATGAAATAAGCTGAATCTGCCAGGATACTGCTTAAGATAAGTCAAGGGATCATAGCCCCCTCTTTTGATCCAGTACAAATCTGCTTCGAATGAGACCAATTCAGGATCAGTTTCCTTGATGAGAATGTCCAAAGGAATCTCACCATTCATCTTTTCAAATTCAAAGGCATGATTGTGATAGCAAAACTTAATGCCCGAACCTTTGAAGAGCTCACCAACGGCGTTCAGGTTTGCCGCTATTTGGTAGTAATCGTCACGCAGTGCGTCATCCAGGTAGGGAATAACCAAATATTTGACCCCACTTTCACCAGCAGCTTCAATTACCTTACCTGCATCTTTCGGGGTGAAATACGTGGTATGCGTCGAGATTAATTTCATCCCCAGGTCATCCACGATATTCTTATAGTCTACAGGAGACATACCAAAAAGCTTTCCATCCAATCCCAGTCCATAGCCTTCAATAAATTGATAACCAATATCAGCGATCTGCTTCATTGATCCCTGAAAATCCTTCGAAAGGGCCTGACGCACAGAATATGCTTGTACGCCCATAGGTTTTGATTGATTCAATGTATTATGTAACATAGTCCCTATGTCATCTTTTGATTGGCCGAAAGTCAACGGAGCAACAGCTGATCCTAAAACCGTCAACCCACTCAATTTGGTAAAATTTCTTCTTGTTGTCATGATAGAGAATGAAATGGGTGATCTACATGCAAGGTTATTCAAATATTTGACTTGACAAATCCTAAGGTTTGCCTGCCCTGGCAGTTTTCCATCACTTCCATCGTTTGATCTGACCCAACAGAATAGGCAGCATCTATTGCACATTTATCCATCAACCACTGATGTTACTTCATTTACTGGGTACCCCAAAGTTTGACTTTGTAATGATCCTTAAAATAGTCTTCAGGCAATCCATGTTCACTGACTTGAAGCGCAGCGCCTAATGCACTCCCCATTCCAAATTCACAGGAATATATCCGGTGCTCTGGGAGTTTTTTCGCAAGTAGTGATAAAAACAGGTCACTCGTTGCAAATCCCCCATCCACGAAGATGTCTTTTACGTCTCCAAGAACGACGTGCAAGGAAGCTACCTGCAAATCTGTTAATTCCTCAAATAGCTGATGAACTGCTAGTTCAAAACTAGGGAACATTGAAAAATTTGACTGTTCACTATTTGTAAATCCAAATCTTTCAGGTAATAAAACTTTATGATCAAACAGCAATTGCCTACTGGAATCACACTTATTTACTCTTTCAGGCTTCCATCCTATTTGCTTGTAATCCTCATAATCCACATTAAAGAACTCAGCCAATTTTTTGACGGTTTCACGCAGATGATTTCCCAAAAACAACCGGGTAGACTTCACTGATTTTCCAGTTGAAGTCATGTAATTCAAACAATCAAGTTTGAGTTCCGCAGAATTCAGCGGCTCATGATTGAAAGGATTCATACTGATGTTCCACGTTCCGGTTGATATCAGCACAAACGGATCCATATGCTCTGATAAATAAGGCATCAATGCTGCCGAGCTATCATGTATTCCTCTTCCAACCTTTACTCCTGAAACCATCTTGAAAGCATCGGATTTCAGTTGGCATAGTTTCGACTGAACTCCCTCTGCGGTCAGCCAGTGTGAATAGTCATTATTACCAAAATCCCACAGGCCTGTGTGACAGCCAATACTCATGTAATCTGTCATGAACTCCCCGGTAATGATGCCACTCAGGTATTGCGGAAAATGTATAGTCCTTTCCACCTGCTGAAATAAGTTAGGTTTGGCGTATTTTAAATAAATCAACTGGATGCCTGAGTTAAGCATGCCCAGATAGGGACTGGCCGTCCTTAACTCAAAGTCTTCTTTACTTTTGAAATGTCCTAGGAACTTATCTTCAATCGTGCGCGGTAATGGCTTCAAGTAATTGTAAAAAGGGGTAGCTAGCTCGTTTTTGACATCCAAATGCACCAATGATGCACCATATGCTGAAAAATTTACCGCCTTTACGCTATATGACTGATTAGAGATGATTTCTTCAAACGTCTGTTTGATCCAGTTTGCTAATGCATATAGGTCCTCAGAGTGGAAGCCATCGTCATCCGGGATTTCATCAAAGCGGATGTATGTCTGATGCACAACTTTGAATGACCTATCAAACAAGAAGAATTTCTTATTTGTCTTGCCAACATCAAATACTGCAATGACCTCCTGCGGCATTATAATCCTGTGGCTATTGTGGAGGATCCGCGTTGGTCGATGAGTTGCTTTCTGGCTTCAGATAATCGGTATAAAGTGAGAGGTTGTAATGCTGCCCCAGACCTTAATCTAGCCTCAGCTATCAATGATCGAACATCGGTCCGAAATGCAGTCTGTAGCAGCTCTTGACATGCAGCGACATCATTTTGTTCCTGTGCATGTTTCAAAGCATCTCGGTTCATGATCAATGCCTGCGCATGGGCAATCATAATCGCTTCGACAGACTGTATGAGATCCTCCAATGGGTCTTTTAGATTGTGACTTGCATCAATCATCCAGCTCAATTCCGGGTTTTGTGTTTCCTCCATACCAGCGATCAATTCACAAAAAATCAGAAATAGCTGATACGGTTTGATGCTGCCGACAGTTAGGTCATCATCCCCATACTTACTGTCATTGAAGTGAAACCCACCTAGCTTCTCCTGCATCATCAATACTGCAACGATTTGCTCAATATTGCTGTTAGGTAAATGATGCCCCAGATCAACCAATGTCCGAGCCTTGTCTCCAAGCTTTGAGACCAAAAGATGGGATGTCCCCCAATCCGGAATTACCATTGAGTAAAAATTGGGTTCGTACGGTTTATACTCCAACAACAACGTCCAGTCGCTGGGAAGTTGATCGTAGATAGCTGAAAGCGAATCCAAAGTTCGCGTGAGCGCACCTCGAAAATTTTGTTGGCCTGGAAATGTACTACCGTCCGCCAGCCAGACAGTCAATGCCTTGGATCCCAAAGCTTTACCGTATTTGATTACCTCAACATTATGATCGATTGCCTGTCTTCTAACTCCTTCATCAGTGTGGCACAACGACCCAAACTTATATGAATGATCATCACCAGATTGGTCTTGAAAAGTGTTAGAATTGACTGCATCAAATTTCAGATTATTGGCTTTAGCCAATGAGATGATCGACTCAGCGCGCTTGGGAATATCCCAGGGAATATGCAGACTAATGGCCCCACTTGATGCGTTGAGTTGATGCAGCAGTCCTACATCTTCAATTTTCTCTTCCAAGCTTCCAGGCTCACCAGCTCCGGAAAATCGTCCAAATCTTGTCCCTCCAGTTCCCAAAGCCCAGCTTGGTATAGCGACCTGAAATGCCTGAAGTTTTTTGATAATCGCTTCTACATCTAGTCCATTATCTATTAGTCTAGATTGCAGGTAACTAAAATCACGTTGATGTGCACCGAGATATACATCATTGTGTTGTTCAATTTTCTTTTGTTCTATCATGAGGATAATGTTAGGGTTGGAATATTACCTTACAAATGCAGCAGCCACTCCACCATCCACGTTTAGGATGTTTCCAGTACTCTTTTTGAGATCACCCCCAACAAATGCAAAAACACCATTGGCTATGTCTCTTGTTCCAATAATCTCATTCAGAAGTGTTCGTTTGGCATAATGAGCAGGTAACTCCTTTACCGTTATCCCATAGGCTTTGGCCCTTCCCTCTGCCCAAGCACCTTCCCATATTTTACTGCCCTCGATTACGGCATCAGGGTTGACTACATTGACGCGGATTTTATCCGGACCTAGTTCAGCAGCCAACAGTCTACTCATGTGTTGCTGAGAGGCCTTTGCTGTTCCATAGACCACATTGTTAGGTCCGGAGACCAGTCCATTCTTACTGGCAATATTGACGATATCACCACCTATTCCCTGTGCCCGCATCACTGCAACACCACTTTTACATACTTCAAATTGCCCCTTGGTAAGTACGTCCATTAGCAGATCATAATCAGCTTCTGTTGTCTCTCCAATTGGCTTTGAAATCGCCAGCCCTGCAGAGTTCACAATAATGTCCACACCTCCAAACTCGAGACTAGCTTTCTTAAATGCATTTTTAACACTATTGGCATCTGTGACATCCAATGCTACACAGCTGGCTGCATCACTACCATAATCTTTGACAGCTTCCTTAACTCGGTCTTCATCAATATCCGAAAGCATCACACAGGCTCCTTCCTCAGCAAATCGATCTGCGATCGCCTTTCCTATTCCACCAGCACTTCCTGTGATCAAGGCTACTTTTCTTGACAGTGGTTTTTCTTTCGGCATTCGTTGCAGTTTTGCTTCTTCAAGCAGCCAGTACTCTATATCGAAAGCCTCCTGAAGCGGTAGCGCTACATATTCAGAAGCTGCTTCTGCTCCTTTCATCACATTGATGGCATTGATATAAAATTCACTTGCTACGCGTGCTGTTTGTTTGTTTTTAGCATAGGTAAACATTCCCACTCCCGGCCAAATAATTACAACAGGATTGGCGTCCCGAATCGCAGGGCTATTAGCCCGTTTGTGCATCTCATAATACGTCGTATAAACATTTCGATACTGCTCGAAAACTGGCGCTATTTGTTTTTTAATCGCAGCTAAATCTGACAGGTCTATATCCGCTGGAATATCCAAGACCAGAGGTTGAATTTTGGTTCTCAGAAAATGATCCGGGCAACTAGTGCCGAGTGGGGCTAACCTGTCAAGGTCATGACTATTAGCAAACTCCAGTACTCTGTCGTCATCTGTAAAATGCCCCACCATCAATGCACTGCTGGACGCAAGTCCTCTTAATACAGGCGCAAGGGTAGCTGCCTGATCCATCCTATTCGTTTTATCCAATGAGCTGAGCTTAGCTCCACCAAACACTGGTCGTTTTTTTCCATACTGCGCTTCCAGATAAGTGCTCGCTTTCTCTATGGCGTTGAGCGAATTGATGTAGCATTCCTTGGCTGTATCTCCCCAGGTAAACAAACCATGTCCTCCCAGATAGATACCTTCTAGGTTTGGGTTTTCGTTGACTGCTGCCTCCAATTTTAGTGATAAATCAAATCCGGGCCTTTGCCACGGTATCCATGTGAAATTTTCGCCATGGACTTCTTTCATAATACGCTCACCATCTTTCGATGCTGCAATAGCAATGGCTGCATCAGGGTGCAAATGATCAATATGTTTATAAGGCAACATTGAATGCAATGGGGTATCAATCGAAGGAGCTTTTGAATTCAAGTCATAAATGCAATGATTGAAAAGGGCGACCATTTCATCTTCGAACTCCAAACCCCGGTATACATTTTTCAGTGCTCTCAGCTTATCAAGATATAAACCGGCCAGGCCGCTTCTCTTCAAAGTACCAATATCACCACCAGAGCCTTTCACCCACATCACCTCTACCTCTTCTCCAGATAATGGGTCCTTTTCAAAAGACTTACAACTCGTATTACCGCCTCCATAATTGGTGATCCTCAAATCTGCCCCTAAAATATTGGACCTGTAAAGCAACAAGTCTACCTCATTGTCTTTTGCTCCAGCAATTTTATCATCCCATAAATAGTCTACATGCTTGTATTCTGATTCTACACCAATCCTTGACATAACTTGTCTTTTTTGACTTATAATAATTATCTGATTACAAAGATATTTTCACATATTAGCGATATGATTACACAAATTGATAATTGACTTGTCTTTTTTGACTTTGGCAATGTGAAGGATTTTCTGAAATATCTTAATGCCAGTGAGACCGACAAAAACTGGGGCATCTATCTTACCGTCGTTGGTCGAAGCACTATTCCGGCTGGAACTGCATACCCATCTTCCAAGCATCCTTCTGGCTATTTCTTCCAATGGGAAAATGGTCGAGTACTGGATGAATTTCAAATTAACTACATCGTATCGGGTCAGGGGACTTTTGAATCCAGAGATCAGGTTTATAAAGTGCAAGCCGGTGACTGCATCATATTGTTTCCCGGTGTACATCATCGATATCGACCTGTACTCGAAACTGGTTGGACAGAGAGATACATAGGATTCAAGGGTGATCTGTCGAATCATTTCATGACCAATGCTCAATTATCCCCCGACAAACCCATCATTCAATGTGGTATTCATACAGAAATGATCAACGCCTATGACAAAATACAGGATTTTGCTGGTCATCAACGCCCGGGATATCATCAGGTAATATCTGGACTCCTATTGGAAATCTTAGGTCAGGTAATATCTGAGTATCGCAGGAAAGACTTTAAGGGACGAGAGAAAGAAACAGAAGAGCTCATAGTTAAGACCAAGCGATACTTATGGGAGAATTTAGGAAACACAATCGACATGCATCAATTGGCCGCTCTGTTTAATGTGAGCTATTCTAATTTTAGAAAAATCTTTAAGAATTATACCGGCCAGCCTCCCAATCAATACTTGATTGACCTGAAAATCTTAAAAGCCCGGGAATGGATTACCACTACTGACAAAAGCATTAAATCCATTTGCTTTGATCTCGGTTTTGAGTCTCTTCAATATTTCAGTAGACTTTTTAAGCAAAAAACCGGTCTTAATCCAAGTGACTTAAGACGGATTAATGTAGAATGACCCTACATTGTCATCACCATAAATTCATCGATTCTTTTTGATATTGATCACATAATAAAGCCCCCCGCAAAGCAACCATGCAGGTAATGTCAAAAATGAAAGAAACACATCAAATTGGATAGAAATCCAGTAGAATACGCCACCAGAGAAAGCCCAAGCTATAAAAACAGTCATATTAAAATCACCAGAATAATTTCTATTCTTAAGCTTTTCACCAAAGAAATGATCAACGACTATAATGGCACCAATTGGAGCGAGTATGAAACCGTACAATGCCACAAATCCCAGTAGTTTCATAGCAAACGCAGGAAATATGCCGGCAATCGTAGCAATGGCACCTGCAAGAATAGTCATCCAGTAAGTGGATGACTTAGGCATTATGGCCTGAAATGCCAGTCCTGATCTATATATCGTTGGATTGGCTGTCGTCCATCCCGCCAGAATCACAGCTATAATGCCAAATACACCAATCGCATTGTATGCCAAAGGACCTGGAGCAACTGGTGGTGCTTCTCCCTGGGCCAAATATGCAGCGCCTTCTGGTGATTTCAGATACACTGCATATAATAATGCGGCCGCAATCCAGGCGATGTAGTGCCCCACATACATGCCAGCGGCTGTTGTCCAACCGGCACTTGCACTTTTTGCATATCGAAACACGGTTAAATCAGACATTCCAATATGCATTGCGCCATTGCAAAACCATGACCATATGACCACATGCCAAAATGTATATTTTAACTGTCCTGGAAACGGATCGGATCCTTCACCCCAAATTTCCCAAAAGGCACCAAAAGAGGTTACGTTCAGCTGAGATAAAGCCACAATCCCAGCTGCGATGAATGCAGTTACAATCAGCGGAGACATCCAATTTGCAGCCTTTGCTACGCTATTGTAACCTCTGGCGGCAATTATCGTGATGACCACTCCAACGAGCACAACGATCAGAATCCATAATGGCCCATTAGGTAGTGTATCCGTCAACCTAGGCATGGGCATGTCAAAAGGAATCCCCACAGCAGTAGCAGATACCGTGATCATAGATCCAGCCAAAAAACAGAATAATAGCGCATTAGCCAAATTGTAAATAATCACCAATCTTTTCCCACTAAGTCTTTCTAGCTGATAATAAAGTGTAAGTCTATGTTTGACAGCAATCTCTGCTGTAAGGAATCGCCAACTTAGTACAGCCAGAAAATTCCCTATCAATAAGCCAACAATTAAATCAAAGGCACTTACTCCGGCAGTTAGGAATAAAGGTCCGATGACAAACTCCGTTCCAGCTGCGTGCTCTCCGGCATACATGCCTAGAAAACTTTTCCACCCACGCTGACTAGCCGATGGTACCGGGGTTCGTTCAAATTCATTTACAGTTGAAGCCATATCTTAATTCACTTCAGATAAACATAGTCAAAAAAGATAAATTTGAAATTATCCAATACCTCGAAACACCTGACTTACGATTAGAAATAAGACCATTTTAAACTGAACAGGTTTATACCCTAAAACAATGGCTCATCCTCACATTTCTAACAAAAAAGCATGAAATAGCTGTTTATTTGATTCGAATCGCATTTGATCCATCATTGAGAAGACTTGATTTAGACACACAAAAATCCATCATAAATCATAGTCTAAAATGATATCAAAAAATGCAAATGAAATATCAGATTGTACAAATAAGCACAACTCTTGATTAAAGAATCTTACTGATCAAACCACCATCAACGACGAGCGATTGTCCTAACATAAAGGCTGAATCCGGAGACCAAAGAAAGAGGACAGTCTTAGCAATTTCCTCTGCTTTACCAATGCGTCCAATGGGATGAAAATCGCCCCATTCTTTAAGTACTTTATCCAACTCTCCATGTTTGGATGCTCCATACCTAAGCATTGGTGTATCGACTGACCCTGGACATATACAGTTGACCCGAATATTGTCCTTTGCGAGATCCAGCGCCATAGAACGTGTCATTGAAACAACTGCTCCCTTAGAGGTGGCGTATGCCAACACATTTTCCTGACATGACATGGCCTGGACAGAACTAATATTGACAATTGCCCCACCACCTGCATTGCGCATCAAATCAACACATGATTTGATTACCAAAAACATACCCTTCAGGTTAACGTTCAATGATCGATCCCAATCTTCCTCAGACGTAGTATCCACTGTACCATAGGTTTGTAAACCTGCTGAATTACAAATAAAGTCTAATTGTCCATGCTCAGATTGAATAAACTCAGCCAGGTGCTTGCAATCCTGAGCGCTCGTGATGTCTGCTTTCTTAAAAGAAATATTTGCATATTCCCGCGACAATGCATTTCCAAACTCATCGCTTAGATCCGCAATTGTCACCTTTGCACCTCTGGCAGCTGCTTCTAACGCAGTAGCACGTCCCATGCCCGAAGCTCCTCCAACGATGAGGACAATTTTGTTTTCGAAGAAATCAGTCATATTACCGGATATTCCCATTCTCCGCGATAGTTTCTTCTCAGCAGTTTATTTGCTTCCTGATCACCAACAATCTGCTCTTTCTCTCCATCCCATTGGACACTTCTTCCAAGTTTGTAGGACATCATGCCTAGCAGGCTCATGTTAGTTGCTTGATGCCCGATTTCTATGTCGCATATGGGTCTCTTCTCGCTTTCAATTGATGTGATAAAATCAGTCCATAACTCTGGTATATTTTGCCAATCCGGTTCATGCAAGGTTGCTTTGTAGTTGATGGGAGCTTTGTTTTTTCCTTTTGGGTAGAAAGTCCAACCATTTCTCCAGCCCAAATGAAGTGTACCTAGCTCTCCAAAGAAGAAGCAGCCAACATTTCTATCAATGTGTCCATTTGGAGCACAAAGTCGATGTTCCCACGTAAGATTAAATTGTTCGAATTCGAAAATGGCTGTCTGTGTATCCGGGGCATCTGTATTATCCTCTTTAACATATCTTCCCCCTGTTGAGTAAACTGTTTTGGGGTACTTCTCCTCTGCCCACCACAGCACCTGATCGAACCAATGTATTCCCCAATCACCCATTGTTCCATTTGCAAAATTCAAAAATTGTCTGAATTCCCTAGGATGAATGGATGAATTGAATGCAGTTTCCTCAGCAGGGCCAACATAAAAGTCCCAATCTAAACCTACTGGTGGATCACTATCTTGTTGAATTGTCCCCGCACCACCTCCATATGCAATGAAACATCTTACTTGACTAATCTTACCTGCCTTACCAGACTTCAAAAATTCCATTGCTGAAATATTATGATCTGAGACTCTGCGATGGGTTCCCACCTGCACAATTCGGTCGTATTTTCTTGCGGTTGCCAAAATTGCCTGTCCTTCTCCTATGGTATGGCCAATGGGTTTTTCAAGGTAAATATGTGCGCCACTTTTCATCGCCTCAATTGCAGGTAGCGCGTGCCAGTGATCAGGCGTTCCGATGATCACAATTTCAGGTTTATGCCTTTGTATTAACTCCCGATAATCCTTGTAAAGTTTTGGACGGTCGCCTGACAGATTCCTCACTTGGTCGTTCACCGAGCTAAGAGCATTTGCATCTACATCGCAGAGCGCAACTACCTTACAAGATCCATGCGCCATTGCTTCCCGAAGGATGTTCATTCCCCACCAACCACAGCCAATTAGGGCCAAGGAATACTTCTCTGTACGAACCAGTGAAGGTAAAATGGGTAAAGCGCTAAATGTTAGTGAACTTTTCTTTACAAATTGTCTGCGATCCATGAGGATAAATTTATCGTAATCTATCCACTCAAATTAGACAAAGTTTCGTGCACCTCCTTGTCCAAATCGTCAATATATGTCTTCAGACTATTGCATTAATTGCTTCGGATTTTCTAATCCAACCTCCTATTGGGCTGATGGCGACAATTCAGTTCTTTTAAACTTTGACACTGTCGCTGGTATCATATGAGCAAGTATCAACAAAAACCCTATTCCAAAAATGTAGATTGGGTAATTGGCAATTTGAGGGAAGGACAAAATTCCCAGTATAATGAACGTCGAGAAAGGTAAAGACAGTGCCAGCACTGAAATAGCCATGTCAACATCGAAGGTTTTTCGCTTAGTATTCATTTCCAGTTCATTGACAACACTCATATGCGCAAAGGGCCAAAAGCTACAAGAGCTTTGACCAAATACTAGAATGAGCAAAGCCATTGAAACAGAAATACCTGGGAGCAGGTAAATCACGGCTGCAGCCAAGCAAAATGCTATACCAGCCCTCAGGGAAAGCATTTGCAAAAGAAAAGTAACCTCCTGTTTCCTGATTTTCACCGCCATGCCAATAAATAACAACACCAATGGAGCCATTATTGCACTTAACCTTTCCACCGGGATTGAAATAAAAGTTGGCAAGGTGTGTAAATTGATATCAAACGCTAACAGAGCAAAAGCCAGCAGCATGACAATATTAATAGGTTCATTGAGCAGTGAAACAATTAGCTCCTTTACACTACTCTTATTTAATTGATCACCAACCTGCTTTTTACCGTAGTACCATTTCATCGCGAGTGTATATAGAAAAATGAGCACAAAGAACTTATTTCCTACATCAGCCATGGCGGCCATAGCCAAAGGTTCATCACCCAAATACTCAGCTATAAAGGGAAAACACGAAAGTCCAGGTGCCAAAGACGGCATGAGCATGAGCATCGTTCGATTTCTGCTCGAAATATGACCATATTGCTTTAATACCAGGTGAAATACCCCAAGAAATACGAAGTTGAGAATGAGGGCAGCCAGAGGCAATAGAAGCAGCTCTGGTGTTAACCGAACATTAAGGAGCGCGACAAAAATGGTCGCCGGAAGTGCGATAGAAAGAATCAACAGCTTAATTCCCTTCAATTGCTCCTTTGACTTGATTTTGGTTTGAAGCAATAGCCCCAAACCAATTATCAGCAGTAAACCAACAGTTTTTTCCAAATCCCTGTTACTAGCTCAGTGTTGAATCCAATGCTTTGACAAAGATTTTCATCTCTTCCATTGTACCCATACTCACTCTACACCATGTTTTATCGAATATATTGAAAGACCTAACTCCAACTCCTTGAGCCATCATTTTTTCCAAAAATGTTTTACCCTCCATCGATATTGGAAACAGCACAAAGCTTGTATACGAGGGCACCAGGTCAAATCCTCTTTTTTGAAGTTCTCTGACTACATATTCTCGTGATTCAGTATTCAGCTTTCTGGATTTCTTCTGAAATTCAATATCCTTCATACTGGCAATTGCTGCCATGACTGATGGATAGCTAATTCCCATTCCTCCTCTTGTTATCTTTTGAATGCGGTCCAGTGTCTCCTTTTGACCAACTGCGTATCCCACTCGCAATCCTGCCATACCATGTATTTTGGAAAAGGTACGGGCTATTATCACATCATACCCTTCTGCAACTAGTGATACCATGCTTTCCTGATCCTCCTCGGGTAGAAATTCGATATAGGCTTCATCGATGAATACTGGGGCTTTCTTTGAAACCTTCTTACAAAACTCCATGAGTTTGGTAGAAGATGTAAGGCTACCTGTTGGGTTATTGGGGTTACATACGTACACCAACTTGGTATCGGCATCTACGGCCGCTTCCATAGCGTCGAGATCATGAGACCAGTCCGCTTTCAAGGGTATTCCTTTCCAACTAGCTCCTGTTGCCTTGGCAACATTTATCATGGACATATATGACGGGTCGGCTGAAACAATATTGCCTCCTTCCATGAAAAAGACCATGCCTACCTTTTCGAGCAAGTCAGAAGATCCTGGTCCCATAAGAACATTTTCAGCCGTTACTCCTTCTTTCTCGGCTATATTGTTCATCAATTGAAATAGCTCTTTCCAGGCATATCTGTTTCCTTTTTCACTGCCCAACTTGTGTGCCTGAACAGCCAATGGGCTTGGGCCATATGGATTTTCATTGGCATTGAGTTTGGCAGTCAGCTTAGCTACTTCAGGTATTTCTGCCGGAATATGTTCCTTGAAAAAGGGGCTATAAAGTGCGCGACCTTCATCATCAACAGGAACAGGCGCTCTCCATGATTCAGAAAAACTCAGATGAGGTAAAAGGGTTAACCCTCCCATCGAAAGAAGGCTAGTCTTCAATAATTGGCGTCTGGTTGTTTTCATTGTACAGGTGTATTAGTTGGTTAAAAGGTAAATCGATAATCGATTAACAAACTCAAGTATATGGAGATCTTCCTAAAATGAATATCACAACTCCAACGGTATTTTATCGCATGGATCATACCATTTGAATCACTTACTTAGCATATTTTCAACATTTAATCAATTATTTGAAATAATATCATTGTGAGGTATTGTTCCAATAATCAAACTAGCAAATTCACATACTCATGATCTTAGAATATTTTTGATGAACGGCTATATATAGAATATAATTGACCATTTATGTATTTAAGCCAAACATTCAGTCTTCATTTTCACAAGTATCCAAACAAATTCAATTGGTAGTTTCAACCAAGCCTCTGAAAGCCTGACTATTTCAATTGGATTTGGTATTTTCATCTCATGAATCCTTTTGCCAAATACATTCTTATTGGATGCTCGATCATTGCGATGATCATTTTGCTTGATTCCTTTGTATCCAAAGAAATCGAGGAAACGATTACCTACTTAGGTAGAAAAATGGAAAGTCACAATAACGCTTCTCGCAATTTTCATTTTTCGTATGAAGTCAAAACCACAGATCGTCAATTCTTTGTTTCCGGAGATTTATACAACCAACTTAAAGTGGACAGCAAAGTCACGCTTGGTATATCTCCATTCTTTCAGGAAGTGAACAAATGCAATGGTCGAAGACCGCTGTTAAGACTTTTGTCAGGTGTCATCTTACCCTTGTTGATGCTGATAACAGGTTGGATTGCCATGAAATTTAAGAACAAAGTGAGTACGCTCGTTTTTGTTTTAGAAGTAATGATTCTTGCGGATTTCATCGCTCTTATACGCTGATTTAACAATAATAAAATTCACTATTGCGTTACAAATTTTTACGCTCAAAAAAGATTGCGTTAACGTACACTTCGCTATATTTCGGCAAATTTTTAATGACATGATGAAAAAGTTCATAAGAATCACTCCCCTATTTTTCTCACTTTTATTCGCTCAATTGAGTAATGCACAATGGACGGATTTATTCAATGGGAAAAACTTAAATGGTTGGTCCACCAAAGGAGGAAATGCACCCTATGAAGTAGTCGATGGTGAGATCGTTGGTACTGCTGTAAAAAACACACCCAACACCTTCTTAACCACTGACAAGACTTATAGCGATTTCATTTTAGAAATGGATATTTACATTGACTCAGATATGAACTCTGGTGTACAGATAAGATCACTTTCAACGCCAGACTACCAAAATGGACGTGTTCATGGCTATCAGATCGAAATGGATCCATCTCCCAGAGCATGGAGTGCTGGTATTTATGATGAAGCGCGTCGTGGTTGGATGTATCCGCTTGTTCGAAATCCGCAAGCACAAAATGCACTGGTAAGAGGCGCCTGGAACAAACTTCATATTGAAGCTATTGGTAATGAAATTAACACCTGGTTGAACGGTGTGCACTGTGCAAGCTTGGTTGACGACCTAACGGCAGAAGGTTTCATCGGACTTCAGGTACATTCGGTCGGTGATGAGCTGGAAGGCACTCAAGTGAAATGGAAAAACGTCAGGATTGCTACTAATGGATTTGATGAGTTGGTATGGGATCGTAATCCTGAAACAGATCAGATTAGCTTCATGGTCAACCAAATTACAGAGTGGGAAAAAAGAAACGGTTTTAGATTATTGTGGGATGGTAAAACATCTGATGGCTGGAGAGGTGCAAAATTAGACGGGTTCCCTGAAAGCGGATGGGAAATGAAAGATGGCGAATTGACGGTTCTTGCGACCGATGGAGGAGAATCAACAGGACCGGGTGACATCATCACAACAGATAAGTTTTCCAATTTTGAACTCGAACTAGAATTCAAGATTACAGAAGGTGCTAATAGCGGCATCAAGTACTATGTTGACCCAGCACTAAATAAGGGGACTGGATCGGCCATTGGTTGCGAATTCCAAATCCTTGATGACAAGAAGCATCCGGATGCCAAACAAGGCGTCAATGGTAATAGAACGGTCGGTTCATTATATGACTTGATTACCGCCGAAAATCTTTCCACTCCAGGTAGACCCAAACAATTCAGAGGTGTCGGACAATGGAACAAAGCACGAATAGTTGCAAAGAATGGAAAAGTAGAACACTGGCTAAACAATGAAAAAGTGATCGAATATGATCGATTCTCTCAAATGTTTAGCGCATTAGTTGCTTACAGTAAATATGCGAAGTGGGACAATTTTGGTCAATGGCCTGAAGGCAGTATCTTGTTACAAGATCATGGAAACACCGTGAGTTATAGAAGTATCAAGTTAAGAGAATTGAATTAACCCATGCAAAGAAGGAAGTTTATAAATAATGGCATTGCCCTTGGAAGTGCATTGGCTATGGGGCCGTCATTACTGGCTAGCGCACAACAGAAACCGTTGAAAGTTGGTGTCATTGGTACCGGTAGCAGAGGTACCGGCCTGATGCGTTTGATGAATAAAATTGATGGATACAGTCTTGTTGGATGTGCCGACACCCTTCCCTTTAGACTAAAAAACGGGCTTGAAATTGCACCCGAGGCTAGGGGATTTGAAGATTACCGGGCACTACTCGACCGAAAAGATATTGATGCTGTAGTCATCGCCACTCCTTTCAGCACTCATGACGAAGTAGCCAATGCTGCAATACAAGCAGGCAAACATGTCTTTTGCGAGAAAACAATGGCCAAAGGTATCAGTGAAATACAATCCGTCATCGACCTGGAAAAAAGAAGCGATAAAGTATTTCAGACAGGGCATCAATACCATAGCAGCCTTCTCTATAAGAAGGCAGTTAAGATCATTCAATCAGGTTATATTGGCGAAGTAACTGCCGTTCACTGTCAATGGAATCGAAATGGTAACTGGCGCAGACCCGTTGAAGATGAAAAGTATGAACGCCTTATCAATTGGCGGATGTACAAAGAATATTCCGGTGGTCTGGTTGCAGAACTTATGTCCCATCAGATAGACTTCATCAACTGGTTCAGCGGATCATTACCGGCTAAATTCACTGGATTTGGAGGTATAGATCATTGGAAAGATGGTCGTGAAACACATGACAATATCCACCTTCTCATGGAATATGACAATGGCATGGATGCTTCATTTACCTGTACCACTACCAACTCGTTTGAAGATTACAAAATCAAGGTGCTAGGATCTAAAGCCACCCTAATACTGGATTATACCACGGCAGTAATCTACGCTGAAAGCAAGGAGCTTAAAGAGACAGGATTAGTGGATGGTGTTTCAGGAGCAACGATCAAAGCCTGGGAAGCCGGAAAAGGTGCTCCAGTGGAGGCTCCCGGCAATGATCCTACCATTGATGCGTTAAAACAATTTCACGCTTCAGTTACTGAAAACAAACCCATAATTTCAGACATCAAGACTGGTGCCACTACTGCTAAGTGTGTTCAAATTTCGCTCGACTGTCTCTATGAGGGCACCATAAAATACTGGAAAGACTACCCTGAATTGAATTTTGCCTAAACTTTTACCATCTAGAAATGAAATCAACTAGAAGAATTTTTTTAAAAAACTCAGCAATTGCCGGGGCAGGTGCAACTTTTTATCTCACATCCGGCAAAACACTCGCATTTTCTCCAAACGAAACAATAAATGTTGCCATGTTTGGCTGTGGCGGACGTTCTTACGCTTTGACTCAAGCTATCTCCTACTGCGAAAACGCTAAACTCATTTATGCATGCGATGCAGACAAAAACAGACAGGATGAATTTATCAGCAAAGCCAAAGAATCATTGGGCTACAAAGTAAAAGGCCAATCTGATTTCAGAAAAATACTTGAAGACAAAGATGTAGACGCGGTATTTGTTGCTACTCCAGAGCACTGGCATGCACCTATGGCCATCTTGGCCATGCAGACAGGAAAGGACGTCTATGTTGAGAAACCTTGTAGTCACAACCTTGGAGAAAATGAACTATTGGTTCAGGTATACAAAAAAACAGGTCGTATTTGTCAAATGGGTAACCAGCAACGATCAGGTGCTACTTCTATCCAGGGAATAAAAGACATTAGAGAAGGACTCATCGGTGAAGTTTACTACGGCAAAGCCTGGTATTCAAATACACGTGGTTCAATTGGTACAGGGGAAAAAGTAGCTGTCCCAGATTATCTGGATTGGGACCTCTGGCAAGGACCAGCCCCAAGGGAAGATTACCGAGACAATGTACACCCTTACAACTGGCACTGGTTCAAAACCTGGGGAACTGGTGAGATTCACAACAACGGAACCCATGAAATAGACATCTGCAGATGGGCACTAGGCGTAGAATTCCCAAATCGAGTTGTTTCTGCGGGGGGTAGATTACATTTTAAGGGGGATGATTGGCAATACTATGACACTCAGGCGGCTTCCTTCGAATTTGATGGTAATAAGTCTATCATCTGGGAAGGAAATAGCTGCAATGGTCAGCGACAATGGAACAGAGGACGTGGAGCGATGATCTATGGTACAAAGGGGTCCATTCTGCTGGATCGTGGAGGTTACACGCTGTATGACTTGAAAGGAAACGAAAAGAAATTCACGTCTGAAAAAGAAATAGGAACTTCGATCAATACCTCTGATACATCTGGTTTTGATCACCTGACCACTCAGCATATCCAAAACTTCTTTAATGCCATTTCAAAAGGTGAAACGCTCAAGGCACCAATTGATGATGCCAGCATCTCAACACACTTATGTCATTTGGGTAATATTGCTCAAGATCTGGAAGTGAGCATCGACGTGGATAGTAAAACAGGTAAAATCCTGAATAATCAGAAAGCCATGAACCAATGGAGTCGTGAATATGAAAAAGGTTGGGAGCCGAAATTGTAAGCGATCGAAAATCATATAAATAAGAGCGGGCTTTGAGNNCTCAAAGCCCGCTCTTATTTATGTACATCAACTTCACTGAGTCGAAATTACAAGACAAATACAATTTAGCTACAATGCCTCTTTAGTGCTTGGTAATTGCTCCAACTCATTTTCATTACGTTTTACGGCCATTTTGATGGCCTTGGCAAAAGCCTTAAAAATGGCTTCTATTTTATGATGTTCATTGTCACCTTCTGCCTTAATATTCAAGTTTGATTTACTTGTGTCAGAGAATGACTTAAAGAAGTGATAAAACATTTCTGTGGGTAACTCTCCTACCTTCTCTCTCTTAAATTCCGCTTCCCACATCATCCAGGGTCTACCACCAAAATCTATCGCTACCTGTGCCAACACATCATCCATTGGAAGCAAGAATCCATATCTGTTAATCCCTCTCTTATTGCCAAGTGCCTTCAATACAGCTTCTCCTAATGCAAGTGCTGTGTCTTCCACCGTATGATGCTCATCGATGTGCAAGTCTCCCTTTACCTGAATGTTAAGATCAAGACCACCATGACGACCGATCTGATCCAGCATGTGATCAAAGAATCCGATACCTGTATCGATTCTTGTCTTTCCCGTTCCATCTAGGTTCACTTCAACCAAAATATCTGTCTCAGCCGTTTTGCGGTGCACTGTAGCTTGCCTGCTTTCGGCAACCAGGTAATCATAAATATCCGACCAGGCAGTGGTTGTCAACTCGGCATCAGTGGTTTGTTCGTCCCAAATATGAATGGCCTTGCAACCAATATTCCGAGCTAGTTGCACATCAGTGACACGATCGCCTATCACATAGGAATTGGCAATATCATAGTTGCCTTTCATGTAAGCACCCAACATACCTATACCAGGTTTTCTGTTAGGGTGATGCTCATTTTCCCAATGTTCATCAATGTGGACCTTATCAAAATGGATTCCTTCTGATTCCAGCAACCGCATGATAAAATTGTGGACTGGATAAAATTCCTCATAAGGAAATTCTTCACTACCCAATCCGTCCTGATTCGAAACCATGACCAGGAGATAGTCTGTCTCTTTACCTATTTTTCTCAAAAAATGGAGCACCTCCGGCAGAAAGTGTACTTTTTCCACCTTATCTACCTTTTCATCATCTGTCTCAGCAACGATCGTTCCATCCCGATCAATAAATAATATGGGCCTCATGATAAGTCCTTTAATGCTTGAATCAATATTTTATTTTCTGTTGGTGTCCCAATTGTAATCCTTAGACATCCTTCACAGCGTGGTTGTTTGCTCCTGTCCCTCACTACTATACCTAGCCCAGAGAGATATTGATAAACATGGGTTGGTTCATCAAACCTAGCAAGCAAGAAGTTTGCGTCACTTGGAAATATCTTTTTCACAAGTGTTAATTGCTCCAATTGGCTCAGTAACCACTTGCGTTGACTTTTAACCTCTTCCACCCAATCATTCTTTTGTTCCTCATGCATCAACGATTTGTACGCCTCATGCTGTACCAGCCCACTGATGTTGTATGGAGGCTTTATCTTATTCAATACTTGAACCAAATCAATATTGGCAAAGGCCATGCCTAGCCTGAATGAAGCCATGCCCCAAGCCTTACTGAAAGTCTGTAGTACTACCAGATTTTCATGATGCTTGATCTCACGAATCAAAGATGATTGTTCCGCAAAGTCAATATAGGCTTCATCCACTACAACCAGACCTGTAGTCGCTTTTACCAACTCCATAATTTGTTCATGTCGAATAGAGTTCGCAGTTGGATTATTGGGTGAACAAATCCATGTAATTTTAGCTTGCTTTGAAGCGTCAAGCGCATGAGGAAGATCCAACTGAAATTCATCTGTCAATAATACTTCAATGATCTCCACATCATGAATATCAGCTGAGACCCGATACATGCCATAAGTTGGCGGAAAGCAGAGCAACTTGTCCTGACCTGGCTCACAAAATGCCCGGATCAACAAGTCAATGGGCTCATCACTTCCATTACCCAAAAAGATATTGGCAGCATCAATTTCCTTAATACCAGAAATAGCCTCTTTGAGTTTTGTTTGATATGGATCGGGATAGCGGTTCCATGCTCCTCCTCCCACTGTTCCAAAAGGATTCTCATTTGCATCCAGGTAAACATTTGCCGCTCCTTGATGCTCATCGCGCGCCGAACTATAAGGAACCAGCTTCCTCAAATGAGGTCTTAGAAGCGATTCAATAAATTTCATTCTTCCAATGATTTCAACCTCACGGTCACAGCATTCTTATGCGCATCCAGTTGCTCGGCAGCAGCCATGAGTTCGACGGTTGGGCCAAGCTTTCTAAGTCCATCAGCCGTAATCTTCTGATAGGTAATTTTCTTTAAATATGAGTCCAGCGATACTCCGGAATATGCGGATGCCCATCCATTGGTAGGCAATGTATGATTAGTGCCAGAGGCATAATCTCCGGCAGATTCAGGGGTATATGGTCCAATAAATACTGATCCCGCATTCACAACATCCTTAACAATTGCATCTGCGTTCTCCGCATTGATAATCAAATGTTCTGGTGCATATTCATTGATAACTGTCAAAGCCTGTTCCCGGCTATCAACAATAATGGCGATGCTATTGCCCAACGACTTTGAGGCCAAATCGGCCCTGGAAAGATTTTCTAATTGCTTCTCAATTTTCTTAAGCACTTTTTCTGCCTTCTTCTTGCTATTAGTGACAAGAACCACCTGGCTGTCTACGCCATGCTCTGCTTGTGACAATAGGTCAGCCGCAACGAATGAAGACTTTGCTGATTCATCACAATATACCAACACTTCGGAAGGACCGGCTGGCATGTCAATGGCGACAGCATCTTTTGCTACCAATTGCTTGGCCCCTGTTACATATTGATTACCTGGCCCAAATATCTTATCAACCTTGGGCACAGACTCTGTTCCATATGCCATTGCCGCTATTGCCTGAGCACCCCCAAGCTTTAATATTCTTTTAATTCCCAGTAAGTTGGCAGTATAAAGTACGACTGGATTGATTTTACCTACCTGATCTGTAGGTGTAGCAATCACCACTTCTTTGCATCCGGCAATTCGAGCTGGAATACCCAACATTAAGACGGTACTGAATAGCGGAGCTGTTCCACCCGGTATATATAAACCAACCTTTTGGATTGGAACTGAGCGTCGTTCACATGTTACGCCATCCATTACATCAACACTCAGCGGAGGTTGCACCTGAGCTTCATGAAACTTCCAAATATTATCCTTCGCAACGAGTATTGCCTGTTTTAGCGCGTCATTCACCAGTGTGTCAGCTTCAGCAAGTTCTGACTCACTCACCCACAAACTATCTAGTTCGACATGATCGTATTCAAGCGCAAATTTCTTCAAGGCATTATCGCCACCTCTGATCACTTTTTCCAGAATTGGCTTGATTACCTTCTCAATTTTTGAATGATCGAAAGTCGGTCGCTTTAAAAGCCCTCTAACTTGATCCAGATTCTCGTAACGCTCAATTTTCATTACTTTATCATCTTTTCAATTGGCACCACCAATACTCCTTCTGCGCCAGCATTTCGCAATTGCTCGATATTCTCCCAAAAATCATCTTCACTGATTACTGAGTGAATACTACTCCAACCTTTTGTGGCCAGCGGAAGTACAGTTGGGCTTCTCATTCCTGGCAATAAACCAACAATCTCATCTATTTTATCATTAGGTGCATTGAGCAATACGTATTTATTATTGCTTCCTTGTTGCACAGCGTTGATTCTGAATATCAATTTATCCAACAACTCCTTCTTCCATGGCTCCAGGTCTTTACTTGCAATCAAAGTGGCTTCAGACTTCATCACAGTTTCAACTTCCTTCAATCCATTACTCAACAATGTACTTCCCGAACTCACAATGTCACATACGCCTTCGCTCAACCCAATGCCAGGAGCAATCTCCACGGAACCACTAATTTCATGGATATCGGCTGTGACACCCTTTTCATCCAAGTACTTTTTAAGTAATACTGGATAGGAAGTTGCAATACTCTTCCCTTCAAAGAACGCTACACCAGGGTATTCAATTTCGCGAGAGACTGCCAAAGACAATCTGCATTTTGAAAAACCAAGAGGACGTACTTCGTCAACTTGTTTGCCGTACTCAATCAAAACATTCTGTCCGATTATACCCAGATCGGCTACACCATCCTCCACATATCCCGGAATATCATCATCTCTAAGAAATAAAAATTCTATCGGGAAATTGGATGAAACTGCTTTTAGTTTTTTTGCGCCATTATTGAATTTGATGCCGCATTCTTTAAAGAGACGAAGTGAATCTTCACTAAGTCTGCCTGATTTTTGAATTGCTATTTTAATAGCGTTCATTATTGAAAAGTTGATAAGTCTATAATATGATATGATGATCCCATTGTACGCACGCAGCGAACAACACTTGTCTTATGCCCCCAGGACGGGGTGATGATGGAGGAGATGGTGTGTTTTGTAAATCATCATCGCAAAAATAGTCGCCGCAATGGAATCAGCAAGCCTTCAGCCATATAAAAAAGTAAACCCGATCAACTTTGCCAATCGGGTCGCTATATTCAATTTACAGACAATTCAATCTAATTGGTAAGTCCAAACGGGTCTTTTCGCCTGATTGACTACATCTTCGGCAATACTTCCATTGAGGAAATGTATAATCCCTTTTCTTTGATGAGTGCCAAGGGCAACCATATCTGCATTGATATCTTCCACGTAGTTCACAATTCCATCTTCCTCATTCATATAATTATAGATATCAATGGTGTAATTTTTAATGGCATACTTGTCAACAAAATCATTCATCTTCTTCAAATCGTGTCTGGTTGAAGTAAAATTAGCAGGAGTATTGATCTTAACCAATCGCAGTTCTGCGCCTAAAAATTGCTGGAGATCCAGCATTCTTTTCACGAAATCATCCTGTAGCTCGTGGAAGTTTGAAGCAAAAACTAAATCATTAATAGCCGATACTTCAGCCGGAGCTTGCAGCGTAATAACCGGACATCTGGCTGAGCGCACTATCTTTTCAGCATTGGATCCAATGAACATTGCATCTAATCCTTCAGACCCTGTAGTACCCATTACCACCAAATCAACCTCCTCATCGCCTACTTCATCGCTTAATGTTTGATAGGTATTGCCCATGCGGACTTTATATTCAACTTCAACTTTTCCAGCCTCGCTGACCTTCGCTTCTAGCTTATCTTCCGTTAAGTTGATTAACTTATTCATGAACACATTTTCCATAGGGTCCATATCCGTGGCACCCATGTATTTTAGTCTTGATTCAGACGGATGTTCAATCACATGAAACAGCAACACTTTGGTTGCGCTTGAAGCATTGGCGAGCTCAATCGCAAAATTGTAAGCATAATCAGCCTGCTCAGAGAAATCGTAGGGTACGAGTATTTTATTCATCGACAAAGTGTTTAAAATTCTTTGTGGATTATAACGAATTAATCAGTTCTTGGGTTGATTCGGTAAAGCCATAAATCATGAAACTGAACTAAATCATGAAAGCAACAAGCCTACTCCGAACAGAATTACAAACAGCAACGTACTTAAGGCCAGCTGCTTGAGATTAGGATCCAAGTCCGATAGTGGTTTCGATTTAACTGCGTATAAATTGAGGTAGAGCAAAGGGCCCACCAACAAAAACAGCCATGATAAAATACTGGTCCCCTGATCCAACATATAAAGAACACCAGCCAGAAGTGCGCCGGACAAAAGCAGACTATGGTAAAGGACTGCTTTCTGTCTGCCAATACGCACTGGGATTGATTTTTTACCTGCCTTACGATCTGAATTAATGTCTCTAATGTTGTTGACATTAAGAACACCAACCGCCAGCAGTCCACAACTTAAAGCCGGATAAATCAACGACCAATCCATGGTCTGTGCATACAGGTAGTAGCTACCGCATACGCCAACGAAACCAAAAAACAATAGCACAAATACATCTCCCAAACCAGCATATCCATACGGATTTTTCCCCATCGTATATTTAACGGCCGCTACAATCGCAGAGAGTCCGATGAGCATGAATAGCAATATCAAAGCCCAATTATCCTGGAAACTAAGTAGAATTAAAACAACTCCTGAAATGAGGCTCAAAGAACCACAGATGATAATGCCTGATTTCATTTCGGAAGCTGAAATCAAACCTGCCTGTACGGCTCTACTGGGTCCCTCCCGATCCATGCTATCCACTCCAGATTTAGCATCCCCATAATCATTTGCCAGGTTTGAAAGCACCTGTAGAAAAAGGGTAGTCAAAAGCGTGAGCACAAATATCCATTCATCAAACACACCATTTTTCCAGGCAATAAAAGCCGACATGAAAATGCTCGAAAAAGCCAATGGCAGGGTACGTAAGCGAAATGCTTGAAACCAGGCTGCTGTTTTGCTCATATTACATTCTTTCTGGCACCTCAATTCCCAACATCTGCATCGCAGTTCTTATAATACGCGCAGTTGTGTCAGACAATGCAATTCTAAAACTCAATCGGGATTGATCCTCTTCATTGAAAATTGATATCTCCTGATAGAATCCATTGTAATCCCTTGCCAAATCATAGACGTATTGCGCAATTATGGATGGGCTATATTGCTTTGCAGCTTGTTGAATCGCTGTATCAAATCCTCCAATTCGGCTAATGAGATCAAGCTCTCTTTGCTGTAGTCCAGTTAAGTCTTTATCAACAGAAGAGGTGATACCCATTTCCTTTGCTCTTCTCGTAATGGCTGATATTCTTGCATGCGTATACTGGACAAAAGGTCCGGTATGGCCTTGAAATTCAATCGATTCTTGCGGATTGAAGAGCATTCGCTTCTTTGGGTCCACCTTAAGCAAAAAGTACTTCAATGCACCAAGTCCCAATGTTTTGTAAAGTGAACTCGCTTCGTCCTCAGATAACCCTTCTATTTTACCTAATTCCCTGGTATGCTGTTCAGCCGTATCGAACATTTCCTGCATAAGGTCATCAGCATCTACAACTGTTCCTTCCCGAGACTTCATTTTACCACTGGGAAGATCGACCATTCCATATGACAAATGATAGAGTCCCTTACCATAGGATCGGCCTAATCGCCTCATGATACTGAAGAGAACTTTGAAGTGATAATCCTGCTCATTGCCCACTACATATACTGACTGGTCCATTGGGAAATCGCCATACTTATAATCGGCTGTACCCATGTCTTGGGTCATGTAAACAGACGTTCCATCCCCTCTCAAAAGAAGCTTCTCATCCATCCCCTCATCCGTCAGATCAATCCAAACCGATCCATCTTCTTTTTTGAAGAACACACCCTTTTCCAAGCCTTCATCCACAATATCCTTTCCCAGAAGGTAAGTGACAGACTCCTTGTACATGCGATCAAAAGAAATACCCATGGTCTCATATGTTTGATTGAAACCATCGTACACCCATTCATTCATTTTCTCCCAAAGCGCCACTACTATAGGATCTTTTTGTTCCCACTTTCTGAGCATTGACTGGGCTTCCAGCAACAAAGGCGCCTTTTTCTCGGCCTCCTCTTTCGATAAACCTTGGCTTACCAGTTCTTTAACTTCCTTTTTGAATTCCTGATCAAATTTAACATAATACTTACCTGCAAGGTGATCACCTTTTAATGCTCCAGGTGCTTCCTCATTTCCAAACTTTTGATAAGCCAACATTGATTTGCAAATGTGGATACCCCTGTCATTTACTAAATTGGTCTTGAAAACCTCATATCCTGCCGCACTTAGAATACGCGAGACGCTATCTCCTAAGAAATTATTTCGAAGATGTCCCAGGTGTAATGGTTTATTGGTATTTGGCGAACTAAACTCAACCATTACCTTCTGTTCATTGTTGGGTAACTGACCTATGTTCTGCTGATTGTAAACATGATCCAATAAATCAAGCCATACGTTTTCACTTAATTCAAGGTTTAAAAAGCCCTTCACAACATTGTATGACTTGATAAGGCTAGTGTTCATTATCAGATTTTCGCCCAGCAACTTACCCGTCTCTTCGGGTGATTTTTTGGTCAGTTTCAAGTATGGGAAGGTTACAAATGTATGTGTACCCTCAAAATCCTTCCGTGTAGGTTGGAACACTAACTGCTCCTGACTTAACTCATGATCAAACGCCGCTTTAAAAGCGTTTCCCAGTGCAACCTTCAGTTGCGACTCAATTCCACTCATTGTTTTTATCCTCTTATGGGCAGAAACACCTCAGCCATCATGCATCGTGCACTCCCCCCCCCCAATTGTTCAATTATTGATAAGTCACTATGTATCATTTTCCCATGCGTATTAAGCACAGTTTTTTGATCAAGTTTCAGACTGTTGTAAGCAGATGTGGACATCACAATAAGGTTGCCATTGGATCCTTCCACTTGCAGCATGTTGCCGGCAAACTGGTTGACTTGTTCTTCTGTAATGGTAATGACATCCTTATCACAACCCCGTAAAGAATTCATGATAAATCGGCGTTCATTTTCATTGTCTATTGAATCGGCACATATTACCGCCACTTTTTCACCTATCCACATCATCACATTCGTGTGATAAATCGGCTTTCTTTCGTTACCCACACTTTGGTATGCATGAAAAATCACAGTCTGATAACCTGTTACAGAAGCCCACTCATCCAACACTTCCCGATCAGTGCGTTCGGAGATAGCTGCATAAGCAATCCGATTTTCACGATCCAGTATAATGCTACCAGTTCCTTCTAAATATTGATGTTTCCTCTCCCAGTGACTAAAATCAGCACTGTGCACGATTTGAAATTTCTCATTGAGCAGGTCAACTATATCATTTCTTCGCTCCAGCCTCCTGTTTTCTGCATACATAGGGTATTTAACGATACTTCCATTCTCATGGAAAGAAATCCAATTGTTAGGAAATACTGCATCTGGAGTCGTTTCTAAACTATCAATCACCGTCACATCAACCCCTTCTGCACGTAGAAGCGCCACAAACTTATCAAACTGATCAATGGCCAATTGACGAACCTGCTCCGGGTTCTGATCCGTGTCCTGTTGGTAATAGTTATTTACGGCGGTTTCCTCATTATATCTAAATGCGGTCGGCCTTACCATTAACAATGAATTAGAAACTTGTTTAAAGATCATTCCAGTGCTTAATTATGTTGATGCTGATTAACACAAAGTCAACCAGCCCGCAAAGCTAACACTCTTCAAAAAAATACGGGCTTAGACATACAATCATTCCGGCCACCATTTTTTTTATTTATGATTTCATTTTTTTTCGCATATTGCGAAGCTTTTTTGATACAAAATGAAGAGTTACTCAGACCTGGTTGATCAAACATTTGATTTCCCCACAAAGGAATTTCTTGTTGTCAATGACGAATTGTACTTCCATGAAGTAAACCTCATGGACATTGTTCAACAATATGGCACCCCATTAAAGCTTACCTATCTGCCTAAAATCGGTCAGAATATTCAGTATGCACGGGAAATCTTCGAAAAGGCAATTAAGAAGCATAAATATACCGGGGGATACACCTACACCTATTGTACCAAATCATCCCATTTCCAGTTTGTTTTGGAGGAAGCTATTTCGAATGGTGCACATATAGAGACTTCCTCGGCCTTTGACATCCCAATTGTCAGGTACCTGGCTGATAATGAGACAATTGCGAAGGATACCTACATCATATGCAATGGGTTCAAACGGCCATTGTACCTAGAGAAAATCACTGATCTCATCAATGATGGATTCAAAAACTGCATTCCAGTTTTAGACAATCTCAATGAGTTTGATTACTACGACCAGCATGTTGAAAAAGACTTCCAGGTTGGCATCAGAGTAGCTGCTGACGAAGAGCCGAATTTTGCGTTTTACACTTCCAGATTGGGGGTTCAGTATCGCAGTATCGTGCAATACTATCAGGAGCGTATCAAGCCAAATCCTAAGGCTCAGCTAAAAATGCTCCACTTCTTCATCAATACGGGCATAAAGGATACTGCCTACTATTGGAGTGAGTTGAGCAGGTTTATTTACATGTATTGCGAACTAAAAAAGGAATGTCCCGAACTGGATACTGTAGACATTGGAGGGGGTTTTCCTATTAAGAATTCACTTGGTTTTGAATATGACTATGCCTACATGGCCGATCAAATCATTGAAAACATCAAATGGATTTGTCAGAAAAATCATGTCGAACCACCTAATATAATGACCGAATTTGGCTCCTACACTGTGGGTGAAAGTGGAGCCACTATCTACAGTGTCCTGGATCAAAAACTACAAAACGACAAGGAGCTTTGGTACATGATGGATGGGTCATTTATCACACAACTGCCTGATGTATGGGGGCTGAATGAAAAATACATTCTGCTTCCGTTGAATCATTGGGACAACACCCATCACAAGGTAAATATTGGCGGTCTCACCTGTGACTCAATGGACTACTATGATTCTGAGGCACACATTGCTGAAGTATTTCTTCCAAAATATGATGAAAATGAAACGCTATTTTTCGGCTTCTTTCATACTGGAGCGTATCAAGAATCATTGGGGGGTTACGGTGGTATCCAACATTGTCTGATCCCAGCTCCTAAACATGTCATCATCGACCGCAACAAGGATGGCAGTATTACCTCTGAACTCTTCGCTGAAGAACAGAAAAGTGAAGATATGCTCAAACTTTTGGGGTATACTGATGCTAGGGCAAGAAAGAAAGCATCTCGCTAAGGTCGGTTATAGATAAATCGGCATAATCTGTCCTATCATTTCCAAGCAAAATCGTTTTTATACCTAGCTTCCTTGCAGGAATTAAATCCCTTTCCTTGTCTCCAACCATATAACTGGATAGTGGGTCTATGTTGTACTTGGCGATAGCGCGTTCGAACATGAGTGAGTCCGGTTTGCGACTGAGAGATTCGGAATAGCTTGGATGGCCTGGAGCAACATAAAACCCATCGATTAAATTCCCAGAGAGTTTTTGAAAGTATTGATGGCAGTGGTTTGTGTCGTTCATGGTGTACAATCCCCTGGCAATTCCAGATTGATTAGTCAATACTATTAGCATGTATCCGCCAGATTTTAACTGCTCAAGTGTCTTTATGACACCTGGTACGACTTGAAAATCTGAAACCCGGAAAGTGTACTCCCCTCTCTCGATATTGAGCACTCCGTCGCGATCCAAAAAAATGGCCTTATTCATACAATGAGACTAGGTTTTATACGGACAAGTAATATTTTTTGTAAAAAATGAAATCAATTAGTACCGAAATTGAGTTATATATGTAATCCGGCTTAAGGCTAGCAAGAAACTACTACAAATGCACGACCACCGCCACTTAGTTATTATTCCTACTTATAAGGAAAAAGAGAATATCCGAGATATTATCACGGCGGTGTTTGATTTATCCATTCCATTCGAAATTCTGATCATTGATGACAATTCTCCTGATGGTACTGCTGAGATTGTAAAATCTATGATGGAAAAGTTTCCTGATCGACTTCACTTGCTTCAAAGACCTGGTAAATTAGGGTTGGGTACTGCCTATATCACAGGTTTTAACTATGCACTGGAGCATACCTATGATTATATCTACGAAATGGATGCGGACTTTTCGCATAACCCTGAAGATTTGGTCAATTTGTATAATGCCTGTGTAGATGGGGAACATGATATGGCTGTTGGATCGAGATACAGCAATGGAGTAAATGTTGTGAACTGGCCTATGGGCAGAGTGCTCATGTCCTATTTTGCCTCGATCTATGTCAGGTTAGTAACTGGTATTCCAATCCATGATACTACTGCAGGCTTCAAGTGTTATCACAGATCAGTACTAGAAACGATTGAGCCCAACTCAATCAACTTTGTTGGATACGCCTTCCAAATTGAAATGAAATTCAATGCATGGAAACATGGATTTAAAATAGCGGAAGTCCCGATTATATTTACTGACAGAACCAAAGGTCAATCCAAAATGTCTCGAGGAATCTTTAAAGAAGCTGTTTTTGGAGTACTCGAAATGAAAATCAGAAGTCTATTTCGAAAGTATCAACCTGCCTATCTAGTCGAAGCGAATAGCCTTGATGGGTTGCACGCGAGTGACGAACGCAACTGGAATGAACAGGCTCAGGCCTATCATCAAAACCATTAAGGCATTCAATCCTACCACAATTTGCCAATTAAAAGCAATGGGCACAAAGTGCATATAATAGTTTTCCTGATCAAGAGGAATTAGTTCGAACTGCCATTGGACAAAAGCGATCAACAGCCCTATGAGATTTCCCCAACCTAATCCACTAAGTATCAATCTCAACCCAGAGGAAATGAAGATTTTACGAATCATGCCATCCTGAGCACCCATCGCCTTGAGCATCCCAATCATTTGTGTTCGCTCCATGATCAAAATGAGTAAAATGGACACCATATTAAAACAGGAGATGAATAAAATCAATATAAGCAACACCGCTACATTGGTATTTATCATAGACAACCAGTCAAAATGTTCAAGGTATTTTTCCCTTACACTTTCGACGTATAAGTCATAATCGATCAGATCAAAGAGTTCGGCATGAGCTTGATCAATGTCATAATTATCTTTAACAAACACTTCAATTCCTCCCGCCTGACGCTCATCCCAATCATTTAGTCTCCTGACTAGTCCAATGTCACCTAAAATGATTCTTTCATCAAAATCCTGAAGACCTGTTTCATAAATTCCCGTGATGGTCAAATTTCTAAAACGTGGAGGATTTTGCACAAAATAGATCATGACCTTATCACCAATATCAAGTCTAAGTGTTTGGGCTATTTTCTTGCTGACAGCTACTTCGGTGGAATATTGCTTACCATAAAGATCAGGAATTGCACCAGCAATGATGTTGGGTTTAAAAGATGTAGTATCAAAATCTTCACCAACACCTTTGAATATCACGCCCTGCACTTCTTCCTTTGTCTTCAGTAAGCCTGCTTTATATGCAAATGGCTGCCAATTTGTCACAAATCTTGCATTGTTCAACTGCCAGGTCAATGAATCAGAGATGCTGATTTCGCTTTCCTCGAACGAAGAGTTCATGGCATATTTTGTCACCAATAAATGCCCAGAAAAACTGAATATTTTGTCTTTTATCTTATCCTGAAATCCTCCCAAAATCATGAAAGACAGCAGTAGCGCACAAATGGCCGTACCAATTGAAATCACGGCTACTTTATGAATATTACTGGAAAATGATTTATCAGATTTCCGAGTAATTCGCGATGATATAAAAAAGGCTAAATTCAATCCTATAAATTTGATGCAATTATAAGTGTTTGATATGAACAAAATGATGTTACTGGTTTGTTTACCGGTATTGCTTGCTTGTACATCCCCATCTGGCCCCCCAAAAAAAATTATGACGGGTGCAGAACGGACAGATTTGTATTTGTCAATGCTGAAAGGAAAGAGCATAGGACTTACAGTCAATCATACCTCAAACATTAAAGACACACATCTTGTAGATTCTCTTATCTCGTTAGGAATTGATGTTCAGGCAGTTTATTCTCCCGAACACGGATTTCGTGGCACAGCAGATGCTGGTGAGAAAGTTGAAAACGAACTGACTGATAAATTCAAAATCTTCTCCCTTTACGGGAAAAATAAAAAACCGTTTCCTGATCAGCTGAGTGGTATTGACATCATGATTTTTGATATTCAAGATGTTGGGGCCAGGTTTTACACCTACATATCAACCATGCACTATATCATGGAAGCATGCTCCGAATTGGGCATCCCAGTTATCATACTTGATCGACCAAACCCTAATGGTCATTATGTCGATGGACCAGTATTAGATACTGCGTTTCAATCATTTGTTGGGATGCATCCTATACCAGTAGTTCATGGCATGACCATTGGTGAATTAGCAGGAATGATCAATGAAGAAAAATGGCTAGCAAATGGAATAACCTGCGATCTGAATATCATTCCGCTAAAAAATTGGGCACATGACTCAGTGTATTCTTTACCAAAACAACCCTCTCCCAACTTACCAAATGATATCGCAGTAACGCGATATCCATCACTTTGCTTTTTTGAAGGGACGATAGTTTCTATAGGTCGGGGTACGTCTACACCATTCCAACAATTTGGTCACCCAAGACTGACTGGTTTTCAACACTCGTTTACACCTCAACCCGGACCGGGTGCCAAATACCCAAAACTAGAGGGAGAGGAATGCTATGGCATCCAATATATACCCGGCCGAATGAACCAAATTGACTTAACCGATCTAATCAATGCCTATAATCAACTCAAACAGACGGACACAGTCTTCTTCAATAGCTTCTTCAGCAAGCTTGCTGGTACAGATCAACTCCAAAGTCAAATTGAATCAGGCATGACAATGGATGAGATACGGGCATCCTGGCAAGATGATTTGAACGCATTTAGAGAAAAAAGAAAAGCCTATCTCCTGTATCCATAGATCATGGTAAGATTCATTGCCCTGTTACTCATAACCCTTGGTTGTGCTCAAAAATCCAAAAGTTTGGAAGAGCCCATCATCATATCAGCTGAATGGCAAAACTGGCATGGAGGTATATCAACTTCTGCAGGCACGAAATATCATTTCCAATTCATTTATTCAAATACTCAAGCCATAACATTTGACTCAGTGCGAATTGACGATGTTGGGCTTCATTTCTCAAAGCTGTTCATACAAGATTCCATCATTTCGATTACTGCTAATGACGATTACTCTGTAAGCAAGGACCCAACGAAAGCTCTTGGAGATTCTCGGAAAAACCTACGAAATACTAACCCACAGAGGGCGGTTATCTATTTCCGAATCAATGATCAAAAAAATGAAATGATAATTGAGGAATTCAAAAGAAAGAAGAACGCCTATTATCAATAATGAAGGCACCCGGCTAATTTTGCTTCTATGTCATTGAGAATAGTATTCATGGGCACTCCTGAGTTTGCAGTTGAGAGTCTAAAAGCATTAGTAGAGTCTGGTGCCAATGTTGTAGGAGTCGTAACAGCACCGGATAAACCTAAAGGGAGAGGTAAAAAGTTGAGTATCTCAGCTGTTAAGGAATATGCACAATCTGTCGACCTCAACATTCTGCAACCTACCAATCTCAAAAGCCCTGAATTTCTAGAGCAGTTAAGAATGCTTAATCCTGATTTACAAATAGTAGTCGCATTTAGGATGCTTCCTGAAGTTGTTTGGAGCCAGCCTCCAAAAGGAACTTTTAACTTACACGGAAGCCTACTTCCTCAGTACAGGGGTGCCGCCCCAATCAACTGGGCCATCATCAATGGTGAAAAAGAAACTGGCGTGACTACTTTCTTTCTCAAACATGAAATTGACACAGGCAGTATCATTTTTCAGGAGCGCACTCCAATCCAAGATGATGACAATGTTGGGACTGTGTATGAACGCCTGATGCAAATCGGGAGTCAATTAGTGCTTAAAACTGTTAGATCAATTGAGCAAGGGAATGTAGAAGCACTGCCCCAGGACGAGTCAATAGTCATCAGGCATGCTCCTAAGATATTCAAAGAAGATTGCCAGATTGATTGGCATAAGAATGCTGAGCAGGTCAGCAACTTTATAAGGGGATTGTCTCCCTATCCAGCCGCCTGGACCATTATGCATGACCAATCGATGAAGGTATATAAAGCCTCCATCGATCAGGAAGAAATACCGGCCGGAACATTCCTGTCAGACGGTAAGACTTACATAAAAGTTGGTTGTCAAGATGGAAGTATTTCCATTCAGGAATTACAGCTACAGGGAAAAAAAAGAATGAAAGTAGAAGATCTTCTTCGAGGATACAGATGGCCTTAATCTGTTCTCATTAGTTTTACGTTCAAATAGGATTAACATATGATTATTTCCATGATCGCAGCGATGAGCAGCAATCGAATTATAGGCGTCAACAACGATCTCCCCTGGCATCTTCCTGATGATTTTCAATTCTTCAAGGAAAAAACCAAGGGTCATCACGTGATAATGGGAAGGAAAAATTTCGAGTCGCTTCCTCCTAAGTTCAAGCCTTTGCCACAGCGCACAAATTTGATTCTTTCGCGAAATCCCAGTTTTGCAGCTGACGGCACCATAAGCTTTGTTGATCTACCATCTGCCATTGACTATGCTGACGTCCATGGCGATGATGAAGCCTTTATTATTGGAGGAGGACAGATTTACGAATTGGGTCTTGCAGTTGCAGACCGCATTTACCTGACGGAAATTGATGCAATTATTATGGGTGATACTAAGTTTCCCATTTTTGACAAAGACCTGTTCAAAGAAGTGGACAGATCGCATCATCCAGCAGATGATCGACACGATTACCCATTTGATTTTGTAATTTACGAACGGATTTAGTCCTCAATCTATTAGTTATTTACGCATGTCAAAACTGGATTCTAATACAGTAGTATGGTTAATTGGTGGGTCTTCAGGAATTGGTGAAGCCCTCACTTATCAGATCAATAAGACCGGCGCTAAAATCATCATTTCAGCACGTAGGGAGTCCGAGTTGGAACGTGTAAAGTCTAATTGTCAGTACCCGGAGAACATTTCCATTCTGACTGTGGACCTGGCCCAAGCAGATGAGCTTCCAGGAAAAGGCCAGCAAGCGCTCTCCATTCACGGTCGTGTAGATATATTAATCAATGGAGGGGGCATTAGCCAGCGATCGGCAATCATCGATACTGACATATCCGTGGATAGACGCCTAATGGAGATTGATTATTTCGGAGCAATAGCCCTGACCAAGTCTGTTTTACCAAAAATGGTCGAGCAACAAGCTGGACATCAAGTGGTTTTAAGTTCCGCCACCGGAATTATTAGCACTCCTTGGAGGTCTGCCTATTGTGCTGCAAAGCACGCATTGCATGGCTATTATGATGCCTTACGTGCTGAGCATGTAAACGACAACATCAAAGTGTCAATAATTTGTCCCGGGTTCATAAAAACCAATATATCCATTAACGCGCTAGTAGCTGATGGCACACCGCAAAACAAAATGGATAATGCACAGGGCAAAGGAATGAGCGCTGAAGTATGTGCTCGTCACATTGTCAAAGCGATACAAAATGATAAACAGGAAGTCTACATTGGTGGATTAAAGGAAAAAGCCGGCATTTATGTAAAAAGGTTTTTCCCTGGACTTTTTGCAAGGATTGTTGCTAAATCAAAGGTGACCTAGTCAGGCATGATGAAATGGTGGTTCGGTTTGGTAGTTTTTATGGTGACCTTAACAACCCAGGGTCAGCGTACATTTCGTCAACCAATCTCCGGAGAGTTTGTCATCAAAATCAAAGAACAAGCCGATTCGAAACCAGACCTGCTCTCGATTGACACATTGCGAAATGCCACAAAGTCCCTGCGAGCTGTAAAAAAATCAACTAACAATCGCCCTTCTATCCTAGATGGTATTTATCGTTTCACCATTGACGAGCCTGCAGATATCAATTCCTTCATAGATTCAATTAAATCTTTGGGCAATGTGATCTACATAGAGCAGGTATTTAATGAGCGCTTGCTAGCGATCCCAAATGATCCTTCAGCTAGTCTTCTCAGCGGGGATCAACCTTATTTAGATCTGATCAAAGCGTATGATGCCTGGGACATCTCCAAATCCAATCCTGGTGTGGTGATCGCCATAGTAGACACAGGGATTGACCCCAATCACGAGGACCTATCTGCCAAGTTGTATTACAATGATGATCCTATCAATGGAGTTGATGATGATAACAATGGTTATATCGATGATGAATTGGGCTATGATTTCGCAGATAGAGACAATGACGTCACTGCGGATGGCAGCACTCACGGTACCAGAGTCTCCGGAATAGCAGCGGCAGCAACAAATAATGGCATTGGCATAGCGGGAATTGGTTATGAAGCCAGCATTATGTCGTTGAAGAATTTCACAACAGCTGATACAGAATCCAATGGTAGTTATGAGGCGATCCAATACGCGGCAGATAATGGTGCAGCAATCATTAATTTGAGTTGGGGGTCAACCGATAGTTATTCTCAATTCAATCAAGACATCATCAACTACGCCGTACTTGAAAAAAATGTATTGATCGTTGCAGCCGCAGGCAATGATAATGCTGAAGACTATTTCTATCCGGCTAGCTATGATAATGTATTGTCAGTGGGTGCCACAAACCTGAATGACATTAAAGGAGGATTATCCAGCTACAATGACAAAGTAGATTTGGTAGCTCCCGGTATTTCGATATACTCCACCACCAAAGACAATCAATATGCAAGAGATGATGGCACCTCCTATGCTGCCCCCATGGTCGCTGGAACCGCCGCACTGATTAAATCCGCATTCCCGAATCTTACCGCTACTCAAATTGCAGAACGAATTCGATCCACCACGGACAACATTTATGACATTGATAACAATGCTAGATTTATCGGCAAGCTTGGTAGTGGCAGATTGAATGCTTTTAAAGCTGTAAGTCAAGGGTCCATTAGGTCAATCCAAATTGTGGATGCCCAATTTTCCGGTCGTTGGGAATCAGGTTTTTATCGAGGCGATACTGTTTCATTGACCCTTTCTATCACCAATGTAATGGACCCGATTGTCGGCATGGCATTGATGCTGGATTCTCTAGAAAATGGCATCACCGTCCTTTCCGATGAGATCCGCAATATATTTTTGAATACTGGCGATACGATTCCGATTTCACCTCTCAAATTTGTCATCAATGATGAAACCGGGCCTGATCAACAATTAGACATTGGAATCGCTGCAATCGGATCCAATTGGAAAGACCAGCATTTCTTTCGAATATACACCGCTGGCAATGAGCATCATCTTGGAGGAGATAGTCTGAAGACCACAATTTCAAGTTCTGGAAATATTGGCTATACCGATGATGATAAATCACATGGAGTTGGATTGATCTATCGAGATAACCAACTCATTGATAATCTGGGATTTTACATGCAACCTAATGACTCCATTGTCTATCATAATTTGCCTACCACATTGAGTTCAAATCAACTAACTAGTGACTTTGAAATCGAACAAAGCATTCTTCCTAAGATTTATGCACAAACTGATCAATCTCTGTATCATGAATTTAAAGTGACTGATTCCATCTCGAACGTCAGAGTAGAACAATCCAGTTACTATTGGGATAGCATACCAGGTTTACTCCTTTCCTATCGAATAATTAATAATTCAATCGACACGTTATTTGGGGTTAAAAGTGGATTGTTTAACGACTGGCCTGAAGGCAGTAGGTTTTCAATGGTGGGAAATACAATAACAATCGAACAAATGTCAGCGGTTGTTGGACTAAGGCTACTTGATTCAGCAAGTAGCTGCAGTGGTGGAGTTATCATTGCCGATGATACAACAACCTTAACTGACAGCCTGTTAATCGGTTATCTAAATGTTCGATCCGACAGCATTGGTTTTGATACTGACACCACCCTATCCTCGTATTCGGGCTATCAACTTGACACCCTGCTTCCTTATGCCGATTACTCGATGCATGTACTTTTGGGAGCTTCTTCATCGACCACAAGTGTTGATAATGTGCTCGATCAATTGGAAGAAAAACTAGCAGTGATTAAAAACAATCCGTTTACTTCAGAAACGGTATTTTCTTGTGAGGGTGGTCTTGTAACCCTAAAGCCTGATGAAGGGATTTCTTTTGCGTTTTTCTCTGACCCTATAGGTCAAGATACGCTCGCAATTGGCGATACACTGATCGTGGGACCCTTGAACTCGGATACAACGTTTTTCTTCAGTAACCTGGATTCGAGCTATGCGGGAAAAATTCAATCGATCGAAATCAAGCGACTCACTGAGATAGCAGACTTTAGGTTTGAAAAAGATACCTTGTTCCTAGGAGACGATCCTCAAAACAAAATTCAAATCCTTGATCAAAGCATACTTCCTACATCATGGAAATGGGATTTTGGTAATGAAACGCAGGCCACTGGGATTCAAAACCCCAGACCAACCTACCACAAGGCAGGATCTTATCAAGTCATACTCAGCATAACCAATGAACATGGATGTTTGGCGAACGATTCATCTACGCTAGTAGTGCTCGAACGTCCATCCCCTCCTATGCTTATAGACATGCTCGTCTGTCCTGACCAGGTTGCGACCATCTCAACCGGACAAAATGATACACTTAGACTTTATGCTTCAGAGACATCTATACAATATATTTCATCCGGGACATCCATACCATTCGGCCAGGTGGACAAAGACACTACCATCTATGTATCTAAATATACAAGTGGATTAGAGAGTGCGAAGGTTAAAGTCTTGTTACAACTTGCCGATGTAACGTTAGATTTCGAAGCAATTCCGTTGCTGGACAGTTTATATGCAAATTATGCAACGCTAAGAACTACCTCGACACCCACCACATCTTCATCGTGGTATATTAATGAATCATTCCAATCAAATGAACCTTATTTTAACCTCAATGTGCAGGATTCCAGTTACAATGTAGCATTGGTCGCAACGACAACAGATGGCTGCAATGTAAGAGTTGAAAGGGCTTTAACTTTTATCCCTGGTCCAGCTCCAATTATGATCAATGATCCAATTTGCTTAGGCGAGTCAGTAAACCTTGCTCCCCAAAATGGAGATCATTTTACCTTCTTCAGTGACTCTGCCTTAACACAACCTATTTCAAAGGGAAAGATCTTAACCATAGATAGTCTGATACGGGATACACTGATCTATGTGACCAACATAGATGGAATCCTCCCAAGCCAAGCAATATCAGCACTTCTATCACCGATCGATTTTGTGATCAATATCAACCCTAGCATAGATACGCTTTATTTGGATGAAGGAAAATCCATAAAATTCAAGAGTGATTCGATTGCCAATGATTACAGCTGGATAGTGGATTCAATGCTCATCTCACATCAAAGTGAACCCACGTTATTTTTCGACAGTGCCAATGTACATTTATTCGAACTTCTAGCTACCAATGCAGCCGGCTGTATTGCTTATGACTCAATTTCAATTCACATAATCGAAAGTAAACCAGTTGCACTTGGTCTGTCCACATCATCCCATTGGATTTATCCAAATCCTGCCCAAAATGAACTCCACATCACCAACTACAAGGAGTTCAGCCGTGTAATTATTAGCGATCTTATGGGTAGGGAATTACTTAATGAGAAAATTGGTCCAACCATCAATCTCATCTCAATTTCTGACGGCATTTATATTGTAAGTCTCTTTGGTGACGACCAGAACATTTCTCTTCGATTGGTAATTCATCACTAGTTACTCGTAGTTCGTCATTTGCTAGTAACCGTTTCTAAATTCGGCATTGACTTTCGAACAGAGATTTAATAAATTGATAGAAATCTCTTATAAATAAATCTATGCCAAATTATCAGCTCAAAATAAACGGTAAAGCCCGTGAGGTGAATGTCGACTCAGACACACCATTACTTTGGGTTCTTAGAGACGATCTTAACCTCGTCGGAACCAAATACGGATGCGGAATTGCACAATGCGGTGCATGTACAGTGCACGTCAATGGTGTTGCCATGAGATCTTGTAGCATGCCCATCTCTGCCGTAGGTGGAAATGAGGTTACGACTATCGAAGGTTTATCAGAAAATGGTGATCATCCCCTACAGGAAGCCTGGAAAGAACATGATGTTCCACAGTGTGGATATTGTCAGGCTGGACAGATAATGAATGCAGCATCTCTGCTTGCAACTACACCCAATCCTAATGATGATCAAATAGAGGCCGCTATGAATGGGAACATTTGCAGATGCGGAACTTATACCAGGATCAAAGCCGCGATTAAAACGGCTTCAACAAAAATGAGTTAATCAACCCTGAACACAACGAAGATGACAGTAATTGACACGAAACAAAGTCGCAGATCTTTTATGAAAGTTTCTGCAGCCGCTGGAGGCGGAATGCTATTTGGGTTCAGCTGGTTGAATGGCTGTGCCCCACCACGGGCAGAAGTGCTTGGGATTCCAGAGAGTTGGTCCAACCTGAATGGTTTTATCAAAATAGGTAACAATGGATTGATTAGCATTTTCTCCCCTAACCCTGAAATTGGCCAAAATGTAAAAACGGCCATGCCAATGATTGTGGCTGAGGAGTTGGATGCTGATTGGAAGAATGTAGTAGTTGAGCAAGCTGGATTTGATAACAAAAACTTCAAACGTCAATTGGCAGGTGGTAGCCAGTCGATCCGAGCTGGTTGGAAGGAATTGAGAACTGCTGGGGCAACTGTGCGTCAAATGCTTGTTGATGCGGCTGCCAAAGAATGGCAGGTTTCGGCAAGTGAGATTACTACTGACAAAGGCATTGTAAAACATTCATCCGGAAAGTCGGCGGGATTTGGCACACTAGCTGAAGCTGCGGCAATGATGGAAGTTCCACAGGATGTAAAGCTGAAGGACCCCAAGGACTTCTCCCTGATCGGAAAAGACACAAAAAATGTAGATACACACCAAATCATCACAGGTCAGCCTCTTTATGGCTCTGACCTAAAGCGCGACGGAATGCAAATCGCAATGATTGTCCATCCACCTGCTTTTGGTCTAAAACTTAAAAATCTGGATGCAAGTCGTGCCAAGGAGATGAATGGCATAAAAGATGTTGTCGTTATTAATGCAGCACCGCCTGAGCCGCAATGGTCCGACACAAATGCATTTCCTGAATTGATTGCGATCGTTGGAAATTCTACCTGGCAGGTAATGAAAGCCAAAAAAGCACTCTCCATTGAATGGGAAGCAGATACACCAGCAGAAAGCAGTCAGGATCACACTGATCAACTTGCCAAAGCGCTGGAACAGGCACCAGATCAACCTGCAAGAAAGGATGGAGACCCGGATACGGCATTTAAAGATGCTGCTCAAGTGATAGAAAGAACTTATTCTGCGCCTTTTCTAGCACACAACACAATGGAGCCAATGAACTTCTTTGCGGATGTTCGCGATGGTAAAGCCGTCGTAGAGGGCCCTATTCAAACTCCTGAATTCTTGTCAAAAAGTCTTTCAAGTTTGCTCGACATGACTGAAGAAAACATCTCGATCATGATGACCCGCATGGGAGGTGGATTTGGACGTAGGCTTTACGGGAATTTTGGAGTGGAAGCGGCTGCCATCTCTGCAAAAGTTGGTACCCCGATCAAGTTGGTCTATACGCGTGAAGATGACATGACACAGGGCACCTATCGACCTGCTTACAGTGTGAAGTACCGAGCAGCTCTGGACGAGAACAACAACCTCATTGCATGGCATGCCAGAGGAGCTGGCATCAAAGAAGGCCCATTGTTTCCTAATCGATATCCAGCAGGAACAGTAGATCACTTCCTGGCTGAAAATCATTCAGTAGATTCAAATGTTTCGACAGGTGCATGGCGCGCTCCCCGATCAAACTTCATGGCGGGTATAGAGAATATGTTTCTCGATGAAGTGGCTGAAGCAGCTGGTAAAGATCCAGTGGATTTCAGGCTTCAGTTGTTTGACCGAGCAATCAATGATCCGGTCGGAGAAAAGAACAATTATGACGCTGAACGATATGCAGGTGTGCTAAAACTTGTGAAGGAGAAAGCAAACTGGGGTAGTGAAACTACTGGTGTTAGCCGAGGTATATCAGCTTATTACTGTCACAATTCATACGTTGCTCAGGTGGTAGATATCACCATGCAGAATGGGCAACCAAGAGTCCAAAAGGTATGGTGTGCAGTTGATTGTGGAATTGTTGTCAATCCGGTAAGTGCGCGGAATCAGGTTGAGGGTGGAATCATCGATGGCATTGGACATGCGATGTTTGGTAATATTACCCTTAGAGAAGGAACGGCCGAACAATCCAATTTTGACAACTATCGCTTAATTCGACAACAAGAAGCACCGCTCGAAATTGAAACGTTCTTTGTAAATAATGGTATTGACCCTACAGGATTAGGAGAACCTTCTCTTCCTCCTGTCGTCGGGGCTCTTGCCAATGCCTTATATCAGGCAACAGGTAAGCGACTTTATGATCAGCCATTTGCAAAACAAGATATTGTTTTAGGCTAACATCGCAGCACTTTTAAAGTTTAAGGCCATCGCATTTGCGTTGGTCTTTTTTTATGCAATATGCAATCACTTTTCGACCGGCTATTCCCTGATTCAACGGTTCAAATGATAGTACTGCGGTTAGTCCTATTTGTATTAGCCTAATTGATAAAATCTACTGAGATTGTAATAAACCTATTTTAATCCTAAGATGAAGCCATTCAATATCATCATTGCCATCCTAATAACGCTGACAATCACGGCGAATGCTCAACGAAAAAAGAAGTCAACTGCCGAAGCACAGGCCACTGACACAGAATTGTTTGATGGACTTAAATGGCGTAACATAGGACCTTTCCGGGGAGGGCGAAGTGTGACCTCTTCTGGTGTCGTTGGTGATCCCATGACATACTACATGGGCAGCACAGGAGGTGGTATTTGGAAAACGAAAGATGCAGGCATCACCTGGAAAAATATATCCGATGGACAACTCAAAACCGGATCAGTTGGATCAATTGCCGTATCAGAGTCAGATCCCAATGTAGTTTATGTGGGTATGGGAGAACATGCCGTCAGAGGTGTCATGACTTCTCACGGCGATGGCGTATACAAATCCACTGATGCAGGTAAAACCTGGACGCATATTGGCCTGGACAAAACAATGACCATCTCCGATGTGATCATTCACCCAGACAATCCGGATATTGTATTCGTTGCGGCTCAAGGAGCCCAACATGGCAAAACCACGGAAAGAGGCATTTTTAAAAGTACAGATGGCGGAAAAACATGGAAGAAAGTATTGTATAAAGGTGATGATGTCGGTGCATCCTCATTGTCAATGGACATGAATAACCCGCGTATTCTTTACGCTAGCATGTGGCAACACACCAGATACCCTTGGACGATGCAGTCTGGTGGACCTCAATCTGGATTGTACAAATCAACGGATATGGGTGAGAGTTGGACCAAACTCGAAAAAGGACTCCCGGAGGAAATGGGCAAATCGGGCATTTCGGTATCACGTGCCAATGGTGAACTCGTGTTTGCGGTGATTGAAGCAGAAGGCGATAAGGCTGGTGTTTATAGATCTGACAATGCAGGCAAAGAATGGAAACAAGTGAGCAAAGATCGTGTGACCATTGCCAGATCATGGTATTACATGGAAATATTTGCTGATCCTGTTGATGAAAATGTAGTGTATGTTCTCAATGCGCCAGTACTAAAATCGATAAATGGTGGACGATCTTTTACGCCAATCAGCGTACCGCATGGAGATAATCATCACTTATGGATCAATCCGAACAACAATCAAAATATGATCAACTCGAACGACGGGGGAGCGAATGTTTCATTCAATGGTGGAGAAAGTTGGTCCAGTCAGCAGCAACAACCAACAGCACAGTTTTATCGGGTCATCACTGATAACCTCGTGCCTTACAATGTATATGGTGGTCAGCAGGACAACTCTGCTATCGCAATTGCAAGTAGAACGAATGGCAGGGGAATTACCTGGAAAGATTGGTACTCAGTAGCCGGTTGTGAGAGCGCATATCTTGCCTTTGATCCTGACAACCCGGTTGTAGTCTATGGCGGTTGCTATCAGGGCATTATTGAGCAATGGATCAAAGCGACCAATGAAGGCAAGTCGATTAAGGAATATCCGGAACTAAATCTTGGAAATGTTCCGAAGGATTTTAAATACCGATACAACTGGAACGCACCCATTATCAGTTCGCCACATGACCGGTCGACGATTTATCACGCAGGAAATGTAGTTTTCAAAACACAGGACGGAGGGATCAACTGGCAAGCCATCTCCCCTGACCTAACCCGCAATGATAAATCCAAGCAAGGACCAGGGGGTCAACCCTTCACAAATGAAGCAGCCGGTGGAGAGAATTATAACACCATTATGTACCTCGTTGAATCACCGCACTCTCAAGGCGTATTATGGGCGGGTTCTGATGATGGATTAGTTCACATAACAAGAAACGATGGTGAAAGCTGGCAAAACATAACACCTCCAGGCTTGCCTGAGGCTATTGTGAATGCAATTGAGGTCTCACCTCATGATCCCGGAACGGCCTATATTGCAGTAACTGCTTACAAGTTCAATGATCTTTCTCCAATGATTTACAAAACGTCAGATTATGGAGCGAATTGGTCCAGGATCGTGAATGGAATCGACAATCAAACATTTGTCAGAGTCGTTCGTGAAGACACTAAAATCAAAGGACTCCTCTATGCAGGTACCGAAAATGGTCTTTACGTTTCTTTTAATGATGGTTTCCTATGGGAAAAATTACAACTCAACCTCCCTATCGTTCCCATCAATGACTTAATCATTCAGGACAATGATCTTGTTGCTGCTACTGCTGGTAGGTCATTTTGGATATTGGATGACCTAAGTGCTATCCAGCAATCAAAAGGCAAGTTCCCGAAGGAACTAACCCTCTATAAACCAAAGGACACGTATAGATTATTTGGTGGCTCTACAGAAGAACCGCAACCGGGATTAGGGCAAAACCCGAAAGCCGGAGTAACTTTTGATTATTTCTTACCTGAGGAATTACCTGATAGTGTCACATTGACTTTATCCGTAAGTGATGAGGATGGTAATGTACTGAGAACCATCACAAGTGAAAAGCAGGATAAGTTTACGTCTTGGCCAGGAGGACCGGGTAAACCAGCAATACTCCCGACCAAAAAAGGCATCAATCGCTTTACCTGGGATTTTAAACGAGACGCCATTCCAGCTGTTGAAAAAGTATTTGCATATGGCTCATACAGCGGAGGAAGTGTCCCTCCTGGTAATTACAATCTCGCCCTGTCAATGAATGATAGCGAAATAAGCACTTCAGTGACAATCTTACCAGATCCTCGCATCAAGGCCTCAGCTGCGGATTATCTTGCACAAGAACAATTTCTTGTGACAGTAGAGAAAATGATTTCGGAAGTTCATCAATCTGTTAACAGTATGCGCACTGCCAAATCTCAACTGAACAGGTACACCGAACTATTGGAGACGAATGAAGACGCTGCAGCCCTAATTGATACGGCAAAAGCAATCATCAGTCGCATTGATAACTGGGAGAAGAAGCTTGTTCAACCTGACCAGAAAACATTTCAGGATGTGATCAACTTTAACAACAAGATCAATGCAGAACTAATGAACCTGAAAGGATATGCTGACTCAGCATATCCAGAAGTTACTGCTGGAGCGAAAGATAGATTGTCAGACCTAGAGACTGAATGGGCAAAATATGCGGAACAGCAACAGCAAATTATCAACGATGACATGCCACTCTTTGGTCAAATGTATAAGTCGTTGGATTTACCTGTGATCATTATTCCTAAAGAATAGATGCATAAACTTAAGGTTGTAACTAAGTAGGTCAGTGTGACCAATCCTCACTCTTTCTCAAATAATTATGCGATGCTTAGTTTTCTTAACCCAACAATGACAGCCCCATACTCAGGTCTGTACGTAGGTTCTGAGAGGTGTCTAATTTCTTTTTGATCCAATAGCTGGGTCAAAGAGTGCTTCAATGGTGTCTCATTTTCGAGCATTCCCCCCATGAGGCAAACCGATAGATCATCTCCAAGCAAACCATGGACATGGTTTATATGATCAAATAAATGCCGTGCTCCGTTATTAATAATTGACCGTGCAGCTTCATCATCACTGTAGTGTTGCATCACCAACTGGGCCAGCGCAGCAATTTCACTTTTGGTCGTTTGTGAATACGTGAAATCAATCAGTTCACTGATCTTTTCGAGCCTCAAATGTCCAACCAATGCTGCTGTGAGCTTGGTTTCTTTGATGTGCAAATCATGCGCAGCTATCACTGCTTTCATGCACTCAATCCCAATCCAATAGGCACTACCTTCATCCCCCAGAATATGCCCCCATCCACTCGATCGAACTTTTCGATCACCTTTTTGCCCAAATACAACCGCTCCTGTGCCAGCGATGGCAATGATTCCTTCTTCCTTACCATGAGCACCAATGAGCGCAATGTCAGCATCCGAATTGACAATCACCTTATCTGCATCAAAACCCAAATCGACGACAATGTTCTTAATTGTTCTTTTTCCCTCATCTGTGGCCACTCCTGCTAATCCCAGCGAAACTACATCCACTTCCGATAAAGGAGTTCCGGCATTTTTGCATGTCGCCTCCAATAACTCCTTCAGGTGAGTTTTTACCATTTCAACACCCTCACTACGAAAATTTGCTGCTCCACCTATTGCCGAGCCTAATATGTCTCCCTCCTCGTTCGTTAAAAGTGATCGGGTATTGGTTCCACCCCCATCAATTCCGATAATCAAACCCATTATACTTTTATAAAAATCTTTTTCTTATACATAATATAGGCTGGAATGTAGCAGATCAACACAAACAAAATCGCCCATAGCATAGATACAAATTTAGCTTCTAATCCAATGCCGGTTAATCCGTCCATAAACGCTCCTTGCAGTCCAAGCAATCTACTCGTGAGGTTAGGAAGAATACCTGCCAACACATAGATCGTTATTGCGTTGCTACCATAAATAATTCCAAACTTTATTCCTTTGCGATACCCTAAAACATCAATGAATAAAATAGAAGTAGCCAGCGCCATAAATGCCCATCCAGAAGTGAACATTACATATGAACTACTCCACAGATTTTTGTTTATAGGAAATGCAACATGCCATAAATAACCAATCAAGACACACACAAAGCCTACCACCATCATCCACATTACCTTTTTGTGTTGATCCTCGATAGAAATAATCATGTAACCAGCCAACATTCCACTGATGCCTGTTGCAATTGCCGGAAGCGTGCTTAGCAATCCTTCCGGATCCCAGGTCACTTGGTAAAGTCTACCCGGAACCAACAAAGAATCAATCCAGGCAGCCAGGTTCTGTCCAGGCTCTAGAACACCGGCTCCTACGTCCGGAACAGGCACTAACATCATCAATAAGTAATACCCGACCAACAGTACTAGCGCAGTTCTAAATTGAGCTTTCCAATCGGTACTGAGAAACATTAAACCACACACTGCATATACGATTGCAATGCGCTGCAACACGCCCGGTATCCTTATGTTCGCAAAATCAAATTCAGGAAATAAAGCCAAGAATAGACCCAATGCAAAAATCTTGATTGACCGAAACACCACCTTTTTGCGTAACGTCGATTTTTCCACGCCTTTCGCCAACTGGTTTTTAGTGGCAAGTACCACTGACACTCCAACAATGAATACAAAGAATGGAAAGACAAAATCCGTGATGGTAATGCCATGCCATTTGGCATGTAACAATGGCCAATAAACATTTCCCCAGTCTCCAGGGTCATTAACCAAAATCATCAAAGCGATAGTAAATCCCCTAAGCGCATCAAGTGATATTAATCTATTGGATGTGTTTTCCATTTTTATAGTTGAATGTTTGTTGCAATCTAAATATAGTCATTACTCCGAATGCCTGACATATGCGTTCAATAAAGAGATAAAACATTCAAATACCAATGAACAATATGTCGAAGGGCAAAGCAAGTCTTTGAATCGCGCTGATGGATTGATTATATTATGACTTCATGATGAAGTTTGGTAAACACGTCTGGTCAATTATTATGCTACTTTGGTTGGCAGGATGTATTGACGAACCAAAGAATAATGAGTCAACAATGGGGCAAAAATTAATCCAAGCTCCTCAACCTCCTGTTGCCAACACTGAAAAAACATATGTTAAACAGACCATCGGTGTTGATTCCGATCAGTCTGACATGGATCCATTGGATCATTTTGGTGATTTCTTCAATGAAAGAGTAACCTTTTATGTTGAGGATAATCCTGAAACATTCTATGCAGGACAAGAAGTAATCCATCTTATTACAACAACAATTGATGGTAAAGTCGCCAAGCGTAAATACATACTCAAAGACAACATCATCAATAACCTAATCGATTCATATGGTAATTTTAGGTTCAGACCGCTCTCACCTGAGTGCCGATCATTAACGGACAGTCTAGGTGTATTGAAGGGAAGAGCGCTTAACCCTTCTTTGAGCAACTACAGGGTAACATGGCAACTAGATAACAGATCCATCACCTATACGCATGAAGATCGGGACACAACCTCGTTTATCATGACTGAAGAATGGCATGCCTATAAACAAGCATTGAGACATGTTGCCAATGGTCTTGCTCCTAATTCAATCTCACAGGCTGCACCCTGAGGCGGTTGTCCCTTGCGGATCTCCTCGCCTCCTATTTTTTACTTTGTAAAAGCATTACTTTCTGGTATAAAAAATTCGCCAACTCAATGACCATGTCTTTCCTCCATCACGACTTATCTCCCAATCCCACGTCATGCTTTCTTCTTTGATATCATAGAAGACCATGCGCTGAACAATCATATCAGCACCTACTTGTCTTGGATGCGTTGAAAACATTCTCTTATCTCCATCAAATTGACCAATAAAATCAAAGTAACCTCCTTGATTGTCTGCCCATCCTTGTCTCCAGGTGTTTGTTCTCGGTTGAAATACCGAGTTGCTCGTTCCTTTAATTCCAGCATTCTGACCACCGGTAATCCTGAATTGTTCGTTAATTACTTTTCCATCCAACTGATGTGTAATCGAATTGGTCCCATACACTTCAACTCCTTTTCCTTCGTCCCAGGCAGCATTCCATTCTCCTACCCAAAAATCAAAAAAATTGGCACTATCCAAATCTGACAAGGATTGTCCCTGAGCAACAAGGCCAGTAACGAGTAAGGCAAGTATTAAATACAATTGTTTCATTTGAGTTTTTAGTTTGATAGTCTAACAACTCAAGAAATAATACCCATTACGTCCTATCAAATAAAGGCGGCTTCTTTTACTGCTTTGATGTTAATCCAGGTCTCTGCCAACTCTGCCAAGGTCTTATTGTATAACTTTTCTTCTTCAAGGTTTTCGTGAAGAATCTTTGCCTCATTATGAAACGACAATTGCCTGGCATAAGAGCAAACAGCTCCGTATCCAGCCATTTTATAGTGCATGATATGCTGTAATCCTGTGATGATAGCAGCATCCTTAACAGATGGGTCGTGCGCCCGATTCATGAGCGTTTGCATCTCTTCAACCATCGTTTGAATAGCCTCACAAGTCTCCCCTCGTTTTTGCTCATATTGAAGATCAAAAACTTGTCTGATCCGCATTATCATTCCACTATGGCGATCAATATAGCCCTGAACCAGTGTTGTAAGTTCAGGATTATGAGCATCATCAGCTACGCGGTTAAGTTCATTTTTAATGTAAATTTCAGCATTGTAAAGATCCCTCATTTGTTCCAACATGAGATCTCTTAGATTGTTTATTGCTTTCATATTCGATACTTCAAAATATTACCTCATAGGTATTATATATCTACATACCGAACAATGACAATCGTTAGCCTATTGATTTAATTTTATTGTTCTGGAATACGTCGACGATGCTCAACTTCTTTAATAGCGTGTTGCGCAGCATTGATCCCAATTTCAGCAGACTTCAATCCTATTTCCACAGCCTGTTCAACGACCATTTCAATATCCAATTCTAAATGCTCCATGACGTTCTCCAAATGACGCATATCCAGCTCCACATTCGAAAGATCTATTTCTACATCTTCAAGAGCTTCCAAAGCCTCTAGCTTGCTTAATTCAGCCAATTCAGTGAGCTCGGATAATTCTGAAAGTTCAGAGAGAGCAGATAAATCAATATCCAAATCGATTACAATTGATTCTCTATCCGGACTGATTTTCTTAAGACCTTTGTACTTATCATCCTGGGCCATAGCAGCAACAGAAATAAAAGCTGCCAATATCATGATTGTAACGCGTTTCATAATTATTCTGAGTTTTCTATTAATACCCTGCTCATGATAAATGGTTACATCATGACTTAAAAATTATTCTCCGGGTCGATAGGTTCGCTCTGCTCTTCGTTCTACGTCATCACGGTAAAATGCCACATCTTTAAATTTGACATCTACATAGTCCTGTGCCTGATCATCGAAATGAGATGATGCGGGATCGCCACTTTGACCGCCAGCAAGTATGCTTTTGGCCTTCACTTTGTCACCAAACTCCACTACTGCAACAAAACTATTGCCTCTTGTTCCATATATCTTCTTAGTAGTTTGAGCGGTGCGCATTCCATATGCTGCCAGCGCTCCCCAGGTACCAGAAGACAATCCAACAGGAATACTTGGTTGGTTATCATCAAACTGCACTTTAATATCTCCATTCAGCCGTTGAAATCTATTAATTGTGCCCCATGGCGTATTCCAGGTTCCAAAGTCCTCATTCAATCTGGTAACGGTTGCTGTAAAATGATCCAGCCGTTCTGTTTCCGGCAACCCTGTTCCGTAATAATTGAAACGATCCATCCCTCTCAGGCCATCCGGTCTTTTTGCATTTCGATACAACTGCATACCATAGTAGTGTGCCAGGGACATCCCTACTGACTCTTTAGAAACACGTAAATCCCATTCTTTCAAAACCAATATTGGCTCCAAAAGGTCAGGATAGCTCGCCTTATTATTATCAAAAGCTGAAATCAATCCGGAGATTACTTGCTCAAAGGCGGGTAAGTATGGGTCATAGGCCAGGTCAATCAGACCATCCAAAGTCAAACTATCAACACCCTCCAGTACTTGTTGTGCGTGAATTCCACGAAAAGTTTCTGGTATTGTTGCCATGTAGTAAGGATAGTCTTCCTTTTTGGGGCTGAATGCTCCTGCACTTGTAAATGGCGTAGAGTTGCAATTCTGGATCCAGCCGTTCTCTGGATTCAACACCATAATACAATCATCAACTTCATGTACACCCTGCCAGTCAGTAGCTGGCAATGTTCCATCAACAGGGGCAGAGTAATCAAACTGCACATCACGAATCGGTATATAATTCCCGTGGAAGTAGGCAATATTTCCTTCTGCATCTGCAAATACCGTGTTGTTTGATGAATTAGTCCGGATATCCATCATGCTTCTGAATTCATCATAATTGCTCTTTTTTGTTCTTGTAAAGGACTGTTCAAGCGCCTTTACCGGCTCCCACATCATGGCACTTGCCACCCATTTATCCTCAATCATTTTGGTTATAGGACCATGATGGGTTCTGTACATATCAAAAGATTTCTCGCTAACTCCATCATCCGTTTTATATTTTAGAGTTACTGAATTGCTCCACACATCACGCCATTCTTCACCATACTCATACTTCAACTTCCCATCTCTTTCTTCCACATTCTCAATGAACTCATCCATCACATCGGTATAGGTACTTGTATGCATCCAGCCAGTCTTTTCGTTGAAGCCCTGATAGATAAAAAACTGTCCCCAGGTGACCGCCCCGTACGCATTCAAACCTTCCTCGCTTATCATGTGAACCTCTCCCCTGAAATAGAATGTAGTGTGTGGGTTGATCAATAGCATCGCATTACCCGAAGATGTCAAATCACCAGCAATGGCAAACCCGTTAGACCCTTTAGGTTCTACAGTAGGATCATCTTTGGGCAGAGTGTAGGCCATGGATTCGTTTTCGTAAAAACCTTTGATTCCAGTCGTTGATATCCGTTCGATATCACCTCCAATGGAACCTTCACTGAAATACATTGGCATCCAGGGTTCAAATCGGGTCAGTAGTGTGGGCTTTACTTCAGGGTGTGTATGGAGGTAATAATTCACTCCATCAGCAAATGCATTACATAGTTTTTTTAGCCATTCGGGACTTCTCTCATAATGAGCTTTTGCCTCATCTATGGTCATGAATAATCTGGCTCTCACATCACTATACAGCGCATCCTCCCCCTCTACTTCTGCTAGTCTGCCAATGGCCCATATATAATTTCGCTCAACGCGTTTAAAATCATCTTCGCACTGTGCGTACAACATCCCAAACACGGCATCTGCATCTGTTTTGCCATAAATATGGGGTACACCAAAGTCATCCCTAATAATGGTTACGTTGGCAGCTTGTTCCTCCCATTTTGCAACTTCAGATGACTGTTGACTGTTGCTACTACAAGCAACTACGATAAGCAGGGTGATTAAGTAGTAAAACTTCTTCATTCTCATTTTTGGATTATTACCGAATATAAGCAACTAAATATCTCCAATCGAATCAGATTATGACAGGCGAAAACTTAGGCTGATGAGTAGTTAACTTTTAGTGTAATATTTATTTGACATAGCAAAGCGCCTACCCTCAATGAGTACACTCCCATTTCGCTCTTCGAACGGATATTTGAAATTGACAATGGTACTCTGACTCACTCTTTTGAACTGCTTAAAACCACTCAGCAACTTATCGACTTCCTTAAAGTTCTTGTAATGAGTTGTTGAATATTCCTGAAACGAATTATTTTCCTTGGACTTAACCCCGAAGATTTTGGTATGATCACCGGCCTCTTTCGTTCGAATATATAATATTTCATTCGGGTGTAGCGACTGCATCCCGGGTTCTCCCAGGTGTACTTTCATTTTCTCAGGTTTTTCGAACAATATTTTTCTTTGAGACCAAAGTTCCAGCACCTCTAGTTGTCTGACCAGCACAGTGTATAGCATCACACCTCTTCCTAACACTACCAACAAAAAGAACACAATCAATAACCATTCAAAATTCTTGCTCTCTATCACAATATAAGGTGTAAGCGCCAACACCAACTCTCTAAAAAGAAAGAAATTGACCACATGAAATACCCCCAACAAAACTCGTCTTATCAGCAAATTCCCGAATGGGATTTTCATATAGGCGGTCAAATAGAATTGAGCTATCATGATCACAACGAGAGTAATCCGGCTCAAATCCCATTTCATCACCTCATATGAGCTGAACTGAAACATGAGTGTCACTAACAGCGAATAGAGAAAGAATGACACCAGATCTCGCCAGTATGTACGTCTGAGAAAACTATTGGAATGAATGTACACAGTTGTTTTTGATCAAATCTAATCATTGAACTGAATACCAAATAACCTTTACATAATATTTACGTTTAGGAATTTTATCATTTTATTTACAATTAGAAATTAAATGATTAGCATGAAAGAATATCAACTAGGAGAATTTGAGGAAATCGTATTATTGACCGTAGCGATCCTTCACGGTGATGCATATGGAGTCATAATCCGCAAAGAAATCGAAGAAAGACTCAGCCGAAAAGTTAGTGTGAGTGCATTGCAAACTGCACTTCGCAGAATGGAAAGTAAAGGATTTCTTGACTCTGAATTTGGCGAAGCAACCTCCATGCGGGGAGGAAAGCGAAAGCGTTATTTTAAAGTCACCAAATTGGGCAAGAAGGCACTGGACTACAGTAAGGAAACACGAAATAAGCTTTGGAATTCCATTCCAAATGTCTCATTTGACTTTGCCCGAATATGACCAATCGCCCTTTTTTTCATCCTCCGGAATGGTCCACCCGGTTCTTCAGATGGTTCTGTAAGGACAACTTCTATGAAGATATTCAGGGTGATCTGGAAGAGGAATATCAACTCATACTTGATAGTAGATCGCTAATCAAAGCTAAGTCGTGGTACAATTGGCAAATCGTCAAGTTGTTTCGACCCAGCATGATGAAAAAAGTAAAAACTCAAGACTCAATAGAAAAGGAAACAACCATGTTTAAGAATTATTTCAAGATTGGTTTTCGAAACCTAATCAAGTACAAATCCAGCAGTCTGATCAATGTAATCGGACTATCAACTGGCCTGGCATCATTTATTCTCATTGCGCTCTATGTGTTCGATGAACTTAGCTATGACAAACACTTTCAGGAATCAGAGCTCATTCATCGCGTCACAGTGAAAAATTTTAACGTGGATGGTGACATGAGCCGCCAATGGGCATTCGCATCTTCAGGGCACGCTGAAAGACTAAAGGAGGATTACGCAGAGATCACACATTCCACTCGCTTTTTCGCATGGGCATTTCCGGACCTTCAGGTTGGCGACAAAGTGTTCCCGTCAGAACAGGTAGTATTTGCCGATAACGATGTGTTTGAAATATTCAACTTCCCCTTTATTCAAGGCAATCCGGAAACAGCATTCAACGATGTGTACAACCTTGTCCTTACGGAGGCCACTGCCATTCGCATTTTCGGCAATGATTGGAGAGAGCAAGACATAATTGGCAAAACGATCAAGCTATCAAGAAACGGTCAGAGCGGCCCTTTCAAAGTCTCTGGAGTGATGGAAGATATGCCCGATCAGCAACATTTCCATTTCGAATACCTCGCTCCGCTTCGCTTCCTTCAAGCATTTTTCGACGAGGATGCACTCAATAACATCGGCGGCAACTACAATTGGCTCACCTATATCAAAGTTGCTCCTGGCACTAATATCAGCTCGCTAACACAGCGGACAAATGATGAATTCTGGGACAAATACATGGATGAGATTAGAGGAAATAAGGCGAGCATTTTTTACGATTTTGAGTACCAACCCATTGCCAGCATCCATTTGAACTCAAATTTGGAAGGAGAACTTGAAACCAACGGATCCATCGAACAGGTAACCATTTTCGCGACAATTGGAATTTTGCTATTGTTGGTCGCCATTGTCAACTACATGAACCTGGCCACCTCCCACTATACCCGACGGATGAAAGAGATCGGAGTACGAAAAGTGATAGGTGCGCAAAAATCTTCACTCATCAAGCAATTCCTAACAGAAAGCACCATCATCAGTTTGATCTCTTTACCCGTGGCAATTATGATTGTTTATATGGGCTTGCCCTACATCAATGAGTTCATGGAAAAGCAGCTATCATTTAATTTCATTGAAAACATAGAGGTGCTGGCCGGTATTCTTGCCTTAATGCTGATCGTTGGGTTTACATCGGGCGCATACCCAGCTGTATTCCTTTCGCGAGTCAATTTGATTCAGGCGCTTAAAGGCGAACAGGCAGTTAACGCTACAAAATGGAATTTCAGATCTGTGTTGGTCACGTTTCAATATTGTGTGACCATAGGACTTATTTTCACAATCATGGTGATTGAGAGCCAGATGCAATTTATTCAAAACACCAATCCTGGTTATGAAAGAGAGCAATTACTGCAGGTGTCTATGTCAAGGGATATTGAAAACCTTGACGTCTTCAAGCAGGAGCTGCTCTCACATCCTAATATTAACAAAGCCGCATATGCCTCAAGAATACCCACGGGTAGGTTAATGGATAACTGGGGCTCAGCATTTTATAAGGGAGACTCGTTAGTTCCGAGTAATTTTCGATTACCAGTTATTACGGTAGATGAGGACTTCATTTCAACTTTTGGAATTGAGTTGGTAGCAGGGGAGCCATTCAATCGGCAACAAAACTCATTCGAGGATTCTGTAGGCTATTATATCATTAATAGAAAAGCTGCTGAGGCATTTGGCTATCAGGATCCCAATGAGATAATTGGAAAGCGGTTATCGTATGGCCCTTTTAATGACCAACAATATAGAATAGGGAGAATTCAGGCAGTAACTGAAGACTTCAATTTTGAGTCTCTCCATACTGAAATAAAACCCATGGTCATGATCAAGGCTAAAAACAACCTTAGAAGAATAGTGCTGCAGGTCAATCCTTCAGATATGGAGTCAACCTTGAAATTTATTGAAGATACATGGATAGATTTTGATCCAAAGAACTCAATCAATTATCGATTTGTAGATGAGTTATTTGATCAACAATATCAGCAGGAAGAAAGGCTGGGAACCATGATCAAAGTATTCACCATTATTGCCATTATGATCGGTTGTCTTGGTTTGGTTGGCATGGTGGGATTTATAATCGAAACCAAGTTGAAAGAGATTGGCATCAGAAAGGTTCTGGGAGCTTCATCTCAGAACATTCTCTTCATTGTTACCAATCGATTTCTCATTTTAATAGGAGTAGCGGCCATCATAGCCATTCCACTTGCATACTGGCAGATGTATGATTGGCTTCAAAACTTCGTTTATCATTCAAATATTTCTATTTTCGTAATGCTTGCACCAATTTTTCTGGCAGCAATTATCACTTTACTGGCCACAGGCTACCAAACATTAAAAGCTTCAATGGTTAATCCCGTTGAATGCTTAAAAGATGAATAAAATACTGACGATATTGATGCTGCTGAGTTTGGGAGTCTTCTCCTCCCAAGCTCAATCCGGCCTCAAAGTGGGAGACAAAATACAATCCTTCAGCAGATTGGACATCAATGGAACTGCCCTGAGGATCGATGATCTGAATAGCAAAATCATTATCATTAACTTTTGGGCAAGCTGGTGTGGTCCTTGTATTAAGTCGTTTAAATCAACCATCAAGCCTCTTTACAACGACTATGATAGAGCAGAGTTGGAAATCGTTGGGATCAGCAATGACATGAGAGAGGACAAGTGGCGTAGCTCCATTGATAAGTTAGACTTAAATTGGCGCCACATCTGGGATGAAGATCGGTCACTTGTCAGAATGTTTAGTGTGCCGTCAATTCCAAGATATTTTATTGTTGACAATACAGGAACAGTACTGGCTGCAGATATTTTCGCAAGAGAACTGAAAGGGGAAGTAAAAAAGGCGCTCAAGTCAATTCATTGACTTGAGCGCCTTTTACTCTTATGTTTGATATTTTATTGTTTCGTTACAAAGTTTCTTCCTGCTTCCATGATGGCGTAGTTTTTCATTTCATCTACAGTAGACGCATCAATGGCAGCTAAAGAACTTTCACCATTTTCTGGTGTAAACGATCCTTCTGCCTCCCACCATTTATCACCATTTTCCTTTGCGCGATCTACATCTATATCAAATAGATGTAATTGAGAATCTGAGATGACCCATGGCTTATCTACGCCTGCATATTTTTGATAGATCATCCCTCTGATATTACGAGCAGTAGAATCTCCATTTTTAAAATGTGCCTCAGTATAGGAAAGCGTTTCAGGCTCTGTCATTTTATTATCCCAAAATTTCCGGGATGACACTATTTCTGCAGTTGATATAACATAGGTTGATGATTTATCGAGGGGCAGCTTACTAAGCTCACAATGTGCCTTAAATTCCTTTTTCTTCTTTCCAAATATTTTACTTAGCATGAATTTGAGTTTTTACCTGTCCTAAATATGTACTCTAAATTGTACGAAAGGTTACTCTTTCTTTATAAGATTAGATGCCTAATTACGTTAAAAGTTGCACTGGACCATTAAAAAAGTTGATAACTTTCCATCAAAACCGAAATTTATCATCATGCATAGAAATATTTTGTCTCTGATTGCCCTTTTCACTGTGTTAGCCGTCTCAGCGCAAATGAGCGATGAACTGCGACATTTCAAACAAGAAGGCAACTCCCTTACCTGGCAAAAATCGTTTCCTTCAGTACTTACCGTAGCTGAAATGAAAGCCAAGGTAGAAGAAATGGATTTGTTTGTAAGCGTAAATGCAAGTGGAGATAAGGTTTCTGGAGAAGCCAAGCCAATCGAAGCAAATTATTTGGGACTTGGCTTTGGGGAAAAGGATACTGAAAAGTATCTCATTGAGAAAGATCTATTTGGAGCTTTGAGTTATGAATTCCAGGAAGGAAAATATCAGGTAACGCTCAAGGATGTGAAGCTAATTCAACGTTACGATACAAGAAAAGTATCAAGAGGTTCAATCATGCGATTGATTGAAGTTGCGTTCAATACAAAGAAAGGTGACTGGGACCCCAGTTTTGCTACTTCAGGAAGTGCTAAAGTCGTTAATCAAACATTCCTTAAGAAATTTGAAATAAAGGGAGGAGATTTTTAATCACCTCCTTCTTATCAAACCTGTTGGGTAAGTGACCATACTTTCATGACCATCCGCACCAACGGCGGCAACTCCGAAAAGAAAGTTGTCTATCACAATGCCCTCCAGTGTATACTCCAGTAAATCTGATGAGACTAGTCTGGAATATTGCCAGTTGGCCTCTGTCGTCGATCTCCAATAGATTCTATAGCTCGCTGCGCCTTCAACTTTATCCCATGATAAGATGGTAGATGGCTGCACAATCCCTCCTATTTTAACATTTTCTGGTGCCGGTGGCGCAAGCGCAAGCGTTGCTAACGCTACACAATTCACAGCGGTCATTTTTGCACAATAAGGAAAATTAACGCCTTCTAATACATCGCCATATTCAATGCCATTCTCAGTCCTCAAATCCTGATGTTGCCGGTTGTAGTTTTCATGAGCCTCCATGATCCTAACACCTGCGAACCCTTGCTCGTTGAAAGGTCGGTGATGACCTCCTCGTCCAAATCGATCCAACCGATAGATCATCATGGGATTCATTTCGGGCATATAGGTTTTGGTTGACTGGTAAACATAACGAGCCAACTGTCTACTTGGACTGTCATTTTCTCCTCCATAAAAGCGTTTTCTTTTTAGCTCTTGCTCTGTCGCCAAGATTGAATAGGGTTCTGAGAATATCCTAAATGTTCGATTGTCAATCACACCATCTACTCCTTCAATGTTACCGATCATATCATTGTTCAGGACAGCCACAATATCCCAACCTTTCTCTTTTGCCATGGTAGCCATGTGCTTACCACCATATAGCCCCTGCTCCTCCCCGGATAAACCCGCCAGTATTATCGAGGTTGGAAACTTATACTTAGACAGTACACGCGCTGCTTCAATGGCTCCTGCCATACCAGTTGCATTGTCATTGGCTCCCGGAGAATCATCCGTATAATTTTTTGAATCGGATACCCTACTATCAATATCACCACTCATCATGACATATCTATTGGGGTATGTAGTACCACGAATGATGGCATATACATTTACCACATAAGTATCCTTTGTAATTCTTGTTTCCGGATCTCCTTCGACCAAAGTACGTTGTTCGTAAACCTCCAGGCATCCGTCACATGCTGTTGAAATTTTTTCGAATTCACTTTTGATCCATCTGCGGGCTGCTCCGATACCTCTGATTGACGAGACAGTATCCGACATTGTATGTCTTGTACCAAAGTCAACTAATTTTTTGACAGATTGTGCCAAGTTTTGTTCGTCTACATCGTCAATGATATTATATATTTGCGCGTCAATTGGTAAGTGTTGGCCTTGACACACCCCCACAACACATATTCCGATTAGTATTAATAATGTTTTATTCATTCTGTTGATTATTTGATTCGTGTTCATCACGTTTTGATTATTGACAGGGTGGTTTTGTTAAATTCGCACTTATTCTAAAAACTATGGCAGATATATCGAAATTAGAACAAATCGCCTCACAAGTCCGAAGGGATATTGTACGAATGGTTCATGGATGCCAATCTGGGCATCCAGGAGGATCATTGGGATGTACGGACCTGGCGGTCGCCTTGTACTTCGAATCAATGAAGTACGATAATGCTTTCAAAATGGATGGCAAAGGAGAAGACATGTTCTTCTTATCCAATGGACACATCTCTCCTATGTGGTACAGTGTATTGGCACGCGCTGGCTTCTTTGAGGTAAGCGAACTGGCTACTTTCAGAAAATTAAACACAAGATTACAAGGACACCCTGCTACTGAAGAAGGTCTGCCAGGTATCAGGGTTGCTTCCGGATCACTCGGTCAGGGTATGTCTGTTGCTGCAGGAGCGGCGCTCGCCAAAAAAATGAATGGTGATGACAAGCACGTTTTTGTACTGATGGGAGATGGAGAGCAGCAGGAAGGACAGGTTTGGGAGGCTGCCTTGTTTGCCCCACATAAAAAACTAGACAACCTCATAGCTGTCATTGACTATAATGGTCAGCAAATAGATGGACCTGTAGATGAGGTTATGTCTCTCGGAGATCTGATAGGAAAATACTCCGCCTTTGGATGGGATGTCATAGAATGTGATGGCAATAATATGTCTGAATTAGTATCGACTATCAAAATAGCCAAATCTAAAAAAGGTGCTGGCAAACCAGTGCTGATAGCGATGAAAACTGAAATGGGTAAAGGTGTGGACTTTATGGAAGGTTCACATAAGTGGCACGGTATCGCTCCAAGTGACGATGACTTGGCTAATGCCCTTAACCAATTAGAAGAAACTTTAGGAGATTATTAATGGAGACTAAATATACATACACAGAAAAGAAGGACACCAGATCAGGATTTGGTGATGGTCTTACAGAGTTGGGAAGAACCAACCCAGATGTAGTGGCACTTTGTGCTGACCTGGTAGGTTCACTCAAAATGGCTGACTTCATTAAGGAAAATCCAGAAAGATTTGTTCAGTGCGGCATCTCAGAGGCTAATATGATGGGTGTTGCTGCAGGTTTGGCTGCTTCTGGCAAAATTCCATTCACAGGCACGTTTGCCAACTTCTCAACTGGACGAGTTTACGATCAACTTCGTCAGTCGATCGCGTATTCTGAAAAGAACGTGAAGGTTTGCGCTTCACACGCAGGTCTTACGCTCGGAGAAGATGGTGCTACACACCAGATCCTAGAAGATGTGGGCATGACCAGAATGCTTCCAAACTTCACGGTGATCGTACCATGTGATTACAATCAAACCAAGGCAGCAACGATTGCCATTGCTGATTATGAGGGTCCTGTATACTTGAGATTTGGTCGTCCGAAATGGCCCATTTTCACGGATCCTGCTGAAAAGTTTGAAATTGGAAAAGCACAAAAAATGATCGAAGGATCAGATGTGACCATTTTTGCAAACGGTCACATGGTATGGAAAGCGATAGAAGCTGAGGCCATGCTTGCTGCTGAAGGTATCTCTGCTGAAGTAATTAATCTTCACACAATCAAACCGTTAGATACTGAAGCGATTTTGAAATCTTTGGATAAAACCAAATGTGCTGTAACGGCTGAAGAGCATCAAATGAACGGTGGCCTTGGGGAGAGTGTTGCGCAGGTATCTGTGAGAAACACACCATACCCTATCGAATTTGTAGCTGTTGATGACCAGTTTGGAGAAAGTGGCAAACCGGAAGAATTACTCGAGAAGTACGGATTGAACACAGAAAGCATCGTCGCTGCGGCAAAAAAAGCGATCGCCAGAAAGGGTTAATTCAATGCCTTCACAACGGCAAATATTCCTTCAGCATGTTGCTCAAACATCAGACTTTCCACTGATGCTTGAAATAGATCATGCTGAAGGAATTTTATTATACGATACATCCGGGAAAGCCTACATAGACCTCATTGCTGGAATTGGAGTCAGCAACGTGGGTCACAGACACCCCAAAGTTGTGGAGGCTGTCAAAGCGCAAGTAGACAAGTACTTGCACACTATGGTTTATGGTGAATACGTATTGTCACCACAATATCTCCTGGCGCAAGCCTTGAGCAAAACGCTTCCTGAAAATCTTAGCTCTTGTTTTTTTGTAAACTCAGGAAGTGAGGCTGTTGAAGGAGCAATTAAGCTAGTCAAGCGATTCACGGGAAGGCCTGATATCATAAGTGCTATAGATGCCTATCATGGTGCCTCCCATGGCGCCCTGTCGGCAGGCGGCAATGAAAAACTAAAGCGCAACTTCAGACCACTCGTGCCAGGACACGCTCATATTCCATTTGGTAATGAAGATTTCCTGTCTGAAATCAATGAGTCAACTGCTGCCATCATCATTGAAACAGTACAGGGTGAAGCGGGCATTAGAACTGCAACTACCTCCTATTTCAAATCGTTAAGAGACAGATGTAATGAAACCGGAACATTATTAATCCTGGATGAAATCCAATGTGGGTTTGGTAGAACTGGTAAGTTTTGGGCATTTGAGCATTACGCAATATCTCCTGACATTCTAGTGAGTGCTAAAGGTATGGGTGGAGGAATGCCTATTGGCGCATTTATCAGTAGTCAGGAAATAATGAATGTTTTGCGAAATGATCCGGTTCTTGGACACATCACAACATTCGGGGGACATCCGGTAAACTGCGCAGCAGCATTGGCTTGTCTCAATGTCATTTTAGATGAGCGACTAACAGATGAAGTGGAGAAAAAGGCGACACTCTTTCTTCAATTATTAAAACACCCTAAGATTAAGGAAATCAGAAATAAGGGTTTAATGATGGCCGTTGAATTTGAATCATATGAAATCGTAAAACCCATCATTGATCACGCGATTGAAAATGGAGTGATTTCCGATTGGTTCCTGTTTTGCGATAACAGTCTCAGAATTGCACCACCCCTCACTATTACAGAAGATGAGATACGCAAAAGCTGCGAAATTCTATTGGCTTCAATTGATCTTCAGTAATGCACCAGACTTTGGATGTCAGACGTGCGTTTAATTAAAATATTCCTTCCATTGAGGAAATCTAATGCTACTAAAAACGAGTAACCTGCTACGACCCCGTTACATTTCATAATCAATGCTGCCGCTGCATCGGCGGTACCTCCTGTTGCCAGTAAATCATCATGGACTAGTATTCTTGAATTAGGCTTGATTGCATCCGTATGCAATTCTATTTCCGCAGAACCATATTCCAACTCATACTTATGACTTACAGTCGCATATGGTAATTTCCCTACCTTTCTAACTGGTATGAAAGGCACGTTTAGCAGTTGAGCGAGCTGCATTCCAAAGAAGAATCCTCTGGACTCTATTCCTACAACGCCATCAATTCGTTTGGTAGCCCAATAATCATACAGTGCCCGACTGATGTCAATGCACAACTGTGGGTCTGAAAGCACCGTCGTTATGTCTTTGAAGATAATACCGGGCTTGGGAAAATCAGGAACATCCCGAATAGCATGCTTCATTCGACTTTCAAGATCCATTATTCAAATCTAAGGGATTCAATGGGATCAAGTTTGGACGCTTTAAAAGCTGGAAGATAGCCCGAAATCAAACCTACAACTACACCCACACAGAAACCAAATAAGATCCAAACCCAGGGCACTATAAAGGAATTGGAACCCATGACACCTGAAATTAAATTTCCAATGACAATCCCCAGAAAGATGCCTCCTACTCCGCCCATTTGTGTAATCACTATGGCTTCTATTAAGAATTGCTGCCGGATCTTCAGAGGAGTGGCTCCAAGTGCCTTCCTTACCCCGATTTCCCGGGTACGCTCTGTTACAGAAACCAACATAATGTTCATAAGCCCAATGGATGCACCCAGTAAAGTGATAAACCCTATGGTAAAGCCACCAATTCTCAAGTAGCCAGTGATCTCTCCAAGTCGCTCAGCCAGGGAGCGACTTACTCTTACTTCAAATGAATTTTCCTCAATTGGACGATCACCTCGTATTGATCGCATCAGTCCTGTTGCCACACCAGTAGCATAATCCATATCGGTTGGATCTGATAAAGCCACTGTTGCTTCATATCCAAAGTTTCTTTCGGCTCCAACGATTCTGGCTGTTGTAATAGGTACGACAACAGTCCTATCGACATTTGTCTCTCCACTTACACCTCCTTGTTCTGAAAGCGTACCTACGATCCTAAACTTGGCTCCCAGAAACGTTATTTTCTTTCCAACAGGGTTTTCGTTCCGATCAAACAACGCGTCTACCACATCATTACCGACAATAACCACATATGCACCATTATTAATTTCAGTATGAGAGAAACTCCTCCCCTGCTTAATATCATAACCATCAGCTGTCAGGAAATTCTCATCTCCTCCTCTGACTAATAAGTTCGGATTTGAAACCTTAGAACCATTTTTAATTTCAGCATTAAAGGCGACCAACACATTGAGCGACACTACACCAGGACCATCATATTTATCCTTAAAATCTACCAATTCCTGGTATTTAATAGGTGGATGTACTTTTTGTTTTTTTCCATCCGTTGATCCACGATCTGGCCGTTTTCTTTCGATATCAAAGGTGTTGGCTCCCAGATTTGAAAAACTCTGGTTGATTGAAGCCTGTATTCCATCAATGGCCGTTAAAATTCCAACCAATGAAGTAATACCGATTGCGATGATGGCAGCAGTGAGAAATGTTCTCAACTTATTAGCGCTTATGCTCTTTATCCCCTCAAGGACATTCTCTCTGATTTCCATATAATCAAATTTAACCGGAATAAGGAAAGATATTCGCGGTTGTGTTAAATTTCAAAACACATTTCATTGATCTTTACGTTGGGAATAGAGTAACGGATACGATATGCGCGGAAAACTGACAATATTGGCATTAATAATAACAGCACAACTTCAAGCGGCCTATCTGTTAATGCCCATGGACCAAGCACAAACTAACCATCTCAAGGCGTATGGCATTGCCTATTGGGTACTGACCAAAGAAGTAAACGTGGACTGGCTGCTCAATTATCGTGGAGGTTCGTTTGCAATTCCCTACACCCAAACATTTCAAAACGAATGTATCATTCGAAACGTCGGTTATGAGATCATATCGGATGGAGAATACAATCAGATTTTAAATGAAATTGCAAGTCCGGCATCCAATATGGATGTCATGAAGCTTGAAAAATTCCCAGAAATTGCTGTCTATTCACCCAAGAGTAAACAACCCTGGGATGATGCCGTGACTTTGGTGCTGACCTATGCAGAGATTCCTTATGAAGTAATTTTTGATGATGAGGTGATGTATAATGAGCTTAGTAAATTTGATTGGTTGCATTTGCATCACGAGGACTTCACGGGTCAGTATGGTCGCTTCTATCGTACCTACAAAAACCTACCCTGGTATCAGCAACAGCAAAGAGAGTATGAGGCTTCTGCGCGGAAGCATGGCTATGGCAAAGTCTCTCACCTCAAACTGGCTATCGTAAAAAAAATAAAAGCGTACGTCGCTGGAGGTGGATTCCTTTTTGCCATGTGTTCGGCTACAGATACATATGATATCGCACTAGCTGCTGAAGGAGTTGATATCTGTGAGTCGATGTTTGATGGTGACCCAGCGGATCCAAGAGCACAAAGCAAGTTAGATTATGATCGAACATTTGCCTTCAAAAACTTCTCTTTAGTGAAAGACCCTTATCGCTATGAGTTTTCAAATATTGACAACCCTCCAGAATCGAGAGGATTGAGAGAATCAAACGACTATTTTACATTATTTCAGTTTTCAGCCAAATGGGACCCTATCCCAACCATGTTAACTCAAAACCACGAGTCACTCATCAAAGGATTTATGGGACAGACAACTGGTTTTAAAAAGAGCTTGATTAAAGGTGACGTGTTGATCATGGGTGAAACCAAGCAAATCGAAGAAGCGCGATACATACATGGTGTCATCGAAAAAGGATTTTTTACATTTTATGGAGGACACGATCCGGAGGATTACCAACATTTTGTCAATGAAGAGCCCACAGACTTGAACCTTCACCCCAATTCTCCAGCTTACCGTCTCATCCTGAATAACATTTTGTTCCCAGCTGCCAAAAAGAAAAAGCAGAAAACATAAAAATCCGACATGTCATACTGACAAGATATATAGGTTTTCCTCATCTCATCAAAAGTGAAAATAAGAGGATTAGGACATCATATCAATTCAGCTTCATTATTCTATTCCGACTTGTGACACTATTAATCTGGTTCATGCGCAAACATGACCAAATAGAATTAGAGTAATCTACATTTACAAGGCTAGAACCAGTTGCAATGTCACTAACCAGTTTAACTGATCGCTTGATCAATCCGTTATACTTTAACGATATTCGAGATTTACGAAAGGCTCGACTCATTGTACGAAGTTCCCTCTTAACGAGTATTTTCTCCACGAGCTATATCGCGCTGAGTTGGATTGTCTCTTTTGACAAAGGAGTCTACTTTATGATCATGAATGTGGTTGGTTTTTTCTTACTGGCATTCACAGTAAAGACAAATATCAAACTGGATATCATCGGAAACTTGTATGTTGTAATTGGAGCAATTGCTGTAATAGCATTGACCTACTACTCAGGAGGAGATCAGTCCTACATCTATCCCTGGATTATTTCAATACCCATTTTGGCGATGCTAGTTGTAGGCAGGATAGCAGCTTTTATTTGGGCAGGTATCGCTTTGATCACCATGATTGGGTTGTCGGTTTTATCCGCTAACAATTACCCCTTCCCAGTTGAATATGACACCTCTTATCAACTCCTTCTGGATATCACTGTGATGTCCGGTCTGTTGCTCATCTTAGTAGTTATCACGTATGTTTTTGCCACTTTGAGAAAGCAGGCGTTCGACAGTCTCCATGCTAGCAATCTTGAGTTAAAAAATCAAAGAGAGCAGGTAAGTATAAAATCAGATCAATTGCAGCAGAATATCGAGGACAAAGATTATTTGATCCAGATGCTTACCCATGATATTTCCAATTCTCTTAATGTGATTTCCGGTTCGCTTGACATACTCAATGAGGACGCTGAAGACGAAACATCAATAGGACTCATCAAAGGAGCAAGATCATCTGCGTCTACAGCACAAAATCTGGTAAGAAAGACTTTAGAAATTGGCAGGCTTGAAAACAGCATATTAAATATTACACTTGAGTCCCACATTGTCTCCGACATTTTACAAAACTCAATCAACCATTATCAGGAAGCAGCCAACAGCAAATCAATCAGAATTGTTAAGCATATCAATACAGAAGATTTTGCACTCGTAGACAAAACTTTCCTCACACAAACATTTGACAATCTTATCTCGAATGCCATCAAATTTTCATCCAAGCAATCTGAGATCATCATTTCCATTAAAAAAGTTATAGATCAATTGAACATTTCAATAGTGGATGAAGGGCCAGGAATTGCCCCTAATGAGATGAAAGATCTATTCAAAAAGTATATGAAGCTGACGGCCAGACCTACTTCCGGTGAATCTTCAACCGGTTTGGGGTTATCGCTTGTGAAGCGATATGTGGAAATGATGAATGGAACAATATCATGTTACAGTGAACCGGGTAAGGGGGCAAAATTTATCGTCACACTTCCGGCAGTAACACTACCAAATGGCTAGTTTTTTCTTATGAAGTAATTTACGATCTAATACTTGGATCAATACAACCAAAACTCCAATGCACACGGCCCAACCCATTATGTTTTCGTATTGTGTCACTGCTTCAAACCCAAAAAAGAAAACCCACATTATTGCTCCAAAAACTACCATTAACAGAGGTACAATAACAGTGAGCACAAATTGCCAAAAAGCTCTCTTTTTATCTATTTTCTCAACAGTTCTCATCACACCATTGTAGAAAGTTTCATCAAGTTCAAAACCCTTATACACTTCGAGTTCTTTGAAAATCTTTTGATACTGCTCTCTTGATCCCTCCTTATCAAAATTCAATTGATCATCTATATTTTTCATATTATTCATAGAATAAGCGATTCTTGTTCTAATACCGGCTCTAACATCTTTCGTAACTTTTTACGGGCACGAAAGAGATAATTTTTCACTGTGCCTTCCGGCAACCCTGTAATTTCCACCATTTCAGGGTAACTCATACCCTCAACATGGAAGAGCGTAAGCATTGTTTTATACTGTCCTGGTAATTTTTCAATATAAGTATGCAGATAATCTGCTAAACTCTTTTCATCAATCCCATCACTTCTCTCAGCTATCAAATCGATATTCTCGATATCTTCTTGCTCTGACCACTTTTTGTTCTTTTTCAAAAAGTTGATAGCATGCCGATAAGCAATTGTGGCTATCCAAGTCGACAATTTTGAGCGAAAATCAAATTCACCCAGCTTTTGATATACCTTGACAAATATGTCCTGACTTAACTCTTGTCGATCCTCATCATTGTCTATCAACCTGCCTATCATATGCGCTACGAGTCTCTGATGCTGCTTGATCAGCAATTCAAATGCTCTTTGATCCCCGTCGAGGATTCTATTTACCAAATGTTGATCGTCCATTTTCACATATGACATCTATAAGATAGCCAATGTTGCAATCCTTATCAAGAAAATATTTTTGAAAAAAAATAATATCAAACTGCAACATTCCAACACTTCCACCTTGTCATATGTGCAAACAAACTTGAAAAAAATGGAAGATATATTAGTCCCTATTGTAGCCATGGTATCAATATTTGGTAGCATGGTTTTGTTCACCAAGCTGGTAGTAGACTATAAGGTGAAACGAAAAATGATTGAAAAAGGTATGACCGAGGAAATGGCCAAAGTCGTGAATACATTCACCGCTGAAAATAAATATTCAGCATTGAAGTGGGGATTAATCGCCCTGTCATCAGGTCTTGGAATCATTATAATCAATTTCCTCCCTTATGATGGAGAAACCCCACTGCCCTATGGTGTTTTTACTGTATTTGTAGCCATAGGATTTCTCGCATATTACTTCATCATGAAAAAGGAAGAATAAGCTTAAACCCTTAAGGACTGCTCTATGGTTGATCGTCAGTCTCTATAATATCGAGACAAGAGCAGTCCATTTTTCAGTCTGAAATAAGTTAAAATTGATACAAACTCATTAATTTCCCCCGATGAGTTATAAATCACTTTTTCCAGTTTTACTCGTTATCATTTCGCTTCAGCTTATCGCTCAAGAATCACCTCCATTCCTAGAGGAAGTACAAGCTATTAAATCTCGCTATCTGGATGGAATCCCCAAACAGTCCTATCTCTTTGTTGGTAGTTCCAGCATCAGGTTTTGGAAAGACATTCAACAACTCGATGAGTCCAAGGTAATTCTTAATCACGGGTTTGGAGGTAGTCAAACGGATGATTTAATCAGGTACATTGACGATTTGGTACTGTCCCAAGACCCAGTCAAAGTCTTCGTTTATGAAGGTGATAATGATATTGCAAAAGGCAAGACCACCGATGAGATTGTAGCGGATTTTCAACTTTTGATTACAAAGATCAGAGCATGGAAACCCAGTCTTCCCATTGTAATTATCTCGCCAAAACCAAGCATTAGCCGGGCTAATCTGAGGGATAAATATGAGGAACTGAACAATGCTTTAAACTCATTGACATCAAAATATGATCAGCTATTTTTTGCGGATGTATGGACACCCATGTTGGATGATGAAGGACAAATTCGTTCAGACATTTTCATAGAGGATAACCTTCATATGAATGCAAAGGGGTATGCAATATGGTCTAAAGTTTTGTTACCTTTTGTTAATTAGATATGAAAACCGGTACACTTTCCAGGACATAGCCTGCACCATTTTTCATTTTCAAAGTGACTTCAAAACTCACTAAATTGTTTGGTTCTGGAATTTCCTCGCATTTGAAAAATAAATAATAGCTATTCACAAAATCCTCATTCATTTGAACATCTGAGAGCGATCGTGACCCCTCTTTTGTCATAAAAACGAATCTATCCGTCATGTCTGCTCCTGATAAATAAGCCTCGTTATATGCTTTCAACGTCCGGAAACTTATTGATTCGATTTCAACAGCTAGCGGTATCTGGCCCATATCACATGAAATAGAGGTGCCGCCATCCGATCCAAATTCAGCAATAAACTCAGGAGTCACCTCAAGCCACAAGGCATATTTATTGTGGGCGATTTGATTGTGTTGAGCCAACAGAGAAATTTCGTTATAACCCTCATAGTCAACAGCATGCAGTTCTATTTCACCTATGATCGCACTACTAGCTTCAAACTCACACTGGTCTTTGTCACATCCCAATAGAACAAGGGCAATAGTCAACGTCAAAATTCTTCCCATACAGTTTTACTGACCTTAAAAACCTATAGATGGTTGTAATTGGGTAAAAAAATAACCCCGACATTTCGTCGGGGCTACCTTCTTCATACTATAGCAATATGCTAATATTCTATATTTTGGATATTTCCACCATTATGACAACCCTCAACTCAAAAAGGTTGGAATCAATAATCTGCGCTTCGTCCACCCTGATCAACCAATTGTCTCACAAATCCACTGAAACCATCATTTTCCAGCAAATCTTCAATACTGATATGAAATCTATATTTCCAATAATGCTGAGCAATAGCTGGAATATTTATGCGCTCATCTTCTGGCCAATCTCTTCGCAATTGCCCGTCCATAGCTACAAGGTCCTGAATGGGGAAAATTGCCCACATACTCGGTGATTGCAAATGTTGATTGACCACATCCCGAGCCACCCATGGTTCACAGTAATATGGCGCATCATCTCCATAACCAATAATTGAATTATAAAATCGCTGTGTCCGACCTGTATCTTCTTGCCACCATTCACGCAAGGATGACATGTCATGGCTACCTGTACTTGTTACACTCATGTAGGGTGTATCAGCCGGGTGCCAGAACTCTCTGTCATCATTTGGCATGCGCTGAATCGCAAGACTCAGCAAACTCAATTCACACATAACACCCGGAACACAGGCAGGTACCATTCCTAGGTCCTCACCACATATCAGCATATTTGTAGCCTCCTTTATGGCCGGGAGTTTTTTCAATGCACTATCACGCCAAAACTCATTATGACGATGATAGAAATAATGATTGTACAAATCATCAAGCTTTTGCCTGGTTGATTCATCAAGGTCCTGGAATGAGGAAGTTGAATGAAAAGCAATTCTCGGGTTGAATGCATCCTGCTGTTGCTGATCAGGAATAAAAATAACTTCTGTATGCAAATTGTAAAGATGATCTCTGATCCAGTTATTGAAAGGAATATTGGCATCATGATCCTTATTGAGCAAATCAAAATACTCCTTTATCTTTTTCTGCGAGTTAAACTCCTCTTTGAAACTAAAACTGTCTGCTCCATCAGCCTGTAAATACGTTTCAAATATATGATCAGCATGATTTGAAAAATAGCGTTTTACTACATGCGCCTTGATATACGGCTGACACATCCGGTGATAATCAAACCAAAGTCCTCTATCATTCATTTCCTGAATGGTAACAGGCAATGAAGGATTGAAGTGTCCCATGATTCCTTCAACATATTGATTTGGGATTTCCCATATCCTGAAGAATCCCAGAATATGATCTATTCTGAATACATCAAAGTATTCAGACATTTTGACCAACCGATCCTTCCACCAGGCATAATTATCCTTGGCCATTTCATCCCAATCGTATGTTGGGAATCCCCAATTTTGACCTGATACTGAAAAGTCGTCAGGCGGAGCACCAGCCTGACTGTCCATGTTGTACAAATGAGGAGCAACCCAGGCGTCAACTGAATTCCGATAAATCCCAATGGGTATGTCTCCTTTGAGTACCACCCCATGCCCTCTCGCGTACTCAGAAGCAGCTTTTAGCTGTTGATCAAGGTGATATTGAATATAGAAGTGAACTGCAATATCGTCATAGTCCTTCGACCTGGGACTTGCCAGCTTTTCAATTGTTTTTTCGTTAAAGACAGCATGTTTCCCCCATTTACTAAAATCAACAGTTCCATGTTTGTCCCGTAGTGCAGAAAAGGCAGCATAAGGCAGCAGCCAATGCTTATTCTCTTTGAAAAACGTCTTGAATTCTGGAGTCTTCAATGCTGCTTTATTCTCAGAATAGCTTGCCTTGAAAAACTGACTCTTCAGGTTCATTACTGCCTCATAATCGAGCTCAGCCAAAGCGTTCAATCGCTTTCGCTCCTTATTGATTTTCTGCTGCTGTGACTTATTCTTAAGGTCTCCTATGGTCTGTAAGTTGGCGTAGATCGGATGCAAGGCATGGACAGAAATTGCGGCATACGGATAAGAGTCCACCCAGGTATGAGTGGCGACCGTATCGTTTACAGGTAAAATCTGAACAAGCTTCATGCCGGTCTTCACCGCCCAATCCACTAATAAATTGATATCTGTAAACTCACCTACCCCTGTACCTTTATCACTTCTCAGAGAAAATACCGGAATAGCAACTCCAGCCGCCTTCCAGTCACCCACCGGATATCTGAATGCCTCATCCGTCCAAATCGTCATCTGGTTGGGCTGAATTTCATGAATCGGCAAGTACCGATTATTTCCATTTTCCCAGGTCACAACCTTTTCTTCCTTGTGGCTGTAGATGACATATTTATACTCGAAAGGCAAATCCTCCTGTGTCAGAGGAATGTCCACCTGCCATACCGGAAAATCTACATCACTCATAAGCATAGGTTTTGTCTGATCCCAATTGCTGAGCTGAGCTGACGATCCAATAACTCCCAATGAATAGTCCTTGCCAATCCTGGGAGTCCTTATTTGTAATTTGACATAAGACTTGCCGTTGACAGCTTTTAATACCCTCGGTTTTGACGGGACTCTGTTAAAAAATGCCTTCAAAAATGGAGACGTGGACAGATTGCTGGCTACATCATGCTGAGACCTCCAGTTGTCCTTGATATAGTAAGCACTGAGTCCTTTGACTGGCTTCAACTTTCTGCTGTCACCAAACTCCCAGGTTACTTCGCCCTGATCAATGATCAAAAACTTGTATTCCAGTTCCATTGAATCTTCGAGTTCAATGCTTGCTTCCCAGTGCTCACCAGCAGTGGGATAAAGAGACAGGGCCTTAGTTATGTCCCAGTTGCCCAGCTCGTGTGTCGACCCACATACTTTTACTTCCTGTCCCCAGCGGGTTCTATAATCTATTTGAAACGTTAACTTCATGTCTTACGCTACTATCTCATCTTTATCTTCAACAATTGTGACTGCTGCGGCCGCTATCAGCATAAAAACACCTCCCATGATTAATGCATAAATAGCTTGTGAATCGAAAAACTGCTTCACTATTGGACCATTGATCAAACCACTAATGATCTGCGGGATTACAATGAAGAAATTGAATATCCCCATGTAAATTCCCATTTTAGCAGGAGGAATGGACCCGGCCAGGATGGCATAAGGCATAGCCAGAATGCTTGCCCATGCAAAACCAACCAACACCATAGATCCTAGCAGAAAGTATTGATTTGGTGCAAAGTAAATCGAGATTAACCCTACACCTCCCATTAGTAACCCAACTGCATGGGTCTTTTTCCTTCCAATTTTTGCTGCAATCTTAGGCAATGCTAGCGCCAATACTGCACTTACTGCATTGTAAACAGTAAACATTATACCTACCCAGTTTCCGGCATCATTGTATTTCTCAGAAGATGTATCTCCAATTTCGGCTCCATAAATATGCGTCGCAACTGCCGGTGTTGTAAAAACCCACATGGCAAACAAGGCAAACCAGGAGAAGAATTGAACCAGACCAAGCTGCTTCATTGCCTTTGGCATTTCAGCAAAATCTTTGAAAATATTAAGGATACTTCCTGATTCCTGACTGTCCTCAATTCCGTTGTACTTCGCAAACTCAGCGGGTGGATATTCCTTCGTTTTTTTAATGGTCCATAGAATTGACAAAATGAAAATCAATGCACCTACGTAGAATGAGAAGATCACATTATTGGGAATTTCTCCTTCAGCAGCAACCTTAGAAACATCAAACCACTCTGCAAGTAAGTATGGCAGAGAAGATCCTACCACAGCTCCAATACCAATCAAGGCTGTTTGTACTGAAAATCCATGTGTCCGTTGTTCGCTTGGCAACATATCTCCGACCAACGCCCTGAATGGTTCCATCGAAATGTTAATCGAAGCATCCATGATCATTAAAATTCCGGCACCTATGAACATAGGCGGTATCAGTCCTGCCAATATTCCAGCGTTTGGCATGAAACAGAGCGCGATTGAAGCCAAAACAGCACCAACCAGGAAGTAGGGTCTTCTGCGACCCAGTTTATTCCAAGTACGATCACTATAATGACCAACAATCGGCTGAACGATCAAACCAGTGACAGGTGCGGCCAGCCAAAACCAACCCAGATGCTCCACATCCGCTCCATAAGTCTGGAGTATTCTACTTGCATTTGCATTCTGCAAAGCAAATCCAAATTGAATGCCCAGAAACCCCATGCTCATGTTCCATATCTGGGGTATCGATAATAATGGTTTCTTCATACTCATTTCTTCATTCATTTCTACCAACTGATTTCTAGTCGACTAGTGGGTAAACTTGTTTCCATTCTTGTTACTTTAAAATTGGGGTGAGATCCTTGTTGTTCGAAAGGATCAAAATGCGAGATCGGCTCAAAATAAGAGTAATCAACGATTTCTCCATTGATTTTTTCATCACCAACTTCAAAGTGACTGACCTCAGCCCCATGCAGGTAAATGACCAGGCGGTCAAATTCAGTTTTATACTTTCCAGCCACTGCGCCAATGTGCAGTTCCCCTTCCCCATCGAAGTAAATGGCACGTGTACTGGATTCGCCTGACTTGGTCAACCCATCATCTTCGTATAGCTCAAATTGTGCTCCTACACTTCCAGGATAGACATGTAAATGCAGGCGGCCATCATGATGTTGGGAAGTGGACTGCACCAACGATTGCATTGGGAGAACAGCTCCAGCTCTCACAAATACCGGCAACCTTTCCAAGGGACAATCCTGATAAATGATTTGATTTCCCTGGTGTTGCTTGCCTGTATGTAAGTCAACCCAAACTCCTTCGGGGAGAAACACTTTGATAATTTGTTTAGTGCTCTCGGCTGGCGCTACCAATATGTCTTTGCCCAAATAGAATTGATTCTGATACTGAGCGTCATAAACACGCTCATCATGGGCGTGATTGATTGCCAAAGATCTCGCCACAGGTAATCCAGAGGCTGCACTTTCTACAAATGCACCATATAGGTATGGCATCAGTCGATATCGGAGATTGATGTAGTTTCTGGCAATCTCTTCCACTCTCTCACCAAATGACCAGGGCTCGGCATCTGCTGTATTAACGAAAGTGTGCGCGCGTAAAAAGGGTTGGAAAACAGCGATTGAAATCCAGCGTGCAAATAAATCCACTTCAGTTCTTCCAGCAAACCCTCCTACATCATTGCCTGTGAATGGGAGTCCCGAAAGTCCCAAACCAGTAACCATTCGACAACCCAGCATCATTGACTCGTCTGAACTTACATTGTCACCAGTCCACAAAACGCCGTAACGTTGAAAACCAGCAAATGCGGCCCTGGTAATCACTACGGTTCGTTTGTCTCCAATGAATTGCTCTACACCTTCTTTGGTCGCTTTAGCCATCTCAGTGCCATATACATTGCGAGCCTCATGTGTTGAAATCGGATCACCGTCATTGTTAAAAACAAGGCTATTGGGTAGGAAATTTCCCCAGGTGGCGATCTCATTCATGTCATTCCAAAATGCATCAACTCCCTGGGCGACTAATTCCTCGAACTTACTCCCCCACCATTTTCGGCCTTTCTCCGAAGAAAAATCGGGAAAATAACAAGTCCCTGGCCAGACATCACCTGTGTAGTATTCACCATCTGAATACTTAATAAATACATCCTGTTTAACTCCATCATCATGAGCCTCATACCCCTTCTCTAGTTTGATGCCTGGATCCACAATAACAGCCACTTTGAACCCATCATTATGGAGCTCATTGATTAATCTTTTTGGATTAGGAAAACGCTCATTGTTCCAGGTAAACACTTTGTAATCCTGCATGTAATGAATATCATGATACAGAACATCACAAGGTATTTGTTTGTCTCGGAATGTCCGGGCCACTGTCCGTACTTCATGTTCAGGATAATAACTGTATCGACATTGCTGATACCCCAAAGACCACTTCGGTGGTAGCTCCATGCGTCCTGTCAACCAGGTATATCCTTCTATGATCCGCTGAACATCTCCGGCAAACAGGTAGTAATCCATATCCCCACCTTCTGCCATGAAAGAGCTGAATCTATGATTGGAAGCACCGAAGTTGAAATGACTCCTAAATGTATTGTCCAGGAACACACCATATGAACGATTATGATGCAACCCAATGTAAAATGGTATAGTACTGTAAAGCGGGTCTGTATGATTTCCATAAGCAAATGAATCGGTGTTCCAATTGGTATATCCTCCTCCTCTTTTGTTAAGGTCACCGGTTTTTTCACCTAGCCCTATAAAACGCTCGTCATCCTGTAATTTTTTATGGGTGATTACCTGATTTCCCATGCGACCAGTTCCAAGCCCGGGTTCATCCTCAACAAGTATCTCTCCTGCACGATTTTTAAGGGTAATTAGGAATTGCGCTTTCTGGAGAGATAAAGTTGCAGCGGATGTCTTAAGCGTTATATGTGTATCATCTTCCTGAAACTCAAACTTTCCTTGTACTTCAGTCTGAATTACAGCCTTAGAATATTTTTTATTTTTTTTTGAGTTTTTTATCCAAACTCGAAATATATCGTCCCTTAAACACTCAATTGAAAACTCGACATCACCCGCCATTCCCTGGACTTGTGACCCATCGCAATCGATTGAACGAACGCCATTAAGCGATTCAAGTAAATAACTCATAATTAAACATTGGCTACAATCTTGAAAAATAGGAAATTTTCAATAATTAAGGCCTTTTTCAAGCAATATGAAAAGGAGGATAGTGGGTTAGAATGATACATTCTATATTTGCCGGACGAAACAAATTGAGTTCATTTCTAAATTAAAAATCTATGAAATTCAGACCAGGTGTTTTAACCGGTCAGGAAGTTACTGACCTGCTTAATTACGCAAACGAAAACAACTTTGCCCTACCTGCTGTCAACGTTATCGGAACCAGCAGTGTAAACGCTGTATTGGAAACTGCAAAACAGGTCAATTCTCCGGTGATGATCCAGTTCTCAAATGGAGGAGCAGTATTCAACGCTGGTAAAGCTTTGTCCAACGATGGTCAGAAAGCAGCAATTGCTGGTGGAGTCGCTGGTGCTCAGCACGTGCACGCGATGGCAGAGTACTACGGTGTACCTGTCGTATTACATACAGATCATGCGGCCAAAAAATTACTCCCTTGGATTGATGGACTCTTAGATGCAAGTGAGAAGCATTTCGAGCAAACCGGCACTCCGCTTTACAGCTCACACATGCTTGATCTATCGGAGGAACCTATAGAAGAAAACCTGGACATCTCATGCAAATACTTCGAACGCATGGATAAAATGGGCATGACACTTGAAATCGAATTGGGTATTACTGGTGGTGAAGAAGATGGAGTGGATAACTCTGATGTAGATGCGAGTAAACTTTACACTCAGCCAGAAGAAGTGGCATATTCATACGAGAGATTAAAGAAGATCAGTTCAAACTTTACAATTGCTGCTGCTTTTGGAAATGTGCATGGTGTTTACAAGCCTGGTAATGTGAAATTGACGCCTACCATTCTGAAAAACTCTCAGGATTACATTCAGGAGAAATTTGGAACCGGACCTAACCCTGTGAATTTCGTATTCCATGGTGGATCAGGATCTTCTGTTGAAGAGATTAGAGAAGCTATCGAGTACGGAGCGATCAAAATGAACATTGACACAGATATGCAATGGGCATACTGGGAAGGTGTGAAAAACTTCTACCAGGCGAATGAAGGCTACCTACAGTCTCAGATCGGAAACCCAGAGGGAGAAGAAGCACCTAACAAGAAATACTACGATCCTCGTACGTGGATCAGAGAAGGAGAGAAAAACTTCGTTAAGCGACTAGCCAAGGCTTTTGAAGATCTTAACAATATCAATAAGAACGCATAAGTTCTAAATACTTTCAAACGATAAAAAGTCGCGGTGAAAGCTGCGACTTTTTTTTGCTCAATTTTAGATGCTTGCAACCAACCACCCACTGACATATATTTGAATTGTTAGCTATAATTCTTGTACCCTTTCGCAGATTTAACTGTATCCTACTTAATACTAATATCGCTAGAATTCATCGAACTAAATATTACGTAAATGTCAACGGAAGAGTATTACCACGTTTTTGAGACCATTCTCCTGGCGGGGGTGCTCACACTCATTGTTCAGGGTTGGTCCAAACTCTACATTCACAGACATGAATACCGTTTCAACTTGTCGTATTTGATGGGTGCAGTTGAATTTGCCATTGTTATAGTTTGGAAATACTTCCTCTCAAGAAATTTTGCCATTTATGAGATCATAGATACCCCTATTGAGTTTTTGGGCTTGGTTTTTATTCCTGCCGCGTCTCTGCTTATGGGGGCTTACATTTATTTCCCTGAGAGCTACAAAGACATTGATATGAATGAACACCTGGTCAAAAATCGTTTTTGGTTTTGTCAAAATGTGATAATTATGCTAGCAATGGTCACCTTGAACCTACATCTGGTGGATGCGCTGACCATGGACCTATTAATAGTAAATACAGGAATAAGTGTCCTACTTGTAGCATTCGTGGTAACCGGAAATCTAAAAATTTGGCATTCCGTAATGGCAGTTGGCCCAATCGTATTGGCATTTTACTTGCTTCAAGATTCGGAATATTATCAGATTTTTTAAATAGCACAAAGGAAAACGGGGTGACGAATTCACTAAGCGGGTAAATGTCTACTACCTACCCCAACTGGCGCAAGGTTAAGCGAAGCGGTCCTTGTGTCCATCTTGGCAAAGATCAGCGTGGTATTCTGAATCAGCAAGTAAGCAGAAAATATAAATTCAGAGATCAGGAGTAGTTGCACTTTGTGGGTTTTGCAACTATTTATTGGATTGATCTTTTTGTCAGATCAGAGTATGGACATAAACTGCTCGAAAGCATAAAATGCTGTCAAAAGAAAAGGACTTGAAGTGAATGCGTGGTGCATTATGCCAAGTCATGTTCGGCCCTTCGGAATAACCGGTGCAAGATTATTCTGCGTGATTTCAAAAGTTATACATCCCCTGTGAAATCTGGTTTGTCAACGAACCTAACTATACGAAATTCACTAGCGCTTCTTATTTTGCAGGTAGTAAAAGATTGTTGGATGTTTGTTTAGTTGATTAACAGGACAAACGGACGCTTGCGTTCCTTTTATTATATATTTTTTATTCAACATCGTCCAATTTTCTAGATCAATACTTGACCCTGGCTTTATTGTAGGGATCTTAATTACCCTATTTGCATTTTCTGTTATAATTATCAAGCGCTATTGGTTACTTGAAGTATTTACTGTGACCTTTACTTTATTTGTAGGGTTGGTGCTGCTGGGTTTCTTCTGACAATTCTAGATTTAGGCCTTAGATCTTGCGTTGCGTTTAATTAGTGATCTTGATTTTATTAAGCCCATGCAACCATCCCCATTCCTTATGCATCTGCATATTTAAATATGCTTTTATAAATATCATTGAAGCAAAACTTACTAATGAACACAAATCAAAAAACCGGAAGAGTTGCAGGTCTGTTATTACTACTAATTTTTATTAATGGAATCTTCATATTTCAGTTCTTGCAGGGTCCTATTCTTTTTTCGGATAATTTCCTTGCAACTACTGCTGCAAACTCAAATCAAATAGTCGTCTCTGTGATACTTGGTATTTTCAGTGGAATAGTCTCAATAGTCATAGCAACAATTTTATTACCTGTTTTTAAAAGACAGGACTCCATTTTGGCCAATTTATACCTCGCATTTTGCATCATAAACTTTTTCACTATTATGATTGATAATGTTAGTGTAATAGCCATGCTTGAATTGAGTAAAGAATATATAAACAATGAAAATAATAGTTCGTTGAAAATTTTGGGTTCGTTAGCTTATGAAAAGCATTGGTGGACGCACTACCTCTATCTATTGATATCCTGTTTCCCTGTTTTCGTTTTGTACTATACGCTATTCAGGTCGAAACTAGTGCCTAGACTAATTTCTATTTTCGGTTTGATAGCTGTGTTTCTCATGTTTATTGAAGAACTATTCTCAATTTTTGGACGGAGTATTAGCATGAATATGTTACTTCCTATTGCACTAATTCAACTAGTTCTTCCACTCTGGTTAATCTATAAAGGTTTTAATACAGTTAAGGTTGAAATGATTGACTAAACACAAACACTCCATAAGCCAGCTGAGCTATTTGCCAAGGCTATCGCTATCCGATATTTTATTGAAATTTGAAAAGTCTCCGCGACCCGGTCCAGCTTACGTAAAATAGTTGGTCGATATTGTCATCTCACCTTGAAATAAACAATGAAGGACCCCTTATGTTTCCTTTTCGGCCGGTCTATCTCGCCACCAAGTAGCCAGGGATGATCCAGTTATGTTCATCATTGGCCCGAAGATGGCAGGTGCCAACCCAAGCGTGGCAACTTTTCCCAATTCTGCAGCTATTCCACTAGCCAATCCGGCGTTCTGCATGCCTACCTCAAAGGCGATCGTTCGTGAAGATCTTTCATCCAGTCTAAATAGCCTACAGCCCCAATACCCAAGAAAATAACCAGACATATTATGAATAAAACCTACCAGCACCAGTGCAAGCCCCATGGTAAGCAGATTATCCCTTCCCGATGCGGTAATGATCACCAGGATTAACACAATGCCTCCCATAGAGAGCATTGGCATAGCTTTATCCAACCACTTGGTTTTTCCTTGAAAAATGTGATTGAATACTAATCCTGCAACAATCGGTATGATAACAATTTTGGTAATGCCCCACATCATCGCCAACACATCGATTGGGATAAGCTGTCCTCCAAGAAATCGCATTAAAAGTGGGGTGATCAATGGAGCGAGTAATGTTGCTACAGTAGTTAGCGTAACAGAGAGTGCCAAGTTGGCTTTTCCTATATAAGCCATAACATTGGAAGCCAACCCACTTGGAGAGGACCCAATTAAGATAATTCCTGCTGCTATCTCTGGAGGAAAATCGAATATTGTGGCCAGCCCAAACCCAAGAAATGGCATGATTGTAAACTGACAGATCAGACCAACAAAAACAGGCCTTGGACTTTTGGTGACTGCCGCAAAATCTTTCAGGCTCATCGCAGTACCCATTCCAAACATGATGATTTGTAAAAGTGGTACAATTAGAGACTTAAATTGAAAATCACCGACCTGAACAAAATAGGATGGATAAAACATCCCAACAGCAACCGCACCAAATATTAGCAGAGCGAAAGAAAAGCCCTTTAAGATCGAGTGCCCTCGAAAAGCAGCGGATAAGCTTAAAAAAGAAAGAATAAGGAATGGCCCAAGTAAGGCATAATTCTCCTTGAAATAAAACACTGTAGATAACAATGCAAATACACCTCCCAACAATAAAAAAAACTTGAATATAAGTTTCATTTTTAATTCTTTATTCGAAGAACGGTATTCCCGGTGTAGCATACTTTCTCATCCCCTCTTCATTGATTTCCACACCAATTCCCGGTTTTTCAGACACTGTAATGAAACCATCTTCAACCATCGGCCCATCAAAGCTGACAATCTCTTCAAACATCTTGTTTTTGTGAAAATAGATCTGCCATTCCAAAATAAGGAAGTTTGGAACTGAAGCGCATACGTGTGCTGATGCCATTGCAGCCAAAAACGAACCTACCATATGGGGTGCAAAGGGAACATAGTGAAGATTGGCCAAATTGGCGATGCGCTGGCCTTCTCCGAGCCCTCCTGCTTTCTGTAAGTCCGGCATAATGATATTTACCGCTTGCAATTCGAGCAACTTACGAAACCCATGGGCCAGATAAATATTTTCTCCTGCACAAATAGGCGTGCTTGTAGAGTCAGTGATTTGTTTGAATGCCTCTACATTTTCAGCTGGAATAGGTTCCTCCAACCACATAAGATTGAGTGGCTCTAAAAGCTTTGCCACCTTTTCCCCGGTAATTGCATCGTACCGACCGTGCATATCCACGCAGATATCAATGTTCGGCCCCACTTCCTTCCTGGCTGCTGCGACCTGATCATACATTCTTTGCAATTCACCTGGGCTTGCGGTCCAATTGTACCGGTCATACTTGTTTGGGTCATTGGCCTGATCCAAATCAAACTTTATTGCTGTAAAACCCATATCGACTGCCTCCCTGGCGGCCGCTGCAAAATCTTCCGGTTTGGGTAAACGAGATTGATACAAAGCAGTATCCATGTATAAACGTACTTTGTCTCTGAATTTTCCACCTAGCAGTTGATAAACAGGAACATCCAATGCCTTTCCTGCGATATCCCAAAGAGCAGTTTCAATTGCTGTAAGTACAGCAACATACATCCCTGACTGGGCTCCCTCGAAAAATCCTCTTTTTCTAATATCTTCAAAAAGGCGATTTACGTTTAGGGGGTTTTTATCCTTGATTCTGTCACCAAACATTTTCACCAAATGGTACGTACCTGGCACGGCATCAACCGCCTCACCACATCCCCAAATTCCCTGATCCGTGTAAATTTTAACAAACAACCCATGCCCATTTCGGATATAGCCACACTTCGTTTCGGTGATTTTTAATTGCGAAGGTGCAGAAGATTTTGGTGCCCAAACAACGGCTGTTTCAAATTGATTTCCAAAAACCGAGGTGGCGCCTAATCCACCGACTGTGCCTAAAGCAGATTTTTTCAGAAACGACCTTCGAGCGTCACTTTTATTACTCATGGGTTAAATTGTTTAGTGGTTATGATTACCATGTTCTGGTTTTTAACAATTCCTGGATTTGTACTTTTGGAACGGGGAGCTCATCTATATGGTCATTGAGCCACTGGGAAAAATCTTTTTCTATTTCATCAGACCATCTATTGTCAATTTCACCTGCAGTATATTTCTGCTCTCGTAATCGCTGATGTCCAAACATATCTCTGAGCCTAACGATCTCTGATGTTTTAACTACTTTTTCCGCTAAGTGTGGTGGGATGAAAATCACCCCTCCATCCCTTGCAAGCACCACATCTCCCGGCATAACTGTTGCTGACCCGATACGTGTCGGAGTATTGATCCCTACTAATGTGGTATTTAGCCGACCATCCGGATTATTGAGATGATGTGAAGGATGATAGCTCTTAAAATAAGCAGTAAATCCCTCTATTTCCTTCAATCCATTCACATCCCTTACCGCACCATTGTAAACGATCCCATTTCCTGATTTGGCAAAAATGGAATTAGCAAGATTATCACCAATTGTAGGACCATCAATATGGGCTCCAAACTGATCTGCAACATACACATCTCCCGGTATCAACAAGTCAATGGTCCAAGAATTTTGTGATTTGATGCGACCATCCTTTTCATGTCCTTTCTTATCGATTACCCGATGTATGTCAGGTCTGCCAGGCATAAACGTTGCTGTAACAGCTCGTCCTATAAGAACACGATCTGAATCAATGATCATCCAGTCGCCTTCATACTGGTAGTTATAATTCTCGCCTTTAAGCACGGCCCAAGCTTCCTCAAGCGTCACAAGCCTCATCCTTTCAAGAATTTCATCAGCTACTTTAGGTCTGCCATCGTCATAGCGTTCTCCTTTCCATTCCGGAGTTAAAAAAAGAAGTTCAGATTTTGAAATTTGCTGACAAAAAGAAGAGGTGACAAGAAAAATTAAAAGACTTGATAAGATAACAGTGTATGATATTTTCTTCATTTTGTGTTGCGTTGTTAATGAAGATAAATATAGCATTTCATTTTCACTCAGATTTTCTTAAGAGCTGAGATGCCATAGATACTAGCGAATAGGAAATGCCACCTTACCTGTCTTGTAGTATTCAATGATGTTTTTAGCAGCGTATTCAGACATTCTATTCCTCGCTTCCACCGTAGCTGAACCTATATGTGGTACGACACAGGCACTTTCCATTTTCAGAAGTGGGTTATCAGGACTCATCGGTTCCGGATCTGTGACATCAAGCCCTGCACCCCAAATCATTTCTTTTTCAAGTGCCAAAATCAAGTCTTCCTCCTTGTGAACCCCACCTCTCGAAGTATTGATAAAGATGGATGTCGACTTCATTTTTTTAAAGGCAGATAAATCAAACAAACCTCTGGTTTCATCATTTAATGGGCAATGAACTGATAAAACATCACTCCTTTCTAGCAGATCAGAAAAAGAAACAACTTGAGCTGTTAATTCCCCATCTGCTGCTTTATTAGGATTTCTATTACAATAAATGACCTCCATTCCGAATGCACTTTTGCACTTTCTGGCCATCTCCATTCCAATTTTACCCAACCCAAAAACACCTAAGGTTTTTCCATAAAGTTCCTGACCAAGGTGCTCCTCAGGATGAAAGAACTTCCAGTTGCCCTGTTCGATAAGCTTATGCATGTGAAACATCCTTCGTGATGCAGAAATCATAAGTCCGAAAGCAACGTCTGATGTAGCTTTTACCATAGCGCCGGGAGCATTCCCAAAATGGATGTTCAACTCGTTAGCAACTTTAAGATCAATGTTATCATAACCTACTGAGAATTGAGATATGAGATCAAGATGACTGCATGATCTGAGAAAATTTTCGTCTAATTTATCCGAGCTAGCACTAAAAAGCGCATTATGCTTTTGTGCGTTTTTAATTAACTCATCTGGAGTCATTGGTCTTCCTTCAGTCCATTCAGTTACCTTGAAACCCGCTTCCTTAAGCATATCAATCCCAAGTCTTGGGAATTTTAATGATGTTAAGACTTTGATTTCTTTAGCAGACTCTAACATTGAAAAAGATTTAAGTTCAGTATTGTTGAATTCCAGTTATCGAAGGCAATCTAACTGATGATCTTTCAACTATGACAGCATCACTTTGCTTTCTCCAGTAACGGATTCGCCAGCGTTTTAAATCTAATCTTATTTTTCAAAAAGAGCATTCATCAATTTCAAACAAATCTTGTTTGCCAATGAACATTGACGGCACGGGAACGAACATTTCTGAAAAGGCAGTCCTTTTCTAATCGTCCCCCTCTTTAATCAGTTGGAGTGAATCCATTCGAATTCGAGCATCGCTAATCAGTGTGGTTAGCTCATTCTTCCCATCCATTGCCGTGCGAATCTCATCGGGTCTAATGCCTTTGTTACGTTTGAATAGATAAGCCAACCGACCAATTTCATGTTCCAGTGTCTCATTCATGCGATTGAGGCCTTCAGTAATCTCTTTCTCTTTCAATTGACTGGCCACCTCACTAGCTGTCCTAATCATGTTAGGAATAAGAACGTCAACCACACTTTCATTTTCAATGAGTTCGTCTACGTTCCCAGGCCTCAACTGCTTATTGAACAACTCCACGGGGTAGTCTTCTGTCACTTCATCTCCCGAATGATTAACAACTACGCGCACCGGCGTGCTTGGCAGAAAGCGATCAACATGGATTCCCTTTCCTCCTACTGTTTCAATCACAAATATCACTTCCAATAACACCCCCTGCTCTTCGGTTCCTCGCAATACTCCATAACTCGCGCCTCCAGTACCCTGGCTGAGCACCATGTCTAAAGCACCAGTTACCATTGGGTGATCCCAACTAATGAAGCTCATCTCTTCTCTACTCAATGCGCGTTTTCGGTCGAAGGTTACAGCTATTCCCTCATCAGGGATCGATGGAAATGCGTCCCTATTAGCTCCTGATGGATGAAGCAGATAGGTTCGTGGTGCAAGGTCTTCCATGTCAATCCCAAAGTGTTCGAATACTTTGGTCATGTAAATTTCAAGCCCCGAATCCTGGTCAGCTTCCTTAATTTCCTGTACAAGTTGCTCAGCGATCTTGGGCCTGAATGAATTCATTTCAAGCAACCGATCTCGGCCATTCGCCAATGTTTGTTTTAACTCCTTTTGATAGACTACTGTATCATTAATCAGAGCATTTAGCTTTGACTCATCACCCTCAGAAAATGCTGCGGTCTCTACCAAGCGATCGCTGAAGAGTTGCCCTATTTGATTGCCTCCTTCTACGTTTTCTTCAAAGGCATTTAGGCCTTCATGAAACCAACGAACCAAAACTTCCTGGGGACTGCCTTTCACAAAAGGCACATGTATTTGAATGTCTTCTGTCTGTCCAATTCGATCCAAACGACCAATACGCTGTTCCAATAGCTCCGGATGCACAGGTAAATCGAACATGACCAGATGATGCGCAAATTGAAAGTTCCGTCCCTCACTGCCTATTTCAGAACAGATTAATATCCGAGCGCCATCTGTCTCGGAAAACCAAGCTGCATTTCTATCGCGTTGTACAATGGTGAGGTCCTCATGAAACACTGCGACTTTAGCTCCACTGAGCTTCTCCAAGGCTTCTTCTAAAGCCAGGGCCTTGGCTTTACTCCTGCAGATCAGCAATAATTTGGCTGGATTTAGCTGCTCCAACAGCGCGACCAACCATGTTGTGCGTGGGTCTTCTTCGAACCAAAACTCCCCTCTCACTTCATCACTAACCTGTGTCTCCTTGTCAATTGCATATTCATCAGACAATCGTTGAATCCACTTGTCTTTATCCTCGGACACGTCCAAAGGAACTAAATGCGCCCTCCGTTTTGGGAAGCCACTCATGGCAGCACGTGTATTGCGAAACACTGAACGACCAGGCCCATGTTGATCTAATAGATCTTCGATCAGTTGATTTCTGACAACATCTCCACTCTGCCCGATCTTAGTCATCCTCTCCTCACCAAATATAGTAGTCAGCAAGGCTTTGTCTTTATCTCTCAAAGTCTTGCCTTCTGACAAATATTCTACAAGATTGGCTATCTCAGAATGATCATGTGGTTCGTTTATGAATGCATCATAATCGGCATAACGCTCCGGGTCTAATAGTCTCAGTCGCGCAAAATGACTTTCTACTCCTAACTGCTCTGGCGTTGCTGTCAATAACAACAATCCGCTCACAACCTGACTCAAAGCCTCCACCACGGCATATTCTAGGCTGGCCTGATCAACAACTGACCACTTCAAATGATGAGCTTCATCCACGACCAGCATGTCCCAACCTGCCGAAAGCGCTTGTTCTGCGCGTTTCGGAGAACTTGCTAAGAACGAGGTGGTACAAATCACCAACTGGTCATCTAAGAAAGGATTTCCTTCGGGTGCACTGCTGTCCAAGGCTGCACACCGCTCTTCATCAAAAATGTGGAACCATAAATTAAAGCGTCTGAGCATTTCGACAAACCATTGATGAACCAACGAGTCTGGAACCAATATCAAAACACGTGATACCTGGCCACTCAACAGTAAGCGGTGCAGAATTAAGCAAGCCTCAATTGTTTTACCAAGGCCTACCTGGTCAGAAAGAAGGACACGCGGTGCATAACGAGAACTCACCTCATGAGCGATGTACAGCTGATGCGGAATAAGATCTATGCGCCCGCCAATAAATCCATTAATCGGAGAAACCCTCCTCAGATGATCATACTCTAATGTTTGTCTTCTTAAAGCAAATACATCCGGAGTATCTACATCCCCAATCAAAAGGCGGTCATTGACTCCATGTTGTACTGACACCTCTCCCAAATCTGCTTCCGACAAGACCATGTCCTTTCCTATGTAAAACATAAGACCATCCTTGTCCTTGACAGATTCAATTACCAATGGGTTTTGGTTTTTGTCTACCACTGTATCGCCTGGCTTGAAAACAACCCTTCGCAGTGGCGCATTGTCCAGTGCATACAGTCGCGTCTCTCCTGCCTCACTGAAATGGACGGTTACACGGTTTTGATTAACCTCTGCAACAACGCCTACTCCAAGTTCCGGCTCACCCTCACTTGTCCATCTTTGATCTCGGTAGAATTCTCCCATATTCTGCTATTTCGCCTTCAGTCTTAACAAGAAGTTATTTCTTAAAAATATTAACCAATCGTAGTACGATCATTTCAAATCCAGATTCTCAGCATCAATCATTGGCATCCGATACTTCATCTTTTTCTGAATCACGCGAAAATGATGTTGGTCCTCTTCCGTCACAAAAGTGATCGCGTCACCTGGATGCTCGGCTCGCCCCGTTCTTCCAATGCGATGAACAAAATCCTTAGGAGACCTGGGTAACTCATAATTGATCACGATAGGCAGATCGATAATGTCAATTCCTCTTGAGAGTAGATCTGTTGACACCAACACTGTCAGCTCTCCATCTATAAAAGCGGCTAAAGTTTCACTCCTTTTCCCTTGACTTTTCTTACTGTGGGTTGCCTGGGCTTTGATCCCATTTTTTCGCAATTTATCGGCTACCAAATCTGCCTGATAGACAGAGGAAGTAAATACCAACACCTGTTTCCAATCATTACTTTTGATCAAGTGTCGGAGCAACGGACCTTTCTTTTCCGGGGAAACAGTATACCCCACTTGATTGATTAATTCAATTGCCTCTTTGACAGGATCAATTTTTACGACGGTAGGGTGCTTCAATAAAACTCTTTCGATCGATTGCACCTGCGGGCTTAAGGTTGCTGAGAATAGCAGGTTTTGACGCTTTGGTGGTAAGAGCTCGAAAATCCGATCCATTTCCTTCTTAAAACCAAGATTGAGCATCTTATCTGCTTCATCTAACACAAGGGTATTGAGGTCATCGAAATGCACTGCATTTGATTCCTTCAGGTCCAATAAACGCCCAGGAGTAGCTACCAACACATTCACTCGGAACATCCCCTTCATTTGTGGGTTGATGGAAGCACCCCCAAAAGCGGCCATCGATTTAAACGGAAAAGGCAATTGTTCCGAAAGCGTTTGAAATACGTTCTCAACCTGAACAGCCAATTCCCGCGTTGGAACCAATACCAACACATTTATATGTCTATCTCTCGTTTTGGTAGTGCGATGCAAATTTTGCAAGAGCGGCAACACATAGGATGCTGTCTTACCAGAGCCTGTTGGCGCAATGCCCAATACATCTTTTCCCTTGAGAATAACAGGTACGGCCTGCTCCTGAATCCGAGTAGGCTTTTCGAAAGCTTGTTTGGAAATTGTTTCTAATAAGTATGGAGCCAACCCCAAATCTTTGAAAGACATAAAATAGATTTATTGTGGCCCGCAAAGGTAGGTTTTAGGCGTGCCTTTGCAAGGTTGATTACAAATTCTGGAAAATAGAACATTGACGGTTTTATTCTTGAATGAATATATTGGCTTATGATTCGAACCAATAGCAATGAGCTGAAAAGCATACTAAACAATCTAAGCGAAGCACTCAGAAATGAACTAATTGAGCATTCTAAGGTAGAAACATTTAAGCCAGGGATCGAAATCCTGAGAGAAGGTCAATACATCAAACTTGTACCGGTTGTTATTTCAGGGTTGATAAAAGTCTTTAAGCGCTATCAAGACAAAGAACTGCTACTTTACTATATAAAGCAAAACGAAAGTTGTGTCATGTCATTTGCTTCTAGCATTCAAAACGGACCCAGTCAAGTCTTTGCAAAAGTTGAGGAAACATCTGAAATCCTTCTGATCCCTAGCGACAAATTGGCTGAATGGAGGAATAAGTATCCCGAGCTCAACACCCTCTTTTTCATGCAATTCAACGCTAGATATGGAGACCTTTTGGAAACAATCCAACACGTAGTATTTGACAAACTCGATACCAGGTTACTGAAGTATCTGACCGAGAGAATGGAGGTTACCAAAACAAATCCGATCAAAATTTCGCATCGTCAAATTGCTACTGAACTTGGAACTTCACGAGAAGTAATTTCAAGAATCATCAAAAAATTGGAATCGGAAAAACTAATCCTCCAAAACCGACAGGGTATAGAAATTTTGTAAGGTGTGACTTTAGTCACTGCTAAAGCACCCATGTAGTATTTAATTTAGCTACATGATAAGGAACAAGCTCTTGAAATTGGTTTTAGTCTGCATTATTTGCGTAACCCTTATTTCAGGCATTGTTCTATTGTTTGAGCATTATAAAAACTAAAAATCATGAAAAAGAACATGGGGTCTGCGGACAAAGTCATAAGAATCATTTTGACCGCTATTTTTGCTGTATTGTATTTTTCGGGAACTGTAACTGGAACTTTAGGAATAGTACTTTTAATCTTAGGAGGCATATTTCTGTTAACAAGTCTGGTTAGCTTTTGTCCACTATATACCCTGGTTGGACTTAGAACCTGTCCCGCAACAAATGACTGAATTTTCATCAATACCCGAAGATTGCGCTTCGGGTATTTTTTTGAATAAGAACAGGGAACATAAATGGATATGATTACAAAAAGGCGGCCGCTGAAACATCTCCTCTGACACCACTTTCTTCGCAAAGGTTTGCGTGGATTGTCTCTTAAAAAATCAAATTGAGAAGGATTTACAAGTAAATTCGCTGCATGAAGAATTTATCAGCTGGACTGATGGCTATCATCTCCCTGCTAGCCTCATGCTCACCGGATGTCAAAGAAGAAAAAACAATCCAATCCATGAAAACGAACAACCAAAGAGTGGTGCTTTACCAAATGATGACCCGACTTTTTGGCAACACCAACACGACCAACAAACCCTGGGGCACGTTGGATGAAAATGGTGTTGGGAAATTCAATGACATCAACGATGCAGCCCTTCAAGATCTCAAAGACATGGGCTATACCCATGTTTGGTACACAGGCGCTATAGAACATGCTGTACTGACCGATTATACTCAATTTGACATTCCATTAGACGATGCTGATGTGGTCAAAGGACGTGCAGGGTCTCCATATGCCATCAAAGATTACTATGACGTAAATCCAGACCTGGCCATCGACGTTCCTAACCGAATCAAGGAATTTGAACAGCTCATCAAGCGCACCCAGGGCAAAGGTCTGAAGGTGGTCATTGACTTTGTTCCCAACCATGTAGCCAGGGGTTACCAATCAGATGCCAAACCAGCAGGTGTTGTTGATTTTGGCGCAGATGATGATACCAGTAAAAACTTCGATCCTGCTAACAATTTCTACTACTTGAATGGAGCTGATTTCGAAGTTCCTGAAGGATACAACTCATTGGGAGAAGATGAATTTCCAACCAAAAATGGCAAATTCGCTGAATCACCTGCCAAGGTCTCAGGTAACGACGTATTCTCTCCTACTCCATCTGTGAATGATTGGTTTGAAACCATCAAACTTAATTATGGCCTTGATTATCAAAATGACAGGACTCGATATTTTGACCCTATTCCCGACACATGGCTCAAGGTAAAAGAGATACTTACCTATTGGGCTGAGAAAGGAGTCGACGGCTTCAGATGTGACATGGCTGAAATGGTGCCTGTTGAGTTTTGGCATTGGATTACCAATGAGATGAAACAACAATTCCCTGAGATCATTTTCATTGCTGAGATCTACAATCCAAATGCTTACCGCGATTACCTATTTACAGGTGGGTTTGACTATCTGTACGACAAGGTGGAAATGTATGACACCCTGAAGCATATCATTCAAGGACGCGCAACCACTGATGATATCACCACTATCTGGCAAAGACAGGAAGGCATTAGTGACTACATGCTCCGATTTCTGGAAAACCATGATGAGCAGCGCATCGCCTCACCTGATTTTGCAGGAGATATGTGGAAAGGCCTGCCTATGATGGCAGCTACCACTTTTATGCACAAAGGGCCAGTGATGATGTATTTTGGTCAGGATATTGGAGAGCCTGGAGCAGGATATTCAGGCTTTGCCAGTGACGATGGACGTACTACCATATTTGATTACTGGAGCGTTCCTGAACATGTCAAGTTTATCAACGAAGGAAAATATGATGGAGGATTACTGAGCAAGGACCAAAAAGCACTCAAGGAACAATACCGACAAATTCTCAGAGCAGCCAACAGTGAACCAGCCATAAAAGAAGGAGCCTTTTTTGATCTTCATTACTTCAATAGAAATGATCAATATACCGGCTATTCAAATAGCATATACAGCTTTCTGAGGCATCATGATGGTCAGGCTTTATTGTTCGTCATCAATTTCTCCACAGAGCAGGAACAGGTAAAAATTAAAATACCGAAGGAAGCTTGGGAGGCAATGGGAATTTCAAGTGACAATTTGCAATTCATTCGTGGTAACCTTTCACAATATGCAGTGGAACGGTCCTCGCTTATGGACTACTCTGTTCCAAGTCAACTTGAAATCAATGCCAGACCACTCAATTGTGTAGTTTTGGAAATCAAAGCAGATAAACGATAATTATACCCCCGAAAATGAAAAACATCTCTGTTATAGGTTCTGGTACAATGGGCAATGGCATTGCACACGTATTTGCTCAAAGCGGCTATGACGTAACCCTCATTGACATCAACCAACATGCACTTGACAAGGCCCTCATTACTATCGAAAAAAACCTTGATCGTCAGATCAAAAAGGAACTAATTTCTGCAGCTGACAAAGCGGCAACACTAGATCGCATCAAGACCAATAACATCATGAAAGAGGCGGTAAAAGACAGTGACTTGATCGTTGAGGCTGCTACTGAGAATTTTGAAATCAAATCAAAAATATTTCAGGAAATGGATGCTGCTGCTCCTGAACATTGTATCCTTTCTACCAATACCTCTTCTATCTCCATTACCAAAATAGCAGCTCAAACTTCTCGGCCGGACAAGGTAATAGGGATGCATTTTATGAATCCTGTTCCCGTGATGAAGTTAGTGGAAGTAATTAGAGGGTATGCTACCTCTGATGAGACTACTGAGACGGTAATGGACTTAAGCAAGAAGCTTAGCAAAATACCAACAGAGGTAAACGATTACCCTGGCTTTGTTGCCAATCGTATTTTAATGCCGATGATCAATGAAGCCATCTACTCGCTTTATGAAGGTGTTGCTGGCGTTGAAGAAATTGATACAGTCATGAAACTGGGTATGGCCCATCCTATGGGACCCTTGCAACTGGCCGATTTCATTGGACTAGACGTATGTCTTTCCATCATGCGTGTATTGCATAAAGGTTTGGGAGATTCAAAATATCGTCCATGCCCGCTATTGATCAACATGGTCACCGCAGGATATCTGGGAGCTAAAACTGGCGAGGGTTTTTACAAATACACAGCAGGCAGCAAGGAGTTGGTAGTAAGCGACAGGTTCATCTAAACTGCATTGAAAGTTTTACCGAGATGAACGCTCTCTGAAATTATGTTGTTCACAAAAAACAGCCGGACCACTGGTTCCCGGCTGCTCATTAAAAGTAAAAAGAAGTATTGTTTTAGAAATGGTAGCGCTTAAAGGCTTCCATCGCTTCATATTCGGGTAATCCCAGGTTATTATAGACTTCAGCAGTCAGCTTGTTTCTATCCTCTGCTCTTTGCCAAAATTCTCTTGGGTCATTTCCAGGGAACAACGCACTGTCCTTTTGAGATTGGTGCTTGAAAATTGCTCTTTTCTTTCTCAGCACCTCACTTGGGCTTAGTGGCACAGCCATTTCGATATCTTCAATGGACCATTCCTGCCAAGCTCCTCTATACAACCATACCCAGCAGTCATTCATAAAAGCTTCGCTCTTCAAAGTGTCAACCGCCTGGAAGATCGCATCCAAACATACCCTGTGTGTCCCATGCGGATCAGACAAATCACCAGCAGCGTATATCTGATGAGGTTGTATCCTCCTGATTAATTCAGCTGTAATTTGAACATCCTCTGGCCCAATTGGATTTTTCTCAATCGTCCCAGTCTCGTAAAATGGCATGTTCATGAAATGCATGTTTTCGTCTGGAATGCCTACATATCTACAACCAGCTTTGGCCTCACTCCTTCTGATCAATGCTTTGATGTCCTGAACGATAGGCGCATCTACATCGCCTGGATTTTTATTCCTGATGGCTTCTTTGACCTCCTCGTATATTGATTTTTTGGATTTACGATCTTTGTTATAAACCCCATCAAAATCCTGAAAGAAATCCGCAAACCTGATCACATCTTCATCGAATACAGCGATGTTTCCAGATGTCTGGTAAGCCACATGCACATCATGCCCCTGATCAACCAACCGAATGAATGTTCCACCCATTGAGATTACATCATCATCTGGGTGTGGGCTAAATAATAGTACGGTTTTCCTGGCAGGTGCAGCCCTTTCTGGCCGATAGGTATCATCCACATTTGGTTTACCTCCTGGCCAGCCAGTGATGGTATGCTGCAATTCGTTGAAAATTCTGATGTTGATATTGTAAGCCGGTCCTTCATCCAGGATCAAATCACTCATTCCATTGTCACTATACTCTCTATCTGTCAGTTTCAATACTGGTTTTGACATTTTATCACTCAACCAAATGACAGCACGCTTTTTGAGCTCATCGGTCCAATCAATACTACCCAGTACCCATGGCGTTTTGAGACGAGTCAGCTCAGCTCCTGCCGGACTATCAACTACAAACGTGGTGTTCGCGTGATACTGCAAATAGGTTGCTGGAACGCTATCACTTACTTCTTCTTCAATTGCATGCTGACAAATTTTTGCTTTGCCCTCTCCCCAGGCCATTATGATAATTCTTCTGGCCTTAAGTATGGTTCCAATTCCCATTGTAATGGCCTTAACCGGAACGTTTTCTTCGCCAAAGAAATCACTGGCTGCATCAATTCTGGTGATGTGATCCAGGTTGATCATGCGTGTGGTAGACTGAAGAGACGATCCAGGTTCGTTAAATCCTATATGCCCCGTACGCCCAATTCCGAGTATCTGAATATCCAAACCTCCATACTTCTCAATTTTCTCCTCATATGTCTGACAGAATGACTGAACATCACTTTTATCAAGACTTCCATTCGGAATGTGGATGTTCTCCTTTGGAATATCTACATGATCGAACAATTGCTCATTCATAAACCTTACATAACTCTGCAGGGCATCAGGAGGCATTGGGTAATACTCGTCTAGGTTGAATGTGATCACATTCTTAAAACTGAGCCCTTCCTCTCGGTGCATGCGGATCAGTTCTTTATAAACAGACTTTGGGGACGAACCTGTCGCCAGACCAAGCACACAGTTTTCACCGAGTTCCTGCTTGGAAATAATTCTTTTAGCAATCTCTGCTGCAATCGCTTTCGAAGCGTCAGCTGCCTTGTCAAAAACCTCAGTGTGAAGTTTTTCTCTCTTAGTGAAAGGACTTGCCTCCCATTGATGTTTGTTTAATGTCCTGATGGACGAAATGCTTACTGTAGCACTCATGATATTACGCTTTTTACTTTAGTGTCTAAATTTCCAAGTTCCCTCCACAATAATGCGCCTGCGCCAAGCACAGCAGCATCATTTTCAGCAATTGTTGTTTCCTCTATCGGAATTGCCTGAGGATATATATTTATCAAATTGTCTTCAAATTGTCTTTTGCACGGACCTAACAAAAAATCTCCAGCCTTTGATGCTCCTCCTCCAATCAAAATCATTTCAGGATTGAAAAGTGTTGCCAGATTGACCAGTGCATCCCCTAGTTTTCTTCCCGCATTTTCCAGGGTTTTTAACGCTATTTGATCGCCTCGCTTGGCAGCCAAACCAATGTCCTTAGAAGTAAGATGCTCAGAAGGAATCATACTCAATTCTGATTCTATTCCTTTTTGGAATGACATCAGTTCGAATGCAGTCCTCACGATTCCGGTCGCGGAAGTATAAGTTTCCAAACATCCTTTTCTTCCACATTGACAATCTCTACCATCCTTATCAATGATCACATGCCCAACCTCTCCCGCTAGTCCATCCCTACCTATTAGCAACTGCCCTCCAGTAAATATGCCAGCTCCTACTCCTGTTCCGAGCGTGATCACCATAAAATTTTGTAAGCCACTGTATGTTCCATAAAAGCTCTCTCCCAATGCAAACAGATTGGCATCATTGGTAATAAAGCATGGTACGTGGTATCGGTTCCGGAAAATACGACATAAGCTCAGGGGTGTTTTCCAGTTGAGATTTGACGCATTCTCTATCGACTCTGTGTTGATATTGACACATGGAGCTCCAATTCCAATACCTTTAAAACCATCGATCGATGAAATAATTTTATCTATTTCAAGCTCAAGGTCACGGGTAAAGAGCTCAGGTTCAAAATAAGATGCAGTCTTGACACTTGCGTTGGTCAATACTTCGCCTTCTCGAGTTACTGCTGAAACTCTGGAATTCGTTCCTCCTATATCTAGTGCTATCGCATATTCCTTCATCAGAAAGCAGAAGTTTTATGTCCACATAAACCGTAAAAAATCAGGTAGGCATAGCAAAATCCTGCCACAATGAATGATATCTGGATATCCAGCCAACCGGCCACCATTCCCTGTACCAGTGGTATGATCGCTCCACCTACAACTCCCATAATCAATAAACCAGCTCCAACACTGGTATGCTCATGCAATCCTTTGATTGCTAATGGAAAAATGCACGGCCACATGATTGAGTTAAATAAGCCAATTGCCAGAAACGCCCATAACGCAATATGGGCAGGTGAATTGACACCAATGAAGATCAGTAACACTGCCGCAAATCCAACAAATGTTAAAGCGTTTGAAGTGTTTATCCGGCTTAATAAACTTACCCCTGCAATGCGGCCAATCATAGCGCCTGCCCAATACAATGAAATATATCGTGTTGCTAGCGTAGCTGACATTCCGAGCAAATGCTCGTGCATTAGAAAACGAATAAGAAGTGTACCGACTGCCACTTCAGCTCCTACGTAAAGGAAAATGGCAATGATACCCAACCTTAAATTTCGGTGCGCAAGCACTCCGACAGAGAACTTTCCCTGGTTATGCTCGAGACTTGGGAGACGAATTTGACGGGTGATGATTGCCAACATCAGCACGACTAATGCCAATCCTAAATAAGGCAAATAACCTGCTGATGCACTTGGAGCAGTACTGGATAAAATCAAATCCGCCCCTACCAAAGGAACAAGCACGGTAGCCATAGAGTTGAAACCTCCTGCCAAAGACAAACGAACGGAAGCTGTTTCATTTGCGCCTAAAGATGACAGATAAGGATTGGCGGCAACCTGTAATAAGGTAATGCCAGATGCCATCACAATAATTGACAATAGAAACAGTGAATATGACATTAGCATCACTGCCGGGTAAAAGCTCACACAACCCACCGCCAGGATGATTAATCCCGTAACCATTGCACCTTGATACCCAACTCTGTTGATGTAGCTGGAAGATGGCAGTGCCACAATGAAGTAAGCAGCAAAAAAAGACAACTTAACCAGCACGGCCTGCTCGTGCGAAAGTTGAAAAAAATCTCTCAAATAAGGAACGAGCACCACGTTAAATACCGTAATGAGCCCAAAGAGAAAGAACATTGAAACAAGTAGTGCAATCGGACCATGAATTGATCTCAACCGACCTGATCGGGTGCTTGTTACTGACTTACGTGTGTGAATGACAGAATTCATACTTGATAATCACAGCTTTCAGTTGCTAATAACAACAATCAATAAATGGTTAAAAAAAATATTAGCCGTTGACCTGTATTCTGACTCCTAAATAGTATACTTTTATCGACAAACGACATATTTTGTCGATTAGCGACATTTTCCATCCATTGATAGACAGTATCCAGGGTAGACATAGGTTGCCAAAAAAGAAGTAATGAGCGAAATGAAATGCTTAATAGTTGATGACGAATCGTTGGCTCGCACTGTCATTGAAAACTACATCAACGATGTGGAAGGTCTTGCGCTTGTTGCCTCCGTCTCCAGCGCAGTTGAAGCTTTAGGTGCACTGCAAAAGCATCCCATTGACCTCATATTCCTGGATATTGAAATGCCCAAGCTATCGGGGCTCGATTTTTTAGACAGTCTGAAAAGCCCACCAAAAACGATCATCACAACTGCACACAGGGACTATGCGGTTGAAAGTTACGAGTATGAGGTAGTGGATTATCTCTTAAAGCCCATTCGCTTTTCACGATTCTTAAAGGCGGTCAATAAATTGATTAACACTAAACCTGTAAATACAAAATCAACCCACTCAAAAAGTGCAGCAACGGTTGAGAGTAAAGAAATTGATCACATCTTTTTGAAGGCTGACAAAAAACTGGTTAAAGTGTACTATGAAGCCATCATTTGTATAGAAAGCCTTAAGGATTATGTAAAGGTTAAAACAAGAGACGGTGATTTAATTGTTCACTTTAACCTGCAACAAATTACCAATATCTTACCCGCCAAAAAGTTCGTCCGAGTTCACAGGAGCTTCACCATTCCAATCAAAAAGGTCGCTGCAATTAATGGTAATCAGATTGAAATTGAGGGACAGAAAATACCTATTGGAAGAAATTATCAAAAGGATATCAAAGCGCTTTTGTTAGGCTAAGACTCATACTTCCGTAGGATTTTCGACTCAACAAAGAATGTCGCCAAAGGAATGAGAGAGGCCATAAACCCCAAAACAAAATGAACAAAGGAGAATTTCAACTTCTTAGCCGTTAGTAAGAGCAGTACAAAGTATAATACGAACAAAAACCCATGTGCATACCCGACTATCATGTTAGGCCACAAAATATCCAACTGATATTTCAATGGCATGGTCACAGCAAACAGTAAATAGCTGATCCCTTCAGCAATGGCGGTATATTTAAAAGTCTTTATCATTTTGTCAAAAGAGCGGCAAATCTAATATTTAGAAAGTATCATTAATGAATTCAATAGAGGAAATTGTCAAGCAACTCGATCTTCTTCCACATCCTGAAGGAGGATTCTATAGAGAAACGTATAGAAGTAAAGGAAACTTCATACCTAAGCAATTGGAAATTGAAAGTGAAAGAAGTTATTCAACAGCCATTTATTTTATGCTTACAAAGGGTTCGTTCTCTGCTTTTCATCGCATCAAACAAGATGAAATCTGGCACTTTTATGCCGGCCACCCGATCAAGCTCCATATGATCAGTCCCAATGGGCATTACACTTCTCAATTGATTGGGATCAACTTTGCACAAGGAGAACTTCCCCAGTTTATGGTACCGGCAAACTATTGGTTCGCTTCAGAAGTAAAGGATCACTATGCACTTGCAGGTTGCACTGTTGCGCCGGGATTTGATTTTGAAGACTTTGACCTGGCAGATCGACAGGCACTAATCAAATCATTTCCAGATCATCACGAAATCATCACTAGACTGACCCGCTAGTCACTACTTCATTGATATCGTATTCATCGATCCGATAAACTCAATGAGTTTTGTCTTGATCAAATCGGGTTCAGTAAACATCAAATCGTGCCCGCGTTCTGGCACTTCAATTACCTCATGGACCATTTTGGGATCTACCCGGTCCAGCGCAAATTCCAGGTTTGAAGGATAAATCAAACCATCATCTGTTCCATGAAAGAAAACGAGCGGTACATCTATTTTATTCCAGAGATTACCCATTTCAAGTAGTGAGGCTTTGTGGTTGAGCTTTTCTGAACTTGCCACCTGCACAATAGTGGGCATCATCCACTTTAGTGGTTCGTACTGTGTGGGATAGCTGATCCAGTAGGTCTTCTCCTCACCCGGAGCGAACGATGAAGAAATAAATAAAGCACCATCTGCTAATTGGTGCTCATCCATCAGCAATCTAGCGACAACAGTGCCTCCATATGACGATCCAACCAAAACGATATTGTCATATTTATTCCGATATTTCCAGATGATCGGCGCAATGTGCTCTGCTTGATTTTTCACTGAGATCATAGGAACGCCAAAATTGGAGTACCCATATCCAGGACGATCTATAGCAAGCATGCTGGCATTGGCAAGCAGGTCATTGTCCTTCAGGAAAGTAGTCCAAAACCATGACGAGCTAGGCGAACCATGAACAAACACCAATAGCGTGTTAGCTTTGTTCTCTATGCTCACGTATCTGATATTAACGTGATTGTGGGTATGATAATTTACTTCAATTTCATTGAGGTTTGATGTTTGCTCTAGTAATTGCACAAAATCCTCATCGCTTAATCTGAACCGCACTTGTCTTGCTGAGACAATCACACAGATTGCGAATATGGCAACTCCCCAAATCTTCTTATTTCTTAACATCCGACTCATAAAACCAGTAATACAACCCAAATATTGTTGAATATGAATATTTAATCAGTCTAGATCAGCCAGACGAGGTTAAAACTTTACAAACAGGAAATATTCGTGCATACGAAAATTGTTTCTCTACATTTGCATGTGACAAATTGAATACGAATGATAGTAGATATTTCAAATCCATGGCATGCTGTTCCTCCAGGTGAAGAAGCGCCAAAAAAAGTAAATGGGATCATCGAAATTCCACAAAACACTCGCGCAAAATACGAACTGGACAAGGAGTCTGGTTTGTTGAAGCTGGACAGAGTACTCTATTCTGCAGTCTACTATCCTGCCAATTACGGATTTATTCCCCGAACCTATTGTGATGACAAAGATCCATTAGATATAGTCGTACTCTGCAAAATAGATGTGGTGCCTATGTGTTTGATTTCAGCCAAGGTTATCGGTGTGATGCGAATGTTGGATGGCGGTGAAATGGATGACAAAATAATCGCTGTAGCTGATAATGACATGAGTGTCAATCACATCAATGACGTCTCAGAATTACCTCCACACTTTTTGAAAGAATTGAAAAACTTCTTTGAAGATTATAAGAAACTGGAAAAGAAGGATGTGACAGTTGAAGAATTTCAGAGTGCTGAGACTGCTTATAAAATTATTGACAAAGCCATCTCGGATTATCAGGAACTGGTAAAAAACGCCAGACACATCTAATCTTTTTTAAATCATCGACTTAATGAATTTACCTCTTCAGTTATCAAATTGACAAACTGAACGGATCTATCATATAGGGCTGGTAAATGTTGGTAATCTTTGTCAAACCACAATCCAACATTTACCACCATGAGATTTTTAACCAGACTAATTCAACACAATCAAAGTAGAGTCATTTACAGCAAAAGCATGGGCGCTTATGTAGTAGTTGACGACAAAAGTTCAATACGATATGTAGGCTCAAAAGAAAGTTGCGACAACTTTCATAGTAACCTGAATAAATCCTATGCTATCGGATAAAACCTAATTGCTCGATCATTGATCAATTCCAAGAAGGTTTAACACGGTGTTAACAATTGTTAGGAACTCATTAACAGTGATTTAATGAGAGCAAAGGCACATTTGCTTTACCCACGGAAACGAATCCGGAGGGCTAAATCAATAACACGATGAAAAATTTCTTGGCAATCACTTTGATGGGTATAGCGGTAGCTGCTATGGCCGTCATGACATCTCCTATCATATGGGAAAAAACATCTCTTGATCTGGGGGAAGTAAAAGCAAATGAAACCACAGCACTCTCATTTGAATTCACAAACTCCGGTGATCAACCTGTGACAATACTTTCAGCCAAAGGGAGCTGTGGCTGTACAAACGTAACCCACACCAAAGAGGCGATCAACCCGGGAAAATCAACCAGGATTTCTGCCAATTTCAAAAGTGGAAAACCGGGCAATTTCAATAAGACCATTACTGTTATAACTGACCAAAACGATAAACCAACTGTACTCAGGTTTAGCGGAACCGTAGTAGAGTAATGTAACTGAACATCCCTTAACACGAACTGACCTGATAGATCAGTTCGTGTTCATTAACAGTGAGGTCGATGAGCAAAGCCTTGCGCTAACGTCAAGTGTTGAGTCTGTGACGATTGAGTTAAATTCACAATATTTACTTCAGAGAACTCTAGATCATTTTTAAATGACTTTCATTCAGATGAAAATCACAACTGCACTCATTTTAATAGCGCTCAGCACTCCTGTTTTCTCCCAGGAACCTACAGTAGATCAGATGCCCAACATTGTATTTATACTGGTCGATGACCTGGGTCGAGAAGCTGTTGGCGCATACGGGGGCACTTCTTACAAAACACCTCAAATAGATCGACTAGCTGCCTCTGGCGCACAGTTTGATCATGGGTATGCTTACCCACTTTGCACGAATACAAGAGTAAGCCTGATGACAGGTAAATACAATGTTAGAAACTGGAAGGCTTTCGGCATTCTCGATCCAGAAGAAACCACATTGGGCCATATGTTTCAAAATGAAGGCTACAAAACACTCATGGTGGGTAAATGGCAATTGCAGAGCTACGACCCAAAACACTTTCCAGGTTCTGAGTTGAGAAGAAATACAGGAATGAAAGTTGATGATGCCGGGTTTGATGAGTACAGCATGTGGCATACCAGCCATACCGAGGAAAAAGGCAGTCGTTTCTCAGATCCAATCATTTATCAGAACGGCCAATTCCTTGACAACACCCATGATAAATATGGTCCGGATATCTTCACTGACTATCTGCTTGACTTCATGGAACGAAATCAAGAAAAGCCATTCTTCGCCTACTATCCAATGGCGCTCACACATGACCCTTTTGTCCCAACTCCTGATAGCGAAGAATGGCCAGATCGGACACTACGTCATAAACAAGAGAATAAGTATTTCGGCGACATGGTAGAGTATTGTGATAAGACAGTTGGCCGAATTGTCCAAAAACTGCAAGATCTGAACCTCAGAGAAAATACGCTATTGATTTTTTACAGTGACAATGGTACCCATCAAACAATCTACTCTATGATGGGCGATGAAAAAATCCAAGGTGCAAAGGGTAAGGAAATAGACGCAGGAACAAGAATCCCGCTCATTATCAACTGGCCGGGCACGATTAAACCTCAAATCAATTCTGAATTTGTAGCACCATCAGACTTTATTCCTACGATGTTTGAAGCAATTGGCAGATCAATGCCCAGTGGAAGTTTCACAGATGGTGAGAGCTTTTTTGGTTCACTCATAGGGAAAGTGTCAAACCGTAGAGACTGGGTGTATATCGATCATGATCCACGCCCTGGTTCTGATAAAAACCAGTTCAAACCACGAAGGTTTGTCAGAGGAACCAAGTATAAACTCTATGACGATGGATTATTTGTAGAACCAGACGTAGACCCTCTTGAAGAGCAACACATTACACCACAGACACAAGAACAAAAAGAGATAGCAAAACGATATGGTGATATTCTGGATTCACTTAGCCGATACAGGACTTTCGGCAAACTAATTAAACTAGAGCCATCTTTCGATGATATTGTTTCTCCCTCCACCAAAATTGAAGTAATTGGTGAAGGATTTACCTGGGTTGAGGGGCCAGTTTGGGTAGAAAGTGAGCAAGCTCTTCTGTTTTCAGATGTACCCCGAAACACCATTTACAAATGGACCAACGCAAATGGTATTGAAATATTCCTGGAAAAATCTGGCTATACAGGCAGCAAGCCAAGAACCGGTGGAAAAGGAAGCAATGGACTTACCGTTGACAATGAAGGAAAACTCATCCTATGTCGACAAGGAGATCGCGAAATTGCCAGATTAACATCCAGTTATAAAACGCCTGTTCCAGCGTTCGAAGCAATTGTTACTCATTATCAAGGTAAGCGAATAAGCAGTCCAAATGATGTAACGGTCGACAAAGCGGGAAATATCTATTTTACGGATCCCATGTATGGAATAGACAAGGACTTATTACCTGCAGCCAAAGAATTGGATTTCAATGGGGTCTACCGATACAACACAGATGGATCACTTGATTTGTTGATTAAGGACCTTCCTAACCCAAATGGTATCGGTATATCACCTGATGGTAGCAAGATGTATATCGCCAATTCAGGACCAGGCATCATGTATGAGTATGATCTTAACTCTAAAAAATTACCGTTAAAAGGTAAAGTTTTCTTTGATTTCACAAAGTATGTTACTGAAAGTATCAGTCAACAGGAACCTGATGGATTTGATATCAACGAAGACGGTATCGTATTTCTGGCTGGGCCAGATGGCGTTATGGTCATTTCCCCGGAAGGTGAACATCTTGGCACCATCTATACGGGCAAACGAACTTCTAACTGTGTGCTAAATGAGGATGAAACTGTCCTATATGCCACCGTTGATGACTATGTAGTCCGCATCGTCATGGATTACAAAGTTGGTTCCAAGTATCAGTAGTCTAATATTCCGGCATGACTAGCTTGCTTTTTCCTTTCGCTTGTCAAGTTCTGCCCTGATTTCACCCGCCCGCTCCTCAGTAATATCATACTTTCTCATGACTAACATACCTACAGCTGTTCCAAAAATAGGAAGTCCAGAATAGAAAGCCCTTAGCCCAATAATTGCCCCCTCTGTCTGAACTTCAGCACTTGGATCAAAGCCAACTAAAGACAGAATCGCTCCACTCAGCAATCCCGCAATAGCAAACCCAAATTTCACCATCCACCAATAGATCGCACCAAAGATTCCCTCTCTTCTGAGACCTGAACTAAGCTCATCCAGATCGATCACGTCAGCGGTCATGGACATCATTAACGTAAACAGACCCCCTATTCCAAAAGCGAATAATGGCAATGCGAAAATGAACATATAAGGCTTACCCGGAACAAATAGGAACCATAGCATGATATAACCCACAATCGATATACCCTGAGAAACCATAAAGGCATTCTTTTTGCCTATCATTTTGGACATTTTCGCAACGATGGGTATAACAATAAAGGTAGTAATCAGTGCCCCTACACTACCAAAGAGTGTAGGCCAAACACCTGCAGCACTGGCATCACCGCTAAACAAATAATGAACAATGATGAAAAATGAAAAAGCTGCAATCGTATAAAAAGCATTGTAAATAGTGAAAGTGGCTATACATAGTTTACGAAACGGTGTAGACTTAAATGCCTCTTTAAAACCCTTCAATATTTCTTTGAGACCATTGCCAACATTAGATGCGGTCAGTTGAGTATAATTTTCACCAATTGTGGATCTGCTTTTCAGAAAAATGGCTGGCACCATCGCAAATAACATACATGCGATTCCAACCCAGACAGCCAGTGTTCGTGTCGCAACATCTGCCGTTTCAAACCAACCCTGATCATACATGACCACCCAAAACCAGGGGGCAATTACCCAGGCCCATTGTCCGATCCATTGTGCAACAGCCATGATACTGGTACGCTCGTGAAAGTCATCGCTCATTTCATACCCCATCGCCACGTATGGCACGGAAAATATGGTAATTCCCAGATAGAAGACAAATGACCAGAGTAAGAAATAAGTAAAATTATAGCTAATGCCATCTTCTCTATAGAGTTGCCACATCACTATAAAAGATATCCCAGTGATAATGGCGCCCAAAAAGACATACTGTCGCCTTCTTCCCCATTTTGATTTTGTGTTATCCGAGATGAACCCCATAATAGGATCTGTAAGCGAATCGAATACACGAGGGAGGAAAAAGAGTATGCCCCACATCCAGCCCGGAAACCCCAAGTCCTGAACCAGAACGACCATAAAAATACCTAGTGCAGCAGGAAACATTTGATTGGCAAGCATGCCTACACCAAAGGCAACTTTATCTCCAAAGGGAACTCTACTTTGCAAATGATTACTCATGTCTGATTTGGGTTATGTTAGGTTGGTTGTTGAATGTTTATTTTAAATCGATATTGATTGGGGGATCAAATGAAGAGTCGAATACCTTTTCATATGCTCCTTCGAATGTTTTGATGATAGGATTCCCATCTCTGGTTAAACCTTCAAACTTCCTGCTATCTACAAGATCCCAGATTGCGTATTTGGCCCTACCTTCCTTGGTAAATATACCAAAATGATTTTCGGCTCCCAGCGTGTTATTGGCATCCTTCCAAGGCTCATCAAATGCCTCAAAATAGAAGCACGAGATGTTATTTTCTTGTGACCACTTTCTAATCGATTGATAATAAAGCCCCTCTTTGTATTCATCCGTGGCTTTTGACCCTTCAGCACCGTAGAAACCATCGCTATTGGAAGCCCACCCGGTCTCACCAATGTGTATTGGTTTATTTGCTCCGATACTGAGCATGTATGACTTTACAGAGTCATATTGTGAAATGCCAAACTCCAAAGAACGGTCCATGGCTAGCTTGATCTTTTGCTCCTTGGGTAAAGTATCCTCAGCAGCTGAAACACCCCAGAACTGAGGGTTGTAATGTGTATTGTGCATCGGATAAGTATGCATACTTATATAATCTACCGCCTCTATTAATTTGTTTAAATCTTCTACGTGATACTCGGGGCTTGCTCCACCCCATGAAGAAAAATCATCTGAACTTGTAATCCATATTTCTTTTGGCAGGCCACCGGATCGCTTCAACTGCTGTAGATGATTGACCCATTTTAGAATTACACCTGGCTGTACAAAATACGATGTGGCCCATTTTACCATTGATTCATTGCCAACTGCAATTACTTTAACAATCTCGGGATACATATTTGCCAATTCAACAGTTCTGGCAATTTCAATTGGGTTTCTCTCACTTTCATTCTCATGGTCAGGGTTTGCCGTCCACGCCTCCTTGCAATCTATCCAAGCCCCAAGCATCATGTACATTTCAAATCCTGGTTGCTCATCCCTAAGTTCCGAGATGGCAGTCAGTACGTTTGCCGCATGTGGCAGATGTACATTGTAAGTTCTAAAGATCCGAATGCCCATTGCATGAAGGATTACCATATCTTCCTTCAATTGAGCAATGGTGGGTTGTTCATCGCGTGAATTCATCCGATAGCCTCCATAAGATATTGCTGGATACGCTGGATTACCCAGGATATCGGCAGCACTGAGAATGGCTTCACTTTCATCAACCTTCTTGCTTTCTGGCGAACAGGAAATCAACCCGCTGCAGGTTGCCAAAAACACTAGGATGGTTAAATGCTTAATCATGTTACTTTAAATATGAAGATGAAATACTAACAAGTAGATGATCGATGGCACCCGATCTTTCAAATACCAGCTTGCTGGTTTTTAGATCCAGGCTGAGCGTATCATAAGTATCGATTTTTCCGTCGGTCGTTTTGACCTCTATTCCGTTAGAATTTGAAATCTGGTAGATAACTGGTGTTTGACAGATGGTAAAGGCAAGCTGCCTCTCCTTCAAATCAAGGATTCGTGGTTGTTTATCAATACCATAGAACTTCATCTCACCAGCGGCAGTCAAGAATTGCTCCTTGCGCAACAAATTTGGCTCAAAGCTTAATGTTCCGGCCTTGACCTGAACACCAAGTTCTCCCCGTCTGCTTAAGATGTCTTCTTTCACCTGCCCTGTCATCCCAGGTTGCTGTGCCCCTTTTGTTGCAGGTGTATGGGAGTATGGATCCACCGGGAATGCACCATAAAGCTCAGGTGACTTATTGGTGCCTATTCCTTCATTAATCTCATAGAGATGCTCTAACAACCTTCCAATTAACTCTTCTGATTCACCTTCAGCTATTGCTTTCTGACATATTTCCATGACTGCCAATAACAACTTGGAAACCATGTGCCAATAGATCGAACCTAATCCCTCATATCCGTAAAAAGTGCCTGATCGTCCTGTGAATGCCTTGTGATTGAATACTTCCTCAAAAAGATCTAGGGTGGATTGATAATCCTCCTGTTTCAAACCAACATAATCATCTGGCAATCCTTCAAGTGCCTCCTTTAAGCTGTCGACATTATTGAAGGATCCATTGAAATGATAATTACCTCTAACATCCTGCTCAAGGATCTGTGTATTTCCAGCTTCGGATAGCGTTTTTAATAACTGGATCCTATTGATCGCACCAGCGTCAATGCTGTTCTTCTTAAGAAAGCCTTCTAATTGTTTGTAAGGGTATAATATGTAACTGTACTGATCTGCTCTAAAGAGTTTGCTTGCTTTTAGTGAGTCCAGCACATCCAATGACTGCTTTGCTGATAAGTACCCTGAGCTCAATACGGCAACCTGACCTTCCAGCATTTCATCCAGTCTGGAGATATTGACTTTGCTCTTATCTACAACAGACATCAAGTTGTAACCATGATACATCCCATCTGAACGCTCGTTTAGCTCGATTGTATGGTCCAGGCATCTGATGACTGTTTTCATGAATTCATGCAAATCTTTAAGGGATACCATCTCCTTGGTACTGGCAAAACCATCTTCGTAGATTTCATCTCTGAATATACTACCCGCTTTACCCAGTCCGTCAAGTATCTGCTTTCGAGCTTCATCAGAAATTTCAGAGATTAACGAAGATTCATTTTCTGTAAAAACATTTCTTATTGCTGAATAGAATGTATGTAGGTTCTTACTCAATGGAACAGAACTAGTATTTCTGCTCATAATCCCGAGGAGAAAATCGCAATACCTTCTTAGGTAATAAAGAGTAACCATCGATACCCCATTGCCTACAAGTGCATTATTTGCATCATTCCACTCAGGACGCTGTGTATTCATCCATATACCACCTCCAGGGATAAAATTTGACAGTTTTGCTAGTAATGTAGCAAGTAACTTTTCCGTTAGGTTTACGCGCAATACATCCGCATTTCCCAACAAAGCGCCATCAGCTCCTATTTGATCCCGTTTCCTCCTTATCGATTCATCTAGTTCCCCATCAAATAGAATAGTGTCTTTCGGATTCTCCAATATGTCGGCATAAGACTTGATGCGATAGGGAACATTGGCATAGACAAAAAGCTCTTTATCGAGATAAGACTCAATTCTTCCAGGGAAATAGTCCTCGATAAATTCCAGAAACTTGAGCAGATAAATAATTTGGTGATCTCCCCAATATCCGATGTATGACCATGGATCGTTAGGCTCTATTACTTCCCAATCAAATCCACCCTTGGTCACCCGATAAGGATTATATCCATCAAAGGTGGTCGCATTGAGGAATTTAAAGATCATGCCTTCAATGAAATCAGGATATGAATGAGCTAATGCCTCCCAATTCTGAAAAATATCTCTCCAATTCCCTTCATAATCCAGAACTTTTGATCCATCGATTTCATTACGCGTGTTGATCGAAAATCTATTCCAGGGTCTGCTAGGATCACCATGTCTTCGGCTGAACTTCAAAGGAAGATATTCAATTGCCAACCTAGTGAAGTCTGGATCACCATATTCGACGGCAGCTTTCTTAATTTCCTGATAGGTAAATATATTCGGAAGATTAGCCAATATAGTTTCAGCATTCTGATATACTGATCTATTTGCCTGTTGCAAGTACTTATTAAAATCGGCTTTTTCGATGGTATAGTCCTGATCGAATATTCCGCCACGCATGATATTGAAAAGTGTATTGGAATAATGTCTTGCGTTTTGCTTTGGCTCTGAGCTCAATTGAGCACCATCGGCGGCTGAAACCAGCTTTACCAGGTTTTGGTCACCAAGCAGAATGTCATCTTTGATCTGTTTGACCAAATTTTGAGATGATAAAATACTATCTGCTATGGCCACTACATCCGATGGACCCTGATTGACATTGGCAATGATCATCCATGATGATTGAGAATGGGCCAGGAGCGATAACCCGGCCTCAACAAAATATGCCCCTTTTGCAGCCTTAATATCACGCTCTTGAGTAAGAACATCTCCATTTCTGAAGTTTTTTATCTGTGAGGAAGAGAGCAAGTAGGTTGGACTTTCCAAACCAATTGACCAGGCAATATTAGCCTTCAATGCTTCACTTGGCTCTGCTCTATCAACAATAATGGCACTGAGGGCATAGATTCCTAATCCTGAATCTTCATCCAGTTCATTTCTTTTGTAGGCATCTACCAGATTACTACGAATAGCCTGCAAATCTGACGACACACCTTGTGGAACTATGTTTTGAATTCCATCTAAACTTCTTACAGATACCTCATCGTCGGAATTGTTGATTAGGCAACTTTCCTTAACAAAACCGAATTGATTACTTGAACTCCATTTATATCTGAAGGTTAAACCCAGGTCATGGTTGATTTCTTCAAACAATATTTTATTTCCCAGAACACCCTTGTATAGATTTCTTGTGAAATTATAGCTAGCTTCATCTCTTTCTGAAAAAGGCTCCCAAAGTCGGGACTGAGCATTTTTGGTTACCCAAAAGAGTGACTTGCTCCCTGTGACATCATATGATTCCGCAATCTTATCATCTGTATAATAAGGGAATAACGCATATTCTGCATTCCTTCTTCCGGCGGTTAACCCACCATTGCTAGATATAAACATCCAGTGGTTGGAGTCACTAACAATGCTCATGAAAAACGGGGGCATCTCATTATGATTGGTGATCTCAAAATAGGACTCCCCATCTATTTTGACACTTTTGAGCTCAATTTGTTTATTTGAATTTTGTTTCATGTATGGTCAAGGTATTCAGGATTCGTTCCAATCCCCAATCAAGTAAAATAATAGACGGTAAGTCATGTCGGAGTTAAACCCGAATTTTTGAAGCCGCTATTGTACGCTCTGAAAGACTCTAATATAATCAACAATCATCCACTGAGGAAAAACTGTAGTATGATCTGGTGATCCCGGCCAATTGCCTCCAACTGCTACATTAAAAATGAAGAAAAACTCTTCGTGAAATTCCGAAAGTTCTGCAGGCGTAATATCAACAGAATGAAATTCTTCGTTATCAAAAAACCAAGTAATTGCATTTTCATGCCACTCTATAGAATACACATGAAACTCATCATTGAGCACCCCATTTTCTAGTGATTTATGTTGCCCATAATAAGCATGCTGCCCACCATTACTCCAGTGTATGGTTCCATGTGTTGTACCATCAGTTTCAGCTCCGCCTATCATTTCCATGATATCTATTTCTCCACAGGCCGGCCAGCTTACTTCTGAAATATTATTACCAAGCATCCAAAGCGCAGGCCAAATCCCCTTACCTCTGGGCATAACTGCTCTGATATCCACACGTCCATACTGAAACGTTTGCTTGTCTTTGGTAATCATTCTAGTTGATGTATACTGACTTCCATTAGATGCCTCGTTTCGGGCTTCAATCACTAAATGACCATCAACTATGCTGGCATTTTCCTTTTTATAATATTGTAGTTCATTATTTCCCCAACCACTACTTCCTGTACCTATCTCAAAGGTCCAGTCCTGTTCATTGATTCTGGCTGCAGAAAACTCATCCTGCCACACCAATGTCATCCCTTCATAGCTATCGGGGCTATGGACCCCCGTTTCAGGAATTCTAAATACTTGTTCATCATCATTGAGCAACGTAATGATTGCTCTCGGAGTAGCAATCTCAGCGTTGAAAGGATCTATTAACTGAACTTCGAAATACTCATCTTTTTCAACTACCTCATCTCCATAAATTGGTACCTCAAGGGTATAATTTGATTGACCCGGCTCAATAAAAACAACTACGTCAAATGGTTCATAATCAAGACCTCCAGTAGCTGTGCCGTCAAAAGATTTAGCTTCCAGAGATATTTTAAAATCAACTGCTTCAGACAATTCCAAAGTTATGTTGAGAATTGATTGATCATTTCCTTCATCTACTTTCAAATCGCTGACATTCAAAACCGGCAGTGAAATGCCAGAATCATCCGAACACCCTTGAAACAGTAACGTGAAAAATACCAGAAAAAAATAACCTCTCATATTGTTAAATTAAAAAAGGGGATTTCCTGTGACAATCCCCTTCATGAAAAATGTATTATTGACTAACTAATGTAAATGTCCAGAATACGCCTGTTCCTGCTTCCACGTAAATGGTCATAGTTTTGCTTGATCCGTCATCAACCAAATCAACGATTTGATAGGTAACATCACCTGGTACTGCTGGAGGAGTTTCTGCTGAAAGTTCACCAGCATTAACAGCCTTTGGTAATCCAATAAAGGCGCCCTCTCCAATAACTTTAAGCGTTCCATCTCCTACTTCGAAAGTATAGCTTCCACCAGCGTGAGGTGCTGCTGGAGCTCCACACTGATCTTCATCAACACCTTGCCAAGTTTCAAGCCAGGTAGCATCACCCATTTCGATTGTGAAATTTCCATCAGCATCGAAGGTATAGGTATCATCAAAGTAACAATCTCTAGTTGTCACATCATCAGCACTATTACCCCACCATTCAGAACTTTGAGCTGCTGGGCCTACTGCTAATGCTCCAGCTTGAGGAGCCATTACCCATGTACCAGCAAAATCTGCTGCAGATATCACTGATTCTAAAGTGATCGTCTCAGAAGTTTCGTCGGAACCTGCCTCGTTAGTTACTGTTAAAGTAACCATGTAATCTCCTCCTTCAGCAAATGTATGAGAAGGGCTTGCGTCTGTTGAACTATTGCCATCACCAAAGTCCCAAGCATAAGATTCCGCATTAACGGATGCATCTGTGAACTGAACTGTTAGCCCATCTACTACGGAAGTAAATCGAGCATCTGGAGCGTCTACCGTAGGCTCATCTTCTGAACAAGCTGTACCTATAAAGACTATCGCCAACAGGTACATGAATTGATATGTAATTTTCTTCATATGTGATAATTATTAGACTGCAAATGAGCACGTCGATAACCAAACACACCAGAATAACAGTACATCTCAACTACATCATTGTGTATTTATGACTTTCTCAATACTACATCAATTACCTAGAAACAATGTGCATAAACATTAATTAAATACAATATTTGCTCATATTTGATATCACAATGAGTTTTAACCATTACACAACAATTAGCACATTCTATTTCATCATAAAGCATACAATGTATGGACTGTTAATGATGGTTGCTTGCTCATCATTTTCTCAAAACGTAAAAATCGGTCAGCCTGAAATCACATTTTACAGTAACCTGATGTATAAGGCCGGCATCCAAAATCATGCAATTACTCAAGACGCAAGAGGCGTATTGCATGTGGCCAACAATCGAGGGTTGTTGGAATATGATGGAGAAACATGGAAAAGATATGAGACCAATGGTGGTACTAAAGTCAGATCAGTTGAAGTAGGTGTTGATGGAAAAGTCTATGTTGGGGCACAAAATGAATTTGGCTACTTCGAACCGGAGATCAATGGCGCTTATGTTTACAAGACACTTACTCACCTAATTCCGGATTCTCTCAAGAATTTCGAAGACGTCTGGAACATTTATCTGCAAGACGATGACGTCATTTTTATTACAAGAGATTATCGTTTCACATATAGAAATGGAAATCTCGAAATAATCACGTCTAAGGAGGTTGGTGGATTTTCCTTTTCTCATCAATCGAAAATCCTGACCGATTTTATTGGAAAAGGATTATACTTTGTTGAAAACGGATCATGGCAAGAGTATCTCTCCTACGCACACCTTTCATTCAATTCTATTTCAAGCATCGTTAACTACTCAGAAGATTTTGACCTTGTAGCCACTTATGAAAATGGTTTATGGTTGATGAACCCATTTGAATCCAAGCCATGGGCTCGGTCATTGACAAACGAACTCTCCCGACACAAAATCAATGCATTCAAAAGACTTTCCGATGGGAATTTCGTAATAGGGACCAATACCAATGGCGTTTACATTGTCAACGGAGACGGGAAACTAGTGTATCACTTTAATAAATTAAATGGTCTTCCTAGCAGGACCATTCTGTGCGTTTATGAAGATCTGAATGGTGGAATTTGGTTAGGCATGAACAATGGAATATTAAGAATTGACTGGTCCTTGCCCTATACATATGTAAATGAAAATGTTGGTTTGCAGGGTACGGGATACAATGCCCTGGCACATGATGGGAGCATTTACCTGGGAACTAACAATGGACTATTTATCATTCCGGATGGAAGTGAACAGGCTACCAGCAGAGCAGATCAGGTTCACAATATTGATGGATTGGTATACAATATTCAACTGATTCAAAATGATGTAATCGCTAGTGGACATTTTGGGCTTTATGCTATTGAGGGTCGACAAGCACAGGTGATTTCAAGTGAGCAGGGTTGGTGGGGGGTTATTGAAACTCCCATGCAAAATGTAGCAATTGCAGGAAACTACAATGGCTTATACCTCATTGTAAAAGAAAATGGTTTCTGGAGGGTAAAACATCAATACCCGGATTTCGATGAATCATCTCGAATCATGGAGTTCGACAAGAATGGCAAGCTTTGGATGACCCATGGTTACAAGGGAGTATTCTCGTTCGAATTCAGTTCTGATTTCGAAAAAATCACACAGATGACGTTTTATGGTAAGCAAAATGGGTTTCCATCCAATTTACTAATCAATGTTTTTGAGATAGATGATGATTTGATCTTTGCCGCTGAGACTGGAATATACAAATATGATCAGACGACAGACCAATTCGTTATTGTTCAGGAATTAGACAGTATTATAGGACAGTCGCATGTTAGATACATGAATCAAGATCATTTCGGGACCATTTACATCATTACATCTGACTACACAGGTCAAATAGTGAAAAACAAATGGGGGAATATGTCTTTAAAATCAGCGATATTCAATCCAATTCATGACAAGCTAAATGACGACCTGGAAAATATTTCCATTCTGCGAGACCAGGTGCTTTTTGCCTCAAATGAAGGCTTCATTGCTTATGGACCTTCGCAAGCTTTAAAAGCACCATTCAAAAACAAAACATTAATTCGAAATGTGCTCCTTAGCTCACCTGATTCGCTGCTTTTTGGGGGCAACTACTGGTCAAGTGGAGTACGGACAAATAGTCAACCTAAATCGACAATACCATCCATATCATACGCCAATAATTCGCTAGCGATATCATTCGCGACTCCTTACTTTACTCCTGGATTAACTTATTACAGATACAAACTGGACAACTTTGATCAGCATTGGTCAACCTGGTCAGAAACAAACAGAAAAGAATATACCAATTTACGAGAAGGAGCATATCGATTTGATGTTCAATCAAAAAACTCATTTGGTCAAATATCAGAAATCAGCTCCTATGAATTTACTATAGCTCCACCCTGGTATCGCGAAACATGGGCTTACATCCTCTACTTTTTTGGAACCACCGGTTTACTGGCATCTTCATTTTTGATGTATCGCAGAAAGCACAAAAAAGAAAGGTCGGCCTTGATTCATGAACAAAAACAACAGCTGGACGTCAAAGACCAGGCATTGAGCGAACTTTCAATCAGAAGCGAAAAGGAAATCGCTGAATTAAGAAATCAGAAATTGAAATCAGAGATTCAATTCAAAAAAAAGGAGCTTGCCACCTCTACTCTCCACTTGATTGATAAGAATGACTTTATTAATCAGATCAAATCCAGCATCAATGATGTCCTAAAAACTGAAAATGACGGAAAAAAGGTTGGCCGGCCATTGAAGAAAATCATCAAGCAAATTGACCAGAATCTGCATCAAGATGAAGACTGGGGACAATTCGAAGTGCATTTTGACGCTGTTCACGATGATTTCCTAAAAACAATACGAACCAACTACAAGCAACTGACCCCTCAGGACATTAAACTCTGCGCTTACCTGCGAATGAACCTCTCCACCAAAGAAATTGCCAATCTGATGAAGATATCTGTTCGTGGAGTTGAAATCGCGAGGTATCGACTAAGAAAAAAATTGAACCTGGACAGCAAGGAAAACCTGGTTGAATTTATGCTCAGTCAATGAACCAAAGCATGATTTCGATCCTTACTATTTGCATCGGGTCGTTCTGTTAAAAATTAGGGAGGTATTCCATCCCCCCCAAACTTCCTTCATCTATCCCTGTCAATCAAGAGAAATTCTGATCAAACGAATAATGAGACAATAAAAACACATATCGCAGCAAATGTTCCCACAACGAAAGTACCTGTGGTATATACGCGATATCCTGTCTTAACATCCAATCCCGAAAACTGAGTCATGACCCAAAATCCGCTATCATTAGCATGAGAAACCACAGCCGCACCTGCTCCTATTGCCGTGACGACCAAGGCCTTTTGAATTTCTGAATCAAATCCCATTGAGGACAACAGTGGGGCCATTATTGATGCAGTCGTTATCAAGGCGACTGTAGACGATCCCTGAGCGGTTTTGATAGCAGCACAAAGTAAAAATGGCAGAAAAATACCAATATCAACTCCCGACATCATATCAGTAATAGAAGTAGCCAGGTCACTACTTTTGAGAACAGCTCCAAATACACCACCAGCTCCTGTGATTAACAAAATGCCTGCAGAATCACTCATTGCCTTACCAACCCATCCTGTCGTTGACAAAACACTCTTGTCAAGTTTTTTAGGTAGCATAAATGCGATCAACATACCAATCATCAGCGCAATGACGGGCGTTCCGATAAATAGAATCACCTGTATCCATCCTGCCGACAAGCTTTCTTCTGAAAGCTTAAATTCCAAAATTGACTTTACAATAATCAAGACAATGGGTACAAGAATGGGTAAAAATGATTTGGCTGCTCCTGGAGCATTTTGAATCTTTTCTTTGATCTCCGCTTCCGTGACATCTGGATTAGGATCAACATGTACTTTGGATGCAAACTTTTTTGAATACCAAATCGCTACAATCATAGATACAAGACCAATGGCAAGTCCCACAAGCATGACCAATCCGACATCAGCCTTGAGTATACCCGCAGCAGCAATTGGACCAGGTGTTGGGGGTACTAATACATGAGACATCATTAATCCAAGCATCAACACAGTAGCTGTTCCGGCTATTGACAATCCAGCCTCTTTAGTGAGGCTTTTGTTTAATGGATTGATAACAATGAATCCACTATCAGCGAATACAGGGATCGACACAACAAAACCCACCATACCCATTGCCTCATAAAGCCGTTTTTTGCCAATTATTTTCAGCACCACATCTGCCAGTTTATATGCAGCACCTGAATGTTCTAAAAATGCACCTATGATTACACCAAAGATGATTACCAGTCCAATCTTACCGAGCGTTCCTCCAAACCCATCATTAAGTGAGATAAGAATTTGTTCAAACGACATGCCCGTACCCAGGCCAAAAAATAGCGCTGCGACCAACAATGCCAGAAAAGGATGAATGTCCATTCTAACTGTGAGCAGAATGATGATTCCAATACTTAAGAGAAGTAATAGTATAGTCATGATTAATGTGAATCTCGTTTTACTTCGCTACCTGACTTACCGACCAAGAAATCCAAATCCGCTCCTTTATCTGCCTGTTGCACAGTACGAGTGTAAAGGTCTACATACCCTCTTGAAGTATGTGGGTCTGGTGTTTTCCAGGCAGATCGTCTTTTTTCTAATTCCTCATCACTCACATCGAGATGTAGTTTACGGTTTGGTACATCAAGGATTATTTCATCTCCATTTTCAACTAACCCGAGCACACCTCCAATGGCTGACTCAGGAGACACATGCAGGACTACTGCTCCAAAAGCTGTACCACTCATTCGTGCGTCGGAAATTCTTACCATATCCTTAATCCCTTTTTTCAGGAGTTTCTCAGGTAAATCCATGTTACCCACCTCTGGCATTCCAGGGTAACCTACCGGTCCCACCCCCTTCAAAACCATCACGCTCGTTTCATCAATCTCCAAATCCGGATCGTCAACTCTACTATGCAAATCCTCTATGGTCTCAAAAACCACAGCCTTTCCACGATGTTGCAAGAGCTCTTTGGTTGCAGCAGATGGTTTTATGACGGCACCATTTTTAGCCAGATTTCCATACAGCACTGCGATACCAGCCTCATCCTGAAATGGTTCTTCCAGCTTTGCTATTACTTCGTCATTATAGCTCTTAGCATCCTTATTGTTATTGCCAATGGTTTCTCCATTCACCGTGATGGCATCATTGTGTAGATGCTCAGCCATTTCCTTGATCACTACGGGTAATCCGCCAGCAAAAAAGAAATCCTCCATTAAGTAAGGTCCTGAGGGCATTAAGTTTACCAATAATGGGATTTTACTCCCCAGATCATCAAAATCTTTCAGATTAAGCTCTACACCTATTCTACCAGCTATGGCTTGCAAATGAATGATGAAATTCGTTGAGCCTCCAATAGCCGCGTTCATTTTAATGGCATTCTCAAAAGCCTCACGTGTTAATATCTTTGATAAGGTCAAGTCTTCCCTGACCATTTCAACAATCCTTCTGCCAGACATTTGAGCCATCAGCTTCTTTCGTGAGTCAACGGCTGGTATTGCTGCAGCACCCGGCAATGTCAACCCCAATGACTCCACCATACAGGCCATTGTTGATGCTGTACCCATTGTCATACAGTGCCCTGCGCTCCTTGCTGAGCATATTTCGGCCTCCAATTGATCCTGCGGAGTGAAACCTTCATTCTTGATTTTGTCCTTGAGCGTCCACACGAATGTTCCCGAACCTATTCTCTGTCCTCGAAAATTCCCATTAAGCATCGGTCCACCAGGCACTACGATGGTAGGAATATCAACGCTACTCGCGCCCATCACAGTTGCAGGCGTTGTTTTATCACATCCTGTTAGCAAGACAACACCATCCAAAGGGTTGGCCCTGATACTTTCCTCAACATCCATGCTCACAAGATTCCTGAAGAGCATTGCTGTGGGTTTAACGACAGTTTCTCCCGTACTGGTAACAGGAAATTCATAAGGTACACCTCCTGCCTCAAGCACTCCTCGCTTCACACTTTCAGCAAAATCTCTCAGGTGAGCATTGCAGGGTGTTAATTCTGACCATGTATTACAAATACCAATGACTGGTTTACCTCTGAAATGATCATCTGGCATACCTTGGTTACGCATCCAGGAGCGATGTATAAATCCAGATTTAACATCTTCCGCATCGAACCATTCTTTACTTCGCAGTTTAGTTTTCTCGTCTTTCATAATAGTTTAAAAAATGGGGCGCTAATTAAAACCTTCAATTTATATTTTTTAAATCAAAAAATTCATAATCGGCGCACGCAACATTGTGTATCCAACCCTACTCACAATGCCTTTATCCCTCAAATCGCAATTATAAATTGTATACTGTTTGATCATGAAAACGAGTTCTCCCTATCTTGCGACTTAACTACTAATTATCTGAACCTTATTTACAAATAGAAAAATCTAACACTAATTATGAAGCACTATATTTTGATACCGGCAATTGCACTTGTGTTGGCCTCATGTACGAGCCCGGAGAAAAAAGAGACAAAAACGACAGAAAAAAAAGAAACACTGTCCATTAACATTTCGGATGCGAGCATCGCATGGACCGCTTATAAGTTCACGGAACGTGTTGGAGTGGGAGGAACTTTTGATACATTAAGTATAACCGCATCCAAAACTTCAGGAAGTGCAGAAGAAATACTCATAGGAAGCACAATCAACATTGTGACAAGTTCAGTGAACTCAGGAAATATTGAACGTGATCCTAAGCTTAGAACTTCTTTTTTCGAGGTTCTCAATACACCCAATATCAAGGGTAAGGTATTAAAAGCCGAAAATGGTAAAGGTGAAATAGAGTTGACCATCAACCAAATCATAAAAGTGAATACTTTTGATTACGCAGTGAATGACTCAACAATGGTGCTTAGATCATCAGTTGATGTAACAAACTGGAATGGAAGCGATGCAGTTGCTGCCTTAAACAAGGCATGCGAATTACTTCATACCGGTACAGATGGGTCTTCCAAATTGTGGCCGGACGCAGATGTGACATTAACTGTTCCGCTTATCAAGAAGTAGTCTGATAGAATTTATCAAAAGATAGACCACCTATGATCGTAGGTGGTCTTTTAGTTTAATACAGAATTACCCACACCTTTGGGAACTGAAATAACGAATTTACTACCCTTACCAGGAGCACTTTCAATACTCAGCGCACCTCCATTATTCTCAAGCATGTGCTTGCAAAGTGTAAGTCCAAGGCCTGTCCCATTTTCATGCTTTCCCACGGTTCGGATTACTGGATGATCACTGATGATATCATCGATAAGCTCCTGCTCCATTCCCACACCATTATCTTCAACAATCAATCCGCGAAACGACTTGGTCTGATAGGGTGAAATTTTAATATCTCCCCCTTGCGAAGTATACTTGATAGCATTATTCAGAATATTGCGCAGCACGATCAGCATCTGATTTTCATCTGCCAGCATAGACTCACTCAATACCATACTGGAGTCTATATTTATGTGCTTTTCCTGAGCCATTACTCGTACTTCTTTAAGGCTGTCATTAACCAGGTCACGGATGTCAAATTCATTTTTTACTGTATTGAAACCATCAAACTGTGTTCTTGCCCAAATCAACAGATTGTCCAATGTTAATCGCATTGTGTTCAAGCTCTCCTGCACTTTATCAATGTAGTCAGCCCAAGTGTCTTTATCTAAGTCGTCCTCTTTGCTCATGAATAGTGCCCCCTGTAACAAATTCAATGGGCTCCTTAGATCATGTGCTACAATTGAAAACAAACGATCCTTGGTTTCATTCAGCTCAATCAATTTTCGCTCCTGATCTCTTAATTCTGTAACATCAACCACAAAAAGACACAGATGCTCTACCTCTTTCTTCTCGTTAAGAATGGGTAAATACTTCCCATGAGAATAAACCTTTCTACCATCTGGTAATAGATTTTCCTCGTTAAACTCTGATGACTTACCTCTTAATCCTAATTCAATAAATGACTCATGCTTTTTAAGAATGTTGTCTGGTAGTGTATCTGCATAATGCCTACCAATCAATTGTTCTTTTGGAATTCCAAAGGCACTTTCGAAACGCTTGTTGGCGATTGTATACTTCCCATTTTTATCCACCATCACCATCAACAACGGTACATTGTCTATCATTGAATTGATCAGGTTCATTGCCTTGGCCAACTCTTCTTTTTGACGATTAATCCTTGTATTGAGTCTGCCTGAATTTTTAATCTGCCTTTTAAAAGCATTCCTGAATGTATTCATGAAAAAGTAAAGCCCAATTACCGTAATGCTGTAGTTGACACCCAATAGTAAAGCTTCACTGTCAACTGGCAATTCTAAAAAGACAAGTCTGTAATATTTCAATCCAAACAAGGTTCCAACAACCGCCAAAAACATAATTGCTCTTGTCCTTTTTTCAAACAAAAAAATGACCGCAGCTGCAACAGCTATGAGAATGTTTTCACCATCAGTTGCACGACCTGACCGAATTGCCTCCACAGTAGATATGGCAATAAATGTTGTCAAAACGGAGATGAACAGATTCATTGTTATCTGATAATACCCTCTGCGTAACAGATAAATCAAAGGGACGATAACAAAAGTGCCGAAAAGGAATATATTAATTACTTGCCGATAGAGTCCAAAAAAAAGATCAATTATAATGATGACTGCACATAGTACAAGTACGACAAGCAGCAATCTATTCAACAACAGCAGTTGTTGTTTTTTCAATTCATCAATCGATTCACTGATACCTAGCGTGAATAACTTATGCATTATTGGAATAATATAATAAGCTTATAAATGTAGCAACATACATCGGATTACAATAATAGAATTGCTGAACAAGCCAATCCGCGATATGTATATGGATTTAATCGGTTAAACGTTATTGCTTGTCTTTTTTAAATCCATATACCAACTGGCCAAGAAAGGTCTCTGGAAACTTATCAATATCGTCAAATCCCAATTCGATATCACCATCAATTTTTGGTATGTAGTTCGTTCTGAACAAATAATCCCATAGGCTCAAACTGATGCCAAAATTCACTCCACTAGACTGGCCTTTCGGCAATTCAATTGCGTGATGCCAAAGATGCATCACAGGATTATTGAACAAGTATTTCAAAGGCCCCCAGGTAATTCGAATATTAGCATGATTAAGATGACCAATCGTTATCGCAATGAAGTGGACAATGAATGCCTGCTCTGGCTCAAAACCACCTATGATCATGACGCCAAATGTCTTGAGGGGTTTGTAGAGGATGTTCTCCATCCAATGATACCTCAAGTGCGCGGCAAAGCCCATCTGTCGAACAGAATGATGTACTTTGTGAAACATCCAAAGCGCCGGTATTTTATGCAAAAGCACGTGGGTAAACCATTGTACAAAATCCAATACGATGAAAAAAACAAGCAGTTCAAGCCAAACAGGCTGATCACTCAAATCAAAAAGCGTCAAACTTGATGTTGTCAGTCCAAGCGTAGCGAAAAGACCATTCATTACCGCATAGAAACCACTGATTGCAATTGAAAATATGAAGAAATTGAAAAACATATAGAAGCCATCAAGGAAGAAGTCTTTTCGCAAGACCGGCTGTTTGCGCCATGGGAAAGCAATCTCAAGCCCCCAAACCACTATTGAAATGATTATCAATCCATAAAAATAGTTGTTGTACCAAGGCACATCAAATGTGATAGATCTCCAGGTCCAATCAATGGTCCCAACTGTTGATCCGATAAATTCATTCCAGAGTTCCATTATGTCATTTCAATTTGTACCACTCTATTGATTCCAGATTTGTCCTTCTGCCCTTCTTTTGGGGTGCATAGTTTTCAGAAAGGTATTTGAGAATGATTGCTTCATTCTCTCCCAAATCCCAAAGGTTCTGCGTGGACTGCATCCACCTGATGATACTCAGCCACCCTTCTTTGGTGGCTCGATTTTGCGTAACAAGTTTGGCCGAATGGCAGGCCGCACAATTTTGAGCAACAATTTCCACTCCTTCAGCATCAATCCATTCATCCAAATCAATTGGCAAATTAGCTGCCACCACTTCTTGCTGACTATCTTGTTCGACAGGAGGACTAAGAAGTAAATAAATCATCATCACATTGGCTAGCACTACCAGCAATGCTCCAACAGTTACCCATCTTGTCAGCTGAACTATTTTTAGAATATCCTTCACTTACCCTACTTTTATTGCTATTCGATGGCAAGCGTTGTTCAGGTATCCTTTTGGATTCCAACCTGGCAACACCATGGGTTGTGCAATCCCTCTACTATCAGTTGCCTTAGCCCATATCTCATAATACCCTGTTTTCTCAAAGTTCAGGTCAGTAGTGAAATGCTGCCATGCCAATCTATTCACTGGTTTATCCAAACGCGCTGGCTTCCAGGTAGCGCCAAAGTCTTTCGATAACTCGATACTAGCTACCTCATTTTGACCTGCCCAGGCATGCCCCCTAATATTGATCGACTCACCAACATCAATCATTGCTCCTGATTTTGGGAAGGTAATCAATGATTTTACTGGCATGGATTCAATGATGCACATATTTTCATCCGCGACCTGAGTTCCAGGAGGAACAGCCTCACATGGGACTCGATAAGACTGCCCTCCCATTTTAGCCCCATCATGCACTTTGTTTCTAATGGACAATCTATTGATCCATTTACCAGATGCCGAGGCTGGAAAACCTCCAGCAACAAGCCTTAATGGGAAGCCATGCGCCAGTGGAATATCTTCCCCATTCATCGCGTATGCAACTAATGTCTCATCCTCTAGTGCCTTCTCAATAGGCACTCCTCTGGAAATTGGATTTTTTGATGGATCGCCACTAAGATGACCGTCCTCTCCATAATAGCCAACGTAAACAGCGTCTGATGCTATTCCTGCATCATTGAGTAAATCTTTCAATCTTACTCCTGTCCATTCAGCACAAGACACTGCACCAATGGTCCACTGATTGCCTTTTGCCGGGGGATCAAACTCGCTTCTTCCATTGCCTCCGCATTCCAATGTCAGCTGGTAGGTATGTGATTCAAACCTCGACTTAAGTTCGTCTATTGTATATTCCTTTTGCGTTTTAACTGATTCTCCATCAATTGTCAAGGTCCATGTTTCGCTATCAATTTGGTTCGGTATAATCCCATTGTTTCGAATAAACATTTTTGCAGCTGGAGTAATGGCATCATCCAAAATGTGTGCCTGAGCCTCCATATTCCACGGTTTATCATTTAAGATCACCATGTCTTTATGCTTTCCGAAAAGTGAATATGGATCCTCCTGTTCTTCCAAAATCACTGGTACATATCCCTTCGGCATGGCAAAGACGGATTCCAGGCCAAGGCTACTCAAGGCCCCAATTGCCGCGCTCTTTTGTATAAATTTTCTTCTTCGCATAACTATGAATTACGGACTAGTCAAGTTAGACTCGAATCAACCTAATCGCAAGTTCAAATCTATGGAAGGTTCTTAAACGTTTTTGTAACACACATTACATAGACTAATGCATGTGATAGTCCAGTTCTCCTGCTTCTATAGGTAAATCAAGTCTATTTTCCCTGGGTGGAATAAAGCACGTTGCAAAATCTGTAAAAGCACATGGCGGATTGTAACAGCGATTGAAATCTAACAGAACCTTATCCCCTTTACCTTTTGGCATATCAGCATACATGTATCTTCCACTTCCGTATGTTTCAATCGCAGATGTTTCGTCAGAAAAAATAATAAAGAACTCTTCTCCCTCATCTATGGGCTCCAAAGTGTAAGGTTGTCCGTCTATTTCAAATTGAAGTTGGCCGGATATTTCCATTTGATACTCGTGACCTAATACATTGTCAATCCTGAGCTCTTTCTTTTGCTTGTAGGGCATAAAAGTGGCTTCTACAACCAGTTCCGGATTGTAATCAAAATATGTTAGCTGAATATCCTTTTTAAGATTTGGGTGGTTCAGGTTCTTGAGTCTTACCCCGATGTTTCCAACTCTATCAATGATATACCAAACGTAACTACCCCACCTCATCATTTTAGGGTTGCCCGCGGAATAAACCACAACAGAATCCGTCACACTTGTAGAGTCCACTGTAACATCATCTGATACACTTCGATAGATAACTTCATCTCCTCTCCATACCAATTCACCGAGATCAGCCGGCATGTCGTTTGGAAAAAGGATATCGCCAGATGAACCGATTTTATTGACTCCTGAATCCAACCAGAATAAGCCAGCCAGATTCACAAAACCTTGCGGCTCCTTAAGACTTCTAAGTCTTTCTTTCTTCCATGCCTCCCAAGCTTCCAACTCTGATGATTGAGTGCAACTAAAGCCAATCATCAGAAGGATGATAACTGCTACTGGAGAATATTTAAGTTGCTTGTTCATGATATAAACCTATTGAAAGAAAGGAAATCTGCTGGCTGAGAGGAAATGCCGTTCACCACAAGATCTGACACTATCTCACCAACAACCGGAGCAAACTTAAATCCATGCCCGCTAAATCCAGCGGCAATGATCATCTTCTCATTAGCTCCAGGTAAAAAATCAACAATGAAATCGTCATCTGGAGAATAAGTATACATACATGGTGCTACAAGCTGAACTTTTCCGGATCTTTTAAAATATTTCTTAAGAACCTCATTGATCTTTTCCATTTCATTCCGAGAATCAAAATTCATAAATTGATTTGGTTGTATAGATTCACCTCGAATATGATGGGCGATTTTCATTCCCCTATACCCTGATGAGTAAGCAGGGAATCCATAATAGATCCCAACTTGTTCCTCATCTTCTATTACCCAACATGGCATTTCATCAGTCTCCATATCTGCCCATGTAAGCAGTTGTCGTGTCACAGAAAGTTGAGGTTTCATTTGTGGTAACAGGTCAGAGGTAAATGCCCCAGCGCATACTACTAGATAGTCGGAAATGAAGGTCCCCTCACTTGTTGACAATTCGAACTTATCGCGCATTTGCTTCCACTCGATCACTTCCACATTTGCACGTAATTGTGCTCCGCTACTGCGAGCCATTTTGCACATGCCCTTTATTGATCGACTCACATCCAGAAAGCCAGCGTCCTCCTCAAAAAGCAAATTCATTTTACCAGGCAGGCGAAAGATATCTGGTCGAAATGAATTCCCCTCTAAATGGGTAACTGGAATATTGTATAAACTCGAAGATCGTTGAACTCCTGAGAGCAAAGGACCAGTGTCGTGACCGAAATAAGCGATACCAGTTTTAAAGAATAACTGCTCGTTGAGTGACGCTTCCAAATTCTTCCATAAGGCATAACTTCTTTCCAGAAGTGGGACGTAATCCGGGTGCTCAAAATAGGCCTTCCGTATTAACCTTGTATATCCTGAATGTGAACTGCGATCATTTACAATTTCCCCCTTTTCAAGGCCGAGCACATTCAGGCCCTTCTGAGCAAGTTGCATGCAAGCGGCACTACCCATGGTTCCAAGGCCTATGACTATTGCATCATATTTTTTCAAACTCAATCCTTACAGAAGTTAACATTCAATACAGACACTATATTAAGCTGAATGATAATTGTTTATACCCTAATTTTTAAACTTCTACTTATATTCAAAAACGGCTATTTCAAGTATCAGGATGTTCTACTCGCCCATCAGCGTGCTGGGCAAACCTCCTATTTTCATTACCATGAGTCGGGTCTGCCGACTCCCACGGCCATCCGCCAAATTGAGTTCTTTGATAGTCCTGCATTGTTGCTCTTATCTCAGCTTCACTATTCATGACGAATGGTCCATACTGCACTACTGACTCATTGATTGGCATTCCCTGAAGCACCAAAACACTGGCATTTGCATCTCCATTTTCAACCTGTAACTCTACACTTTGATCGACATCCACCCCACTCATATTATCAATCTTTTGTCCGTCAATTAATACACCATTTCCTTTGTGGACATACAGTGCTCTGTGACAATCATTCGAAGCTGCAGGAAGAACAACCTTACCATTTGGTTGGATATCAATCGCCCATATAGACACGGCGTTTTGTAGATCGGCTGCCCAGCTATCTGGAGGAGGGGCAGGTGCTGAGGCAGTTCCAAATGAACCTGCAATTACCCTGATCTTGGAGCCTCCCTCTTGTTGAACAACGGGTATTTGATTCGCCCATAACATTGAGAAGTAAGGCTCAACAAACTTACTTTTTTTTGGAAGATTCAACCAGATCTGAAAGAGCTCCATTGTATTGCCTTCTTCCTTGTTGAGAAGTGGGAACATCTCCGAATGTTGCACGCCTGCTCCTGCCGTCATCCACTGCACATCACCATATCCAAATCTCCCGGATGCTCCCATCGAATCTGCATGATCAACCAATCCATCTAGCACAATGGTAATCGTCTCGAACCCTCTATGAGGGTGAGACGGAAAACCTGGAACAGTACTCCCGTGATACATGCGCCAACCATCTTTGACGACAAAATCCTGACCAATATTTCTGCCAGACAATAAAGCTTGATCCGGACCAAGGTGATCGTTTCCTTTGGGGAACTTATCCAGGTGATGCACACAAAACAAAAATGGGTCCTGTGTCTGCCACTGGAATTCTAGTTTTCTGATTTGTTTAATTGAATCGCTCATGAGATAAAAATGAAATTAGGACATAAAAGGTTCCATTAAATCTAGAAACAAAAAAGGGTAATGCTCATCGAACATTACCCTTTTCTCTAGTTAAGTTCCATTCAATATTCAAATAGCTTCAAGTCTCCATAACTAGATTTTACCTCAATCTTTTTGCTTTCATCTCCACCATTAATTTTCCCCCTATATTCACTTTCATTCATGTCTTTGACTCGATAGTTGTACTCAATAGGCACCCCGCCATCCTTCAAATTACAGAAGCTGAATTTACCTCGGAAATCTGCTTTCAAATCTGATGGGATTCCTATCTCATACGAACCGAATTTACCCGAGATGTAGACTGATTCAAATTCAGCATTTAGCTCTTCAATTTCAAAATCGCCCACATAACTTGCGGTCATTTCGAGTCGCTTACTCAGTCGCTCTATTTGAAAACCTGAGAATTGCACCTCTGCATCAATACTACGAGCTGACCCAATTTCCACACTACCATACTTACTCTCGAGCTCTATCTCATCTAGTTCATCAATCTCCACATCCGAAAACTGCTGATTCAATTCAATTTTTCCAATACGCTGGATTTCAACATCAGAATACTTTATGGTTCCTTTACCTCTCTGCCAAAATCCGATATCCCCTTTTCCAAAGCTCACATTGATTTCAGCTTCATCATTAAAGTCCGCTGCTTTCAATGCCCCATATGAAACCTTCACATAGGCACTTCCATCTCGCGTATCCAAGTACAAATCTCCAAAACTATTTTCCATTCTCACTGGATTCTCTGAGGGCATGCTAATGGTGTAATTAACCTGAAACTGATCATCATTATTCGTCTTCAGATTATCCATATCCGTTTTAAAGGAATACCCACCTGATGACTCAGAAATATCAATATCTATCCTATCCAGAATCTTTTGAGCCTTGTCCTCATTAGATCCCTCAACGATGATTTCAATATCAATCTTGAATTCACTCTTATCCCAGTTATTTACATGAACCTTACCAAAACGATTATCTACTTCGAGATAGGTACTACTACTTACCTTATAACTCTTGTTGATCGTTTTCTTTACCTCAGCGCCCTGTGCCAGCACCGCCAGCATCATCATTCCCGCTACTAATTTAAATTTGAATATTACTGACCTTTTCATTTTCTAATTTGTTAAGCTTCTTTAAAATCATTAATTGTTGGTTAAGAATCTCAATTCTCAATTGTAGGTTATTGATCATTGCGTCTACGATTTTTTCGGTTTCAATGGATTCCTCGAATGACTTTTTTAATTCATTGTAAGACTTGTCAAGCACAGATATTTCTTTCAGGAAGGATTCGTGTAAATCCCGATCCCCATATGCGATCATTTCACCTTTCTTCATTTCAATGATAGAGGCATAATATGCTTCGGCTTGAATAAACTCGGTATAAGCGTTGTTTTCATCGAATGCTGGTTCAGTTTCATTCAGCCTCTCAATCAACAAATAACCTGTAGTACACAATAACAGCACCGCAGCTACCTTCCATAGATTGATTCCATTTTTGCGCTGTGTTGGTGGAATGTCCGTTTCGATGCGACTCCACAAGTCCTTGGATGGTGTAGCATCATCAAACTGATCTCTGTTTTTATTTACAAACTGTTCTAATTGATCACCCATACTTCACTTCTTCATTAAGTTGTTCTCTCAATTTCTTTTTTGCTCTGTTGAACTGAGACTTTGACGTTGATTCACTAATACCCATTATATCAGCAATTTCCCGATGATCATATCCTTCAAATAGATAGAGTGTCAAGACGCTTCTAAATCCTGCTGGTAATGACAGTACAGCCTCTTTCACTTTTTCTATTGTCACCGAATAATCAGGAATGTCCTGCCATTCATAAAAAGGTTCATTCACTTCTGTCAATTCAGTTTTTTCTCCCAATTTCCCTTGTTTATTCAAGAAATTGAGCGCATTGTTTATCACAATTCGTTTTAACCAGGACCCAAAACTCGCCTCAGCCCTATACTGAGATAACTTTGCAAAAGCCGAAACGAACGACTCTTGTAAAGCATCCTCAGCATCCTCTAGTGATCCACAAATTCTGACTGCTGTATTAAACATAGCACGTTGATATAGCTGATACACCTCATACTGAGCTGCTCTGTCACCTACTTTACAGCGCTCTATTAACTCGCTATGCAATTCCACAGTCTTAGACTTCAATTCTTAACCATTTACATACTAATGATCTGCAATAATTAAAGAAGTTGCATCTAGATTAAAAAAATATTGAACTTAGTATGAGAAACAACAAGGATGCGATTAACTCTACTTGCATTATTATTTACTTCCTATGCATATGTACATGCACAGGTTGATTCGTTGAACTCAGTAATAGATTCAGCTGATCATCAATGGGAGGCTCCTATTTGGATGCAAAAATCAGCCCCTGTAGGAATATACAGTAGCGTTTCTTGTCTTTTGCAACCCATAAGAGGGGCTAGAGAACTTCAAAGCAGTGTAGAAGCAGGCATCATTTTTCGTAGATTTAGTGTGGGCTGGATCATTACGGAATACATCGACGCAGCACCTCAAACTGTGATTTTTCCGGATGAATACCTTTTTCAGTTTAGATATGGCATGCTCGATGGAGGTTTCGCGCTATTCAAATCAAAACACCTGACAGCAATGGCACATGTTGCTATTGGAAAGGGAGACATTGTCTGGCAGTCAACAGACAATGAAGAAATAGTATTCAGGCAGGCACTTTGGTTCTATCAACCCGCAATTGACCTGTACTACTACCCCTTTAATTTTGTAGGTATTGGAGTTGACTTAGGTTACAGAGGGACATCTGAAATCTTGCTAATTGGTATGGGTAATGACGAATTAAGTGGTTTTAATATCGGATTTGGTATACAGATAAGTTTGATATATGAATAGGTTCCTTGTCGGATTGATAATTGTAGCGAGCCTAAGCTGCTATGTGACTGGAGAAGACGCTCCTACAACAGCTTTGTGGTCTTATGATAATCCCTCCAATCATAAACTCGATGAAAGTGTGCTTAGAAGAATACATATTGGAATTGAAGAAGGCAACTACGAGAACATCCGGTCACTTCAGATTTACAAAAACCAAAATATGGTGTTTGAAAAGTCGTATGATGGCAACAGCCTTTCAGATTTAAACCCAATTCAGGACAGAACGCTCATAACTTCTTTAATTGCATTAGGTATCCTTTGGGATAATAATTTAATAGGATCTCTGGAAGACCCTCTCGAGATGTATCTACCGAGCTACCTGCAGGTCTTTGAGCAAGACACGCTCAAAAAACAGATCACCATACAGGATTTACTAACACATCGAACAGGTCTATCCTGGAATGAAAGTATATATGCTTTCCAAAGTAATGAAAGTGATATTCAACAAATGAAACGTTATGGTGATTGGGTCGCTTACATATTGGAAAAACCCCTTGAAGCAATCCCTGGAACTCGATATAGTTATCACAGCGGCATGGGACTCATCATTGGTGAGATGGTAAAATCAATTACAAGTCAACCCATGGATGAATTTTTATCACAACAACTTTTTACACCACTCGATATCAAGCAAACGGATTGGACAACAGATCCAACAGGCCATATAGATGGTTCATTTGGACTGTCAATTTCTCAAAACGACATAATGAAAATTGCCATCATGATAAAAAATGGCGGAATATGGAACAACTCTCAGATTCTATCAAAAAATTGGCTTTCTGAATCTTCAAGTCTTAAAATACAGGTCAACGAACGATATGGCCATGGATTTGTGTGGTGGTTACTTACAGGTGAGGATTATGAAAGGATCGATCAGTACGAGATGTTCTACTTTACAGATTACTTAGGCGGAGGATTATTCTTTTTTCCTAACGAAGATATGATTGTTTCGATTAGCGCAACCAACTTTCAGCGATCAGGTTTATGGAATTACTCAGTCTCGCTCATCTCTGCGATCTCACGCTCCAAGACTCAGTAGGAATCATCCATTCACGCCGTTGTTGGTATTGTCCATCTGGTGTGCTTTTACAAAGCGTGCCCATCTAAGTAGGAAATCAGCCAGCTATTACGAAATAGGTGAATACCCATTTCTCACTCATTATACGGAGATTATTGGGTTGCAATAGCGATTAACTGTTGGTAATAATACCAACAGGCGCGAGAATTGTGACTCTGAGGAGAAAGAACTGTTGTTGATTACAGGCTGGAACACGAACTGGGGCGAAGGTTTATCAAGACTCTGCAGGAAACCTCCTATTCATCACTGAGCAATTCAACTGGTTTGATCCCAAACTTCTTCTTGTAAAGCCTGGAAAAGGTAGTAACATTATTAATCCCAACATTTCTGCTCGCTTCTGTAGCATTTTTGACCATATTCTTCCTGATCAGGTAATCCGCATACTGCATTCTAACCTCGGTGATATACTCCAATGGCGTTAGGCCAGTAAGCTTTTTCACAAGTCGATATACCTGACGTTCACTGGCTGCCATGGCTTCCGTCAGGTCATAAATTGACAAATTAGCATCGGATATTTTATCCTTTACTATGGTTTCAAGTTTCATCAGTATATCAGATTCAACATCAACGAAATTTTCGTTTATGATAGATTTAAACGTGTCTGGAGATTCATTTTGATATCGGTCTTTTTGATTGAGTAGGTTATCAATTCGAAGTATGAGCTCTTTTTTTGAAAATGGTTTTTTGATGAATTCATTAATTCCTTTGTATAGTACCTTCTCCCTGTCCTCCTCTGAGATCCTGGCTGAGACTACAAGTAATGGTATCTTCCGCATTTCCTCATTGGAATTGATAGACTCAATTAATTCAAAACCGTCCATCCATGGCATCATCAAATCAGTAATGATGAGGTCTACTTGTTCTGCTTCCAATATTTGCAAGGCTTCAATACCATGTGTTGCTTCCATTACCAAATATTGTTCCTCAAGAATTTGACGTATATAGTATCTGATTTCCGGATGATCATCAACAATCAGCACAACAGGCCTCTCTTCACTTTCGGGAGAGGACAAGTCAACATTCAACCTGGTTTTAGACTCTGCATCAAGGTCTCTAAATACTTGCTGTCTGTCTTTGATGAACTCACTTAAATCTTCCTTTTGAGAGCTTGCATTTGCGGGCTTATCAGCTCTCTTTAATGTAATGATTATCTCAGTACCCGCTCCTTTTGTACTGTTGGCTTGGATATGTCCTCCATGAAGCTCTACCAGGTCCTTCACCAATGCCAAACCAATTCCCAATCCTTCTTTGGTTTTATACTCATTGTCTTTTGACTGGTAAAATCGATCAAAAATATATGGTAAGCTTTCTGGATTAATGCCTTCACCCGTATCTTTCACATATACCAAAATTTGATCGTTCAAACTTGATGTGCTTATGCTTATTTGATCTCCTTTGGAGGTATACCTAATTGCATTAGAAACGAGGTTATAGAATATTTTCTCGAATTGTCGAGGATCAATTAATAGATGTTCCTGATCTTTCAGCGTGGTATGAAACGACAATTTAACCCCTTTGTATTCAGCCGTTCCATAGAACATCTCGGTTAGCATTTTGAGATATGAATTGATCTTTACATATTCTAACCTCAAATTGATTTTCCCTTCTTCCAGCCTTGTGATATCATTGATCTCATCCGTCAAATAGATGAGTCTTTTGCTATTTTTGAAACTAACATCCAGATTTTTTTTAGATGCAGGTGACAAAAATGTATCATCATCCTCAGCCATCATCTCCAAGCTACCCAGGATCAAACTAAGTGGGCTTCTGAGATCATGGGACACGTTCGCGAAAAATCTTGATTTTGCTTTATCAAGCTCCTTTAGCTTGTTTGATTGTGATTCAATTAAATTTTTATCTGACTCGATTTGGTCTTTTTGATCAGATATTTCCAGTGACAGTCTCTTTCGAACCAAAAAAGCACGGTATGATACGAACGCAACAATGACAAATAACAGTGAGGCCGAAATGGAAAGTCCAATGATTATCTGTTGTCGACTGATGATTTCCTTATTCAAATCATCCTGAGTTCGCAGAAATTCATTTTCCTTTTCTTGCTGCTCTATTTCATACTGATTCTTGAGTTGTTCAATCTTTCTAATGTTTTCTTCACTAAACAACTGCTGATTGAGTTCAGCATAATCCGTATAGTATTCAAATGCCTCATTAAAATCACCCATTCCAGCATAGATATCACTTAGATTTTTCAGGGTTTCTTTTTCATCAAATCTGGAATTTACTCTCTTGGCTAGCCTTCTCGCATTAACCGCCATCTGTTGAGACTTACGGAGCTCACCTTTTGCCAGATAGATTCTTGAAATATTATTATAAGCCAGCGTTAACGACCTGGCGTGATTTTCCTCATCAAGTCTATCTACAATGGCTTGAAAATATTTGAGTGATCTATCTAATTCTCCTTTCCTCCTATATACCTCTGCCAGATCTAATTCTACTGCAATCAATCCGTATTCATCATTGAGCTCCTTTCGCAGCGCTATCGCTTGTTCATAATAGAGTTCTGCCTGACCATATGCTTGAATCCCCTGGTTTGATCGCCCAAGGTTTAAGTAACAATAAGCTTGCATGCGTCTGTTCCCAAGTTCTTGTGCTTGATCCAGTCCTTTGATGAAGTAGTTTATGGCCCCTTGATAATTTGTTTGAAACAGATACAGATTACCAAGATTAATAAGCGAATAGCCTCGTTGCTCATCGTCACCATATTCCTCTGATAGTCTCAGAGCCTCAATGTATTTTTCAAATGCTCTACTGAATACTCCGAGGTTTCTATAAGCAACACCCATATAATTCAGTGATTGAATTTCCTGGTGTTGTAATCTATTTTCAATCGCTATTTGGTAAGCCTGGTTAGAGAAATAAAGTGATGAATCGGCACGATTATCCCGATATTCCCACGCAATTGCATTGAAAAGGTCTGAGCGCTTACTTAGATCTTGTTCAAGCTCTAGTTGGTCTTTTAGCTCGCTAATATTTTCTTCCAGGTTAGTGTCCTGAGGTAATACTACAAATGCAAATGACAATAAGATTATTAAGAGGATGCCTCTCATATTATTGATGATTAGTTAACTCTAAATTACTTAGAAAAAGCAGATCACGTTCACTCCTGCCATACGGAAGACAATCTATAAATAACCCCCTCAACCAAAACCTCTTCTGGTGCCTTAAATTTCAACTGGGAATATTTCTCTTTTGGATAAAATTGCTCAGTAAATACTACCTGTCCCATATCTCCATAAAACTCCAATGCATTATTGTCAAGAATGATCTTGACCTGCTGACTTGGAAGTATCATCAGTCTTTCAGCTGTTTCATAACTAGCAAAGTGCTCTGAAAATGAGCTATCGGTACTTTCTGATCTATCTACAAAATATTGGTCTCCTCCAGAATCATATCCAAACTCAAAGCGTTCACCAGCTTCATTACTTAATTCCAGGCTCCAGTCATTCGATTGTACCACCTTGGTAATTATCAACTCAAGATCGAGCAACAAATGTTTTGCCCTTAAGTATTCCGACCAATCAGTCTCAACATTTATAAGTGTGCGATTTATCTCAGTTGCGCGCCTTCTTAACATTTGGGTTTCAGCAACGGGATATGATTTGATCATATATCCCAATTTGTGTCGATAAAGTGATAACTCTCTCGGTAGCGTCATTGCGCTTCTCCATGGATGTGTAGGTACTTGTTGGGCATATTCCCAATTACTCATCCAGCCCATCAAAATCCTTCTGCCATCATTCGGATGTATATCCGAAAACGTCACCCCAGCATAATTGTCCCGTCCATGATCCAACCAGAACACTCTTTGTTTATCATTGTCCAGCTTGAAGTTTGTCCCATCGAAATCTCCAACGAAATACAAGGTGCCCGATCCTTTACCAGGAATACTGTTGAACGAAACCAGCAGCACCCATTTTTGTTCACCTGTTTTTTCAACTTGCAAAGGAAAGAGGTCAGGACATTCCCACACACCGCCATCAAACTCGATTTCTTGTCCAAATTCACTCAGAAAATCCCATGTCTTTAGATCCTTTGAGTAATAAAACGCTACATGATCCTTAACTGCCAATGTCATGATCCAGCTATGACTTTCACTATGCCAGATTACTTTAGGGTCTCTGAAATCTCTTTGGGTGGGATCAAGCAAAACCGGATTTCCTTCATATTTTGTCCATGTTCGCCCTTTATCAATGCTATATGCCAATCCTTGTGATTCAACATCCCTCCTTCCAGCCTTTTGCTTTTCTACTGAATGATAGGTGAATATCGCCACAATGGGAGGATTCTCCTCTGTTCCAAATCCGGATGAATTGGTCTTGTCCACTACTGCGCTTCCAGAAAAAATATAACCCAATGAATCAGGATACAGAGCGATTGGTAAATGCTCCCAATTGATCAAATCTTCACTAACTGCATGTCCCCAATGCATAGGACCCCATACCGTGCTATCAGGGTAGTACTGATAAAACAAATGATACTCTCCCTGGTAATAGAACATTCCATTTGGATCGTTCATCCAATTTGCTTCGGGTGAAAAGTGAACCTGAGGTCTATACTTTTCCTGATAATAATTCGGATCAATCAGAACGGGTTCTTCATCCGGACCATCATCACGAATTTCACCTGACTGACATGCCATTAAAATCATCATCAAAACGGGAACCCAATATTTTTTTAGTCTCATTATTTTGTCAGATTATCGCCTAATTCTTCGAGGGACTTCCCTCCTGTTTCAGGCATTGCCACAGCCACAAACACCCACTGAAATATCATCATTATAGCAAATACAAGAAATGTCATTGAAGGTCCAAGGAGCTCTGTAAAAGCAGGAAAAGTAAATGAAATAATGGCTGCCATCAACCAATGTGTAAAACTCCCCAGGCTTTGACCAAACGCTCGTACTTCATTAGGGAATATCTCACTAATAAAAACCCAAATCACTGCACCTTGCGAAAAGGCAAAAAATCCGATATAAGCAAACAGGTATAAAGGAACAGCCATGGTTTGGACACTGGTGAATTTAAATGCATAAGCAACCAATCCAAGTGTGCATATCAAACCAAAACTACCAATGTGCATGAGAATTTTCCTACCCAGCCTGTCAATGAAATTGAGTGCGAGTAAAGTGAAAATAAAATTTACCGCACCTATTCCCACAGACGAAAGTAGCGCTGAGGATTTGCCCAGTCCAGTCATTTCAAATATTCGAGGAGCATAATAGATGATGGCATTGATTCCTGACACCTGATTGAAAAACGCGAATAAAATGGCCAAGACGATGGGGCGTCTGTACAAAGACCAATTAATCTTAGATTTTTCCCTGGTGTCTATTGCTTTACCTATCTGTGCCAATCGTTCTTTGATATTGCTCTCGCCGATCAATAAAAATATTCTTCTCGCCTGATCAACATCTCCTCGTTTGACAATCAACCAACGAGGGCTTTCTGGCACTTTCAACATCAGGAATGTAAATATGATGGCTGGAAGTGACTCCACGCCCAACATATATCTCCAATCATTGACTATTTCCATCCCAGCAATGAGATAATTGGACAGGAATGCTATCAATATTCCAAAAACAATATTGAACTGAAAAAGAGCGACTAATCTACCCCGTGCATTGGCTGGTGATATTTCAGAAACATACATGGGAGCGGCCACCGATGATGCGCCTACTCCGAGACCACCAATAAATCGATAAAATAGAAATAGATACCAGTTCTCGGTTACTGCTGAGCCGAGAGCGGAAACAAAATACAATATTCCTATAACGATCAGCGTGTTCTTACGACCGTATTTATGTGCTGGGATACCTCCAAACAGTGCCCCAAACATGGTTCCGAATAATGCAATGGACACAGTCAGTCCATGCGCAATGGTGTCCAGATCCCATAACTTTTGGATTGATTGCTCTGCACCCGAGATTACGGCAGTATCAAACCCAAAAAGAAATCCACCTAATGCCACTGTGATGGCATAGTATATGACTTTTTTATTCATCTGGAAATCTGATTAAGATGAGTAAAATAGGCAATATCACCCTAAAACTATCCTGCTCCTTGTCGCAACTTATGGTCCTGAATAATCTGCAGAACTTGATCCACGTCTATTTTCTTCCCTATGATTTTACGATCCTTATCCAAAATATAGACCTGGGGAGTAGTACGAACGTCATAATCAATCTTCATATTGGTCCTGCCGCTGGGATCTCCCAGGTTAATCCAATTTAGATTTTTTTCCTTGATGTACTTTTTCCATTTGGGTACATCCGATATTGTACATATGCCTACTACTTCACCTCCCTCACTTTTTATATCTTCATAAGCGGCTTTCAAAATTGGAGTTTTCTTTTTGCAATGCCCGCAATCTGGATCGTAAAAGAAAAATACGAGATAGTCAGTTTTGATTTCTGCTAAGCTAAAAGGAGCAAGTGCTGTATCCACTAATTCCATGTTAGGCGCAGGATTCCCAAGCATATTGGGTTTCATAAAGCGCAATTCCTTCCTTAATTCTTCTTTTCGCTTATCATCCATCCAGTCAACCCTATCTGACAGATAGTATTGCTCAATCAGATGGACCGTTACACCATCCATGCCCATCACGTTGGATTCCTGATATTTGTTCGATAGGGTTCCTAGCCAATATCTGAAACCTGCATCATCTCCGTCAAACTGTCCTAACCAGCTATCTATCTCAGCATTTACAGTATCTGACACAGGTACTACCAGGTCATCAAAATACTTCATCACATAATTATGAAATATTGGGGTTCTCATCATATCAGTACCGTTTTGAAGGTCGTCGAAATAATGATCCTTGTAATACCTAAATTGTTTTTGTCTTTTCTCTACTGGATCAACAATATCTTCAAAACCGGGAACAGTAGTCCCTTTCATTACCTTCAAAAATGAATGAAAAAAACTTCCCTGAGAAGCTGCTATCAGACTATCCCTAAAGGAAGTAGACGCGGTTGAGATTTTAATTAATTTCTCCCTTACACTAATAGAATCCTGACCAGTCAAAGAATCTAATTGAGCTGAATAGCTATTCATCTCTCTCTGGTATTTCCCCATATTTACCTGAAACATCCTGAAAAGCTCATTCTCTAATGATCCAGTTACGCTCAGACTGTTGAATCCCTCCGCTGTGTTCAACTCAAGGGAGAACTGCTGCTCTTTCACAATGAATTCAAAATAAAAAGAAGGCGTGTAGACAAAATAAATACCCGTCGGTAATGGCGCTGTTCCCTTAATAATCAATTCATTCTCAACGACTTCAACTGTATCATGAATCAACTTTTGTTTACCATAATGATACCCAATGATTGCTTCAGACTCTCTCATTCCATCAATTGTCAGCCTGATTTCATGACCTTGACCTAGCGAGGACAATGCTAGGCTGAAGAATATGGTGAATACAAATAATCTCATAAATGCATGTTTGATTGGAAACGGCAAATTAAAGGCAAATTGTAAAAACAATATGTTTTTTAATGGTGTAACCAAAGTTACCAATCCTCATCTGATGTTCGTGTTGTTTTGCAGAACATTAACAGTTCATTAGCACTGTACTAGTGAATTGATAGGTTAAGATTTTGGTGAGTGTGACAAGGTGGGAGGCTATGCCCCCACTTTGTCTTTTATTTGTCCCAATGAGCAATAAAAAATCATTTCAGGAAATTATCAAGGGTGACAAACCAGTGTTAGTTGATTTTTCAGCTGAATGGTGTGGTCCATGTCAGATGATGGCTCCAGTATTAAAGGACCTCAAATCCCGTGTTGGCAGTAAGGCATCTATTCTTAAAGTAGATGTAGATAGAAATCCAGCAATAGCTGCTAGCTACAAAATAGCTGGCGTTCCAACCTTAATACTATTCAAAGAGGGTGAAATCAAATGGCGACAATCAGGCGTAGTTCCTGCTCATACATTGGAGCAAACCATTAATTCGATTAGTTGATCAAAGGATTTCAATTTTATTGCGGTGAAGCATAACCTCACCATCTCTTTCCAGTCTTTTCAACAATCTGGAAATCACCACTCTCGAACTATTTAGATCTCTGGCGATCTGTTCATGTGTCAACAAGATTTCAAAAGATCCGGTAGCTTGTTTTCTGTCTAGTAGATAATTCATCAGTCGCTCATCCATTTTCATAAAGGCAACATTATCAACAGCATACAAGAGCTCATCAAATCTATCCTGATAAGATCTAAAGACATATTTGCGAAAAGATCGGTATTTCTCAACCCATCTATCCATATAAGCCATGGGCACCATCCAAACATGGCCATCCTCTTCACATGTCATACTCACCTCTGCCCTTTTTTTCTCAATACAACATGTTATTGACATGGCACAGGTATTGCCGCCTTCCAGATAGTATAAAAACAACTCGCCACCCTGACCATCAGGTCGGGCCACTCGGTATAGTCCATCAATGATAAAAGGTATTTCATCAATATCCAGTTGCGATCCAGCAACCAAATCACCTTGTTTTACCTTTTTCTGTCTTCCAACGCTTATAATTTCCTTTACCAATTCAGGTTCCAACGGAATTCCCAATAGCGATTTTTCGATGATTTCCTTCATAAACAAAAATGGCTGTCAGTTTATGACAGCCATTAATATATGAACAATTCGTTTCAATTAAAACCCAAGAATTTTATCTAGCTTATCAGCCGCTATGGATGCTTCATCTTCAAGCTCCTCTTTCATAGCCTGAATAGCCATTTTCTGAGCCATTTCAACACTATAGCCTACTTGTACAGAACACTCGATATTTTTATTCTTCGAGATATCCTTATACATCTCAACGAGACCGATTACTCTTCCCATTCGAGTTGCGATAATATTCTTGGCAGCAGCAACAGTTTTCTGAAGTGTAGCAGCTTCCTCTGTATTGATCTGGTTATTGGCCAACTGAGTCTCTATTGTTGAAGCAATCTGAGATTCCATCATGCCAGCAATTTCCAGCTTTGCAAGCTCTGTAGCCTGCATCTTTGCAGCTGACTGTGTCCCAGCAACTGAATTACCAGATGCAATCAGATATTTCGGGAAACCATACTCATCTTCTTCCAATTGTTTACCATAAGTTTTTTCCAATTGTTTCTCGAGCGGTAGATCGCCAGGTGCCACGTACCAGCCTTCTTTCTCATATCCCTTGGCTTCTTTCTTTGCATACTTAAGCTTGGTCTTGAAGTCCTTGTTCTTGACCTGAGCAAATCCTGTAAACGCCACGGCGCATACAAGCATAAAAGCGAATAATCTCTGTGCTATCATAGCTCTATAATTTTAGTTTAATATATGATCAATTTACTTATTGTACTTGGTTTTTGAGTCGTTGGGTTTTGACGTCCATTTGTCAACTCATTTACGTTATCTGAAACAAATAGATCTAATTCTCTTAAATAAATCACCCCATCTTGTTTCAGGTCTGCTTTTTTATTCTTGATTCCTTCTATTAGCGACAAGGTAAACACACCGTGTTGCCATTCTGCACTTTCAAGAGAGCTTTCGTCTCCTGTTGAGCCAGACATTATTACAACTCCAACCTCATTGGATCCCATTTTCCTTAAAGCCTCTGTATTTTTAACATAATTGGCGTTGCTCATCAAACTTGCACCCAAGGCTCCACTATGACATGTATCCAAAAATAGTACCACTCTACACGGAAGCTTACTCAGCACCTCGGCAATTTCATTCCAGTTAAGACACGTTCCCTTCAAATTATTTTCGTTTGCATCGTGAGTTAGAACATAATAAAGGCCGTCTTCATTGATCCCATGACTCGCAAAAAATATGACAATTTGATCCTTTGGGGTGACTTTAGTTGCTAGTTCGTTAAGTTCATTTAGTATGTTACTTTTAGTTGCTTCAGCGTTGAGTATTTTCTTACCCACAAACCCTCCATATACAGCACTTAAGTCGTCTCCAAAAACACTGTACAAGGATTCAGCATCATCATCCGCATAGGTCAGGTTAAATTTTGAGTTTTGGAACTCCGAAACGCCAACGCCGACAAAATACAGCTTTGGTTTGTCAATCGCATCAACTATTGTCCTACCACTCGCAACGCTCATTACATTTGACGGATTAATAATAACCCGTTTTTCAGACAAGATTTTTGAATTCGCTGTGTGCGCAAATATTTGAATTGTGGTCTTATAACTGGTTAGCTCAATGAACTCATCAATTACCTTAATATCCGAAACACCTCTCCTTGAGGCCAATGGCTTGCCTTCAACCAGAATCCTTACTTTATCTACGGGCTCGTTACTCGCAATTGTTGCTGATATTTTTATTCTACCATCCTCAGTTGTCGTTTGAAAATCAACTGGATAATTCCATTTGATCTCTGGCTTATCGGGTAGTTGTACCGTTTGCTGATCCCGTATTACTTCAGTCTCTGCTGGAATTTCAGGCTCAAGAAATTTATTACTGAAAGTACTAACATTAATAAGCTCTGCTAATTCATCCTCACTTTTGTTGGTTTGCCAGCTTAAAAATCTCTCACCTCCGGCGGAGGCAGTATATTTCCCATTTTCACCCCACAAAATCCATTCGAACTCCTTAGAAAGGAATAGGTTATAGACTAATTCCAGGTTGTCAACACTCCAAACTTTTATGATTTGGTCACCACCCAATGTGAAGAAATACTTCTCGTTACTGACAACTGATAAAACCTGACCATTATGCCCGGATAGCGTCTTTAACAACAACCCTTTAGGATCATAGACTCTCAACGTTCGATCACTCCCAACAACTACATTTCCATTAGCAAGTAATGTATAGCTAAGCACATTCCCGTCATTTGTGGTATTGTTTACCTGAAAACTCGAGCCAAATACTAATTGATTTCGTCCGACTCTGGTGAATTCAAAAGTACCATCAGACAGCTTTGGTCCCTTAAACCCCGTAAGTTTTGACTTATCTCTGACAATTTTTCCCTCTTCAAAGTCATAGAAGAAATCAGGTGTTTTACCTGTCAGGGACATGCCCAACTGATCTCCTTTGATGTAAAGTCTTTGAACGCTTTGACCTCTACCAGTAAAAGCCATGGATGGTGTTCCTTGTTCAATGATTACAAGGTTTCCATCACGTCCCATCGCCACTGCGAGCTTGTCATCACTCATCCAGTAACTAGCCGTAACCGTTTGATCCCTTGAAAAAACAGCATCCAGATCTCCTGGATAGCGTAGATCCAAAGTTACCTGACGATCCGCTGAAATGAAGGCCTTATTCCCCATGGCCGACATATTCAAAACCTCTGATCCGAATTGTGTCACTTGCCTGGATAATCCTCCGTCCCAGGACCATAAATTAACAATTCCCTTTTCTCCTCCAGTAAGATATCCCGGCGTACCAGCAGCTACACGCTTTACAGCACCTAGATGATTTTTATTGGTAATTGGATCAACTGAGAGATCTCGCATGTCCCATAACTTGTGAGTTTCATCATCAGAAACAGTAACTAGTTTCAGGCCATCTGGTGAAAATGCCAGATCATTGACTCTTCCCTGATGTTGGTAGAGTGTAGCTTCGTGAACATAGGTTCCACCTGCACCCTTCCAAACAATGATGCTTTCATCTGAAGAGGCGCTTGCCAAATATTGACCGTCAGGGCTGAACTCCAGGTCTGTCACTACATTGTTATGCCTCACCAACACTTGACGGATCTTATTTTTTTGAAGATCTATGATCTTGATATCATTACGGGAAGAGTATCCAGCCACAGCCAGAAACTGACCGTCCGGAGAAATAGCTCCGGCATACAACATACCTATTGGGCCATTGGCAGCACTGAATGGCTTGAAAGTTCTATTCAGGTTTTCATTTTCAATATCCCACAACCTGACAGATTTATCATCGCTTACCGTTATTAACTCTTTTGTTAAAGGGCTATAGACAATATCATTGACGGTGGCATTATGCCCAACTGGATCTACGATCAAGAATGCCTTGTCATTGGGCATCTGAGCTCCCGCTAGCAGGGTGATGAGTAACAATGGAACCGCAATGAATCTCATAGTTATTTGGATATGGTGATGTCAATTACTTCCAAGAACATCTCGTCGTTCTGACCTAGATTTTTATTCAACCACTTTCTGAAACTTCGTGAATCCGTATATTTTGGAAAATCGGATAATCTTGAGTCATTCTGAGCTTTATATTCTGCATTGTTGTCCTCCAATCGAGGCTTGTAATAGTCCTCAGTCGAGAATATGACATATAGTAAATTCATCTCGGACTCGAAGTTGGTGAACAATTGATACTGGTCAATATCGCTGATTTGGCTGCTGTAAGGATGCTGATTTGAAAATAGGATATACTCAGTATCCGCTTCAATTTTCATGCTATTTGTCCTCTCATTTTGATATGGAAGTAGCATTTGGCAGTTTGTCTCATCGTCAATGTAGACACTGAGATATCCATCAACCGGACTATTGAAGTATAAGAATACTGTTTCTCCTTCTTTGAAATCCTGTGTAGCACAGCCCTTTTCTCTACATTTCAGTGACATTACCTCGAAATCAACAGCTACCTTCTCATTATATCTGGCCCTTCCTACGACTGAAACCTCCAACCATCGATCTGACCCTTCATTTATAATCTCGACCTTTGGTTCCTGAAGGTCTTCCAACCAGATTCCGTTGACCATACTGTTCGCCAATGTACTAAACCGGGTATTAGTATTTGTATTGCTCGTTTCAATACGGGTCATAGTAGACTGAGATACTTTAGTACCAAATGCATCAGCCAATGCATTGATTCGAGCTTGTTCGAGCGCCTGATCTGTGGCCCTATCTACGGACATATATGATTCAATTCTCATTCTATGTTCACCAGAAACACGCTGAGTTTTGGTTTGAGCATTGCTTGTTACAAACAACCCAAGAACAAAAATTAGTACAATATATTCTTTGAATATTTTCATTTTAATTCCAAAACACAAAAAAGGTGCCATTCTTCATCAATAATTTAAAACTATGAAAAATGGCACCTATGATTTAATAATCTGTATTTTCTTCTATCGGCGCTTCAAAACTTACAACCACCTGATCCCTCTTAGATCCTTGCAAAGTTGGCGTTTGGTCTACGTTCCTAAACCTTCTCGCATGGTAAGGAACTTCCTCATAAACGAATCTAAATATCTCATTTGCTGTCAATTGACCATCTTTATCAGCATCTGCATTCCTATTCTGTATTGCCTTCAAAAAGAAGTAGGTAAACATACCATGCTCCTTCTCCGTGTACCAACTAGATACCTGAGTACCTGCTGATGAAGAAATGAAAACACCATTGTCTACACTGTTAAAACCTTTTGACTGGATACCCACAGGAGATACATTCTCCAGTATTTCAGCTCCTGAGAAACAAGCATCCATTGCCACTGTTACTGACTTAGCCGGGATTTTTGAAAGGTTGGTAAACAGTACATCACTGTTATAGCCTGTTAAATTAATATACTGAGGATTACATTCGACCGGAACAAAGTAACCAGTGTTGGTATTGACATCTGGTGCGCCGTGACCTGAATAGAAAATAAAGACATCAGACATATCAGCCCTAACTGCATTGTACAGTTGACCTCTATAATCGTCCTTAGTTCCAAATAATATCTCAAAATCAGTCTTAGAAGCATTCTCTACATAAAAAATATTGCCATCCCGAAATCCCATCGTTTGCTGCACATATTTCTTCATAGCCATGGCATCATTGATCGCATAGTCTACATTTTTAGTATTCTGATAATCACGATTGCCAATGATAACAGCAATACCATATTCGTTAACTATGTCTGTCTTGGGTATATTAAGATCGACATCTGACGCCAATACGATTTCAACCTTTTCAGCTTCTGCAACGGGTTGCTCCACTACAACTGTTTTAGGTTGACTTTCCTTTTCTTCGTAAGCTTTCTTTAGAACAGCTCCAAGATTAATTGAATTACTAGTACCCTCCGAAACCTGACCAATTGAAGGTAAGGCTACTGCCAGGCACAATAAGAATGTTAGTGAAAGTTTCATGGGTTTACTTTTTTCCAAGTACAATTTAACTATAATTTATCTTCGATTCAAGAAAAATCTTTTACTGTCATTGAATGAGATATTCCCATTTTCATAGACATTAATTGACAACACATACAACCCTGTTTTGTTTATACCATCTAATTCGGCATTGAAATGTGTTTTTCCTGCCCCAACCATCAAAGGGTCAAACTCCATAACTTCTCTTCCGGATAAGTCCGTAATTCGAAGCAATACACTGTATGCACTCATTGTTTCGGGTAAGTTCAAATCCAATGAAATTTGACCATCCGTCGGATTCGGATAAATATTGGACGCAACAATCCATTCCAAACGAGTCGTCTCGTTGATGAATTCATCTGTTCCCTTTATGGCAACAAATTTGCCGCCAGGTCGATAGGTGAATTGATATGAACCTAAATCTGTGATCGGCGTAATGCTTGCATCAACTGTATTGAACAAAACCAACTTCTCATCTCCATTCAAATTAGGGATTCCTGTAAAATCGATTGTCATCTGCGTTCCTTCTTCCAAATGTGTCTGAATTTCAAATTCCCAAACATTTTGATGGCTAGGTGGGTGGATACTCCTGGTCATTCTACCTTCAACCTCTTCCTTAAAATTGACTGTCAGATATCTATCAAACAACGGAGGAGAAAAAACATCAAATTGATCTTTTCCTATGATAGCCTCCCCATTCTCTCCAATACCCGGACTGGACGTGGACCATCCTCCTTCAGCATTCAAACTCATTATCACTTCCCAACCGCCTGAATTCACGATGAAATCACGAGGTTCAGGATGATCATCAACACGTCCCCCAGTTATGGCCGAAAATGGAAACTCAATACTCCCTGATGAATTAGACTCAATCCAGCCTCCCTCATATGCTTTCAAAGTGGAAGCTACACTGTACCCTCCATCCTTAAAAGTTTGCAATTGATAATTGGCACCATTATGAGCATTAATTTCACTCATATTGATGGAGAAAGGATATGGATTCCCGATCATGTTCCAACCTGATCTGACTGATACAGAAAATGGCTGTGATTCCGATGCTTCCACGGGCTCTACACCACTAAATGAAACATTACTAAAGGCATCCTCTGATACGATAAACCAATAGCCTTTTCCCGGCTGAATAAGATTCACACTTTCATCATAACTACTACCATTATAGTCCCAAATCCTCCAGGTTGTTTCTCCTGATGGTCCTAGATTAGCAAACACTTCTGCTGCACTCATACTCTTAAATGGCAGACTGATGATCGTATAATCTTCCTCCTTCTTTCCTGCAGAAATACCAGCCATTTGCTGAGTCTCATTAAAACTAGGAGCAGTCCGGATCGTCATCACTTCACTCTCAACTTGATTGCCTGCCCAATCAATGGCCCTGAAGAAAAAGCTAACTCCCAAATTATCAAAATCAGTGGCACTGATCTGACCAGTATAAATTTCTCCACTTACTTCAGCAAAAGATTCTGAAAATGAACTACTCAATGCTCTTTTCTTAAAAAACAGCACATCACTCATGGCTCCATTATCTCTAATGACCGCATCCACAGTCTGTGCTGTGGCAAGTGATGATGGGTCATAACTTATGGTGACAATGTTTGGAGCTGAAGTATCATCAGCTGTCGTAATTTCAGTCACACCATAATTACTTATTCTTCCATTGAATAAATTATAAGCCGACACCCTACAGTAATAGGTAGTATTATACCTCAACCCACTAATGGTCACGCTGGTGCCATTTGTTTCGGTTTCTGAATTAACCAATGTTGCAAAATTCTCTGTTGTCGAGACCTCATAGTGATAGTCTGTTGCATCTATAACTGTGTTCCAACTCAAATCAAACGATGAAACACCCGCATTTGAAGCTGAAACTATCGGCTGATCCAAAAGAGGAAGCGTTCTCTCCATTTTTGCCAACAATGTTTCTCTTCCTCTTAAGGCATTATTGAATATGGATCCATTTGCTTGCATTGTGTTGTCATATGCGCCTGCTACATAGACATACTCCTCTCCAATACCCATATCGCGTAAAACAACTTCTCCCTCAATAGTTTCAACATAGCGTGTTACTCCTCCAAGATCAATAGAAACAAATGCGCCAGCTCCGTTATCAACCATGACTCCATCCATATCTGCCGTAAGGGTACTTTTTAGCATGGAGCCATAAATCCAGTTTCCATCGGACTTGATATTGAGGAAATAGTCCAAACCAGGTGAACCATATGAATTCACCCAAATAGGATTTCCAGCGGCATCAATTTTAAAAATAAATCCGTCTCCCCCTCCATTAGTAGTTGCTGATAGACTTCCTATCTCAAATGTGCCATAATGTAATCCTGCAACATAAATATTCCCATCATTATCAGCTGTGATGTCATATGAGTATTCCCATGCATTACCACCTCCTGCATCAATAGCCCAATTTAAAGCCCCGCTAAGCCCATAACTCACAACATATATATCGTAGCTAGTTTCATTGCCAGAGAGGGTATTACTACCAAAGCTCAAGGTGCCATCACCACTATCCCAATCCCCCGTTATATATACACTGCCATTAGATATAACAATACCATCAATGCTATAAGTCACATCCAGCCCAGGTGTTCCATTACGGATCCATATTTCATTACCATTTTGATCATATTTAACCAATGCAGGCCCGGTACCGACTGTACTGCCACGAAAGGTAGATCCTCCATCAATTTCAACAGCCATATAAACATTACCAAAGTCATCAATTGCTAAATCTATTCCATCGACAGATCCATCAACTTCCGACATCATAGAACGAACCCATTGTACGCCTCCACTGCTGTTAATTTTCATCAAAAAGGAAGACCAATAGCCAGGACTTGTATTACCATAAAAATCTCCCCAAAACGATCCAACGACATACGTACTAGTCCCAAATGATTCTATGCCCCTGACTATTATCGATCCAGTAGACTCATATGCCTGTGCCCACAAAAGGTTGTCCGTTGATCCAAACTTGGCTACAAAAGCTGAACTACCAACTCCGGTAGCCGTCAACTGCGTTGATCCAAAACTTATTGATTCGAAAAACCTGCCAGCATAATAGTAATTACCAAAATCATCGACAGACACACCATAACTAAACTGGTAATCAGGGCCGCCGAAAGATCTTACACTCTCCAGTCTACTACTATGTCCGGTAGAGAAAGTGGAAAATAATTCTGTGTCCGAAAACCTGGATGTATCTGCATTGTAAGCTTCAATCTTGTAGTAATAATCCGTATTAGCAGGTAGAGACAAATCAGTATAGGAGGTTGTACCAACAGTAACGCTATCAATTTTAGTGTACTCTGTATCTCCATCTGCTCTCCTATAAATCCTAAACCCATCCACAAATTCCTGAATATTACCCCACTCCAATTGAATTCTGCTGGTCGAAACGGGATAACCGTTCAATGAGAAAGGTCCTGGCCGTGGAAGTGCCGCTGCATTAGTTATGCTGTAGCTATTATTTAAAATATCAACTTCTACATCGTAAAGACCCTCCAAATTTTCCAGGATGATATTAGCCCCACCAATTTCCAATGTACCGTCTGCTCCATCATCTCCCCAGTTACCAGCATTCCATTCATCATTGGCTCGCATTTTCCACTCACCGGCAAATAAGGTAATCCCTTCTAGTCTATAGACCCCGTTACCCTGATCTATCATGTCTGTGTCAGGATCATCCCAACCTGTAGTGCCACCTGTCCTTACAGTGCCTATCAAACCCACGGTGGTGATTTTCTTGAGGGTGTAAGTGGTGTCATTACCATCGAATGCAACAAAATATATGTCACTATCAACTTGTAAAGAATCCCCATTGATATCACCATAATATTGCACTGTCTCACCATTAAGATGAAAAACAAAACTTCCACCACTCATATTTACAATCTTACTGAACTTACCAGCAGTGCCTAAAGACCCTTCCTCATCTAAAGGGATTTCTCCTGTAATAGCAGTCCCTTTTATTACGACTGACGTAACAGCTTCAGTCCCCAAAATGCCTTCACCACTCGAAGTAGTACTAACTCCTGTTGAGACACTCTTACCCGTCAAGGTAAAGCTCTCTTTTAACGGCTGTGTTATCACATTGCCATCAATACTCATGCCTGCCCTACCAGGTTCCTCTTTCAGATCAGGTCTGAAATCCGAAGATTGAGCCATGGAAACCATAGCACTTGCCAGTAATCCTAAAAAAATGACAAATTTCATTTTATTCAATAAGTTTTCACAACGCCTCATAGCCCTCAAAAATTAGTAGTTAAACCAGAAATATCCCCCGGATTAGCGGGAGGTTCAGGTAGCTTCTTCAATATACCTTGATCTATTAGCGACTTTGCGAAGATGCTATTAGGATTAAAATAATCTGCTACCACTAAGACCACTACTCCACCTATTGCAAGTGGGATCAACGCATTACTCTTTTTCATTAAAAAATCAGGCATTTTGACCGGTTCATCAATACTGGCCATATAAAACTCCATTCCATAACCATCTCCCTTTTCCAGTTTCACTCCATTTTTAAGCTTTTTAGGCATCTTGATTATGGTCGACTGAGTATTACTGGTGATATGCATATCTTTTTCCAAAAGCTCACCATATCTATAAAGGTCAAACGAAACTTTTTCATTCTGCAATCCTCCCACCCATGTAACAGCAAGCTCCTTTCCCATCTTTACAGAGAAAAAGCCTGTGTGTGATGTTAACGTAACAGGATTGTAGGTCATGGTAGCAACAACCTTAAAACGAATATCATTGGTGATAAACCCTAATGTTTCAATAGGATCTTCAATGATGATCTGGTTATAAAACAAGAGGCGAAGGTCATCTCCTACATCACCTGTGACGCCAGTTTCCACCGGTTTTGCATAATTATCAGTGGACGTATAAAGCCTCACCTTAAATTGCTGCCCGTCTCGCAGGTTGCCCATACGAAATGATATTTCCAAACGTGAATCAACTAAACGGGCTGTGACATCAGTAACAGACTGAGCCATCGAGAAAGTAGTGACGATAACAAGGCTAAGGAATAACCATAGCCGAAAGAAAGATAGATTCATAGGTTGATTTTAGATCGAATTTCACAGAAAATCGACCTAAAATTAGCCTTTCAATCCAAACAAGACAAATTTAAAATGCGGAATACCCACTTTTAGGTAAATCAATTTTCTTCCAGAAAATGATGTCTGGTAAAAATATTGCCGGGAGTGATGCGGTATTTATATTTCTTGCGGTCTATTTCGTAGGTAATATCCATGTCATCATGCCCAAAAATGTAAATATTCATTTCGATATTTAAATGGACCGTATGGCTAAATGCTTTCTCCACCAAGCTCCACGAATGCCGGAAAGATTTCTTTTCGTCCTTTGTCAGTTCGGATAATTCTAACGTAAGATCACTACTGGAAATATAGCTTTCATGCAGGTCCACCTGTATTTCCGTAAACTTCTTGTCTTCTGTCACTTTTAATGCCTGTTGGAATAAATGTTCTTTAAGCAAATCATGATTTTCAATCTGCATAATACGCGCCCGCTCTTGGGGGTCTGTCAGATCATTGGAAAAGTATTTCCGCTCCAAATACTCATCACTCAACTCCAGAACAGCAAATAACAAAGTATCGTAAATGGCCAGGTTGTAAAAATCCACTGGCACCATCAGCATCGTAAAGTTCTGATGCTCGGTAATATGCTTTACGTAAATATCAAGATCTTCCCCTATTCGAACATCCTTCCTTTTGAAATCTACCGCTTCAGGATCAAGATCGTGTCCCTCCTCAAGTAAAAAATTCAAAAACTTCTTCGATCCTGTGAAATGATGGACAATGTCTTCAATATCCTCCAAATGGTTGGACTCAATGAACTCCTCCATTGTTGCCTGGACTTCCACCTCCTTTTGCTCCTGAGCTACCAAACTGAGTCCGCAGCACAACCCCAAACATACAAGCAGTTCTTTCATATTAATTCTATAACTGGTAATAGGCTCTTAAGTAGATAATCAACGAAACTAAAGAAAACATCAAAATCATTCATTCTTAAATGTAGAAGTAATTAAAACAAAATTAATATTCCTAATTATATTAGTTATTACTAATTTTATTAGCTTTGATATCCCGAAAAATATTAACCACCCATGAACGCTATTTTGCACCTCGACCTGGATACTTTCTTTGTATCGGTTGAACGCTTAAAAAACAAAAAACTGATAGGGAAGCCCGTTTTAATTGGCGGTACCAGTGATCGAGGTGTGGTAGCGTCATGCAGTTATGAAGCCCGGCGATTTGGCATTCATTCTGCCATGCCGATGAAACTTGCCAAATCTCTCTGTCCCGAAGCTATCATCATGAAAGGAAATGCTGCTGACTATTCGAAACACTCAGATGTAGTAACTGCAATCATGAGAGAATCAGTCCCTGTAGTAGAGAAAACATCCATCGACGAATTCTATGCCGACTTTTCGGGCATGGATCGTTTTTTTGGGTGTTGGAAGATGGCCAGCGAATTACGAGACAAGATCATAGACGAAACGGGCCTTCCCATATCCTTTGGACTTTCTGAAAACAAAACCGTCTCTAAGATTGCTACAGGAGAAGCCAAGCCCAACAATCAACTCATGATCAATCATGGTAAAGAGAAGCCTTTTCTGGCCCCTCTCTCTGTCAAAAAAATCCCCATGGTGGGAGAAAAAACACATGGAAAGCTCATCAGCCTGGGAGTGAGGAAAATACACACCATTCAAGAAATGTCCGTAGATCTGATGCATCGTGCCTTTGGTATGAATGGTGTTAGTATTTGGAAAAAAGCCAACGGTATAGATAGCTCTCCTGTAATTCCTTATTCTGAGAGAAAGTCCATATCTACAGAACGAACTTTTGACCGAGACACAATAGATGTAGGCAAGCTCAAAGGAATCTTAACCGCGATGACTGAAAACCTGGCCTTTCAACTGCGCCGCGGACAGAAATTATCCGGATGTATTACAGTCAAAGTGAGGTATTCTGATTTCAACACCTACACACAGCAACATCGGATTCCCTACACGGCTGCTGACCATACTTTGATACCTAAGGCTCTCGAAATATTTGACAAACTCTATCATAGACGACTATTAATTCGGCTCATTGGTGTTCGTTTGAGTCATTTAGTAAATGGGTTTCATCAAATTGACCTATTTGATGATGTAGAAGAGCAGCTCAACCTGTATCAGGCAATGGATAAAATCCGGGATAAGTATGGCGATAGATCAGTCATGCGGGTTTCTGGTATGGAAGCCAAGAGCATCAGTCGATGGAACCCTTTTTCCGGGGAGCCTCCTCCGCTCCTACCTAACCGACGACAATAATGCTCAATGTTCATTCATATTTCAGCTTTAAATATGGGTTGCTCTCCATCGAACAGTTGGTCGCTTGGGCAATTAACAACAGAATCAAAACCCTGGCACTTACTGATATCAACAGCACTGCCGGTAGCCTGGAATTTGTAAGACAAGCCAAAAAGAAAGGACTCAGACCTGTTCTTGGGATAGATTTTCGCAATGGCGCGCAACAACAGTTTATCACCATTGCCAAAAACAATGAAGGCTTTCATGAAATGAATGCTTTCCTTTCAAAATACCTGCATCAAAAAGCAGACATCCCTTCAGAGTTTACAACCTGCCAACATTGTTTTGTCATCTATCCGCTCAGCAACATGCCTGACCGGGCGCTTAAGGAACATGAATACGTTGCTATCAAACCCCAACAGGTAACTAAAGCAAGGTTTATCAAACCAGTGAAGCGTGAAAAAATGATCGCATGCCCAAGCTTCACGCTACCCTCTGTTAATGACTTTGATTTGCATTGTGTCCTACGGGCTATTGATCTTAATACACTTGTGAGTAAACTCCAGATAACGGATACAGCTGAAAAAGAAGATGTCTTTATGGCTAAATCATGGTTACTCTCTGCCTACCAAGACCTGCCCGAAGCTTTGGAAAACCTCAAGCATGTCGTTAGCAATGCCGAAATTGATTTTCAGTTTAGCCCAAACGCAAGCCCTCAGAACAAAGAAACATGGAGTGAATCGCTTGAATCAGACTATCAAAAGGTAAGGCAACTTAGCCTAAAGGGAATGAAATACCGATATGGAGAGCGTCCTGCTTTTCACATCAAAAGGCGCATCATTACCGAATTGAATACCATCAGGGACATGAAGTTCCTTTCTTACTTCTTAATCAGTTGGGACCTGGTGCGATATGCCCGAGAAAAGGACTACTTCTATGTTGGGCGGGGAAGTGGGGCCAATAGCATTCTTGCTTACATCCTAAGAATCACTGATGTCGATCCTATCGAACTAGACCTCTATTTTGAAAGATTCATTAACCTTTTCCGACAAAATCCTCCTGACTTTGACATTGACTTTTCTTCCAAAGACCGGGATGACGTAACACAATACTTATTTGATAACTATCCCAATACTGTATTGCTTGCCACTCATAGTACTTTTCAACATCGGGCAGTCTTGCGGGAAGTAGGCAAGGCATTTGGTATTCCTGCCTTTGAAATAGAGAAGCTTCAAAAAAAGTCAGATAAAGACCTGGATCATCACGGAAAGCTAACTCTCCAGTTTGCCAAACGCTTGACAGACTTCCCAAGCCACTTGAGTGTTCACGCAGGCGGTATCATCATCTCTGAGAAGCCTATCCATTATTTTACAGCTACTTCATTGCCACCAAAGGGATTTCCTATCACACATTTCGACATGCTGATTGCCGAAGATGTGGGATTGTTCAAGTTTGATATTCTTGGCCAACGAGGGTTGGGAAAAATCAAAGATGCACTGAAAATCATTCGCAAAAATCAACCCGACCGGCTGTCGATCGACATTCATGACATCAATCTCTTCAAACAAGACCCGCTAGTCAAGATCAATTTGCGTGAAGCCAATGCCATTGGATGCTTCTACGTAGAATCACCTGCCATGCGCATGCTTTTGACCAAGCTGCGAGCAGAAGACTATCTCAGTTTAGTAGCTGCCAGTTCGATTATCCGGCCAGGGGTTGCTCGCTCTGGGATGATGCGCGAATACATAGTCCGTTTCAGAATTCCTGAAAAAAGAAAAGAAGCCCACCCTGTATTGTACAAAATCATGCCAGACACCTTCGGCGTAATGGTCTATCAGGAGGATGTAATCAAGGTTGCCCATTATTTTGCCGGACTCACCCTTGCTGAATCCGATGTGCTTCGGCGAGGTATGTCAGGTAAGTACCGTTCCAGGGCAGAGTTTGCTAAGGTAAAAGGTAAATTCTTTGAAAACTGCCGGGCCAAAGGTTACCCCGATCGCTTGAGCCAGGATGTTTGGCGGCAAATCGAAAGCTTTGCCGGCTATGCTTTCGCTAAAGGTCACTCTGCTTCATATGCGATAGAGAGCTATCAAAGTATGTTTCTCAAGTCTCACTACCCATTGGAGTTTATGGTCGCAGTGATCAACAATGGAGGTGGATTCTACAGCCGGGAGTTTTACATCCATGAAGCAAGACTGCATGGAGCTCAGGTAGAGCCTCCCTGTGTCAACGAAAGTGACAACATTGCTACTATCCAGCAAAAGATCATCTACCTGGGACTCGGCATGATCAAAGACCTGGAGCACCAAACAGTGGTTGATATCCTGATCGAACGCAACAAACAAGGCCCTTTTCTTTCTCTGGACAATTTCATCAAGCGAGTCAGCATCTCATTAGAGCAACTGAGCCTATTGATCAGAAGTGAAAGTTTTCGTTTTCTCAAAAAGGACAAGAAGTCACTGCTATGGAGAGCGCATTTTCTACTGGGCAACACCGGAAAGAGTGAAATCAAGCTTTCATTATTCGATCCACCTGTAAAAAACTACCAACTCCCTCCTATGGAACATGATGACATTGAAGATATCTATGATCAAATAGAACTGCTTGGGTTTCCGCTGACAAGTGCGTTTAAACTACTAGAGAGCCGCCCCGAAAAATGCATCATGGCAAAACAACTTCCTCAAATGATCAATCGACATGTAAGAATGATTGGCTACATGGTTACCGTTAAAAACACCAGCACCTCAAAAGGTGACCGCATGTTTTTTGGCACTTTCATCGACGAGCAGGGAGACTTTATAGACACTGTTCACTTTCCCCCTGTGGCCAAGCAATTTCCCACATTGGGCCGGGGTGTTTACCAGTTGGATGGCAGAGTCATCGAAGAGTTTGACGCCATCAGCCTTGAGATTACCTATATGCAGCGACTGAATTACCTGAAGTTGGAAGTGTGATTTGACCCATTGTTGGTGATATCACCAACAATGGGATGAAAACCGCTTAGTATATAAGCTCCAGGCCACTTACAAAAAGGTGTTCACCATCGCAAATTCATCTTCCGGAACAATGCGGTAAATGGCTCCAGGACGCTCAACACCTACATAGATGTAGCCATCATTGCCTTGCCGAACAACCCGAACCCTGCCAATATTCTTCAATAGCTTTTCTTCGGAAATCACCTTGTCTCCTTCCACCTTACACAGATTCAGGTATTCAAACCGCAATGATCCAACCAGCAGATGGCCATCCCATCCCGGATACTTATCGCTTTCCACAAAATCCATCCCACAAGGGGCGATTGACGGCACCCAAAACAAGTTGGGCTGCTGCATACCATCTTTAGACGTCTGAGAGGTAAATACAGTGCCATCGTAATTGATCCCATACGAAACAATCGGCCATCCATAATTCAACCCTGCCTCGATAATATTAAGCTCATCTCCTCCTCTTGGTCCATGCTCATGCTCCCACATCTTTCCAGTTACAGGGTGCTTGGTGATACCTTGTGGATTTCTGTGCCCATAGGAGTATACACTAGCTACAGCGGTATCAACATTTACAAATGGATTATCCTCCGGGATGCGACCATCGTCATAGATCCGATGCACCTTTCCCGGGAATAATGACAAGTTCTGCGGATTCTCATTTCTTGCTCCTCGATCTCCAACCGTGACAAATAGGTACCCTTCATCATCGAACTCTAATCGAGAACCGTAGTGATGTCTTCTTGTTGAATATGGAAGCGCTTCAAAGATCAAATCCCCTTCCTTGAGTTCATCATTATCCAAAACAAATCTCGATACTGCAGTAGTGGTGAGTGTATCTTCACCTTCTGGTTTGAAAATAGAATAGGTAAGGTAGACCGTTGAATTGCTTTCAAAATCCGGATGCACTTCCACATCCATCAAACCTCCCTGCCCCTCATATCTTAATGGAGGGACTCCTCTAATTTGAGTTTTATTTTCATACTCATCTATTCGATATAGTTCGCCCGATTTATCAGTCACGAGCATATCATTGTTGGGCAAGAAAGCGATTCCCCAAACGCTCGAAAAACCAGAAGCTACTGTGTCAATGATATAGGCAAAATCTTCAGATTGAAAAGTGTCTGGCTCCAATGCTACTTCCTGGAACTTATATTCATCTACATTCTCAATGCCCGTTCTGATATAGGCAACCAGCTCGTTGACCTGTTCATCGGAAAATGTGGCACTAAAAGAAGGCATTCCGGCTTCTCCTCCACCTCTACCATTTGTAATAGTGGCAAACAAAGAATCTGGTTCGTTCCCGTATTTCCACTTACGATCTACAAAGGCCTGCATTCTGGCTCCATGACAACTGGAACAATAGTTAGTAAATATGGCTTCTGAACGTATTACAGCCGAATCAATCGGAACAACGGTTTCGGCCTTTATCTGACTTGCTGTTTTGGTATCACAAGAGATTGCGACAATAACTATCGCCAAGAAGTAGGTTAGGTTTTTCATCAGTAAGAGGAATTAAGATACAACTGGTAAAATAGAAAATAATTTTGTTCCTCACCAATCACCTTTCACCAACGGCACAAAAAAGGCCATTCGTCAAGTGACGAATGGCCAACCAATTGACCGTTAGTTAACGGTACTCTACTAATTAATCGTATGAAGAAGTTTTTCTTTATTCTCGTATTTCTTTGACGGTCGCCACAGCTGTCTTGACCAAACTCACGAGCTTATCATAATTGCCATCAGCTATCACATCTTTGGTGATCAACTGAGATCCCATTCCTACACAATGTACACCTGCTTCAAACCATTTTTTAAGGTTATCTGGCTCAGGAGTCACACCTCCAGTAGGCATAATGGATGTCCATGGAAACGGCCCGTTTACCGCTTTTACAAATCCAGGTCCTCCAACTTGAGATCCTGGGAAAATCTTCACGACTTCAGCACCAAGCTCCTCTGCATATGAGATCTCTGTCAACGAGCCACAACCCGGTGACCATGCCACCTTTCGACGATTACAAGCTTTGGCCATATCAGGGTTTAATATCGGTGATACGATAAAGTTAGCTCCCAATTGAAGGTACAATGAAGTAGTACCTGCATCTACAACGGAACCAACACCCAATATCATTTCTGGTAGTTCAGCTGCAGCATATTTATTCAATTCGCCAAACACCTCATGTGCATAATCTCCTCTATTGGTAAATTCAAACACACGCACACCTCCGTCATAGCAGGCTTTCAATACCTTCTTACAGATATCCACGTCTTTATGATAGAATACAGGAACTATACCTGATTCCTTCATTTGTAATGCTACTTCTATTCTTGTAAATCTTGCCATTTGATCAATGTTTATAAAGAAGGGTTGGACCGACCCATTTCTCTTTTCTAAAAATCTATGCTTACGTTCCGGATCATTACTCCCGGATAAAAGCCGGTCCTTTCTTCTTATTTCTTTCTTATCTAGCTACTCTTCCACTTGCATCTCCACCCATGAGCTTTTCAACCTCAGAAACGGTCGCCAAATTTGCATCACCTTTGATTGTGTGCTTGAGACATGAAGCTGCCACTGCAAAATCAAGTGCGTTCTGGTCATTTTCAGGATACTTCAACAATCCGTAGATAAGTCCCCCCATGAATGAATCTCCACCGCCAACGCGATCAACAATATCAGTGATTTGATATTGACGAGACTCGTACATCTTATTACCATCATAAAGTACACCAGCCCACGTATTATGTGAAGCTGAAATGGATCCTCTGAGTGTAGTAATTACTTTCTTAGCCTTAGGGAATTTCTCCATCATTTGCTGGCAGACAGATAAGAATGCTTCTGCCTTAACATTGTGCCCTTCAGTCTGCACACTTATGCCTTCTGGCTTGATGCCAAAGTGCATTTCTGCGTCTTCCTCATTACCCAATACAATATCACAATGAGAAGTCAATTCAGTCATGATTGCCTCTCGATCTCCGCCATACTTCCAGAGTTTTGCTCGGTAGTTAAGATCTGTTGAAATGGTTATGCCTTTCTCACTTGCCACCTTCACCGCTTCTAAACAAGCATCTGCAGCACCTTGGGAAATAGCTGGTGTAATACCTGTCCAATGGAACCACTCTACACCATCAAATACCTGATCCCAGTCGATCATACCAGCCTTGATTTCAGACATGGCAGAATGTGCTCTATCATAAACAACTTTACTACCACGGGATACCGCTCCGGTCTCAAGAAAATAGATACCTAGTCGGTCTCCTCCAAATGCAACATGATTGGTCCCAACATTACGTTTGCGCATTTCCATCAATGCACACTCTCCGATATCGTTCTTTGGTAACCTGGTAACAAACTCTACAGGTACACCATAGTTGGCAAGTGAAACAGCCACATTGGACTCTCCACCACCATAGATTACATCAAATGTATTTGTTTGAGAAAATCTCAAAAATCCAGGAGGCGCTAACCTCAACATGATCTCTCCAAATGTTACTACCTTTTTCATCTCTCAGTTAAATTATATTATACTTTTCGCGCAAACGTTTACGCATTCATTCTTTCAATCTCAATTCTTTCTGTTCGTTGATGCTCTAATCAAAAGATCAGGCTTTAACAACACACGTTTTGGTGTCTTAACTCCATCTTCATCCAGTTCATCCAAAAAGACACGTGCTGCCAGTGCGCCCATGTCCTGACTATTTTGACTTACAGTAGTCATGGGTGGATCCAGCAACTCTGTAAATGGCTCATTACTAAACCCTGCAATACCAATTTCCTCTGGAATACGCATACCGACAGATTTACAATACTGCATGGCACCAAGCGCTGAGAAATCAGAAGATGACGATATCGCATCCACTTTCATATCCATTGCCATTAATCTTTCAGCAGCCTGCCGCCCCTCTTCAATTTTACTATCTGCAGGTAATACCCAGGCTTCATTGATCACTTGTCCTGCTTCTTCTAAGGCTGTTCTATATCCCCTATAGCGCTCCCTATAAATATTCACTTGTTGATTACCCTGAAAGTGCGCAATTCGAGTATACCCCTGCTCCAATAGGTGTTTGGTAACTAAGTAAGTTCCCTGAAAATCGTCCACCCCAACACCATGTGCCTGGATCTGATCTGCAACCCGATCAAAAGTCACCAATGGAATCCCCTGGTCGAGTACGCGTTGCAAATGCCCCTCCGCAGTACCAGCCAATGAAAGGATAACTCCCGACACCTGTGCTTGCATCAAGGTCTCAACATTGAGCTCTTCATCAGCCACACGCTCGGAAGACTGACAGATCATGACATTGTAACCATGTTTCTTTACTTCCTCCTCGATTCCTCTGATGGCTGACGAAAAAAAACTTCTATCAATATATGGCACGATCACCCCTACTACATTAGTTCTCCCCTTCCTCAACGCAGATGCTAATTGATTTGGCTCATAACCAATCTGCTTTGCAGCGTGCAAAACACGCTTCTTCATTTTCTCACTTATTCGCGGATTGTCATTGAGCGCCCTAGATACAGTCGCAGCTGTGGTATTCAGCTTTTTTGCGATATCATGTATGGTGGCTTTCTTATTCAATTAGCGTAATCGTTTACACAAAAGTATTAAAATATGATTTAAAAACAAAAAACATCCAAAAACAATAGCGGTTGTATTGAATATTACAGCTTCTCCTATTCCTTTTTTATTTCGTTTTGATCCGTCTTTAACAATTCATTGATATAAGGCTCGACATGACTTCTCAGCACACTTCTTACTTGCACGGGTTTGCCATTCGTGTCCACAGCAACAAACGTGAATACGCCTTGAGTTACTTTGTTTTCAGTCAAATCTTCCTTTGATCGTACGATTAGCTCAACCCCCACATCAATGGATGTATTCCCGATCCTTTCAACTTTAGTGTATGCCATGAAAACATCCCCATTATGAATGGGCTTAAGGAAGCTTAGATTACTCACTGAAATAGTAACTGCTGGTGATTTAATTACTTCCTCTATTTGTATGGAGGCAGCCTTATCCATTTTGGACATTACCCAGCCACCAAATACTGTTCCTGCATGATTAAGGTCCGTCGGAAACGCTCTACCCTTTAATGAAAGTTGTCTCATTATGCTTACTAATTACTTTTTGTCTTGCTTCTATGGTTCACCTGTGAATAGTTGCTGAAGTGTTTCCGTTCATGAGATTGGCAACACTTTCCGCAGACACTACATTGGCGTCACCTTCAACAGTGTGTTTTAACGAACATGCCGCTGAGGCAAAATTAATGGTATCGTAATCATCGTTGAAGTTGAGCAAACCATAAATCAATCCAGCTGCAAAGGCATCACCGGTCCCTACCCGCCCAATAATTGGTGTGATATCAAATTCCGGACTTTGCACCAGTTGCTCGCCATTCCAAAGTTTCCCTTTTATTAAATTATGTGAGGCATTCAGCGATGTACGGTCTTTATCCACCACTTTTTTGATACTTGGATAAAGCTTCATCAGCCCATCTGCTGCTGCTGAGAAATGAGCGTCGCTCAGCCGTGAAAAGACCTTGTTGATATCATACTCACTACCAACAACAACGTCAGTCCCTCCAATCATATCGGGCAGCACCTCTTTTTGATCCTTACCATATTGCCAAAGACTTGCTCTCGAATGAATATCTCCTGAAACAGTAATCCCCAATTCATTTGCCTTTCTGATAGCATCTTGACAGCTCTGAGCCACTCCTGCTGAGATACCAGGTGTTATACCCGTCCAATGAAACCAATCAGCACCATTCAAAATCTCATCCCAGTCAAACATATCAGGGGTGATCATCGCAAACGCAGAATTGTCCCGCTCATATATGACTTGACTAGGGCGGTGTATAGCTCCAATTTCCAGAAAGTACTTCCCCATATGTTGATCACCAAATATCACCTTGGAGGTATCAACCCAATGATGTCGGAGGAACTGAGTAGCCGCTTTTCCAATGAAATTATCAGGAAACCGGGTTACATGTATAACATCCAATCCCATGTAGGCTAAGGAAATCGCAACATTCGCTTCGCCTCCACCAAAGGTCATATCAAGTGAAGTGACTTGAGAAAATGTGGCATGTCCCGGAGGGGAAAGTCGAAGCATTACTTCTCCGAAAGTCACTACTTTTTTGTTGCCTATTTTGTCCATTTCAAAATCTTGTTAAAGTCGTACATTTCAGGACTGGATAAATATGGGCGGGCCAATTCATAATCAGCCTCCTCTATGTAGTGCAATTCCTTAAAAAAGAGCTGTGCGATCTGTGCATCGATATCAACAAGCCTTGGTGGGATTTTGCCGTTCACCTCAAAATCAGACAGGTAAATTGGTGCTATGTCTCCAGTTGAATTTGCACTCACAATACATCCACTAATCCCTTCATTGAACAATTTTTTCACTCCCAGACCTAGTAGCGAACATAATGTCAAATCCAGTCCAATGGGTCGCGCGCATCTCAATTCATATCCTAACTCAACTGGGCGGCTTTTGACATCTATTGCTAACTCATGGAGTTTCTGCTGTAGCAATACATTGAAAATATGTGCCTTACTCACATTTCCAAGTTCGGGATGTCCGTGTGCATCGTATGTCAAGTGAATACCACGCTCTTCTATTTCATTGGGATCAAGGATATGAAATACACCCTCACTCACCACCGCTACGCCATAATCTATTCCCAGTACTTTCCGCTTGACAATAGACGAGATAATCAGGTTGATGATATTATCAATGGTGACTTCCGCCTTGTTAAACATCTCCGGAATGATCATAATGGGAAAATGGCATCCTGTAGCAATACCAAAGGCTAAATGACCCGCAGATCTTCCCATAGCCGACATGACAAACCATTGCCTGGATGTACGAGCGTCCTCATATACAGTATTGCCAATCCTTACTCCTTCGTCCTTCGCTGAGTGAAAACCAAAAGTTGGATTCCTGTCAGGTAGTGGCAAATCATTATCTATTGTTTTAGGAACATGGATATTGCTGATGTTGATATTCTGAGAGGCCAGATATTTCGTTACTCGATTGGCAGTGGAAGCAGTATCATCACCACCAATAGTCACTAGTAGCTTTACGTTTTCCTTTTCAAATATGCTGATATTGAAATCCTGGTCTTTTGGCTTGAATCGACTCATGATTAATGTAGAACCACCCCTACTAAATATCCTATCCGCATGCTCAAAATCAAATTCCTTGATCTCAGGATCTTTAGAAAACAACCCTTTGTATCCGTGATGTATACCCAACACACGATACCCATCATTAAGAAAAACTTTGGCTACTGTACTGATCACCGTATTGATCCCAGGCGCTGGACCTCCACCACACAAAATGGCTATTGACTTATTCTTCATTTGACTATTTTCTTTTATTCTATGTAATCGTTTACTTTAAATATCATAACTTATTTCAGTATTAAACAACATAAATTTACCAAAAAGTATATTTATTGCGTAATCGTTTACACCAACAAATATAAAGACAATTTTCATATGATTCCAATTCATTTCGGTGATAGGTCATCCAGCAATCGAATACTTTAACCTTCCAATCATTATCCAAAAATGTCCCTTAGACCATTTCCCATAATGATGAGCGAAAATATTAAGGCGCCTATCATTGTGATATTTGTCCAGGTCTTTTTGATTTCAATTCCCGACTCCTTTCTATTCCAGAGGATCAGAATGCTCATGACCACTAGTGGTAATCCAAATACATTAAATACCTGGGTAATGATTTGCCCTTTGATAGGGTTAAACCCGAAAACAGGAATACTAAGCGCCAACAAACTGGCTATCCCGGTGATGATTCTAAACCTACTTGATTTGACATCTAGTTTTCCAGAAGAGTAGTCTGCAACCATAAGCGGGACGATCATCAGACACGGAAATATGGAGGAAAGTCCTGCACTCAAGGTTCCTGCAAAAAATATAGAAACTGCAAATTTACCTACAGAGGGTTCTAATGCTCCAGACATGTCCAGCACATGTGTGATTTCAATTCCTTTGCCATATAAACTACCACTGGCTACAGCCATGATAGAACCGCTTATGGTAAAGATCAAAATAGCGGCAACAATGGAATCGTTTCGCTGAGTTTTGGCGTCAGCCAAACTCCAACCTTTGCCTTGAATGAAAAGCGGTCTTGACAAAAATGTTGCAGATGCCATGGTAGTACCAACAAATGCCGCAACCAATATTCCTGAGCCTTCTACTTTCGGAATTTTTGGGACCAAGCCGAGCAAGATATCTGTAGGTTGGGGAAGCACAAAGAGCAATGTAAAAATGAACGATAACCCCATCATCGAAACAAATAGGGCAAGTATCTTTTCAAAAAGTGAGTAGGTACCCAAAAGCAATAAACCAAAAAACGTGGCGATAATTAAAATCGCCAATCCAAGCACAACATAGTACTGATGCACGGTGATTCCAGGAAAATTCAGTTGCAGAATTTCGAAAACTACATTTGAGGTAATGCCCAGTATTCCTATCAGTGAATTCCATTGTCCAATACCTACCGTAACTATGATCGCAATGGCTATGGCCGATCCAATTGGAAGATGCTTTTTGATCGCAAACAATAGTGTTTCGCCTGTGACCAGATAATATTGACCTGAAACAAATATGAGCACCCCTGAAAACAGGCAACTAAAAAACAGCACCCAAAGCAAGTCCATCCCAAAAGAGTTTCCTGCAACGATCATGGATGTCACACTACCCGTTCCAATCGTATAGCCTATCGCAAAAATGCCAGGCCCAAAGGAGAGTAAGAATTTCAATAATTTTCCCATCAGTTTGTTTGGCTTGGTTCAGATAGATCAACTCCAGGCTTCATATACAAATCATCATATATTAATCCCCCGTTTCCATATGGAGCTTCAACTGGCCCTGTGTTACAATTGGTTAAGAAGTAACCCAGCGGCTGTTCTCTCTTCATTCTAAAATCAGCTCCCTCGTACACTAATTTTTGCTCTGGAAATTCAGAACCTCCACTGAGGTAGACATCATATGTCTGTCCTCCAACAGCAGCAAGTCTGTTGTCGACCACAAACCACACTTCATACCATTTTCCTGTTTCCAGTGCTTTGGCATCTCTATCAAATGGAATATTTCTAATCTTGGCATAGCCATCATCCTTCCGTACCATCAAAGTACCATCATTCTTATAACCATTTGACTCGAACTTATCCGTTACTCTCAGACTAGGTTCTAGTGCGTTGTAATCATGTTCATTGATCCTATCCGGTTCTAAATTACTTAAGCCAAAGACATGATTATTTGGAAAATACTCTACCTTGACCCGTGCATAAAAGGTGAAAATCTCTCCTAATTGAACAGCCACTGGCAATGCTCGATAACTTAGTGCTTTACGATTACCAACCACTCCTTCTGCTGCAGGTTTCTTGATTAAGTAATGATTGTCTGAATCGCCCGATCGAATTGCTGTTACCTGAGGGTTTTCGATTCGGGGATCCGTATCATTCCGAGTGTCAACTAAAGTCCAGGCACTCAATGGATCAATAGATTCGAAATCATCGATCTTTATCCAACCAACATTAGCCTTTGGCAAACTGTCCGCTTTAGGCTTTTTACCTGCATCCGCACACCCAATCAATAGGATTGAAATGAGAATCGGTATGCTTCTACAGGTAAAGGAGTTCATCCGCTAGTACATCAACTTCAATGGAAGGTTTTGTTCGGTAATGATCTTTCCGGAATTCTCAATAACATTATCGGATTCCTGATTGTTCTTTGCTCCCCATAGTCTGGCAATCAACTTCACTTGATTATTTCGGAAGGTATTATTGCTAATGTCTACATTGATAATACCATAGGTATTCAGCAAAGTCTCATTTTCCTCTTCACTTCCGCTGTTAACAAACGTAGATCCTTTAACTACCAAGGTGCCTCCCACTGTGGACTCATCGTATCCTCCACGATAATAATCAATGACATTTTCCCTAACCGCATCAAATTGAGTATCAATCAGGTAGATGTTCTCAGCGTTATACTCTCCCCGATCATCATCTTCGGCTGAGAGTTCCAGCCCATTGTTACAATTTGTGATGCTTGTCGACTCAATCCTGATAAATTCAGAAAATGAATACTTGTAAGCCTTGAGTACAAACTCAAAGTTTGAGATTTCGCAATCGCGGACTGTTAAGTTGTAAAGACTCGACATGTTCTCTTTAAGACTAGCAAAGGCATAATTCGCTCCATTTCCCTCCAGCACAACTGATTCAAGCATCAAATGACCTCCGGGATTCATTTCAAATGCAGGAGTCTCCGCACCTCCCAGGTATTTCACCTTTGACTTGTTGCTTGCGTCCTTTGATTGGATGGTTATGCTTTTATCAATTTTCACCGGAGAAGTCAGCTCAATCTCAGACGTCAGTGTAATGATATCTCCGTCTTTTGCATTAGAAATCGCATTAACCAATGCTTCTTCACTTCCTGCCTCAACGGCTGAAGTCTCGACTTTGGCTTGATTTGCATCAAACCAATCAGGTCCGTACTTGGCCGGATCCAAGATATTGGGCGCATTACTACCCAAATTGGATACAGCGCCAATACCATTTGAGGTGACTCTACTATTCCCAAACAAATCTTTATCAATCTGATCATACTCAAAACCCTGATGCACCTCCACATCTTTGAATGCCGTTGACGGTACATACACACTTTCTTCTAACTGCTTAAGCGAAAAATCTTTAGCATCCAGACCTTCAACGCGCTGGAAAGAGACGCCCTGATTATTGATTACGTTACTTTTGAAAGTAATTCCATTGATCTCATCATGTCTGAAAATGGGTTGTTTATCTCCCGTTTCATTATGAATAATATTGTTCGCAACAAGTGTTCGAATCGGCGTTAAAGACCGAATTTCAGATGCTGGTAATACGTCTTTTTGATCGATATTGGAGCCTACTCCAAATTGCAAGGGAGACACACAATTGATAAACGTGTTGTAGGCTACATTCACGTCTGTCACCTGAATATATCGATTGATCGAAGAGCGGGGAATTCCGTTCATCACGGCAAGTGGCGCCCTGAATATCTCACCTCTCAGGTTGTAGAAATAATTGTTAGTCATCCAATGCCCTGTTCCAATCAGACGCACACCTCCGACATGGGGTGAGGTTTCATCTCCAATAAAGTAGTTACCATCAATGATGCAGTAATTTCCATGTCGGGTAACCAACGAACCTTCACTCTTATAAAAAATATTGTTTCTGAATTCGTTGAAGTTGGACTTGCTTGAGATTACCTCAACTTCTCCATTGCATCGATCAAAGAGATTATTAGCCACAAGTGTATAACTAGGTGTCATGGAAGTACTGCTTGTTCCAATTTGTATGGTCTCAGCACTAGGGCCACCTTTCGGTGGTCTGAACCCAAAGTGATTATTGATGATCTTGTGATAGTTTCTTATGCTCTCATTTCCCTGAAGGTTTACCCTAATGGTTGGCCCTCTGTTGGACTTCCCTGCCAGATAGCAATGATCCAGTTGATTATTTCTTCCTTTGAACAATACCCACAAATCCTGCTTATTGCGTTGCGACTTGTTGAAGTCCTTAATCACACAATTGGTCACCCTGCAATTATTGGCTAATTGATCATTATCAATATAAAATTGAATTACAGCACCTTTCGGAGCGGCTCCATTGGTAAAATGTAGGCCATCTACTACCAGGTATTCTCCGCCTAATCTTAGATCTGAACTACCTTGTATGAACACCTTGCCAGGCGTTTCTGCCTTCAGAATAATTGGTGCCGTTTCAGTTCCTTTTCCACTAAATCGTATCTGCACATCATTCCATTCACCATTTGCCATTACGATTTCAGTACCTGGTTGTGCACTTGCGATCGCATCATTTAATTCATCTGCATTTGAGACTAATACACTATTGATAGTATTGCCAGGTTGACAGGCTACAGCAAATACAACTAGGAATAGTAAACTGGATATTTTCTTCATGATCATTTTTATTTAGGGGCAGTGCCTGGTTCAATAGACGATTCTCTAAACCATACTTCTGTATAGCTACCATTTGCATACTGGAGTTCTACACTACCATTATACGTATTTGAGCCAGTACTCCAAACTTTATTGGTTTCAGGAGCCCGCCCATTTGTTTGGTTGTAGGCACCTTGCTTGAAGAATTGCAATTCTCCTTCATAGGCATTGGCACGTTCTACTCCGTCTTGTCCAAGAGGTACAAATACGTTTTCTATTTGTTCTGGCATATCTTCTCTGGTCTGAAAATCTGATGCCAATAGATTTTTAGCAAATGTTTTGGTATCATGGCCTTCACTCTGGAAAGTGAGGTACATCATTCCTTTAAAAACATTGACCTCATAGCTGAACTCCTCACCAAGCGCAATGCCATCCTCGGGTTCTGGAGGATAAGACGCTGAGTCACTTCCTACCACCGACATGTCATATCCCCATACTGCAGTCGAAAAATCCCATCGCCCGGAATTATCATCACCGGCAGTATTGATTTCATAATTCCAGTAAACCGATCCCTTGGTATGTTCGGGGAATTTTTTGTAAAAGATTTTTAAAGGTTCGTTTTCATGTCCATCCCCGCTATGAATTTGTCCAACGACTACAGCATATGAAGCACCAACCGTTGCATCACCAGACTTAGAAACGTGCATCACCTTTAAAGTGCCTGTGAGCTTACCTCCCTCTATGGGGGTCCAACGCTTCTTTTGACCAAATTCTGTACGTGTATTATGCGAATTGGGAGAAGTAATACCTCCATTTGGCGCTTTGAACACTACCCAATCTACTCCATCATTTTTTGCGAAGAAATAATCCTTATGTGCAAAATTCAAAAGCGAATTAGGATGATCACCATTACCCAACATTAATTTCCAATCATTCAATGAGTAAACATCGCTGGGATATTTAATAGTGCTTTCAGCCTCAGCTACTTCTTCAGCTTCCTTGGTGCTTTTTTTATCCCCACAACTCATGAGAAACCCCAGAGCAGTAATTAGAAAAAGTCTTGATAGCTTATTCATGCTTTCTTCTTTAATCATTCTTAAGGAAGTAGCCATCATTGGAGATAGCATCCTCACTTACTTGGATTCTGGCTGTTTTAAACCAAACTTCGGCATAATTGCCAGTTTCATATTGTTTTTGAATATTTCCATCATAGGTATCAGCTCCTGAGCACCACAATGGATTGACTTCTGGTGATTTACCATTTGTCTGATTATAACACCCCAGCTTAAAAAAAAGACCTTCCTCTGCATAGGCATTTGCTCGCTCAATTCCATCCTGACCAATAGGAACAAATAGATTTTGTGTTTGTTGTGGAATATCTGACGGAGTGTTGTATTCAGACTGAATCAAGTTCTTCGTAAACGATTTTGTTTCGTGTCCTTCACCTGAAAATGAGAGGTGCATCACACCATCCCTTACCTCAATCACATAGCTGAACTCCTCTCCCAACGCTATTCCTTCTGAAGGCTCTGCCGGAACTGTGTTTTCTTCAGATGCAGTTACTGAAAAATCGTAACCCCAAACCGCAGTAGAAAAATCCCATCTGCCTGAGTTGTCCTCTCCAGCTGTATTGATTTCATAGTGCCAAAAAACAGAACCCTTGGAGTGACCGGGGAATTTTTTATAAAAAATCTTAAGTGGTTCATTTTCATGCCCATCTGCACTATGAATCTGTCCCACCACAACTGAATGTGTCGCTGCTACACGTGAATCACCTGTAGCTGGGACATTCATTACTTTCAATGTAGCGGCCAATTTTGCATCGGTCATGGGTGACCATTTCTTCAGCTGAGCAAGTTCGGTTCTCGTATTATTGGAAGTCCCATGTGTGTCTCCGGCATTGGGAGATTTAAAGACTATCCAATCACCACTTTCATCACTGGTGGTGTAAAAGAAATCCTCGTGTTCAAAATCTATCGCAGGCCCGGCATTTGAGCCATCGCCTAAAATCAAATTCCAGTGTTCAAAAAATGGGATTACTGAACTGGCATAAACAACTTGATCTTTCTTTTCTTCTACTTTTTCTGAAGGGCTGGAGCAGCTAGCAACCAGAAAAAATAAACTGAAAATCGTAATACCTTTAACCCACTTGTTTTTACTCGAATTCATTTGAGTCCCATCATAATTAACAAAAAAGCAAAGAGAGATATCGATATGATTCTCTCTCTGTTACTCCATTGACTTGCTCTTAGGAAAAGGCTAAACCGCCATTAATATCTACACTGTTTCCGGTCATGAAAGAAGACTCTTCAGTGGCCAGGTATGCGACCAGGTCAGCAACCTCTTCAGCCCCACCTTCTCTTCTTAATGGTGTTGAATTGGCTACATGCTGTCGAACTTCATTTTTTGTGAAATCATCATGAAATTTCGTCGCGATCATTCCAGGACAAACTGCATTAATTCTAATTCCATGTGGACCCAATTCCTTGGCCCAATTCCGGGTCAACGTCATGACTGCACCTTTGGATGCTGCATAAATGGCGGATCCCGGACCTCCACCATCCCGTCCTGCTTGTGAAGCAATATTTATGATTGCCCCTCCACTGACCATGAGCGGTTTAAATGCTTGTGTGGCAAACACTGTACCCTTAAAATTGACATCCATGACATGAGCCACAAAGGATTCATCAAGTTCTTCAATCGTCTTTCTGGCAAATAGACCTCCTGCATTATTGACCAAAATGTCTACCTGATCACCGAAAGCATCTTTTGTAACACCAACTATATTGTTGATATCCTCTAGCTTGGAAACATCGCCGTATGCTGCAACAGCTTCACCACCCGCTGCTTTAATAGTAGCAATGGTTTTCTCACATTCCGCTTTGCTGCCAAAATAGTTTACAACAACTTTAGCGCCTTCTTGTGCCAATTTCACACAGATAGCCCGTCCAATATCACGCGCTCCTCCGGTTACTACAGCTACTTTTCCTTTGAGTTTCATTTCAGGTCAATTATTAATGTCAATTCTAATTATGTCTAGATACCCAACGCCTGTCCTCCGCCAATCTGAACGGTTTCAGCAGTTATGAAAGATGCATCCTTACCAGATAAAAATGAAACCACGGATGCCACTTCTTCTGGTTCACCCAGTCTACCTAGCAAAATGTTGTTTTTCCATGAAGCAAACACTTCCGGTTTGGTTGATTTGATTTGGGCATGAAATGGGGTATCTATCGTACCTGGAGAAACCGCATTTACCCTAATGCCATATTCAGCGAGATCTTTCGCAAGTGCTCGGGTGATTGCATGAACTCCAGCTTTTGAGGTACCGTATATTCCAGCACCAGGTCCACCGGCATTCCATCCAGCATTTGATGTATAATTAATGATAGATGGATGTTCTCCATTTTTCAAGTATGGAATAGCAGCTCTTGACGTAAAGAATACAGAATCCAGATTTAGTGCCATAACAAATCGGTAAAACTCAGTTGTCATCCCCTCAAATCTTGATCTACCGCCTAGTCCTCCTGCATTATTCACCAAAACATCGATTCTTCCATATTTCTCACCAATTGCGGTAATGTTTGTAGTTACTTCATCCTCTTTCGTAACATCAAAACCATAGTACTCGGCGGTAATGCCATCTTGAGCCAATTCACCCACTCTCTGCGCTCCAACCTCATCTTCAATTCCGTTCAAAATGACTATGTACCCATCCTGACCTAATCGTTTAGCTACCTCAAAACCAATCCCACCAGTTGCACCGGTTACAACCGCTACTTTATTCTCAGATTTTTTCATTTTAAATGTTTTATCTTCTAGTATTAGAAATTCCTTAATTATCCCCTTTGATCGGCTCTATCTTGCCGCACAAAAGCCATACACTGGCCAATGCTATTAGCGCCAACGCAGCGCCAATGATGAAGGCAGGAGTATAATTTCCTCCCATAGTCAACCATGGCACCAGATAAGTCAATCCTGCAGCGGTAAGTTTGGCAGCCATACCTGCAAATCCAGCCAGTGATCCAACCGTCTTGCCACTGAAGAAATCACTAGGAAGGGTTTGTACATTGCCAATAGCAGTCTGAAAACCGAACAGTATTACTGCCATAATCAATACAGCCGTCATCGGTCCTCCTGGATTAGCCATAGCCAATAAAGCCGGTAGCATGATCAAGCCTCCTGTGGTAATCACCATTTTTCTTGTCTTATCAACACTCCAACCTACTTTGATTCGATTCTGCGCCATTAATCCTCCAAACCAAGCACCTAGCATTGCTCCTACATAAGGGACCCAACCATAGATACCTATTCCTTTGACATCCATGCCATACACTTCAAACAGATAAATTGGAATCCAGAAGACAAATAGCCACCAGATTGGATCTATTGCCGCTGATGCTATGATGACTCCCCAGCTTTGCTTGTGTTTAAGCAACTTTCCAGTATCTGGATTATAGGCTTCTCCTTTTCCATCAACAGCATCTGGTTCTTCATTCTTTTGTCCTGTTAAAATGTATGCTCGTTCTTCATCTGTAATCCATGGATGAGATTTTGGCGGAGACTTTACCAGATACATCCATGGCACCAGCCATAGTAGACCTGCTATTCCCACAAGGACGAAAATCATTTGCCAGCTAAAGTAAATTGACAGGAACGCGATTAGCGGAATAGAGATGATCCCTCCTACAGCTGCTCCAGAATTAAACAAGCCTTGTGCCAATGCTCTCTCTTTAGTAGGAAACCATTCGGCATTGCCCTTTGTTGCCCCGGGCCAGTTGCCCGCCTCTGCTATTCCCAAAATAGATCTGAAGAAGGCAAATCCTGCAAATGTTTTGGCAAGCGCATGTAATGCCGTGGCTACTGACCAAACACCTATTGATAAGGCAAAACCCAATCGGGTGCCGATCCAATCAAATATTTTACCAAATATAGCCTGGCCAAATGCATAGGAAAATACGAATATGATCGAAATCCAGGAATAAATTTCCTTGCGTTCATCATTTGATTTATCCGGGTAAAGTTGCTCTGATATTTCCGGCCATAGCACATTGATAGACTGTCTGTCAATGTAGTTGATAACTGTAGCCAGCGCGATCAGACCTATCACCCACCAACGTAATCCTTTAATTTTCATTTCTTAATCTTTATCTCCGAAGTAAGACACTCCATCTCCACTTAAAAAGTCCTCTCTCACCGGACTAAATGTATCAATGAGCATTCCTGCCTCCAGACATACTGCACTGTGCAACAGATTCGGTTCGATATACACACCATCTCCTCCTTCTACCACTTGTTTGACTCCATCAATTTCAAATTCAAACTTCCCTGAAGCAACGTAGGTTGCCTGGGTGTGAAAATGACTATGTGGTGATCCCAACGCTCCTTTTTCAAACTTGACTAACACCATCATAATCTGATTATCATACCCTAGAAACTTTCGGGAGACCCCTCCTCCAAGTTCTTCCCACTCCATACTTTGAGTCAGTATATACTTCTCACTTGATCTGTTCATGATTTATCTTTTTGTTGTTTGATCACATATAATCATTTACTCTCCTCACTTGCTCATCACCATTTTCATGGTCCCATCCTGCGAACAGGATGGGAACCAGAAAATATGAACTATTTGTATGAAGAAAATTGCTTTCAATTTCTTGTACTTTGATATAGGCAAACTAATGTTAGATCACTTTCCATCTTAGTCATTTTTATATTCTTAAATCAAATCTATTTACCCAAAGAGGTAAGCAGATTAAAAGGGACAGCAATTTTCAACTGCCCCTTTACTATGCATTTGTTCTAATAACCTGTATTTTGTGTTATTACTCCATTAGTTGCCAATACCTCGGACACTGGAATTGGGAATACATGATAATTACTATTAACAGTCTCTCCCATTTCAGCATCAACAGTACCAGTTCTTACTAAGTCAAACCATCTTTGTCCTTCAAACGCCAACTCCACTCTTCTTTCGTCCTGAATTGCCTGACGAATCATTGCTTGCGTATTCAACACAGTGTGATCCAATGGATTCAATCCCGCTCTGCTTCTGATAGGATCCAAAACGTCAAGTACATCCTCAGCTGAAGAACCATTTTCGTTCATCGCTTCAGCGAGTAATAGCATAACATCAGCTAATCTCAATTCTATCCAATCATGATCGTCACCATTCGTCTGAGGAAACTTTGGAGAGGCAAGTATAGCTGTATCGACAGTTACTGCTCTTCTTAAATCTGCGTTTCCATCAGCTGCTTCTATCGCATCGAAAGCTGCAACCAGATCCATATCAAGAGGCTCAAGAGACTTAGTATCCAAACCTCCAGACCAAGACCAAAATTCCGAAAAGCCATACTCATCGGTTATTGAGCTTGAAATCTGTGTAGCAAATATGACCTCAGAATTTAAGTCATTTGCTTCACCAAAAACATCCGCAAAATTGGCTTGTAATGCAATCCCTGCAGCATCTGCCCCATTTATAACGGCCGCCAACTCAGTTTCCGCACTGCTAAAATCACCTATCTGAACATAAACTTTACCTAGTAAGCCTTGAGCAGCATACTTAGAGGCTCTGCCATTCACTATTTCAACATCCAAAGCTGCTACAGCATCAACCAAATCAGGTATGATTACATTGTTATAAACATCAGCAGCAGGTTGTCTTACGAGGATAGACTCATCCGATGCACTTGGTGATGCCGATAAATTAACCGTCACATCACCAAAAACCCTCACAAGCTTAAAGTAAGATAGCGCTCTTAAAAACTTAGCCTCACCTACTTCAGTTGCATCAGTAGAATTCTCAATTACGCGATTTGCACTTAAGATAGACTTATACAAAGCGGTGTAAAACGGACCAAAAAACTGATCTTCCATGTCCACCAAATCGCCATCAAATCTATCAAAGGCTGGATATGGCTCTTCGAACATAACGCCATTGTCGGCTCTAAAATCACCCATCACTGCCATGGGTGTTACTGATCCATGCTGATAGAAATAAGCAGCATTCAAAACTCCCTCAAAATCTGTCAATGAATTTGCGCTAGCAATATTCGACGGGAATTGATCCAAATCATTATCGCATGCTGTTACCAACAACAATGCGCCCATTAATATGTATATAGATCTCATTGTTTTTCGATTAGAAGTTAACATTTATACCTAGCGTGAAACTCCTTACAACAGGGCTTGCTCCTACTTGGACACCATAAGTGGTTGGTCCCAGGTAGCCGCCGTTTGTAATCTCAACACCCTCTGGGTTATAAGAAGTATAGTTATCAGCCATTAAATAGAGCAAGTTTGAAGCTGCCACATACGCTCTTGCAGAGCTAATACCAGCCTTGCTAATCCATTCTGGCTTGATTGAATAACCGATGGTTAGGTTTCTCAATGCCAGGTAAGAAGCACTCTGAATCATCGCGTCAGTCTGCCTTCTATTGCCAATGTAATGTTCTCCGTTGTGATCAGCGAGACCATCTCCATCTTCATCAAAACTATCGACTAGTCTTCCACTCCACTGTGATTCATAATAAAGCGGATCTATGTTATAGACATCTCCACCTTGTGCTCCCTGAAAAGAGAGTGACATATCAAAATCCTTGTACCTAAGAGAGTGTGTCATTCCCCAATAGAAGTCTGGCGTATTTTGGCCAATCTTTACCAGGTCTCCACCTTCTTCTACTGTTCTGGTATTGTCAATAACACCATCACCATTTTGATCAACCACGTAAGATTCTCCTGTTGTATTATTTGGATGTCTGGTACCGTCTTCCAAGTACTGCATTTCAACTGCACCGGTGGTTTCTAATCCCCACATCTCTCCAATTTCACCTCCTACATAGTTTCTAAACACTGGTCCTCGGCCGCTCTGACCATATATCGATTGTGGCAACTCATCCAAGCCACCTAAATCTGTAATTTCAGTATTAACTGTTGACAGGTTAGCACCAATGTCCCAGGTCAGGTCATTCTTTTCAACTGCCACTACACCCAACTCAAATTCCATCCCTGAACTTCTTACATCACCTGAGTTAAGCACAATCGAAGTAGTACCAAGCACTTCTGAAACGCTCTGATTGATCAGAATGTCTTCAATATCCGAAGTGTAATAATCCATCCCTAAGGTCACCCGATTGCCAAGGAAACCGATGTTGATACCGTAGTTGGTCTCCGTATTTGTTTGCCACGTCAAATCAGGATTAGCAATGTCAGATGGAATCAAGAATGCAGTCCCTAACATCGAAGCTTGTGGATTCAATAGGCTCAATGAGCTGTAAGAACCTAAGAATGAAGTCGTTCCCAATGACCCTGTACTAAACCTCAACTTAAGATTGCTCAAGAAATCAAGGTTAAAGAATGATTCATTATGCACATTCCATCCAAGCGACACAGCTGGGAAGGTTTCAAATCTATTGTTTGCTCCAAAACGAGAATCACCATCTCTTCTTACAGAAACTGATGCCAAATAGCGATCATCATAAGCATAATTCACTCGACCAAAAACACTTCTTCTTGACACAGTTTCATCTCTTTCAGACACCTGAATGTCCGCAGGATCCAACAAACCAAAATTGAGTGGCTGTCCGTATGGCATATTGGTGCCATCCAATCGCGTAGCTCTGATGTAAAAATTCTGGAATTCTACCCCTGCTACTGCAGAAATGTCATGATCCCCAAAGGTCTTTGCATAATTTAATGTACTCTCGCTCAGCACAGAGGCTCTCTTGGTATCTTGCTGGTCAAAGAATGTTTGACTAGCACGTGCTCTGGAATCGAATTCCAGTAATCTGTGAGAATAATCTTGAACATCTCTCATATCAGCACCCAATACCGTTTTGATATTTAAGCCGTCAATAATTTCAAACTGTAGGTATGAACTAACATTAGCGAAATACGTTTTTTGCCATGCATCAGTATTGTCAAGCTTCGTAGCTGGACCTGCATCTCCTGAACCACCAATACCATTGTTTGACCTGCCGTAGTGCCAATCTTGTGCAGTCATGCCGGGCTCAAGCGTATAAATGCTATTATTAAAAGGTGCACCACCTCCTCTGTACCCATTGTCAAAAGGAGCTAAACCAAGCGCTTGTGCCTGCGCATCCAATTGCTGAACAAAAGCAATCGAAGCTTCAGTATGATAAACAGGGTGCACACCGTATGCTCTCAACAAATCTCTCATATCATGCCCCACGATATCTCTATCACTCTTAAATCCGTTGATGTTCAATCCAGTCTTGAGCTTGTCACTCAACTTAGCATCGAGGTTTAATCTGGCATTGAACCTTTCAAAACCTTGTGTTTTCACAATACCCTCAGTGTTCTGATAGCCGACAGAGGCGAAGTAATTCACATTGTCAGTTCCACCACTCAAATTCAAATTGTGACTGTTACTAGATCCGTTTTGAAACAACCAGTCTTCCGGGCTTATCGCTCCAGGAGAGTTTTTGTAAGCATTGAGTCTGAAGGTGACAAAATCTGAATCAACCTGAGACAAATCCCAATTACCCGCAGCAATCTCATCTTCTGCGAACTCAGCCCATTCTGGTCCTGACATTAAGATATTGTCCCTATACTTACTTGAGATACTTGTATAAGCATTGTAGCTAAGAGATGTTCTGCCTTCCCCTTTTTTAGTAGTAACCAAAATCACGCCATTAGCTCCTCGAGAACCATAAATAGCCGCTGACGCAGCATCCTTTAGTACCTCCAGGCTTTCGATATCATTAGGATTGACAGTAGCTAAACTTCCCGAAATAGGATAACCATCAACGACGATCAAAGGATTGGAATCTCCAGAGATCGATGAGGCCGCTCTAATCTGGATCTTAGGATCAGCACCAGGTGCTCCATCCTGATTTTGGATCAAAACTCCTGGCATCTTTCCAGCCAAAGCATCATCAACTCTGTTTGACTGGATGGACGCAATATCTTTACCACCTACCTGTGCAATCGCACCTGTGTTATGAGACTTCTTTCGAGTACCATAACCTACCACTACCACTTCGTCAAGTTCTGCAAAATCAACAGCCATGACCACATCGATTGTTGATCTGTTATTGACAGTTTCTTCCTGGGAGGTAAATCCAACAAAGGAAAATACCAATACATCAGATGCTGAAGCTTCAATCTGATAGTTTCCCTCAATATCCGTGATTGTACCATTGCTTGTACCTTTTATAAGCACAGTTACACCTGGCAACCCCTCATTATCTTCAGATACAACCTTTCCAGCAACCTGCTGGGCGTGTATCGCACTGAAGGACATGAGCGTCAGTAATAATAATGATAAGCGCCCAAGCTTCCTTCCGAATAATTTCACATTAAAAAGATTCTTCATTCTTCAAATTTTAATTGATTTAAGCGATCGTTAATTGCGTGGGCAGGGCACTTTGATCACTTTTGATTTTAGCTTGAATAGCCGCTATCTTTGTAGACAGCAAGACTAAAATGTAGATACGGCATGTTTTGCGACTATCGACCGTATTTTACATTCCTGCCAAATGGATTAGCTCTGAGCTAGTCCATTTTTTGTTTAGTTCAAATGGTCATAGGTCATTGGCAATTCCGTTTACGTTTGAGTAGTTAGCAATATCTTCCAGGTGTGCTTTCATTGATTGTTCTGCACCTCCTACATTTCTATCTATTATATGCTCCAAGATGGTATGATGCTCCACCAACGCCGACTTAGGCCTGTCACCTTCACATATATTATTCTCAGTGAAATAAGTCAGTATATCTGGTGTAACGATCATCATTAAGGACTGCAGTACTGAATTCTTACCCGCTTCAGCAATCTTGAGATGAAAAAGTAAATCCTCCTCCACTGCAGACTTGCCTGCTGCAACTGCAGATTCATATGCATCCAAAGCTTTCGTTATCGAAATGATGTCATCATTGGTTCGCCTTTCAGCAGCGTAGCGAGCCGCATTGGTCTCCAGCAGTACCCTGGTTTCAACAAGTGAATGAAAATCATTTCCTTGTAATTCAAGGACATCAGTGATTAACCCTTCTAATGCTGTTATACCAAAACCAGCAACCACAGTACCGCTTTGAGGGAGTGTCTTCAGAATGCCATAGAACTCTAACTTTCTAATCGCATCGCGCACATAAGTTCTACCAACACCAAATCGTTCACTCAACATTCTCTCTGAGGGTAGCTTATCTCCCGGGCTCAATTGTCCAGAAGAAATCAACTCCTTTATCTGCCCGATGATTTTATCACCGGGCTTCTCTATTACTATCTCCTTAAAGTTTCTTAATAGCTCTCTTGCCATGCTTCTAGTTAACCAACAACTGGTAGACCAATTTATAATGAAATTCTATTTCTGCAAAAAATTGATCGATCTATTTTCATTTTTTCAGTGAACAGGTAATAATTACCTTATCAAATTATCATTTTCCTGATAAGGAATTGGATTGTACTAGTTTCTAGTTGACTTGAACGGCATCACGTAATTTCTGGTGCACAATCAAATCTTCATTGCCTGCGTGATTGTCTGCTGTGATTACCAGTGGTGCTTTCATGGTATAAGTGGGTAACTCAAATCCACCAATCGATTTTTGATCCACACCATTCAATTCCATACCCTTGGACATCACACTGATTAAAGAGACCGCTTTAGTAGCTAATGCTGGCAATGGCTTCAATACAGTCATGTGTTGGACTCCCTTGCTAATATTTTCTATCCCAATGGTGGTGGCATCCTGCCCGGTTACAAATACCTTCCCTGAAATGCCCGAGCCATCAAGGGCATCAATCACTCCTTCAGCTAAATGATCCGATGCTGCAATGATGCAATCAAGTTCTGATAGATCAAATTGTAAATTTTGCATGGCTAAAAAAGCCGTCATTTCCCGCCAACTATCCAATACAATGTCATCCATGATTTCAATATCACCACGATCAACAAATTCCTTTAAAACTGATTTTTGTCCATTCCTGGCCTGTACGCCGTTGAAATCAGCAACTGGACCATTAACCAACAGGTATTTCCCTTTGGGTTTGTTCATTAGGGCTGTTTTGGCCATTAATTGACCTACCTCATAAGAATCATAGGCTACATAAAGATCAAGATTAGGATCAAGGATCGGACGATCATAGGCTACCACTTTTACATTGTTTTCGTGTGCAAAAGTCACGATATCTACTGCCTTGCGCCCATCCACAGGTATCACAACGAGAATATCCATACCTGCATCTACAAATGCTTTTGCTTGCTCCAGTTGCGTATCAGCACTCCTATTAGCAACTTTCATTGAAGACTCAATGCCGAGTTCATCGAACCGGTTCTGAAGAAGTTTTGCATCAATATTCCAACGATCAGATGCCAGGTTATCCATGAGTATCCCAACTCTTAATTTGTCTTGAGCAGTAGATGCGCTAGCTATCAATAGTAACGCAAAAACCACAAGGTATTTGAAAGTAGTGTCTATAGCTTTCATAGTATATAGGGTTTTTGTTATAATCTGTTCTTAAGTTGCTTGGTAAGCATCTAGTTCACCAGTAACTGGTCGACCAATTTAAAGATTTTTGCAATAACTACAAAATATAGTGCAGATTTTCATTCGCAATTTCAAAAATCTCAGTTAATTGATATTTCATTATATATTTATCAAACAGGCCGGTTCCTAAGGGATAACAACCATATTCCTTTTTTTAAATAGCTCTTCAATTCCCTACTCACTATTTATTCATTTAGCATTAATCCTTATGAAATTCCTTAAATACGCTAGTTTCACAATCGCCTTCTTGATCATCGTCGGTATAGCCGGATATCAACTTTTTCTGAAACCTCCTCCTCCACCTATTACTGAAGAGGACAGAGCGCTTATCAAGCTAATGCCCCTCCCGGCTGAATTGATCATTCATGACACACCTATTGATTTGTCAGTAGGTATTGCCTACTCTCTGAAGGATGATCGTGTAAGCAAGGCCATCAAAAGACTTATGAAGATGCACGCCTTATCAAATGACCCATCAGGCATCAAACTGAGTATATCATATGAGAATGCTACTGAGCAATATCCCTCTATCCAAAGCGACGAGTCTTATGAAATTGAAGTAGGCAAATCAATTGCAATTACGAGCAGATCTGAATGGGGCGCGTTACATGCGCTTGAAACTATTAGTCAACTGATCGTTAATAAAGAATTACCCAGTGTTTCAATTCAAGATCAACCACGTTTTCCCTGGAGAGGGATACTCATTGATGCCGGCCGTCACTGGATGCCCAAATCAGTCATCCTTGAAACATTGGACAACATGGCGGCTGCCAAAATGAATGTATTACACTGGCATTTGAGCGAATATCAAGGTTTCCGTGTAGAATCGAAGGTTTTTCCCAAACTGCATGAGCTAGGTTCTTTGGGAGATTATTATACTCAAAAGGACATTAGCGAAATCATTGAATATGCCGCGGATAGGGCAATTCGAATCGTCCCCGAGTTTGACGTTCCCGGACATGCCACCAGTTGGTTTGCCGGATACCCTGAGTTAGCCTCTGCTCCCGGTCCTTATATGGTAGATACAGTAAGCATAGGAATCTTTAAACCTATCATGGATCCAACACGCGAAGAGGTTTATGAATTCCTGGATAACTTTTTTGGAGAGATGGCCGAATTGTTCCCTGATCAATACATGCATATTGGAGGGGATGAAGCTAACATGGAACATTGGGAAGAAAATCCCGATATCCAGCAATTCATAAGAGATAATGAGCTACTTGATGGCCATGGATTACAAGCGTACTTCAACCGAAGAATTCAAAAAATCCTTACAGATCAAGGTAAAATAATGGCTGGATGGGACGAAATCATACATCCCGAACTCCCAAAGGAAGGCATATTAGTTCAATCATGGAGAAGTCAGCATTCGTTATGGGCAGCTGCTAAAAAAGGCAATTCGGCCATACTATCTGTTGGATGGTACCTGGATCATAAAAGGTCTTCTGCTGAGCACTATGCTGTTGAGCCCTTTGTCATTCCTGGCGGTGTGACAGTTGAAATCGACACGACCAATTGGAAACAATACGAGCTCAAAATAACATTCAACGAGAATGAAATGGATGGGACTCTTTATCTGTTTGGTACAGGCGATAACTTACGTGGTGTCATTGACATGCTGGAAAGCAAAACGAGCTTCGAGTCTGCCCAGCTAACTGGAAATCAATTACAATTTGATATTCCTTCTCAATTTGGAACAGTTTCGTGGAGTTTAGCAATAAATGAGTCAAATATTACAGGTGAAGCGTCTCTGAGCATTGTGAGTTTGGACATTGATGGACATCAAGTAGGTGGAAATAACATGCCAGGAACATATGCGCCCAATTTTGAGAAAATAGAACCGCTCAGCGTTGATCAGGAACAGCTAGTACTTGGTGGAGAAGCTTGTATGTGGACTGAGATGGTAGACTCAATAACCGTAAGTTCACGAGTTTGGCCCAGAGCTGCAGTAATAGGCGAACGACTTTGGTCAAGTAAAGAAATCGCGAATGATGAGTCGGATATGTATAGAAGATTGATCGTATTTGATAAATATCTGATACAAAGAGGAAGCCAACACTATGAATTGATCAATGAATTGGCAGCAAGCAAGACCAACCTGCAACGTCCATTCATGACCCTTGTGGAATTATTACAAGAAGATCGCATGTTCAACAGAATGATGATCTATCCCAACAATGTCATTACAAGATCTACTAAACTTGACCGCTTAGTCGATATGGCAAGATCTGAAAGTATAAAAGCCTATCAATTTGGACAGCTGGTTTCAAAATGGAAATCTACTGGTAATGCTGATTTCAAAAACCAACTGATCGATCAGCTCGAATATTGGATTGATACTCAAACGCAGCTCGCGGAATCATTTAATAAAAGGTTAACTATACAAGAGGCTCAAATTCATTCTCAAAACCTGTTAAACCTATCCATAATCGGCCTTAAGGTTTTGAGTGGCTCCTCTACACAAATGGACAAAGAAAAGGGACTGGCGCTGGCCCGTACCGCATCCGAACCAAATAGTGCGGTACTGCTCTCAGTAGCCCCTCATTTTCAAACGCTTTTCGAATACTCAAACTCATCGAATTAAATACTAAGTATGAGTTAGCTAGCAGTGAATTGCAATGGTCAGCCGGAACATTTGAATAACACTAGGATCCTTTACATACTTTTGCAGGGTCAATTGCAAACACATGACCTTTGAAGAGCTAAATCTAAATCGATCACTACTCAATGCATTAGATGATCTGGAACTCAAGATTCCGACAACCATTCAGCACAAAGTCTTTCCGGTGGCTATGTCTGGGCGAGATCTGGTGGGGATCGCTCAAACTGGTACAGGTAAAACATTTGCTTACCTGCTACCCTGTCTGAGACAGTATCAATTCAGCAAGCAAGGATATCCTACTATTGCCATTCTGGTTCCAACAAGGGAATTGGTAAAACAGGTCGTTGAGGAAGTCAAGAAACTCTGCGCCTACATGAGTGTAAGAGTTGTGGGTGCCTATGGTGGCACCAATATCAAGACACAGCTGGCTCAGGTGATAGAAGGTACCGATGTGATTGTAGGAACACCCGGTCGATTTCTGGATCTTGCACTCACCGGAACCCTAAAACTCAAATCAGTCAAAAAATTGATCATCGATGAGGTGGATGAAATGCTTGATCTGGGGTTCAGACCGCAGCTGATGAGAATCATGGAATTTCTTCCCGAAAAACGACAAAACCTGATGTTTTCGGCCACACTCACTGATCATGTAGATCAATTGATCAACAGTTACTTTACCAATCCGGCGAAAATCGAAGCAGCACCAGCGGGCACACCAGTTGAGAAAATTGACCAATCTGCATATGAGTTATCGAACTTCTATTCAAAAAGAAATTTACTGGACTTAATGCTCTCCACTGATAAGAGCATGACCAAAGTGTTAATTTTCACTGCAAGTAAACGTCTGGCTGATATACTGTTTGAAGCAATTTCCCCAAAGTATCCTGAGCAAATTGGAGTCATCCACTCTAACAAATCTCAAAACCATCGATTCAATACGATCGAACAATTTCAGTCTGGAGCTTATCGGGCCATTATTGCTACTGATATTATCAGTCGAGGCATGGACATTTCTGGAGTTTCACATGTAATCAATTTTGACCTGCCGGACGAACCCGAGCATTATGTTCATCGAATAGGACGAACGGGGCGCGCAGATGCAAGAGGGAAAGCAATAAGCTTTATTACAGAAAATGAAACCGATCAAAGGGCCGCAATAGAAAATCTTATCAAAGCCGGTATTCCAGTTGCAGACTTGCCAGAGGAACTGGAAATCACCAATGAATTGGCCTTTCATGAGCTGCCTAAAAACGATATTGATTTCGTTCCGGTAAAAGCCCCTAAACTTGAATCATCAGGACCTGCGTATCACGAGAAAAAGGAAAAGAATAAAAAGGTTAATAAAACAAGAACAGAAAGGATTAAAGACCGTCAAAAGCCACGTACCAAAGGCGGAAAAAGAAAGAGAAAGTAAGTCAGAAAATATTCATGTAGCTGACCACCAACAAAGTCAAAACACTCAAACGACTCAGTTGGTCTAAGACTCATTGACAAGCATTAGGATGCTTCGACTTCCTGGTAAAAGTGGTGTTAACGTTTAATAATTCTCGTCGTTTGAGTTCTATCCCTCCCTTCAAACTTCATTAAATATATCCCAGCTTTCAAATCTCCAAGATTAAGCGTTGGAGTTGTTCGGCTTTGCATGATGATTCTTCCTGATTGATCCAAAACCACCATTTTATCAAAGCCTTCGGCCCCAGAAATCGAAATGTTGGACGCGGTAGGATTCGGAGTTATTAGAATGGTCTTTTGAGACTCACCCACCACGTTTAATGGACTGATGACTGTGATTTCTGATGATGCGGTAAAGTTTCCGTCATCCGTAGTGACAGTGATTGTTGCTGTTCCTCCTGATTCAGCAGTAACCAAACCATTCTCATCCACAGATGCAACATCTGCATCACTTGAAGAATAGCTAACAGCTTTATTCGTAGCATGAGAGGGACTAATGCTTGCGGTAAATTGCTTAGTTTCTCCTTGTAATAGCTCCACATCTGATGGCTCTAGTAACACTCCCGTCACCAACACCTCTTCTCGTTCACCTTCACCAAAAACCCGCAGTTCAGTAAGACTAACCCAAGCACCGGCGTAAACCTTCGCACCTGATACTGTTATTTTCACGAACCTGGCTTTAACATTATCAACAGCATCGAGAATTGGCGTTGAAGCAGTTCCTGGTGTCGCATTATTTGACCTATCCACAATGGTCGTATATGTGCCATCTTCGGTCAGCGCACCTTCAATGATATATTGATACGCCCTGTCTTCATAACAGACTACTTCCGTTTGGCTAATTGTGATATCTCCTCCTAAATCAACTGTAGCCGATTGTGGAAATTCCTCTGCGGACCATCTTGAAACAACATCTCCATCTACAAGGTTAGCCACGACGTTTGCCCCATCTGCAATACCCGTACCTGTAACAGGCTGTCCCAAAGCCCAATTCAGGCCTGTTGAAGGAGAAAGGATGTTGACAATAATAGTTGCTGTAAAACCGCCTTCATTAGTAGTTACCGTAATGGATGCAGTACCTTCTGTTTTTCCAGTTACCAGGCCGCTTTCACTCACTGTAGCAATAGCTTCATCATCAGACTTAAAAGTAACTTTTTGATTCGTTGCATTGGCAGGTGAAATGTCGGCATCCAGCTGAAGAGTTCCTCCAACTGCAACTGACCCACTTTCAGGCAGGTTTACACCAGTTACATCCACCTGAACAGCTACCGTAATTTCAGTACTCAATGATGTCCTTGCCCCACCTGCATTATCAGTAGCCCTGGCTGTTAACGTGTAGGTTCCTTCAGCCGGACTCGTCCAGGTAATTGAATAAGGTGCCGAAGTGTCTTCTCCCAGTTTAGTATTGCCTTCAAAAAACTCAACCAAAGTGATTGTACCATCTGAGTCTTCTGCTTGAGCTGAAATCGTAATATCACTACCAGGTTCAAAATTTGTATTGTTGGAAGGGGATGATATGCGCACGGATGGGAAATAATTCTGCTGTGAACCATCATTTTCAAATAACTCGTCAAAATGCGCGGTTGCCTCGCCATCATCTTGTAGGTAAACACCGGCTTTCCAATAGCTTGGCCAGGTCCAATATGAAACATCCATGTTCACTTTTTCTTCACCATTGAGATCTATGATCATATTTCCATCTACCAACCTTATGTCACAGTTAAAATATCCTCCTGGGTCCGCACCAAGATCTACATGAGTTGTATTAGCCCCTCCATTGTCTGTTTTGATTGCCGCCCAGAGGTGGTTAGCTGGTGATTTAGTCTGGTGCTTGTAAATTCTTAACAAAGGTTTGTTTGGACCACTTCCTGCATTGGCGTCATCATGAATTTGCAATACGGTTACCTGATCACAAGTTTGATTTGCAATATCTAGCCTGGCGTGGAGGGATCGATTGGCCTGAGTGAGATCCCAATTATTTTCATTACGAAGTTCTGTTCTCTTACTGTCGCCAGTCTGATAGAACAATATTTTGTCACCATCCACTACATAGAAGTATTCAGGATGCGAATAGCCGTCGTTAAGTGCATCTTTGTCTCTTAGGGTAGAACTTGTAGGTGCCTGTAATTTACATTCAGCAAGAAATGGTTGAAATCTTGGAATATCCGATGGTGCGTTATATGCTGATGGTGGAGTTGGGGTTGAATGCGAAACGTCCAATGCAAATATTGATACCTGAGCATACTCGTCTGCATTTCCAGCATTGTTTTGATTATAGTTTCCGGCCTTGAAGTACATCCAATCATTCGCAAATCCACTGTTGGTCATATCTACTTCCTGAACTACATCTTCCTTGCCTTCTCTCATAATCGTTACAGTCAAGGTGTTGTAAACTACTTTGATCTCATAGCTAAACTTTTCGCCCAATGCAATCCCATCTTCCGGGTCTGTAGCATTATCACTTCTACTGCCGATCATGTTATACCACTGTTCAGCACTTGTCGTTGGTTCATGGGCGATGTAGATAGAGCCCTTGGAGTTACCGGGTAATTTGCGATAATACAGTCTACAAGGCTCATCATCGGAGGCGTGTATTTGACCTACTATCACCCGACCTATTTTTCCAGCATCGTCGGAAGTCTCAGACACGTGATCTACGGCCACCGTAGCTGTCATGACGCCATCTACTCCTCCAGCAGCCTCCTGATTTTCCATCGTCGAAGAAGAAAACACCCAGTTATTGCCATTTATTCCCTGTGTGCTGATATCCGTATTACCTGCACGAATCATTTCTCTTAGCTCATTTCTAGGATATGTACTACCCCCTGTCTGCCCATCATTGGGACACCAAAACACCATGGCGCCTGTATTGGGATCAGTATAGAATTCACCCTCCTTTTCATATCCATCTGACAGTACATCTTCAGGGACTTCTTGCTGATTTGGACGCGTGAGCTTCCAATAGGACAGATCAAAATTTCCACTTGGCGGGAGATTGACATCCAGGTCCTGTGCCAGTGAGATATGCCCCAATACACTCAGCGCAAACAGAAACATTATACCTCTGAACAACAGAGGGATGTTAGCGTAATTTGATAATTTCCGATAGCTAGTCAATTCTTTCATGTTCAAATCTCAATAAAGACCAATTAAACACACTGGAGACTGGTTAACTCATAATCATTTAACCTATCTTTCCACTGGTTGATTAATAATTGGTTGATCAATTCGTAAATATACTAGTTTAGTGGCATTAAACTTTATATGATGACGTATAAATATGGTATTTCCAAGGGTACCAGACATTGGCCCCTAGGCAGCTAATCCGTTGAGTTTTGCAGCTACTGGTGACTCAAAATATGGCAATGAACCATTTCAATGATGTTTTAAGATGAAAGGAATACTTTATGCGATAACCGGGGTATTGTTTAATGCGCTATGCTTTGGCCAAACACCTGAGATCTGGAAGGACTACATAGATGACAAGAGCAAAGGCAACATCCCTGAACTAGTTGACTACTCCTATGCAGGATATCACTTTTCAGAAAAAGAGATACCCAGTATTGAGGGTTGGACAAAATTCAACGTAGTTGACTTTGGAGCTATAGCCGATGATAGTCAGTTTGATGATGATGCGATTCAGGATGCAATTGATGCTGCAGAGTCCCACAATGGACCTGCAGTCGTCTTTTTCCCAAAGGGCAGATTTATGGTCAGCAACAGCAACAGCACATCCGAATACATCGAAATATCCAGAGATAGTATTGTGCTTAAGGGAAGTGGTTCTGGGGAAAACGGGACTGAGATATTCATGAAAGAAATGCGTGTGCAAAACGGTCATTGGCAGTTTCGGTTTGAGCCGAAGAATACCTCAACTGATGGCGAAACTGTAATTACCGATCCTGTTTTACGAGGAGCACATTCGATCATTGTAGAAGATGCTTCAGGATTCAAGATTGGTGAAACTGTTCTAATTGCTCATAAGAGCCCTGAGTTTGCCAAGGCTCATTTTGGAGATTTAATACTAAGCGCTGAGTGGACCAGACTTTTTGGTTCTGGCGGAATGAGATTGCATGAGCTCCACGAAATAAGGTCAATCAATGGCACCCGTATCTCCTTTGTCAATCCTGTTCAGACTGACTTGCCCATACTTGAAAGTTCCTATGTAGTGAGCCACTACAGTACCTTGCAGGAGGTTGGTGTGGAAGACATCCTATTCACCAGCGATTGGTTGAATTACCCGGAAGATTTCGTTCATCACAAAGATGACATTCATGATTATGCCTGGAATGCCATGCAGTTTAGTCATGTGAAAAATGGATGGGTACGTAATTGTGAATTCTCAAGTTGGAATCAGGTTATTGATGTAAGGGAATCAATTGGTTTCACCATTGCCAATGTCTCGATCTCTGGCAAAAAAGGTCATGCTTCCTTCCTGACCAGGAGAGGTTATGGTTTACTCGTTAAAGACTGTAAAGACCTGGCAGGACAGCATCACGGCCCTGGGACAGGCTATAGTGGTGTAAACACAGTGTATTTGAGACATTCAATGCTTGAAGATGTGTCGATAGACAGTCATAGTGGACAGCCATATGCCACCTTAATGGATGATGTAGATGGTGGTGTGATGGACAAAAATGGAGGCCCTATCGAAAGCTATCCGCACCACGGCCAGGATTTCACTTTTTGGAATTTTAGACATAAATCTACAACTGAGAAAACCTATGATTTCTGGGATGCGGTTAGGAGAAATGGGAACAGTTATGCCTATCCGAACTTTATAGGTTTTCAACCTAATAATACGGTCACCTTTATTGAAGAAGGAATTAATCAGATGGAAGGCCAGATGGTTAGTCCACAATCATTATTTGAAGCTCAATTGGCGCTGAGGCTAGCTGAAACTGGTCCTGAAATCAGTTGGATAACCCCAAAATATGGCACTGAAGTTGATATTAATGGAGATCTTCCCGTGGAGGTCCATGTAATTGATGACAATAGTGTTTCAACTGTAGCGCTATATGTCAATGGTATTGAGCAGAGAACACCTCCCAGCACCCCATATAGATGGGGGCAGGATCAAAATCTTGATCCCGATTTATTCAATCTAACACCAGGTACCTATGACTTAAAGATAGAGGCTTCAGATAATGAAGGTAATGTATCAATAGATTCAATTACCATTTTTGTTGGCAAAGCTCCTTTAGTAGATTTTGTTCGACCTAAAGGTGACGGAATTTTGGCATCAGAAGTACCCTTAGCTGTTGAAGCTTCTGCTATCGATATGGATGGAACCATTATTGAGGTTTCACTTTACCTTGATGACGAGTTGGTGGGCAGTATTGAAAACGCGCCTTACGTATGGGAAAATGAATCCGCTCTTATACTCTCAAATGGTAACTACTCGCTTAGACTAGTTGCTAAAGATAATGACGGGCTGGTGTCGGAGGTCACTCATGATCTTAAAATCAATGATTTTCCTATTGTTTCGTTCCTCACTCCATCACAAGCAGATCAGTTTGAGTTTGGAGGTAATGTGAAGGTAGAAGTAGATGCATTTGACAATGATGGCGAAATAAAAGAGGTTAGGCTTTATCTAAATGAATCTTTTCTTAGGAATGATATCAATTCACCCTATCAATGGGGGGACCGTGAGACTTTTGATCCGGACCTCTTTAATATGACTGATGGTACTTATGAACTCATAGCTGTTGCCGTGGATGATATGGGGAGTGAATCTTCAGTCAGTTTAACATTTAGAGTGGATCAGGAAGTTTTGGGGCTATATGATCAAAACACTGAAATAACATTTTATCCAAATCCATTCGACCAGCACCTTTCGATACAATCAGATGAGGTACTCAAGGATTTTCAAATGTTCAATATCTCTGGAATTTTAATACCTACATCGCGAAGTGCACAGAATTCTGAAACTATTGATTTAAATACAGAAAACCTTCCAAAAGGCATCTACTTTCTTCATGTGATTTATAAAAATAACTTGAAGAAATTAGTAAAAGTGGTTAAACAATGAGTTATGATTTCATGAAAAAAGTTTAATTCATATTTTTGCTAAATAGTGGATCGAATTGATCCACTCGCAAATAGCACACACATGGACGTTCTAAACAGTTTTTCACAGATCAAAATCGAATCGCCAGCTGATAAGATTATTCGGCAGCTTAAAGATTTAATCTCATCTGGGCAATTAAACCCGGGTGATAAACTGCCTTCGGAAAGAATGATGTGCGAACGCCTCGGAGTAGGTCGCACTCATCTGAGAGACGCACTTAAAAAACTTGAGTTTTACGGTATCCTCAAGACGCATCCTCAGAGTGGAACTGTTGTTGCCGGGATGGGATTGCCCGCACTAGAGGGTTTGATCTCTGATATGCTGAACCTACATGGCAATGATTTTAAGTCACTAGTGGAAACCAGGGCAATTCTGGAATCAAGTGCAGCGATGCTGGCCGCTAAGAACCGGGATGAGGAAGATTTGATAGAACTGGAAAGGGCTCTGGAGGCACATAAGGAAAAAGTTAAGGCTGATGAAAATGCTGTGGAAGAAGATCTTCTTTTTCATATCAAAATAGCAGAAGCAGGTAAAAACTCTGTATTGAAGTCCTTGATGATGATCATTACGCCAGACATTATGTCGTACTTCAAAAAACACAATGTATGTGGAGCAGATCGTCCGAATGCAGCTGTAATCCAGCATGAAACTTTGTTAAATAATATTCGGGATCAAAACCCCGAAGCTGCGGCTAAAACCATAAATGAGCATCTTCGCGAAATTGTGGAATATGTGAATAGTCCAGAAATGAAACCCATTTGATCTAGTCAATGATCTTATTCGCGGAATCTGAAACAGAAATGAATTTGTAAAATGCTAATCGTCAAGGTTGGGTACCAGGCCCTAGAGATGCTTCCCTGAACCAAACCTCCGCGTAACTACCATTGGCATGCTGCTCGGACAAACTTCCGCCATATGTTTCTGCCCCTGTGGACCAGATCATGTTGTCAGCAGGGTTTTTCCCATTAGTCTGATTATATGCGCCTTGCTTGAAATATTGGAGCTCTCCAGCGTAGGCATTTTCCATTTCGACTCCATCCTGACCAGTAGACTTGAACACCGTAAGTACCTGATTCGGAATATCACTATATCTCTCATAATCTGACGAAATGAGGCTTTTAGAAAATGTTTTTGACTCATGGCCCTCACTTGTAAAGGTGAGGTACATCGTGCCATTGTAAACGTTTACCTCATAGCTAAATTCTTCCTCCAATTCAATCCCATCAGCTGGTTCATCGGGATAAGTATCAGCGGTTGCTCCCACTACTGACCAATCATATCCCCACACGGCTGTAGAATAATCCCATCTTTCAGCATTATCTCCACTAGTGTTTATTTCATAGTTCCAAAAAACCGAACCCTTGGTATGACCTGGGAATTTTTTGTAGAAAATCTTTAATGGCTCATTTTCATGTCCCTCATCGCTATGTATTTGTCCTACAACAACAGAAAATGAAGCAGGAACTCTTGCATCCGCGGTTGTGGAAACGTGCATAACTTTTAGCGTTCCTGTCAATTTACCTCCATCAACAGGTGTCCACTCATTTACTTGACGCAGCTCTGATCTGGTGTTGGATGAATTGGCCGTTGTGCCTCCTGAATTTGGCGTTTTGTAAATCACCCACTTAGTCCCATTGTCAATTGCATAGAAATAATCTGGATGATTGAATTCAATTAGGTCATTCTCGCTATCTCCATTCCCCATCGTTATCCGCCATTGATCGTAGAATGAAAACACACTGCTTGGGTAAATGTTTTTTACCTCAATAACGTCATCATCTATTTCATCAGGATCCGAATCAAGCATAGGTTCATCATCACTTTTACAACTAACTTGAATTAAGATGAAGACTATAATAAATAGTCGTTGATAAACAGAACTGAGCGAAATTTTACTGGTCGATTTCATGCTAAATTGTTAATTCAATAGCTGAAGATGTAAGGCTACTTTACCTACTTGATACGATTAGCTACTTTTCCCATATGAAATGCAAAAAAGGAAGTTTGGAAACTTTAATTCCAAATCCCCCCTTTTTCTCAAATTACTTGATTTCTGCAATGATCTTCCCTTAGATACCCAACGCTTGACCTCCACCTATTTGGATCGTCTCAGCGGTTATGAAAGATGCATCCTTGCCGGCAAGAAAAGAGACCACAGAAGCTACTTCTTCAGGTTGTCCTAACCTTCCGAGTAAAATGTTATTCTTCCAGGACGCAAACACCTCAGGCTTTGTTGACTTAATCTGAGCATGGAAAGGAGTGTCGATCGTACCTGGGGAAACTGCATTTACTCTGATGCCATATTCTGCCAAATCTTTAGCCAATGCTCTGGTAATTGCATGAACCCCAGCCTTGGATGTTCCGTAAATTCCAGCACCTGGTCCTCCTGCATTCCATCCGGCATTAGAGGTATAATTTATAACAGAAGGATGTTCTCCATTCTTCAAAAATGGAATCGCAGCTCTAGAGGTAAAGAATACTGAATCCAGATTTAAGGCCATCACATTCCTATAAAACTCAGTGGTCATCTCCTCGAATCTGGATCTTCCGCCCAAGCCTCCTGCATTATTGACCAATACATCAATTCTTCCATATTTCTCACCTATGGCTTTAATGTTTTCGTTCACCTCATCCTCATTGGTCACATCGAATCCATAATACTCAGCAGTAATGCCTTCTTTGGCTAGCTCACTTACCCGTTGTGCTCCCGCCGCATCCTCAATGCCATTTAGACAAACTGTATATCCATCTTGTCCAAGTCGCTTGGCAACCTCAAACCCAATTCCTCCTGTTGCACCTGTGACGATAGCTATTTTATTATTTGACTTTTCCATTTCTTTTATTGATTACGCTATTAATTCTTACTATCTATTTTTTTTGAAGTCGTAAACTCCAGTCCATTGTATCTGATTTCCTTTCACATCAATTGTATGATTGCTCGTTGCTGCCGCATCGTCCAACGAAAACGCAAACTGATAGCTGACACCATCCTTCAAGACAATGTCAACTACGACATATTTAGCGGTGTGATAAATGATTTTTAAGTCTTCTACCAAAGTGAATAAATTCAGTGGGCGTTCAGTTGCATAATCGTAGCTTCCATGGACTTCATACAAACTCGCGAAAACTGTGTTTCCTCCACTCCTACGATAGATCATGCCCGGATCCCTACGTAGGTTGAAATTGGGATCATTGGCTCCAATTCTCGTCAGGATCACTTCATCTCCAGACTCAACGGCTGAAGTAACCGTGTAAAATTTCTTATTGTTGAACCAGGACATCTGGTAGACACTACCTGTCAGGCTGGTCTGAGCTTCTGCCCACAAATGTTGATACCCATCATTGGTACCCATTGGGGTGAGGTCGTTGTTTGTTTCGAATGCCTGATTGGATGACATGAAATGCCCCTTGTAGTAAAGCGGTAGGTCGTATCTGGTATCAGCTGGCGCTTGAACAGCAAACAAATCGATGACCAGAGGATATTCTAATTCGGCCACATCCACAACGGCCATTGTTCTATGCATTTGCACTCCGTCATAGGCGTTTAATTCTCTTGCGCTCGCTAGTCTAATTTCATCGTTAGACATAAAGCAATAAGGACTTCCAGGCGCCTTATCAGCTGCTTTCACGTTATGATCGAAATGAGAATCTTTATTGACCACAAGTGTGTTATGCGCAACAGTTTCTTTGGCCCAGCTATGATTTTCCTTCAGGTATCCTCCTCCATCCTTGTGCTCCACATTGACCCAACGGGCAGAACCATAATCTTGAATAACCTCACCCGTTTCATCATACAGTAAGAAACCCAGCCGATCAAAATGACCATGTCCCATACCATGCTTGGCGTATTTCATTACCAAGGTCAGATCATCAGTCCGAATGATACCAATGGCCCCTTCATCTCCTGCAGCTCCATCCGTTAGTTCCATGCTTTTGAATACATATGGAACTGCTTTGCCCTGTGCAATAGCCTTGGCTGCAGCAAGACCTGAGTCGTTTAATGGTACACGTCCTTGATTTTTGACAATTGAAAGCAATTCCGGATTATTCCAGCCATAGTGATAGGCCATACTCACAGCAATGACCAGTTCCCTGGATTGAAGAGACATTCCTTTCTGCGCATCATTGATAGGAAAGAATTCTCCCTGGGCATTGGTTTGATTTATCAATGCATTCACTGCCTTGATTAATAAGCCGTCCCGATAATCCAGAATATTTAGTTCAGGTTTTTTGTTGGCCAATCCCTGTGCGAAAATCAGAAACGGATACATTGCGTAGCGCTGATAGTACGGCCCTTCAGTATAATATCCATCTGGCGAAAACGAATGATCAATCTGTGCCAGAAAGCCTCCTTCTTTGTAACCCTTCAAATTGAGTGATCCACCGTCATTGTCAATCAGTCCGGATTCTTTATCCACATCGAATGCATAAAGTGCTCTATCGATCAATGCTTCATCATCCATCACCAGACCTATCATGCCGACAGCCGCATTGGCCCAGGTGCTATGATTATGCAATCGATTATGAAATCTTGGGTTTTCAAGAGAGAGATAATCAGCATATGGTCTGAAGAGCTCATCGTTCAATTTGTTTCTGGTTTTCTCATCTAACCAATCATAGATACAATCGTAAGCCTGGGCAGTATACACAAGCCAATTGGCATCATTCAGGCACTGCCAGAAAAGCTTTCCTCTGGCATAGGATCTTTCAGCCGGATGCTTACCAATCGTAGGCCACATCCTATGATACACGAGTAGCATCTCCTTGATAAAATGAGCATATTTTTCTTCACCGGTGATTTGGAAAAGTACACCGGCCTTTTGCATGATAAAAAAATTTGCTTTGTGTCGCTCATGGGTATATCCACCCGCCAAATCTTTGGGAATTGGTACGTCAATGCCGTTCTTAATTTCTGCATCAACCTCCTTTCGAGTCTCTGCCACCGATTGATCAAATAGTGGCACACTACCCAAACTTGCTCGCATTGATTCCACTCCTGCCGGAGTTAAAATTAAGTTAGGGTGAGCTTCCTGTCCGTTGCAGAGCACCATTGAGAAAACCGTCAATATGAGCAGGACTTCCTTCATTTATTTATATTCATTTGCAAACTCAGCGCCGCTAGTGTTGTACAAACACAACATGCTTATGCACGCTTGAATGATAAAAAAGCACCCTCCTCAAATGAAGAGTGCCTTTTTGCTAATTGTTATCTAATGTTAGTCTCCCAGGTTAGGATTTCTTAATACCTCATCTGCAGGAATTGGAATCAAATAATCATCAGGATAAACAAATCCAGGTTTATCGCCTTCCAGCCCTGATGAGCTGAAAACGGATTGTCCTAAATCTCTTCTGACAATATCATACCAGCGCTTTCCTTCAAAAGCGAGTTCGAGTCTTCGTTCTTCTAAAACGTCCTCAATTGAAACAGTCCCTGTATGATCTACTGGAAATGCACTAGGAGGATACATTACATTATCTCCATCAACAGCTCCATTCCTTGCGCGTGCTCGTACCTTGTTCAAATACATCAGAGCTTTGCCATTATCGCCTTGTTCTACAGCAGCTTCCGCAGCGATCAGCAATACTTCAGCGTAGCGCATTAACAAGTAATCCAATTCAGACTCTCTTCCATTGGCAGAAGTATTTTCACCAGGAAATCTATGGTACTTGGCCATGTGCGGTCTGTTAGGATTTATTGGATCAATCAGGCTAAACTGAGTATAATCCACAGGGTCACCGTTATTCAAGGTCGCTGATACCGCTGTGGTATCAAAGCTCACCGCTCTACGGTAATCCCGACCATCCCAAGTGGAGAAAACTTCCATGGAAGGAACTAATACTGTCCAACCTCCTTGATGAGGATATGCCTGATTTCCCGAAATACCTGACAATGGAGCCAGATAATCGGTTGTCCAGTTTGTGGCCTGAGAAAGTCCAATAAAATCCAAAACATAAATGGGTTCATTTGAACTTTTCACATTGGCATAATGGAACAGGTTTTGGAAATCATCATCTAGTTCCAAATTATATGCTCCGTCACCATCATCATTAGAATGACCAATGACCTCTTCTGCTTCAGAAAGCGCCTTTGCATAATCACCAGTAGTTAAATAAACTGAGGCAAGATATGCGCTCGCTGCAGCCTTTGATGGCACAGACTTATTGGTAACAGTATTGGGTAAAACTGACTTGGCAAATTCCAAATCGGAGATGATGCCAGCATATATATCCTCAACTGAATTAGGCGAAGCACTGCTCAAACCTGCGACATCCGAAACAGGCTCATCTATATAGATAACAGGTCCAAACTGCCTCACCAGATGATAGTATGTCAAGGCTCGAATGAAATGTGCTTGTCCGCTTAGTACATTCAACCGATCCTGATCCCCAGATGCTATTGAAGCTCCAAATATGGTGAGGTTGCAGGCTGAAACGATATCCCACATGGCTCCCCATGCGACAATCGTATTGCCATTGTCGGCAATATCATTGAATTCATTGTGATCAATTCTTTCTTGTCGAGTGCCCTGATTACCTATGTCCACCATATCGCTTCTCAGCATAATCTGTATAGCTGTTTCTCGAGCTAGAAAAAATCGATGATGTAATCTGGCGTATACACCATTCATGGCCACCTCAACAGAAGCAGCATCAGTGAAATAGGTCTCTGGAACCAAAATTCCAATAGGTTCTTCTTGCAAATCCGAACATGCAAATGTTGACAATCCTAGTATCAACAAAAGCAAAGATTTATATCTATTCATTTCGAGTAGTTTTAAAATTTCAGGTTAACGGTAAATGTGTATGATCTGATCGTCGGATAATTGCCGTAATCAAACCCATTCGACGTATTGGGATTAGTGGGGTTGGAAGGATTGTTACTTTCACCTCCACCTCCAAAATAACTTACTTCAGGATCCAATCCTGAATAATTGGTAAGCGTAAGTAGGTTTTGCGCACTAAATGATACTCGCGCATTAGATAAACCGATCTTTCCTACAATGTTGGTTGGTAGCGAATAACCCACTGCAACATTTTTCAATCTTAAGTAACTTCCGTCCTCAATGAACCGTGTAGACAATTCTCTTTGTGAATTACTTCCAACTCTTGGAATATTGCTTGCAGGATTTTCAAGTGTCCAGGCATCCAGTATGTCAGTAAGTGCATTTGCATCACCATTCATCAGCTGCACTCTAGTTAGGTTAAATATGTCACCTCCCTGTGAACCTTGAATAAAGACGTTCAAACTAAAGTCTTTGTATAACACAGTATTATTGATACCATATGTAAAGTCTGGAGTTGGATCACCGATAATTTGTTGGTCATATGTATCAATCACACCATCATAATTACCGTTTTCATCGGCAACCTCAGCAAACATTGGATCTCCAATGGTTCCCCCTGAAAACATCGCCGTACCATCTGGGAGCGTTCCTCCTGTGTAAACACCCTCATAAACGTATCCCCAAAACATACCAGGAACTTCTCCTTCGCGAAGAATATGTGTTCTATCCCTACTGAAATAACCTGGAGAGGCATCTAAAAATACATCCAACCCATCTATCAATGACACTACCTTCGTTGTGTTAGTAGATATATTGAAATCAGTTGTCCACTGTACATTTTCAGTAAAAATATTGGTCGTTCCCAGGGAGAATTCAAATCCCTGATTATTCATCTCACCAATATTCTTAAGTGCAAAGCGAGTCAGATTTCCCAAATACAATGGTGTATTAAAATCAGGCATTAAAACATCCTTAGTATCAATGTTGTAATAGTTCAGCTCCATGGTGACCTGATCATCAAATAAGCCTACATCAAGTCCAATGTTCATCTGATATGAAGATTCCCATCTAAGGCTTCCGTTGGCTGCCTGATCAGGAACTACTCCTGCTACAACACCTCCTTGGCCCAATCCCGTCACATCATCAAAAGTTGCAAAGGACGAAAGTGCAGGAATGGATGTATTACCTGTTATACCATAACTAGCTCTTAACTTAAGATTAGAAAATACTGGTAAGCCGCTTAAAAATGGTTCGTTCGAAATCCTCCATCCAAATGCTCCGGATGGGAATATGGCATATTTCTCATTTTCTGAAAACCTCGATGATCCATCCCTTCTGACAGTAGCTGTTAGTAAATATTTATCATCCCAATCAAAATTGAACCTTCCAAATTGCGACTCAATTTCGGTCTTAGAATAACTTGAAGAAGGGGTTAACGGAGTGGCTGCACCCGCCAAATTATGATAACTAAAACTATCCTTGATCAATCCTTGAGCTCCAGCTGAAAACCTTTCAGTCACGTCTTGCTGATAGGAATGACCTGCTACAACGGTCAAATTTCCTTTGCTAATACCCCGTGTGTACGTAACATAATTTTCATTGAGTAAATAAGAGGATTGACGATTGCGAATTCTTGCCGTACCTCCTACTCCACCATCTGTTTCTGTTAAGGTAGATGGGATATAGGTTGAGATATTTTCGTTCCTTGAGCGAACTCCCAGAGTCGATTTAAAACTTAATCCTTCAATTATTTTGTAATCCAAATACAGATTTGCTCTGTTTCTGTCTTCCTTGTTTACATTGATCCGTTCTGTTGCAACAGCATAAGGATTGTCAAGCAAGCCCCCTACGTTTTGAGAGGTGAAACTTCCATCATCGTTGTAAATGCCTAAATCGGGCCGGAACCTGAACATCAAACCGATCACATCATCTCCTCCTCCATTCGCAGTGCTTCCAGTCGATTGAGTAGCTACCCCATTTTTCTTACTCCTGCGAGTAAAGAGACTTACCCCGATTTTTAATTTATCGTTTACCTGTGCATCTACGTTGGTTAGAAATGAAGCTCTCTCAAATGCAGAATTGATGATGACTCCACCCTGATTGAAATAATTGGCAGACGCATAAAAATTAATATTATCGCTTCCGCCGGCAACAGAAAATTGATGATTTTGGACCGATCCCCTTCTGAACAATTCCTCTTGCCAGTCCGTATTTTCAGGACCCTGTACATATGCTGGATTTAGTATAGTCTGAAAATCAGTGTATTGATCAGCATCCAACAAGTCTAACCTGTTGGTGGTTGCAGAAGAAGATACCGCTGAATTTACCTCAACAGTGATTTTTCCTGGTGTCCCTTTTTTGGTTGTCACCATGATCACCCCATTAGAACCCCTGGAACCATAAATGGCTGCTGCAGAGGCATCCTTCAGGATTTCCATCGATTCGATATCATTTGGCTGAGGCATTGTAGCCCCAACGAAACCATCCACTACCACGAGTGGTGAGCTACTAGCTGTGAAAGAAGTGGTACCTCTGATTTTAATATCAACAGGAGCACCAGGTTCACCGCCATTTTCTGACTGCACCACTACCCCGGCTGCTCTACCTTGTAAAGCCTGAGTTGCATTCAATAAAGGAAATGCCTGTAGATCATCAGCTTTAACCGAGGATACGCTTCCTGTGATATCGCTTTTTTGAACGACACCATAACCAATTATTACCACCTCACTTAATTGCTTAACATCAACAAGTAGGGTGATCTTGAAGGAAGTTTGTCCATTGACAGGAATGGTCTGTGAGATAAAACCAATTGATGAAATTTCTAATACAGCATCAGTAGATGCAGACAAGTTGAAATTTCCATCATAATCAGTAATCGTACCTGTACTTGTTCCCTGAACCTTAATAGTAGCTCCAGGTAAACCCTCTCCATTTTCATCGGTGATTTGACCACTAATGGTCCCTTGTGCAAATGCACTCCCAGAAACCAAGCAGATGAACAAAACTATGAGGCTCATCACCTTCCTCGTTCGTCCATTTGTACTTTGTGAAAAATAATTCATAGGTAATAATTCGTTAAATAATAGTAAACTGGTGTCTCATTGCGAGTTCGCCAATGAAGCCCTTTACGACTCCTAACAATGCCTGCAATCACACTAGTCAATCCTTTCATTTTAATAACCCTTTCTTTAAAAGAGCCATTTATAAGATAACTGGCTTTTCAGTTTCTAAACAAACCAAATCACTGAGAGAATAAATCTTTGATCTATGCACAAATCTCATCTCTATCGTGTGTCATCAACCCAATTAATAATTAGTTAATTGGTCGACCAATTTACGGTACTCCAATTTCATAGCCAAATAATCTAGGTTTATTTTCATATTCTTTGAATCTTAGATCCGAGATTAAATAATTTTCAATTGGTCCATTAGTTATCAAGGAGTCTGACAAACCAAGATATAAGAGAAAATGGCTAATGATTCTTCTCTTTATTTAATTCTACATGCGTACCGGATTCCCATGCTCAACGCTCTTGCATCTCCCATTATCACGATCCAGGCCTTAAATGTTCTCAATAAGAAATCTGGAAGCTCTGAAATGAAAAAAGGAGCGTTTTCGTGAAAACGCTCCTCTTAATGTGAATTTTAACTAATCTTAAAATCTACTATAAGATCCTTAATCCTCTTCTACCACTGTAGCTTCAGAAGTATTGGCATGATATGCAGATTCTGCATTATCATCAAGATCCAAAGACGTTCCTGTTTGATAATCCTGGAAATCATCCTCGAATACTACCACCTCTGATCCTGAATCAGAAGAATACAATACGATATCATCAATTTCGTAAACTCCATCATGTGTAGATGAATTTGAATTGTATTTCCATGATACATAGAAAAGACCATCTTTAGTATTTAATAAGTGATCAGCTACATCGCCATCACCACCGTTTGTTGTACTTACTGCGTCAGCGATTACAACTTGACCGTCCATTGAAAGACTCCAGGTAGGAGCATCAGTACCATTAGCTGCCCAGCTCGCCTCAACTTCTACCCATTCGTCAATTTTAGGATCAGGGAAATTTGCAGCAGCGATTGCCTCATCAGAAGCTCCTTCACGGAATTCATGACTGCCTTCGTCTTTAATTCTTGTTTCCATAATAGCAAAATCGCCAGTTCCTGACATACCTGCCAGGTGAAGGAAACCGTCCTTAGCGTCAGCGTGAACTCTGTATTTAAAAGTCACTCTACCTGCAAGAATATTATCTACACCTGTGTTAGAAGGAAGTGCAAATCTAAGCTCACCAGTATCATCATCTCTGGTATCACCAATAGAAGCCCACTTATTCTTTGGAGCTGTTACTGTTATTGTTTCTTCAGCTGTTCCTTGTGTTCCATCAGCAGCAGTTGCTATCAAAACAACAGTGTAATCCCCTGCTGCAGAGAAAGTATGCGTTGGAGCTGCTTCGGTAGATGTTCCATCACCACCAAAATCCCAGGAATATGATCCAGTAAGATCATCAATACCTAAAATCACTGTTGTATTAGTGAAATTGTAGGTAAACGAATCATCCAAATCTACTTCGGATGTAAAGCCTGCATTCACAGTTGCAGGATCAACCGGGTCTTCTCCACAGGAAAAAAGCACCGTCATTGATGCTAGTAAGGACATCATTAAGATGTGCTTCATGCTTGTTTTAGTTATCATGTTCTTCATAATTGTTACGTTTTCTATCTATTTGTTTCTAATTCAATTACACTTTAAGTTCCGGACCATTCACATAATCAACGATATCACTGAGATGTTCTTTTATGAGCAGCCCCGCTGATGCTGAATCCCCTTCTTTTATGCATTTGAGGAGCATGTCATGCTGTTCCAATGCAATTTCTGACCTCCCTTCACCACACACATCATGCGTTTTGAAGTATGTGATGATATCAGGAGTAATGATGAGCATAAGCGACTTGAGCACAGAATTCTTACTTGCCTCAGCAATCTTCAAATGAAACAGTAAGTCTTCTTCCACAGTAGATTCATTTCTACTGACTTTCTCTTTATGCGCAACCAATGCGTGTTCCAACTCGATCAAATCAGTCTCTGTTCTATTATTAGCTGCAAGCATTGCAGCATTCATTTCAAGAATTACCCTGGTCTCAACGAGTGATTTAAAATCATTTCCATGCAAACTCAACATGTCTGTAATCAATCCTTCGAGTGCAGGGAGTCCTAGACCAGCCACAACAGAACCACTCTGCGGAAGCGTCTTGAGGATGCCATAGAATTCCAATTTTTTGAGCGCATCTCGAAGATGAGTCCGACCGACCCCCAACCTTTCGCACATAAGTCGTTCAGATGGCAACTTATCTCCAGGTTTTAATTGTCCTGAAGAAATCAGATCCTTGATCTGTCGAATGATCTTGTCTGAAGGCGACTCAATCTCTATTTGAGAAAAGTTGTTAAGTAATTCCATTCGGGTTAAAACCTATAATTGGTCGACCAATTTATGGTAGACTAATTAGAATAAAAATATTTTCAGCATTTTTTTTAATAAAAGCACACCATCGTTGGGTCTTGATTGTTCATCAAAAGCGGATAATCACGATACAAAAAACTAAGTCCTATTAGATTTTTACACTGAGCGATAAGCAAGATCTTGACAATGGATATCCTTCTGAAATTTTGATAAAAGTGAATAGGCCCACCAGGCGTTGGTAATAAGTCACCTTATTATAAAAAGTGAACTGGCTAACTAAACCGTACATTGGACTTCCAAGAATAAACTGATCCCCTATAGAAAAAACCAGGACAACTTAAATTAATCAACGTTGGGTGAGTTTTAAATATGCAATACCAGGATAGTCTGGATTTGTTAGGTAATCGAGCATCGGCGTTGGAACAATTGTCCAAATAATGACTCAGATAAAATCTAATCAATATTATGATATTAGTTGATTAACTTAGTTTGACGGCAACTTTAAAACTCTGTGCAAATAAAGCAAATACCCATACTGTATGTAGATGATGAAGAGACCAACCTCTTTTTATTTGAAGTTCTGCTAAACCAAAAGTTCAATATTCATTCGGCATTATCCGCCGCTGATGGCTTCAAAATCTTAGATGACCATCCCGAGATCAAACTGATCATTACAGACTGGAAAATGCCCCAGATGGATGGACTGACATTTGCTCGCCAGGTTAAGGAGCGCTACAGTGGGGTTAAATTAATGATGCTTTCAGCATTTGTTAAATCTGATGAGATTGATTCGGCAATACAAGATGGAATATTGGAAGCTTATCTATCCAAACCATTGAACAAGTCTGACTTTATCCAACACGTCAATCAGCTAGTCAATTAGACACTTATGATTGACAGATTAAAAAACAAAGCCCCAGGAAAATCAATGTCTTCTCATAAATACAGTAAAACCATATTCGCTTTTGTATGCATGCTATTGATGGGTGCTGTAAGTCTCCCGGCACAGTACAAATTCAAGCACTTAAACATACCGCTCAATAGTAATAGAATTGAATGCATTGCACAGGATTATGAAGGGTACATATGGATTGGGACACTTGCCGGCCTTCACAAATATGATGGAGTTAACTTAACAGAATACCTGTATAGCAATGATACAACAAGTCTTAATGCCAGTCGAGTTTACCAAGTACTCGAGGATAGGAGGAATAGATTCTGGATTGCAACCGAAAACGGAATATATGAGTACAATCGCGATCTTGACAACTTTAAGCGTCATGTCAATGAACCTATTGCGTCAAAAAATGGAGCAAATAATCACATTCATGACATTCATGAAGATAAGAGAGGCAGAATCTGGGTAAGCGGTGCAGCTGGAGGTTTACAACTTTTCGATGAAAAGAGAAAAGAGTTTCGATCGGTCATTGCATCGTGGAATGCCAAATTATTGACACAACACACGGTTCTTGATATTGAAAGTGGACCTGATCAGACGCTATTATTAGGAACCAGTGACTTTGGTGTTTGGGTATATGATGATCAATCATCAAAAATTGAACGTTTTGGGCAAATAAATATAAGACAGGTCCTTGGCGATAGACCTGTGAGACGATTGTTCGTAGATTCACAAGATCAACTTTGGGTAATGCTCTCGGATTTTGGAGTACTTAAAACCCGTCTTGAAAGCTCAATGGATGCTTTCACTCTATATCAAAACCAACCAGATGACAATCATTCTTTGTTCAACAACAGAGTTGATCATATGATCGAAGATGCTAAAGGAAATATCTGGCTTGCAAATCAAAATGGAGGATTACATCTTTTCAATCCTGAGGAAGACAATTTTACAAGATTTCAACCCAGCGATAATGATCCAAACAGCATTGGTAACATGTCTGTCAGGTATCTGTTTGAAGATCGTCAAGGAAGATTCTGGGTAGGCAGCCATCTTGCGGGAATAGACATTTATGATCCTGCGGTTTCAAAGTTTGAACTCTATGAATACTCCGAAACCGGAAATTCAATCAGCAGTCCTGTCGTCACTAGTTTTTTGGAAACCTCAGCGGGTAATATATGGATCACAACCGATGGAGGTGGTTTGAACTTTATGGATAGATCCAACAATCAGTTTACAAGCTATCAACGAAACGAAAAAGACAAGAATAGCATTGGCTCTAATGCAGCCCTATGCATCGAAAGAGACAATCAAGGGGGCCTGTGGATTGGGACCTGGCAAACAGGCATTTCCGTTTTTAACCCAAATTCTGGAAAATTCACAACCCCATACGCTTCCATAGAAGGACTTAGAGACATCTATTCAATGTTCAAAGACAGCCAGGGAAACATGTGGATCGGTGGTTACCGGTATGGATTATCAATATTCAACCCAGATGGAAATCTAATCAGTAGTTATGAATCTGATCCATCAACAGGTCTTTCGCTAAATGACGACAACATACTGCACTTCATGGAAACGTCCAAAGGTGAAATATGGATTGCCACGGAATTCAATGGACTGAACAAGACATCAGGGGATCCTCAATCCCTCAAATTTCACAGATATGCACACGACCCGAATGATTCAAATTCGCTGGCAAGCAACACGGTAAATTTTATATTTGAAGATCAAGATCAACATATTTGGGCAGCTACTGAAGGAGGGCTAAGTAAATACATTCCTGAACTTAATCACTTTGAGAACTTTGATTCCGACCATGGATTTGACAGTGACAATATCAGGTCAATTGCTTCCGACAAAGAAGGTCGCTTATGGATGGGTACATCAAAAAGTCTTACCCGATTTGACCCCAAAACCTATGAAGTAAAAAATTACTACAGCGATGATGGTGTTCAAAGTGGAGAGTTCAATAAAAGAGCAATTAAAAAATTGTCCACCGGAGAGATTGCGATTGGAGGTTACAAAGGCTATAACATATTTCATCCTGACAGCATGTCCCAAGATCACAATGTCCCTATTCCTAAAATCATTGGCTTGAGCATATTCAATCAACCGGTGGAGATAGGGGCCAATTCAGTTCTCAAAAAACACATGAGTCAGACGGATCAAATAAATCTTGCATATGATCAATCAGTATTTACGATATCCTACGTTGGAATTGGTTTTACTCAGCCTGATCGGACTCAATATGCCTACAGACTCCAAAATTTTGAAGAGCAATGGAATTTTGTCAGGACGCGGAAAGAAGCTACCTATACCAATCTGGATCCCGGTAATTACATTTTTGAAGTAAAATCTGCAAATCGAGATGGCATCTGGTCTGAGGAGGTTGCATCCATCCAAATCATTATCATTCCTCCATGGTGGATGACCACCTATTTTTATATAGGACTTATCATCATCGTGCTGGCGGGTATCATTGGGTTTATCAGATATAGAACTATATCACTCATTGAACGAAAAAAGGAGCTGGAAAGACAGGTAGTAGAACGCACCACTGAGGTGAGCAATCTCAATACACAACTAGAAGATTCGAATAATCAACTTCTGGAAAAGGCTAAACATCTCGAGGAAACGATTAAAACACTTAAGGAAACCAAATCAAAGCTATTATTATCTGAAAAAATGGCCTCTCTTGGAATTTTCACTGCAGGTATTGCGCATGAGATAAACAACCCTATCAATTTCATTTCAGGAGCCACTCAAGGATTATTCGAATTATATGAGAAGTCTAACAAACTTGGCAAGGAAGATCAGGAGATATACTTAAAGCTGAAGGAAATCATTGGAATGGGAGTTGAAAAAAGTTCTCAAATTATAAGCAGTCTCAGAAACTACAGCTATAACGAAAATCAGAATTTCGAGGCATACAACATTGTCGAATGTTGTGAAGACGCGCTTGTTATTCTCTCTCACAAAATAAAACCCAAATCAATCCAAATTGACAGTCGATTCCCCAAAAGTCTTACATGCGAATGCCTACCGGGCAAAATCGGTCAACTTTTCGTAAACCTTCTAAGCAATGCTATCGATGCTGTCGCACATAAAGGGACTATAGCAATTGAAATGACATCTTCTGATGATTGCATTACCATCTTGATTCGTGATAATGGGATAGGAATTGACCAAGCTGAAATACCACATCTATTTGATCCATTTTATACCACCAAGGAAGCTGGAAAGGGGACCGGTCTAGGCCTTTACATTTCCTATGGGATTATTGAGGAACATGCAGGAAAGATTACCGTTGATTCAGGAGATAAGGGAACACAATTCAAAATTGAATTACCAAAGCGTCAACAATCCAAATAAAACCATTTTCACAATTTGTGAATTAAAAAATTCCAGATGTGAAATACTGAATGCAATTAAAACCATACACCTGTTCTGATAGCAGAATCTTGACTAACCCCCTTTGAAATTTTGGATCAAAGTAAATAAGCCTGCCAGGTAGGAATAATGAATCACCTTATAACAATTGGTGGCTAACTTAGCCGCCAGGAATATCGGCTAGATCAGGCAATGTGCAGTGTGGATGTTATAAACAGCACCATTGGTCGATTCTGGTGTTTAGCTCAAACAAGGACGTTGAACTCAAATCAGAAGGAACAAGAATAGGTAATGAGAACTGAGGATCGAGCAATTATTGGAGGGTTGAAAAAAGGAAACGAACTGGCCTATCAACAACTTTTCAATGAGTATTACTCATTACTTATTTCTTACGCCATGAAGTTTGTAAAAACACCAGATTTAGCTAGAGATGTGGTTCAGGAAGTTTTTATAAGACTCTACGACAAGCGATCTAACATCAATATCTCAACTTCTCTTAAATCTTATCTCATCAAGTCTGTTTATCATCAATGCCTACTGTCCTTGAAAAATGATCAGACGTTCATGGTTCCAAATGAGGCTGACTTAACGATCGATCAGGACTTGCTTGAGCAGGCAGAAGCCGAAACACTAATTTGGGCAGCCATTGACGAGCTCCCTGAGCAATGCCGTCGCATCTTTATCATGAACAGATTTGAAGGATTAAGCAACCAAAAGATAGCCGATCGACTGAGCATTTCCAAGCGAACTGTAGAAACTCAGATCTCAAAAGCGCTAAAAATTTTGAGGGGTAAACTACTGATAATCATATACTTGATGAATATCTAGAAAAAAAATATCGATCTCTCGTACGTGTTTGTTTGATTTTCTCTCTCTATTAATCAAACGACGAAACATGAGTGACGATATTTTTGAATTAATCATCAGGCAACAAAGGGATGAACTATCCGAGCATCAAAGCGCTCAACTCAACTCCTGGCGCTCGGCTTCTAGCGATAACCAATCTGCGTACAAATCAGTAGTCAAACTCTGGCAGGAATCAGGTGAGATTACCTATCTCAGTGCTGACACCAGACAAGCTGACTGGGAAAAAGTACAATCACATATCCGAAGACAGAACAGACCTCTATACTTCAGGTGGGCAGCTTCAATTTCTCTACTTGTTGTGGCCAGCTATTTGATTTACTTTTTCTTATTCAATGGTATTACTGAGAGTCCTACTCTGATTGCTCATCACAATGTAGAAACCTTTACACTATCCGATGGCACTACTGTCACGCTTGATCAGGGAGCCAGTCTAAAAGTTAGTCAGTCATACGATGAAGATGACAGACGAGTAGTGCTGGAAGGAACAGGTCAATTTCAAGTAACAAAGAATCCGGACAGGCCATTTATTGTAGAAACAGGAAATATCTCAACTACTGTACTTGGGACTGAGTTCAGTCTGGAATATCGGGACCACAATATCACATTGAGTGTAATTGAAGGTAAAGTTGCCTTTGATGATGGCGCTACCAAAGAGATCCTCACAGTAGGTATGGCTGCAGCCTTTTCGGCATCTCAAGGGATCAAATTGATTCAGTACAATCCCAATCACAACGCCTGGAAAACACAACGCCTGATTTTCGAGCAAACCCCATTATCGATTGCTATTACAGATATTGAGAAACTCTATCACGTCGACATAGAATTAGATGAAATTGACGATAAGGTTCAATTGAGCACAGTTTTCGAAAAAGCAACTATTGAGGAAGTCCTTAATGAGATATCGATCATTCTAGGTGCAAAGGTCAGCATCACATCGACCGGATTTAAAATTTACTCAAAATAACAAATCACAACAATGCAAAAAGCACTAGTAATACTGGGCTGTCTGATGGTATCAGCAGTCCATGCTCAAACAGATCAAATCATCCAAATCACACCGGGCACATATTCCATAGAAAAGGTCATAGGTGAAATTGAATCTCAAACAGACTTCACTTTCTCCTACAGTTCAAATACCCTTTCATCTACTGGAGCTATTGAGTTATCTAAGGACAAAAACACCCTGGACGAACTACTCAACCGTATTTCCGAAACTTGCCAGTGCCGCTATCAACTTAAAGATCGAAAAATTCTTCTCTTTAAAAACTCAGATAATTCTGAAAAGAGAACCGTCAGTGGATATGTAAAGGACTCAGATAGCAATGAAGCCTTAATAGGTGTCACACTTTATGATGAACAAAGAAAAACAGGGGCAGTCACAAATGTTTATGGATTCTTCAGCTATACTTACCAGGGAAATACACCCAATCTTAGGGTTTCCTATGTTGGTTATCAGGATCAAAAGATCAGCATTTCAAATGACAACCAACCAGTTGACATTCTTCTCACCCCTCAGGCTGGGGAGTTGGACGAAGTAGTGGTCACAGCCAGTCGCACGGCAGAAAATCAGATGAGCAAGATGTCTGTACAGCCAAAGGAGATTAAAAATCTCCCCAGATTTATGGGTGAACCTGATATCATAAAGACCATGACGCTCATGCCGGGAATCAAATCAGGAAATGACAACTCCGGTGGTTTCTACGTACGTGGAGGTGGACCGGACCAAAACCTGATCCTGGTGGATGGTGCCATCATCTACAACTCCTCCCATGCTTTTGATCTGTTTTCTACATTCAACGCTGACGCGATAAAACATGTGGACATGTACAAAGGAGGTTTTCCTGCCAGATATGGTGGACGAGTTTCCTCCATCATGGACGTGCGACTCAGAGAAGGAAATATGCAGCGATATACAGGTGAAATCGGATTAGGGTACTTACTTTCCAAGGCCACTATTGAAGGTCCGATCATTAAAGACAAGGCCTCCTTTTTGCTCAGCGGTCGCAGGACATTCATTGATCTACCCCTGAAAATGATTGGTGATCTGGATGGTGATCCAAATGCCAAACTCAGACAAAATATTGTCTTCCAGGATTTAACGGCCAAGACAAATTTCAAAGTGAGCGACAAAGATCATATGTATCTTTCGTTTTATTCAAGCGGTGATGCTATTTGGGTAGATGAAGGCACAAAAGTTACACATACTGACGGGTCAAGTGGATTTATCGGCTCTGAGGTAGATGTGGCTTGGGCCAATAAACTAGCCTCGTTCAGATGGAATCACACCTTCAATAACAAGTTGTTTTTTAATTTCAATAGCACCTATACCCTATTCGATCTTGGTATTGCAGTAAAAAACAAAACAGAAGGAAGCCCGGATGTGACAAGCAGCTTTACTAATGCATTTCACTCAAAAATTCGTGATTACGGATTTAAAACGCAATTCGATTATTTCGCCAATCAAACACATAAAATCAAATTCGGCACCAACAGTATATTTCACAGGTTCGAGCCAGGGATTGGGCAACTCAGTACTGTAAATGGAACAAGTAAGCGTGACACCACCTTTCGCAGTGCGGTTTTATACTCCAACGAGTCTTCTGTATTTGTAGAAGATGAGATTGCTCTCACCAGTAGACTACAAGCCAATCTCGGTGTTCATGGATCCATGCTCTTCGTGGACAACACTACTTACCAATCGCTGCAACCAAGAATATCTGCCAGTTACAAGATAAACCCACTGCTTAAAGTCAATCTTTCTTACGCCTCGATGATGCAATTCATCCATCTGCTTACCAACAGTGCCATGGGCATTCCTCTGGATCTTTGGGTACCTGCTACCTCAAAGGCACCTCCAAGCACCTCCAGACAACTTGCCGGAGCATTCAACTTTGACTTTCAAAAGGGATACTTCCTTTCTCTGGAAGGGTACTATAAAACCATGAATAACCTTATCGCTTATCAGGAAGGAGCCAATTTTACGGATGCAAAAGTCTCATGGGACCAAAAAATCCATACCGATGGCAACAGTAATTCCTATGGCGCAGAATTATTCTTGAAAAAAAACATTGGAAAAACAACAGGGTGGGTTGGATATACCCTCTCTCGTACAAACAGAAAATTCACTAAGCTAAATGGTGGTAATGCTTATCCCTACAAATACGACAGACGTCATGATGCCTCAGTAGTAGCTAGTCACAAAATCAACAAAAAAATCAATCTTAGTGGTTCTTGGATTTATGGTACCGGTAATGCAGCCACATTTCCTGTTGCTTCGCATCGTACACTCTCCCTACTACCCAATCTGGGTTACAATCGCCTAAGCAGTATTGTCAACCAATCCGTGGAGCACTATGATGGCAGAAACAACGCAAGACTACCTGCATATCATCGACTGGACCTTGGAATCAATTTTGAAAAAGCCAAAAAACGAGGCGTTCGTACATGGAATTTCTCCATCTACAATGCATATGGCAAGAAAAATGCTTTTGCCATCAACATGTCAGCGGTAGAAGGGTCTGAAAGGCCCTACCAACCGCCTGGTCAAGGAACCTACAAAGAACTCAGACAGGTTAGTGCTTTTTGGTTTGTTCCTTCTTTCTCCTACAACTTCAAATTCAACTAAATTATGAAAAATATAATAACACTACTGATAATCGTAATTGTCCTGATCTCTTGTGATTCACCCCTGGATTTTGACCCTATTTCCAAAGAAACGGCTGAGCAAGTCGTAGTAAATGCCACTATCGAGACTGGCAGTGTTCCTGGTGTACATTTGTCACTCAGCAGAAGTGTTTTGAAAAACACACCCTATGCCAACATAGAAAACGCGACCATTACTATCGGCAACAATGGAACTGATCAATTGCTCCTTTACCAGGGCAATGGCGTCTATCAGGGTACAGAACCCATTGTTTCAAATACCTCATATGACCTGCACATTTCTGTAAATGGATTTGATTTGATTTCCGCACGTGAAATTGCTCCGGCCCAAATTGATTTCCTTGATTTAGAGGTAATTGAGAATGCCATATACACAGATAACGGTTCAGTTTCTTTGCTTGAACTCACCATTCAGGACGACCCACTGACTGAAAACTACTATGAATTGATCATTTACCAAATGAAAGGGGATTCAATCAACTTTATGCCCATGCACATCAGCGACATCCATATTACCAACGTCAGTGCTGGCAGCATTCTGAGCCAGGAAGATGAGAGTGTTTATCAGCTATTGCTCACTGACGAATTGTTCAATGGTCAAGAATTTTCACTAGAGACGCAGTTTTACAAATTTGATGAAAATGCACCTGTTGTGATTCATCTCAAGTCTTTGTCAGAAAACTATTACGATTATCTCTTCAACAAACATTTGACTACCAAAAACAATCTGGATCCCCTATCAGAGCCTATTTCTACCTATTCAAATATTGAAAATGGTATTGGGATTTTTGCTGGCTATAGTTACGTGGAAGCAGTTAGATAGTTAAATATTTTGTATCAACTACGCTTTAAAAAACTTGACACAATTAGTTAACTCACTTGCATGCTTCTTCAATGTTGAGGCACTCTCAGACATTTTATTAGCCATTTCGGCATAAGACTGCACCGTTGTATTAATACTCTGCAAAGTTTCATTCACCACTTGAGCACCTGTACTTTGCTCAATGCTGGCGGCCGAAATGGATTGAATCAGTGTAGAAGTTTCATTGATCTCTTTTACTATTTGCTCCAGGCTTTGTTGAGAGTTTTCAGCAGATTGCACACCCTTTTGAGATGAATCATCTATTTCAACTGCCGCTAGTTGACTCCTCTCAGCCAGATTTCGAACCTCAGAAGCAACGACTGCAAAGCCGCGTCCATGATCACCGGCTCGCGCCGCTTCTACCGCTGCATTTAGCGCAAGCAAGTTAGTTCTTCTAGCAATTTCTCCTATGATTGAAATCTTATCTGCCACCTCACTCATCCTGGAAATTGTTTCCATTACTACCTCCTGAGTGGTTTGAGCATTCTTGGATGTGTTCAATGCGCTGAGTTCAGTTGCTTGAGCATTATTCTTGCTAAGGTCAATATTTGCTGCCATTTGTTCCATTGTAGCCGATACCTCTTCAACAGAACTTGCCTGCTCGGTAGCTGTCTGGGAAACTCGCCTCGAAGATCTGCTGATTTCCAAACTAGCATGATTCAAAGCTGTTGCAATGGAAGATATTTGACCTATCGTATTGCGCAATTCCTGTATCATTCCACTCAGTGCATTCAATGCTTTCCCAAATTCATCTTTTCTTCCTGACTCAATTTCCATTGTCAAATCACCCTGTGATATGTCCTGCATATATTGTGATAGTGTATTGAGCGGACTTAGTTTTTTCCTCAGAATTAAATAAATCGATAATATACTCAACACCAATGCGGCAAGTCCAATTAAGATCTGTGTAAATAGTATTTCATTGCCTGAATCAATAATACCTTGACTTGGAACCTCAATATAAATCCCCCATGACGTCTCTACATTTTCAAAGGTGATAGGCGTAAATACACTCAGAACCGAATCACTTTGAATCAAGCCTTTCTCGCCTCGGCTAAGCTGATCCAACAACCAGTCATTGATCTCATACTCATCAAGATTACGCCCAACCCGACCCTGATCCTGTGAATGCGAAGCGTAGTTTCCTTTTTGGGAAATGATTGAAATTTTCACTCCCTCCAGATCAATCTCTTCCGCTAATTTTTCCGTCATATTATGAAAGTTCTCAATCCTCAAATCAACGCCTACAATAGCTTGAAATTCATCATTCACAACAACCGGAGAAACAGTTGAGGTGAGCACAACTACCTGTCCCTTAACAGTATACATTAAGGGTTCCATTAAATAATTCTGTTTGTTGGATTTAGGAATTTGGTAATAGTCTCCCTGACCGTCTTCAGCCATGTACGAATCCAGCGGTTCAACTATCAAACTACCATCCACATCTCTTGACCAGTACGGGATATATCGCCCAGTGCTATCCGTTCCCGTCGCATTTCGAAATTGGTCATCCAGCCCATCAAATGCATTCGGCTCCCAAAGCGTATAAGCTCCATAAAACAGCTGGTTATCTGTCAATATTTCACACAGAATTGCATCAACTTCAGATCTGGTCAGGTCTGAAGTTGATTTTGAAACAGATGACTCAAAAATACTGGAGAGGCTCTGTGCACAAACAAGACTTTGATCTATTAACCCTTTGATGTTGTTGGCATGCTTATCAGCCGCAAACCCTATTGACTCTACGGATCTTTGAAGAGAATCTTCTCGAAGTTTAAAGATTGAATAAGTTGACAGGCTAATGACAGTAGTTGCAATAATAATTGAAACTAAAAAAATTAACTGTACCTTGATGGACTCCAGACGCATTGTGCAAAAATGTACTTTGTATATTACTTCTTCTAGTACTGGAATATAAAAACAATCAAAAACCTGTTTTGTTTCATGCGAAAAATCCAGTCCTTTTAAAACCTAACAAAAGTCAGACAAGATATAGATTGTAGTCATTAATCGAACTTTTAATAATGAGTTAATCTATGCTTTTTTTGCATCACCAAATGAAAAGAATCAAGCGCCTACTCCCCCCTCCGGAATGGAGAATCCCGGTAATCATCTTAATCGGTGCAATTTGCGGACTTGGCCTGTACATTGTTAAGATTTCAAATATTGTGTCTTACATGTCAGATGACCCAAAAGCGTGTATCAATTGTCATGTAATGAACGCAGAGTACATTACTTGGGATCACAGCTCTCACCGAGAAGTTGCTTCTTGTAATGACTGTCACGTTCCACATGACAACATTTTCAATAAGTATTATTTCAAAGCAAAGGATGGGGCCTATCATGCGACAATCTTCACCCTCAGAATGGAACCACAAGCAATTATCATGAAAGACGCAAGCGCTGAAGTAGTTCAAAGCAATTGCGTAAGGTGTCATGAGGATCAGGTAACAGATGCCAAAATGGCAAGTTGGGTAGACAACCATAAAGAGAACAGAACAAGTCGAAAGTGCTGGGAATGTCACCAGCAGGTGCCGCATGGTAAAGTAAAAAGTCTTTCGGCGGTAGGATATCAGTTAGATCCTGTCAATCCGAAATTAGAAAAAAAACTCATTGTACCAGACTGGCTGGAAAACGCCATATCAGACCAATCAAAATAAAAAGAAATGAACGTCATACTTCGAAATTGGATTTTATTCTTCGGCACGCTCATCGTTGTGCTGTTATTGAGCCTGTTGGCAAATAGTATTATTAGCAGAAAGGCCGAATCAACTTTTGCATATCAGCCACAAGTGGACCTCAGAGAAAATGAACCACGCAATCAGGTTTGGGGCCAAAATTTCCCACGACAGTATCAGTCTTTTATGCGTACAGCCGATACATCTTTTACCAGTCCTTACAATGGTTCTGCATTAAGAGATGCGCTGGAGGAAAATCCTGAACTCGTTGTGCTTTGGGCAGGTTACGGCTTCTCCAAGGACTACAATCAACCAAGAGGTCACGCCTATGCAGTCACCGATATTCACAACACCTTAAGAACCGGTGGACCTACTGGCCCAGGTACAGGGCCAATGCCAAGTACTTGTTGGACATGTAAGAGCCCCGATGTGCCTAGGTTAATGAATGAGATGGGCATCAAGGAATACTATGATGGTAAATGGGCAGATAAGGGTGCTGAAATCGTAAACCCTATTGGATGTGCTGATTGTCACGATTCAGAAACAATGAGCCTATCAATTTCGCGTCCCGCACTGGTTGAGGCATTTGAAAACATGGGCAAAGACATTAACAGTGCCACTCATCAGGAAATGAGGTCGCTCGTTTGTGCGCAATGCCACGTAGAATACTACTTTGATAAAAAAATACCAGGTAAGGAGGGTACACCATACCTCACCTTCCCATGGAAGTACGGTACATCAGTAGAGGATATGGAAAAGTATTACGATGAAATGGAATTCAAAGACTGGACGCATACAATCAGTAAGGCGCCAATGCTGAAGGCGCAGCATCCGGGTTATGAACTGTTTCAAACTGGTATTCATGCCAAAAGAGGTGTTTCATGTGCAGACTGTCATATGCCATATAAAACAGAGGGCGGACAGAAATTCACAGATCACCAGATTCGTTCTCCACTTGCCAACCCAGCAAACTCGTGTCAGGTATGTCATAGAGAGGAAAAAGAAGATTTGATGGCTGATGTTGTAGAGCGGCAATCTAAAATCAAAAAGAATCAGAAAACACTGGAAGAAGTGCTTGTTAGAGCACATGTTGAGGCAGGACAGGCCTGGGAATTAGGAGCAACAGAAGATCAGATGAAAGACATTCTGCAGGATATTCGACATGCACAATGGAGATGGGATTATTCCGTAGCTTCACATGGTGGACAATTCCACTCTCCTGTTGAAACGTCTCGCATCGTGTCTTCAGCTATTAACATCGCTCAGGAAGGAAGAATCAAGCTAGCACGCTTATTTGCTGATTTAGGACAAAATACTGAGCTGGCGTACCCCGACATCTCAACCAAGGCCAAGGCACAGGAATACATTGGTTTAGACATGGCTAAACTAGAGCAGGAAAAAGAAGTATTCAAAAAAGACATTATTCCTCAATGGCTGGATGAAGCTCAAAAAAGAGAGGCTGGCTGGGATAAATAATTATTATTATCAGACATTTGCAAACTGGATTTGATCTTTGATCAAATCCAGTCTTTTTTTTACCTCCGCCTAATTTCGTCACTACCTGATCAAGGCATGAAAAAGCTACTGAAACCCTTTTTTTCCAACCGTTTGACCATAGTGCTGCTATTCATATTTGGTGCAGCCATGGCTTATGCAACATTCGCAGAGAATGACTTTGGCACAAAAGCTGCCAGATCATTGGTTTATGATGCTTGGTGGTTCGAAGTTGTGATGGTCTTGTTGTCAATCAATTTTGTCGGCAACATCTATAAATACAAACTTTGGCGAAAAGGTAAGTGGTCAATTCTGCTCTTCCATCTCGCCTTTATCATTACCATCCTTGGTGCATTTGTAACGAGATATTTTAGCTATGAAGGTATCATGAGGATTCGTGAAGGAGAAGCATCCAATCAGATCATTTCTCAGGAGCGATACCTGGATCTGGATGTCACCAATGGTGATTACGAGGATACATACAGTACAAAAATTAAAGGTTCAGTGCTATCTCAGCCCACTTTCAGCAGAGACTTTGAAAAACTCAACATCTCCATTGATCGGTTTGTGCCAAATGCTGTTCAGGGTTTGCATCCGGGAGATTTCGGAGATGAAGTGCTTGAGATTGTTATCTCTGATGGCGAAAGGCGAGACCTCTATTTGGAAACCAAAAGTAGCTTCAAATTCCTAGGTCAAGACCTTACATTTAATCAATCAAGAATTGGGGGTATCAACATTGAGTCTGACGATAGTGGATTATATATCACCAGCCCTACCCTGCTCAATTTCATGCAGATGGCTACTCAGCTTGCGGGCACTGTATCACCCAACGAGCGATCTGAGCTGAAACTAAACACGTTGTATCAGACTGAAACAGGCGGTGGATTCGTGATTACGCAACATCACATTGGCAAAAAAGTAGAATATGTGACTGCTCAAGACAAAGAAATGGCCGAGACAGCAGCTGACTTGCTCATTGTAAAGCTCGCAGTAGACAATCAGAAAGAAGAAATCATACTCGCTGCTGTAGATGGTTTCTACTCATTGCCACAAATTAAGCTTTTCGAAAATTACAAAGTCTCCATAAACTATGGCCCTAAACTCATTGAAACACCCTTTTCCATATTTCTGAGAGATTTCCAGCTTGAACGATACCCAGGCTCTACGAGCCCTTCATCCTATGCAAGTGAAGTGACTGTTCGTGACGGATCCAGCTCAATGCCTTACCGTATCTTCATGAATAATGTGCTTGATTATGATGGCTTTAGGTTTTTCCAGGCCAGCTATGACATGGATGAAAAAGGGACGGTGCTTTCGGTCAACCGCGATTTTTGGGGTACGCAAATCACCTATCTTGGCTATACGCTTTTGTTTCTTGGTATGATGTGGACCCTTTTTGGCAAAGACTCAAGATTTATGTTTGTAGCGCGCAAACTCAACGGACTGCAGACTGCAAAAAAAACAGCAAGTATGATTGGTTTGCTGATATCCTCTACATTGTTCGCTCAGGATTTTGAGATTGACGACAAACATATCATTGATGCCGACCATGCGGCGCGATTTGGCGCATTGTTGGTACAGGACATGGATGGGCGTATCAAACCAATTAATTCCCTGGCCTCTGAGTTTGGTCGAAAGCTATACCGAGGATCCAAACTCAAACTTGATACTGAATCAGGTGAACAGCTCACGAATGACCAGGTATTCCTGGCAATTCATATTGATCCCTACTATTGGCAGCAAGTACCATTGATCAGAGTAGATACAGACAAGGGTGGACCTATTCTGGAATTGGTCGGTAAAAATGACAAACTCATTGCTTTTGTTGACCTGTTGGATGAGGAAGGCAACTATCTACTGTACGATGAAGTAGAATCTGCCAATAGAAAAAAGCCTGCTGAGCGATCAGAGTTAGACAAGGAAGTCCTTGCCGTTGATGAGAGGTTCAACATCTTGTTTCAAGCACTTGATGGCTATTATATGAAAATATTCCCAAAACGTGGGGATGTCAATCATTCATGGTTTGACTATCGAATTGAGAATCAAGGGTTTGAAAAAGAAGATAGCATGTTCGTCACCAATATTCTTCCAATGTATTTTCAGGCCATCCTGGAAGCACAGGAAACTGGCGAATGGGAAGATGCCAATACGAATCTTGACTACATCACTACCTATCAAAATGTCATCGGTGAAGAAGTCAACCCACCCTATGGACGTAGAAAAGCAGAATTATTGTATAATAATCTGGGCATTAACAACAAGCTGTTTTCCACCTACTGGTTCATCGGGATTATTGCCCTGATATTGGCTGTAATCAAAGTTTTTGCACCTACTAGTAAAGTGGTGCGGATTGTTCTGATAATGTCCATCGGAGCAACAGCTCTTGCTTTTTCAGCACAAACCTTCAACCTAATATTAAGATGGTATGCCGGAGATTACCCACCATGGAGCAATGGTTATGAAATGATCATTCTGGTAAGCTGGTTTCTTCTATTATTCGGATTCATTTTCTTGAAAAAGAGTGATTTCGTTTTACCATTGAGCACCATTTTCGCTGGCACATTGCTGTTTGTGGCCTTTCTGGATTGGCTCAATCCTGAGATCACGAACCTGGTACCGGTTCTAAAGTCTTACTGGTTGAAAATTCATGTTGCCATCATTGTCGGAAGCTACGCACCATTGGCACTCTGCGCATTGTTAGGAGTTATGGTGCTATTTTTCAATTTGTTTCCTAAGCACAAAGCTCGATTAAATAATTCCGTCATGGAGTTAACATACATCAATGAGCTATCGATGACAATAGGCCTCTTCATGCTAACCATTGGCACATTCTTGGGTGGCGTATGGGCGAACGAATCGTGGGGCCGCTATTGGGGTTGGGACCCAAAAG